>NZ_JBKBLV010000001.1:0-9770 GCF_046295235.1 Tabrizicola flagellatus
TAGTGAAGCTGACACCTAGATCATCGGGCCGAAACCCTACTAGGCCGATATGCGCGTCTCCGACGCCGATGCGCCCAAACCGCCCGCATATCCCTTCATGAACCAATCATGTCAAAGAGCAATCGTCAGACAAAAAACGTGTGATCCGCCAACTTCCTGGCGTATCCCCTCGCGCCTTGCCTTCAGATTTTCCAGAGTTCCGCGTCGTCTTGCCGCCGCTTCCGTCCGTCACCGTCGCGTTCCCGCTTCGGTGAGGGGGTATTTACGCAGCCGACCCGGAACCCGCAAGAGCAAAAAGTGCCTCCGTCACAAAAATTTTGCATTGCGCAGAAAAACTCGCAAAATCTGGTGGTTGGCGCAACAAACCCCACAACGGACGCGGCATCGCGGCAATTTTCTTGCAGGCGCAGCAGGGCCGGACCGGCTTCAGGCCGAGGCGCGGCGCGCGGCAGAGGCCTTCGGGACCAGCCGCAGCGCCAGAAGCGCCAGCGCAAGGACCACATAGACCAGCACCTCGGTGGTCCAGACCTTGGACAAGAGCGCCAGATGTGCCACGCCGGCCAGAATCGCCACATAGGCCAGCCGGTGCAGCCGGCTCCAGGCCGCTGCCCCCATCCGCCGGATCGCTCCGTTCCAGGAGGTCGCCGCCAGGGGAATCATCACCACGAATCCCACCATCCCCAGGATCACATAGGGCCGCTTCACCAGGTCCGCCGCCATCTCGGACCAGCGCAGGCCCATGTCGAGCCAGACCCAGGCCACCAGGTGCAGCGCCACATGGAGGAAGGCCAGGAGGCCCAGCGCCCGGCGGAAGCGGATCAGGTTCAGCCCGGCCCGGCGCAGGGGCGTGATCGCCAGTGAGGCAAGCAGGAACTGCAGGCCCAGCTCGCCCAGCCGATGCTCGATCGCCTTGACCGGATCGGGGCCGAGCGTGTTGGCCACCGCCCCCCAGACCAGAAGGCCCAGCGGCACCAGGCCAAGGAGATAGACCACCCAGGTCGGCAGGGCACGGGCCAGCCGGTTCAGCCGGTCCATCAGTAGTTCGCCTTCAGGTCCATCCCGGCGTAGAGCCCGGCCACCTCGGCCTCGTAGCCGTTGAACATCAGCGTGTCCTGCCGCCCGCCGAAAAGGCCGGATCCGATCACCCGTTCCGAGGCCTGGCTCCAGCGCGGATGGCTGACGTTCGGGTTCACGTTGGAATAGAAGCCGTATTCCTGCGGTTGCAGCATGTTCCAGGTGGTCGGCGGCATCTCGGCCGTCAGGCTGATCCGCACGATCGACTTGATCGACTTGAAGCCGTATTTCCAAGGCACCACAAGGCGGATCGGCGCGCCGTTTTGCTTTGGCATCTCCTCGCCGTAAAGTCCGGTAGCCAAGATGGTCAGCGGATGCATCGCCTCGTCCAGGCGCAGCCCCTCGCGATAGGGCCATTGAATGAACGGCGAGGCCTGGCCGGGCATCTCCTCGGGCCGGACCAGCGTCTCGAAGGCCACAAACTGCGCCCCCGGCTGCACGCCGACCCGGTTCAAAAGGCCAGCGAGTTCAAAGCCGATCCAGGGCACCACCATCGACCAGGCCTCGACGCAGCGGAAACGGTAGATGCGTTCCTCCAGCGGCTGCCCCTTCACCACGTCGGCCAGGTCATAGGTGCCGGGGCGGTCCACCAGCCCGTCGATCACGATGGACCAGGGATCAACCGTCAGCCCGCCGGCATAGCGCGCCGGGTCGCCCTTGCCGGTGCCGAACTCGTAGAAGTTGTTGTAGCTGGTGATATCCTCCAGCGCCGTCGGTTCGGCGTCGGTGGAATAGCGGCTGGGCGCGGCCTTGATCCGGGCCAGGGCAGGGCTTGCGGCAAGGGCGGCTGCGCCGGCCATCAGCTGGCGGCGGTTCAGCCACCGGGATTTCGGGGTGACATCGGACCAGGTCAGGCGCATCGGCGGGCTCCGTCAGGGTTTCGCCAAAGATGCGTCATCCTGCATGAAAGGCAAAGCAATCCGCGTCACGACTGCGGGACAGGGCTGAAACATGACGCGTGGCTGTTCACGGTGGATGAACAATCCTCACGCTGGTTTGACTGGAAAACCGGGAACGACGCGGCTTAGCGCAAGTCGGCCTCCGGTCAACAGCCCCTCACACGAATTTACCCCTGATCCAATGTCGCATCCCGGCCCTATCAACCACCGCCAATGACGGCATACCGATCATAACGGGAGTGACACCACATGATCCGCAGAACTTTCCTGGCTCTGACCGCCGCCACCGCCTTCGCGATGCCTGCCTTCGCGCAGGACAAGGATATCGTCGACACCGCTGTCGCAGCCGGTTCGTTCAACACGCTGGCCGCCGCGCTGACCGCTGCTGGGCTGGTCGAGACGCTGAAGGGCGAAGGCCCGTTCACCGTCTTCGCGCCGACCGATGCGGCCTTCGCCGCCCTGCCGGCCGGCACCGTCGAGGACCTGCTGAAGCCCGAGAACAAGGACAAGCTGACCGCGATCCTGACCTACCACGTCGTGCCGGGCAAGGTGATGTCCACCGACCTGACCGAGGGCATGAAGGCCGCCACCGTGAACGGCGCAGAAGTGACCATCACGCTCGAAGGCGGGCCGAAGGTGAACGGCGCCGTGATCTCGGCGCCGGATGTCCAGGCCACGAACGGCGTGATCCACGTCATCGACAGCGTGATCCTGCCGCCGGAAGGCTGAGGCAACGGAACGGGGGCGCCAACAGCGCCCCCGTATTCATTGATCCAACAGAGGGACAACTCATGAATCGCCGCACGCTCTTCCGCCTGGCCGGGGCCGTCTCGGTCGCCAGCCTCATCGCCGCCTGCGTTCCCGCGCCGAAGGAACCCGACATCGTCGACATCGCCGCCTCGAACCCGGACTTCTCGACGCTCGTCGCCGCGGTGAAGGCCGCGGGCCTGGTCGAAACCCTGAAGGGCGATGGTCCCTTCACCGTGTTCGCGCCGACCAATGCCGCGTTCGCTGCCCTGCCGAAGGGCACGGTGGAAAACCTGCTGAAGCCGGAAAACAAGGACCAGCTGGTCAAGGTGCTGACCTACCACGTCGTCCCCGGTGCTGTGACTTCGGACCAGCTGGCCGGCAAGCGGATGGACGTGGCAACCGTCCAGGGGCAGACCGTCCATGTCGACGGCCGCAGCGGGGTGAAGGTCAACCGCTCGCGCGTGACGACCGCCGACATCATGGCCTCGAACGGGATTATCCACGTCATCGACCGGGTGCTCTTGCCGAAATGACGAAAGGCCGTCCCGAAGGACGGCCCCTTGCTGCACGGATCGGGGCGGGCCCACCGGCTCGCCCCGTTTCGCTTAGTGCACCACAGCCTCGGCCGGGCGTTCGCGGCGGCTGGCCACCACGCGCTCGCCGATGATCAGACCCTCGGGGCCTGCCGTCACGCGGATGGTCGAGCCGTCCATGACCTCGCCGGCCAGCAGCATCTCGGCCAGCGGATCCTGCAACTGGCGCTGGATCACCCGCTTCAGCGGCCGCGCCCCGAAGACCGGATCGTAGCCCTCGTCCGCCAGCCAGGCCTTCGCGTCCGCATCCAGATCGAGCGTAATCTTCCGCGCGGCAAGACGCTGTTCCAGCCGCTTCAGCTGGATCTCGACGATGCCGGCCATGTCCGCCCGGTTCAGCCGGTCGAAGATGATCTGCTCGTCAAGACGGTTCAGGAACTCGGGCCGGAAATGGCTGCGCACCGCCTCCATCACCTCGGCCTTGGCCGCGCTGGAATCGGCGCCTTCCGGCAGTTCCGACAGGGCCCGCGCGCCCAGGTTCGAGGTCAGGATGATCAGCGTCTGCTTGAAGTCCACGACCCGACCCTGACCGTCGGTCAGACGGCCATCGTCCAGCACCTGGAGCAGCACGTTGAACACGTCGGGATGCGCCTTTTCCACCTCGTCGAACAGCACGACCTGGTAGGGCCGGCGCCGCACCGCTTCGGTCAGCACCCCGCCCTCGTCATAGCCGACATAGCCCGGAGGCGCGCCGATCAGCCGGGCCACGGAGTGCTTCTCCATGAACTCCGACATGTCGATCCGCACCATCGCACTGTCGTCGTCGAAGAGGTATTCGGCCAGCGCCTTGGTCAGCTCCGTCTTGCCGACGCCGGTCGGGCCGAGGAACAGGAAGCTGCCGAGCGGCCGGTTCTCGTCCGACAGCCCTGCCCGCGCCCGGCGGACGGCACGGCTGACGGCTTCCACCGCGGCCTTCTGCCCGACCACGCGCTTGCCAAGCTCCTCTTCCATCTTGAGCAGCTTTTCCTTCTCGCCTTCCAGCATCTTCGAGGTCGGAATGCCCGTCCAGCGTTCCACCACCTCGGCGATCTGCTCGGGCCGGACCGATTCCGACACCAGCGCCTCGCCCTCGCGGCCCTCGGCCTCGCCCAGCTTCTTCTCCAGTTCCGGGATGCGGCCGTACTGCAGCTCCCCGGCCCTGGCGAAGTTGCCCTCGCGCTTGGCCTGATCCAGTTCCGCCCTTGCGTGGTCCAGCTGCTCCTTCAGGCTGCGCGCAGCTTCGAGGCTCGCCCGTTCGGCCTGCCACTTCGCCGTCAGTTCCGCCGAGTCCTGTTGCAGGTTGGCAAGCTCCTTCTCCAGCTTCTCCAGCCGGTCCTTCGAGGCCGCATCGTCCTCCTTCTTCAAGGCCTCGGCCTCGATCTGCAATTGCAGGATCTGCCGGTCCAGCGCGTCCAGCTCCTCGGGCTTGGAATCCACCTCCATCCGCAGACGGCTCGCCGCCTCGTCCACCAGGTCGATGGCCTTGTCGGGCAGGAAGCGGTCGGTGATGTAGCGGTGGCTCAGCGTCGCCGCGGCAACCAGGGCCGAGTCGCTGATCTTCACCCCGTGGTGCAGCTCGTACTTCTCCTTGATCCCGCGCAGGATGCTGATCGTGTCCTCGACCGTCGGCTCGCTGACAAAGACCGGCTGGAAGCGGCGGGCAAGGGCCGCGTCCTTCTCCACATGCTTGCGATATTCGTCCAGCGTGGTCGCGCCGATGCAGTGCAGCTCACCGCGCGCCAAGGCGGGCTTGATGAGGTTCGCCGCATCCATCGCGCCTTCGGATTTCCCGGCGCCGACCAGCGTGTGCATCTCGTCGATGAACAGGATGATCTCGCCGGCCGCGGCCTCGATCTCCTTCAGGATGGCCTTCAGCCGCTCCTCGAACTCGCCGCGATACTTGGCGCCGGCGATCAGCGCGCCCATGTCCAGCGCCATCAGACGCTTGTTGCGCAGGCTCTCGGGCACGTCGCCGTTGACGATGCGCAGCGCCAGCCCTTCCGCGATCGCCGTCTTGCCGACGCCCGGCTCGCCGATCAGCACCGGGTTGTTCTTCGTGCGCCGCGACAGCACCTGCATCGCGCGGCGGATTTCCTCGTCGCGGCCGATGATCGGGTCGATCTTGCCGTCGCGCGCCTGTTCAGTCAGGTCACGGGCGTATTTCTTCAGGGCCTCCATCGTGTCTTCCGACGAGGCGCTGTCCGCCGTCCGCCCCTTGCGGATGTCGTTGATCGCGGCGTTCAGGCCCTGGGCCGTCACCGCCCCGGCGGTCAGCGCATCCTTGGCGCGCGTGTTCACCAGCGCCAGCGCCGTCAGCAGCCGTTCCACGGGCACAAACGAATCCCCGGCCTTCTTGGCCACGGTCTCGGCCTCGTCCAGCACCCGCACCAGCTGCGGGTCGATGTAGGTCTGGCCGTCGCCGCCCGAAACCTTCGGCAGCTTGGCGATCGCGGCATTGACCGCCGCATTGACCTGCTCGGGGCTGCCGCCCGCCTTGCGGATCAGGTTCGCCGCCAGGCCCTGGTCGTCATCCATGAGTGCCTTCAAGAGATGGTCGGGCAGCACGCGCTGGTGGCTTTCCCGCATCGCGATGGTCTGGGCGGCCTGAAGGAAACCGCGCGACCGTTCCGTGAATTTCTCCAAATTCATCGGTCATTCTCCTCTCGTGAAGCGCCTTGCCTGCGGTGCCCGGAACCCCAGCCCACCGCGTGAAGGCCTTGCCCCTCATCTGGGCAGGCCCAACGGTCTTTGCAATCCCCGGCTGCGCAAAAACCACAGGTTCGGAAAACCTGTCGCAGACAGGGGCCTTCGGCCTTTCCTTGCCGATGCCCCGCCCGGCCATCGGCGACATCGGGCCGCCCCGTCCGGGGCCGGGTCCGGCAGCTCTTGCATCGCGCGGGCGCAGTCTCACATGGTCAGGGCTTCCGAACGCGAAAGGTGCCGCCATGAGCGACGCGAAACTGCCCCTGATCCACAAGGCCCCGGTCGAGGGCCTTGCGATCCATGTCGCCCGCACCGGCCTGTCCATCGGCGACCAGGCCCGTCTCGACCGGCTGTCGGACGGGCGGATCGGCGTCTTCGCCCGACTGCGGAAACCGATCCTCGGCCTGATCCCCCATCACCGCGAAGGCCTGGTCGGCCATCTCGGCCCGGTCGCCGAAGAGATCGTCGCCCCCAGCCTCGCCCATGGCGACGAGCTGCGCGTGCGCATCATCGACCTCGTGCCCGAGCATCTGGCCAACGGCTACCCGCCCGAAGTCTACATCTCGGTCTGGGGCGACCCGCGCCACCTGCACAGCAGCCTGCCCCCGATCGACCTGCCGCCAGCCCCGGATCCCAAGCCCCGGTCGCCGAAGGGCCTCAGCGGCCTGAGACCGGCCTAAGGCTCATAGCGCACATAGGCGAAGGCGCTGGCGTCGGGTGCCCAGCAGGGCACGTTGATGGTGCCCTGCCCGCCGGTGAACTCCCGCACCCGGCGCCGATCGCCGCCCTCGGGGTCGCAGAGGACCAGGGCCACTTCCAGATCGGCAGGATGCCCGGTGGTGCCGGGCGGATAGGCCAGATACAGAAGGTGCCGCCCGTCGGGAGAGGGATGCGGGAACCAGTTGACGAATCCGTCCGCGAACAACTGCCGCTGCCCCGACCCGTCCGCCGCCATCACCCAGATCTGCGCATGGCCCGTGCGGTCGCAGTTATAGTAGATGCGACTGCCGTCCGGGCTGAAATCCGGCCCATCGCAATGGCCCTCTCCGCAGGTCAGCCGCCGCTCCGCCTGCCCCGGCACCACCGTGTAGACATCGATCACCCGGCTCCCGCCACGCGCCGCGACGTAGGCCAGCACCCGCCCGTCCGGCGAGACGCCATGCCACCAGCTCGGCGCCTCGGCGGTGATCCGCTCCGGCGCGCCGCCCGTCACCGGCACCACATAGATCCGGCTGCCCTCGCCCTCGTGATGCGAGGACAGGATGATCGTCGTCCCGTCCGGGCTGATCCCGTGATCGTTGTTGCACCGCACCGCCGCGCCCGTCTCCACCGGCTCCAGAGCCGGGGCATTCAGCGGCACCCGGAACAGCCGCCCCTCCCCGTTCACCAGCAGCCAGTCGCCCGAAGGCGCCCAGTTCGGCGCCTCGATCCGCCCCTCGACCGCCAGCACCTCGCGCACCCGGCCGGTCGCCACCTCATAGGTCTCGATGATGCTGCGCACGACGGAAGCCCCTCGAATTCGATTCAAACTTGCACTTGCCCTTTCGGAAATACTCCGCAGGGGGTCCGGGGGACGCGAAGTCCCCCGGCGGCCTGCCAGTGGCACCTACCCCCGGTCCTTCGCGACCAGAAGCTTCCTCGGCCGCAATGCCTCCGCCGCCTTGAACAGGCCGAAGGTCTGGTTGACATAGTTCACCACGCCCGAGACCTTCTCCAGATAGGCCTGCAACTCGGCCGTCCGCTCGGCCTCGACCAGCTGCACCGGGCGCGAGGGGTCCATGCCCTCGAACTGCACATAGAACAAGGGCTCGCCCCGGCGCAGGATCAGGTCCTTCTTCGGCTCGTGCCACTCGAAGGCCCACATCAGCGGCCGGGGCCAGATCGAGATCGGGAACCGCCCGCCGAAGATCGTGCCGGGCAGGGGATCGGGCCGGTAATGCGCGAAGGCCGACAGCTGGCTCAGATAGACCATTTCGTCGGCGATGAAGTAATAGGGCAGATGCAGCTGCACCGTCGGCCGGTCGGGAAAGCGCCACTCGGCCTCGGAAACCAGCGTCAGCACCTCGTTCAGCTTCGACGACCGGATCGGACTGGATGCCCCGGCCTTGTTCACCAGCACCGGCTTGCCCTTCTCGTCGCGCTGAAAGCCGATGTGCAGGTCGAAGGGGCATTTCACCATGAAATACCGGCTTTCCAGCTGGATCACCGCCGGACAGCGGCTCGCCGACTTGGCATGCGCCTTGTTCGGCGGGCGGATCTGCACCCGCTCCGGCGGATCGTACAGCACCGCACCCTTGTCCTGCGCCAGGAACCAGCCCACCACCAGAGGCCCGGACTCCGGCCCCTCCTCGGGCCGTTCGTAACTCAGGGTGATGTCCATCACCTGCTCCTATTCCAGCGCCCTGCGCAGGGCACGCACGGCCTCCGCATCGGTCCGCCGCAGCACCGGCGGGGCAAAGCCCATCTCGACCGCCCGGCCCGCGACAGGGACCGAGGCCGAACATGAGGCATGAATCTCGGCAATGCCAAGCCCCTTGAAGAGCTGCGCATTGGCCGGAGTGACACCCGACCCCGGCATCACCGCGATCCGCCCTTCCGCCCGGGCCAGCAGCGACGCGATCCGCGCCGCGCCGGCCTCGGCCGTGACCGCGCCGCCCGAGGTCAGTACCCGGTGAAAGCCAAGGCCCACCGCCTGCTCCAGGGCCTCCTCCATGTCCGGCGCCAGATCGATGCAGCGGTGCAGCACCAGTTCCATGCCGCGCGCCGCCGTCACCAGGCGCCACAACACCGGCACATCCAGCCGCCCGTCCGGTAGCGACGCGCCCAGCACCACCCCCGCCAGCCCTGCCCCCCGGATCGCGGCGATCTCGGCCTCCATCATCGCGACCTCGGCCCCCGACCAGACGAAATCGCCTGCCCGAGGCCGGATCATCGCCACCACCGGCACGTCGCAGCGCGCCGCCGCGGCGATCAGCCCAGCCGAGGGCGTCAGACCGCCCAGGGCCAAGGCGGCGCACATCTCGATCCGGTCCGCGCCGCCCGCGACCGCCTCGGCCAGGGCCTCGGCGCTGTCCACGCAGACCTCCAGCGTCACCCCCATGCCAAAGCCCCCGCCAGCGCCGCGCCCAGCAGCCCCGCATCCGCGCCACACTCCGCCGGCACCAGCAACGGCCTGCGAGAGCGCCGCAGCACGCGGACCCGCACCGCCTCGTCCAGGTACTCCACCAGCCCCGGAGCCTTTGACAACCCCCCGCCCACCGGCACCACCTCCGCGCCGACCACATTCACCACCATCGCCAGCGGGCCTGCCACCAGCTCGCGCCACAGGGCCATTGTCTCGCCTGCCTCCGCCTCGCCCGCGATCCAGCCCGCGACGATCGCCTCGGCGCCGAGGAGCTCGGCCGTCCGCTTGCGGTGCAGGCGCTCAAGTCCCCGCGCGCTGCCCACCGTATCGATACAGCCCACCTGCCCGCAGCCGCAGCGAAAGGCGAACTCGCCCCGGACCACCGGCCCGTGCCCCCATTCCCCGGCATAGCCGCCCGCGCCGGTCATCACGCGCCCGCCGACCACCAGCCCGCCGCCGACCCCCGAGCCCAGGATCACCCCGAAGACCGTGGACCGGTCGCGCCCGGCCCCCATTTCCGCCTCGGCCAGCGCAAAGCAGTCGGCGTCGTTCAGGACCCTGACCGGACGCCCGGTCGCCGCCCCGATCCGGCTTTCCAGCGAAACGCCGTCGATCGCCGGGATGTTGGCCACCCTGCCAACCCCGCTG
>NZ_JBKBLV010000001.1:9870-156017 GCF_046295235.1 Tabrizicola flagellatus
CAGCGCAAAGCAGTCGGCGTCGTTCAGGACCCTGACCGGACGCCCGGTCGCCGCCCCGATCCGGCTTTCCAGCGAAACGCCGTCGATCGCCGGGATGTTGGCCACCCTGCCAACCCCGCTGCCCGGGTCCACGACTCCGGCGATCGAGATCGCGATGCCTTGCTCATGTCCGGTCACGAAACCCGTTACGGCCGCCAGGAAGGCACCCGGATCGTCACCGGGCGTCGGCACCTCGCCGAGGGGCCGCAAAGCCCCGTCCCAGGCGGCCGCCCGGATCCGGCTGCCGCCGATGTCGAATGCCAGGATCATTCTGTCCCCGTTCTGGCGCCATTCCGGCCCCGTTTGCCGCCAGTCTTGACAGCCCATCCCCGCCCCGTCAAACCGCCCGCAACGCAGGAGAGCCCGATGCCCGCAGATGACCGCCTGATCGTCGCCCTCGACGTGCCGAATGTGGTGCAGGGCCTCGACCTCGTCGCCCGGATCGGGGACGCCGCCAGCTTTTACAAGATCGGCCTCGGCATGCTGACCGGCGGCGGCCTGGCGCTGGCCAACGAGCTCAAGCACGAACAAGGCAAGCGCATCTTCCTCGACATGAAGCTCTTCGACATCGGCGCCACGATCGAGGCCGCCGTCCGGGGCCTTGCGCAATACGACCTCGACTTTCTCACCGTCCACGGCGACCCGCAGGTCGTCACCGCCGCCGCCACCGGCAAGCGCGGCACGGACCTGAAGATCCTTGCCGTCACGATCCTCACCTCGCTCGACCGCGCCGATCTGGACGCGAACCTCATCAAGCCTGGCGACATCCACGACATCACCCTCGAACGCGCCGCCCGCGCCCTGCAAGCCGGGGCCGACGGCGTCATCGCCAGCCCGCAGGAAGCCGCCCTGATCCGCGCCCTGCCCGAAGCGGCGGGCAAGCTGATCGTCACCCCCGGCATCCGCCCCGCCGGGGTAGCCACTGGCGACCAGAAGCGCATCGCCACCCCGCGCCAGGCCATCGCCGACGGCGCGGACCACATCGTCGTCGGCCGCCCGATCTGGCAGGCCACCGATCCCGCCGCCGCCGCCCGCGCCGTGATCGCCGAACTGCCCTGATCGCGCCAAGGGACTACCTTGCCAGAGGGCCCGATCTGCTCTTGCCCTTTTCGGAAATACTCTCGGGGGGTCTGGGGGGCGAAGCGCCCCCAGCGCCCGCCCAGCAGCATGCCCGATTCCTTTCGGAATCCTTTACGAAAATTTTCAAAGTATTGATTTTCAAGTATTATCGGCTCTTGTCCACCGTGGACAGGTCAGGCCAGCAGCCGCGCCCCGTCCCGGCTGGTGATCCGGACCTCCAGGATCGCCCCCTCCGGCTGGTCCGCGGCGAAGGCCACCTCGGCGAATCCCTCGGTCCGTCCGATCCGGGCTCCCTCGGTCAGCACGCGTTGGACCTGTCCCACCTGCGCGGCGAGGTGGGCGGCCAGCACCGCTTCGCCCAGCGCCCGCAACCGGGCGGCGCGCTCGCGGATCTCGGCCCCCGGCACCTGCGGCATCCGGGCGGCCGGGGTGCCCTTGCGGGGCGAGAAGGGAAAGACATGCAGGAAGGTCAGCCCGCAGTCGGCCACCAGATCGAGACTGCGCTGGAACATCGCCTCGGTCTCGGTCGGGAAGCCCGCGATGATGTCGGCCCCGAAGACGATGCCGGGCCGCAGCCGCCGCGCCTCCTCGCAGAAGCGGATCGCATCCTCTCGCAGGTGCCGCCGCTTCATCCGTTTCAGGATCAGGTCGTCCCCGGCCTGCAGCGACAGGTGCAGGTGCGGCATCAGCCGCGGCTCGGTCGCGATCGCCTCCATCAGCGCCGGGTCGGCCTCGATGGAATCGATCGAGCTGATCCGCAGTCGGGGCACCGCCGTCAGCTTCAGGATCCGCCGCACCAGATCGCCCAGCCGCGGCTGGCCGGGCAGGTCGGCGCCCCAGGAGGTCAGGTCCACCCCGGTCAGCACCACCTCGTTGAAGCCGCGGTCTACCAGCCGGCTGATCTGCTCGACCACCACCCCCGCCGGGACCGAGCGCGAATTGCCCCGCCCGTAGGGAATGATGCAGAAGGTGCAGCGGTGGTCGCAGCCGTTCTGCACCTGGACATAGGCCCGATGCCGGCCGAACCCGTCGATCAGATGCCCAGCCGTCTCGCGCACCGACATGATGTCATCGACCTGCACCTTCTCGGTCGCGCCGATCAGGTCCGGCGCGGCAAGGCCCTTCCAGATCTCTGCCTGCATCTTCTCGTGGTTGCCGATGACACGGGCCACCTCGGGCATGGCGGCGAAGGTCTCGGGCTCGGTCTGCGCGGCGCAGCCGGTCACGATGATCGGCGCGCCCGGATTCTCGCGGGACAGGCGGCGGATTTCCTGCTTGGCCTTGCGCACCGCCTCTGCGGTGACGGCGCAGGTGTTCACGATCACCGCGTCCGACAGGCCCGCCGCCGCGGCCAGCTCCTTCATCGCCTCGGACTCGTAGGCGTTCAGCCGGCAGCCGAGCGTGGCGAAGACCGGAGGTTTCACCGGATGGGCGGGCGCGTTCATCGGTGGGCCGCCACGTAATCGGGTGACAGTTCACCGTCGAAGACCCGCGCCACCGGGCCGGTCAGCCAGACGCCATCCTCGCGCCAGTCCACCTCCAGCGTGCCGCCGTCCGCCTCCAGCACCACGCGCCGCCCGGTCAGCCCGCGCAGATGCGCCGCGACCGCCACGGCACAAGCGCCCGAACCGCAGGCGAGCGTGATCCCCGTCCCGCGCTCCCAGACCCGCATCCGCAGGTGATCGGGGCCAAGCGGGCTTGCGAACTCGACATTCGTGCGCTTGGGAAACAGCGGGTCATGCTCGATGCCGGGGCCGAGCGCGGCCAGGTCCACCGCCTCGGCATCGGCGACGAAGTGGACGCAATGGGGGTTGCCCATGCCCACCGCCACCGGATCGCCCGGCAGGGGCAGGTGCAGCGGATCGACCGCGCGCGCCAGCGGAACTGAGGCCCAGTCAAGCTGCGGCGGCCCCATGTTCACCGCCACCCGGCCGTCCTCTAGACGCTCCGCCCGCAACCCGCCGCGCGCGGTGACCAGCGAGACCCGGTCCCGCCCCAGCCCGCGCATCACATGGTCCGAGACGCAGCGGGTCGCGTTGCCGCAGGCCCCGGCCTGGCTGCCGTCGCTGTTCCAGAACACCAGCCCGAAATCGGCGCCGGGCGCATCGGTGATCTCGGCCAGCTGGTCGAAGCCCACGCCCCGGTGCCGATCCCCCAGCGCCCGCGCCAGCGCAGGCGTGACCACCGCCCCGCGCCCGCGCGAGTCGATCACCACGAAATCATTGCCCGCGCCATGCATTTTCATGAACGGCAGGCCGGTCTGCGCCGAAGTCTCCATCATGCCCCGGCATATACGCCCGCACCCGAAGATTTGCCAGTGCCGCTCGTTTTTGCCCTTGACCCTGTGGGCGGGCTTGCCTAATCAGCCGCCTCGTGGGGCCGGTAGCTCAGTTGGTAGAGCAGCTGACTTTTAATCAGCGGGTCACAGGTTCGAATCCTGTCCGGCTCACCACCACTTCCTGAAAGCCATGGACTGAATTGCGGGCGGACCAGACGGACCGGGCTCTATCGATCTGGCACGGCATTGCCTGCTTTTGGTCAAAGTTGTGATCCAATTCATAGGCTATGCTTGCGATTGTAACCGTGCAAGGAGTTCCCGATGAACCGTCGCCAGATCCTTTTGTCCCTTCCCGCAGCCCTGATCCTGCCGGCGCCGCTGCTCGCCGAGGGCGACGCGCTGCAATCCGCCTTCGAGAGGCTTTCCCCCGCCGCCCGCCGCGCTGCGCAGGAGCAGCTGGCCATGGCCGGCTTCTATTCCGGCGGCATCGACGGCGCCTATGGTCCGGGCACGCGCCGCGGTCTGGTGCAGGCGGCCGCGTTCATTGAGCAGAACAGCTATGGCCGCACCCGATTCGATCTGGGCTCGGCCAAGGGCGCTGCGACCTATGTCCAGGCGCTGGCGAGCGGGGATCTGGGCAAGTATCTCTGGGGCGAGGGCGACGAAAGCGACGGCGGCTGACGGTCGGCTGCGGCAGGGCAAGGCCGGTCAGATCATCTTGATCGTGTCCTTGCCTACCGCCAGCATGTAGCCCCGCCGGGCGATGGTCTTGACCAGCAGTTCCGACACAAGCTGGTTGCCCAGCGCGTCGCGCAGCCGCTTCACGCGGGTCGCCCCGGCGGCCTCGTCGCAGTCGGCCTCGTTCCGGCCCGAGATCACCGCCTCGATCTGGGCGCCGGTCAGCACCTCGTCATCCATCCGCGCCTCCGCCAGGACCGACAGCGTTTCCAGCGCCGCCTCGGTCAGCTGGAATTCCATGTCGTTGATGTAGACCGCCCGCGCCTCGCGGGAAATCATCAGGCTGGCGACCTGAATCCCCGACCGCTGGATCGCCGAGATCCGCCGGTTCAGCGCGATGATCATGACCAGGAACACCAGCGCCGCGATCAGGAGCGCGGTCGAGAACACCAGAAGCACGAAGATCACGCTGCGATAGCTGACCAGCACCTCGGAAAAGGCGGTGCCGGATTGCGCGAGGATCTCCAGCAGCTTGATCTCGGCGCCCGATCGCAGGTCGTCGTTCTCGACGAAAATGCGTTCGACACGCGCATTGAAGGCGTTCGCGTCCGGCAGGTTCAGGAACAGGAACAGGGCCGCCGCCAGCAGGATCAGGACGATGGCGGCGATACCGAAGGCGACGACGCGGTTGCCCGCCTTGAGACTCTCAGTAACGGAGGAAGAAGTCTCCGGCACTCGCTTTCCTTTCCTCAAGCCCTTCGGGCCCGAATGTGGACAGAACAGTAAGCAAGGTCCAGCCACCCGATGCAAGCCTGGGCGTGAGTTCGCCTTCGGCCGCTCCGGGGTTGCAATTGCCGTCCGACACCTGCGAGACACCGTAGATCAGCTTGAGCGGTTCGTCACGCTTGGCCTTGTAGTCGGCATAGCATTCGGCCGAGGCCGGCCCGGCTATGGCCAAGGCAAGCGCAACTGCGACAGAAGCGGTCAGTCTTTTCATTTTTCCGGCTCCGGAAAGGAGGCTGCTCGATTTGCCCTCGGACAATGCGCGCGGGCGCGCTGATATTCAATATCAGGCAAGAATTTGCGGCCTTGTTATCGGATAGCAAGTCAGGTCTGCCGCACCGCTATGGCCTAGCAGGCGGGCGATATTGCTTACCCGGGAGGCATGGGTCGAGCGTGGGTCATCGAGGTCGCGGACCATCGGCAGCGACCGCAAAGACCAACAGACCCCCAGCAGGAGGCACGCATGCCCGTCGAATTCAGAAGCAAGTCGCATCGCATCCCGTCGCATGGCATATCTGAAAGCACGCTGACCGGACGCCGCTTTGCCGCAATGCTGACCGGCGGCGCCGCGGCGCTGGCGCTGGTGCTGGCCACCGCGATCCCGGCCAAGGCCGACAAGAAGGACGACCTGGCCAAGGCGCTGATCGCGGCTCTGGTCGTCGGCGCCATCGCACATGAACTGAAGGACCGCGACCGGCCGGCGCCGGCGCCAGCCCCCGCACCCCTGCCCGAGCCGGTGTCGTCCAGGCGCGTTCCATCAGTCTGCGCAATCTCGATCGACGGGGCGGACCGCTCGGTCTCGCTCTACCCCGAAAGCTGCCTGCGTGCGGAAGGCTTTCGCCACCGCCTGCCGCGCGGCTGTTCCAATGGCGCGACGATCTTCGGCGAACGGGACCGGGTCTATTCGGCGAAATGCCTGCGCGACGCGGGCTTTCGCGTGCAGGGCAACTGACATCCGGGCCGCCGAGGCGGCCTTGACCGAGACGGGACCGCCCTGATCCCGTCTCCTGCTGGGGGTGGGAGGGTGAGCAGCTCCCGCCCCCTTTTTCCGGCGCCGGTTCCGCGCTAGGTGGACACATGGCCCGCAACCTTCCCGATTTCCTGCACGAGACCGAGGCGCTCTGCACCGGCGCCCTGCGGGTGGTCGGCGTGGACGAGGTTGGGCGCGGACCCCTGGCCGGCCCGGTGACCGCCTGCGCCGTGCGGCTGGACCCCACCCGGATCCCGGCGGGCCTGCGCGATTCCAAGATGCTGACGGCCGCAAGGCGCGAGGCTTTGTTCGACGAGATCATGGCGCTGGCCGAGGTCTCGGTCGCGCATGCCAGCGTTCAGGAGATCGACAGCCTGAACATCCTGCGAGCCACCCATCTGGCGATGGAACGGGCGGTGGCGGGCCTGTCGGCGGACCATGCGCTGATCGACGGCAACCTGATCCCGCGCGGGCTGGCCTGTCCGGCGACGGCCATCGTCAAGGGCGACGTGCGTTGCCTGTCGATCGCCGCTGCCTCGATCGTGGCCAAGGTCACGCGCGACCGGATCATGGTGGATTTGGCGCAACATCACCCCGGTTACGGCTGGGAAGCCAATGCCGGCTACCCGACCGCCGCGCATCTTGAGGCGCTGAAAACTCTAGGCGTTACCCCTTGGCATAGACGTTCGTTCCGCCCCGTCCACAACATATTGTATCAAGAGAATTATGTAAGCTCTTGATTCAAAAAAGAATTTGACGGCGAATCGGCTCTGACTCATGATTCCGGGCAACATCGGCACACAAAGATGCCGGGGGCAGAGGCAGAGAATGACGACCAGGAATACCGCGGCGGAGAGCGACCTTCCGCTGAACCAGATCCTTGCTGGCGATTGCGTGGAGGTGATGAATTCCCTTCCGGCGGCTTCGGTCGATCTGATCTTCGCCGACCCGCCCTACAACCTTCAGCTCAAGGGCGAACTGCATCGGCCCGACAACTCCAAGGTCGATGCGGTGGACGACCATTGGGACCAGTTCGCGAGCTTTGCCGCCTACGACGCCTTCACCCGTGACTGGCTGGCCGCCGCAAAGCGCCTGCTGAAGCCTCACGGGGCGATCTGGGTCATCGGCAGCTACCACAATGTGTTCCGGCTGGGAACCGAACTACAGAATCTTGGGTTCTGGCTTCTGAACGACGTTGTCTGGAGGAAGTCGAACCCCATGCCGAACTTCAAGGGAAAGCGCCTGACGAACGCGCACGAGACGCTGATCTGGGCCAGCCGGGACGAGGCGGCGAAATACACCTTCAACTACGAGGCGCTGAAGGCCTTGAACGACGGCGTGCAGATGCGGTCGGACTGGGTGATCCCGCTCTGCACGGGGCACGAACGGCTGAAGGACGAGAACGGCGACAAGGCCCATCCGACCCAGAAGCCCGAGGCGCTGCTGCATCGGGTGCTGGTGGCAACCACCAATCCCGGCGACGTGGTGCTGGACCCGTTCTTCGGCACCGGAACCACGGGTGCGGTCGCCAAGATGCTGGGCCGCGACTTCATCGGCATCGAACGCGAACCCGCCTATCGCAAGGCCGCCGCCGAGCGGATCGCACGGGTCCGCCGCTTCGACGCCTCGGCGCTGGAGGTCTCGGGGTCGAAACGCGCCGAGCCGCGGGTGCCCTTCGGCCAGGTGGTCGAACGCGGGATGCTGCGGCCGGGGGAAGAGCTTTTCAGCCTCGGCAACCGCTTCAAGGCCAAGGTACGGGCCGACGGCACGCTGATTGGCAATGACGTGAAGGGCTCGATCCATCAGGTCGGCGCGGCTCTGGAGGGCGCGCCCTCCTGCAACGGCTGGACCTACTGGCACTTCAAGCGCGACGGCAAGCTGGTCCCCATCGACATCCTGCGGCAGCAGATCCGGGCCGAGATGGAGGCCGACGGCAGCCGCACGCACTGACATCCGAACACGCCTGTCCCCCGGACCGCCTGGGGGACACCTCTACCCCGCCGAGATGTCTCGGCGGGGTTTTTTCCGTTCCTCAGCCTCGAGTTGGTTGATCCCGGCCCCCAGGTTTCCTATCCCGGTTCCAATACCGAAATGGAGCACGGATGGTCTTTCGCCGACGCAAGCCACTCAGCCTCTGGCAGAAGCTGCGCGCCCTGGTGCTGCCGCGGGGTGGCTGGGGCCGGGCGTTCCGCTATCTGCGCCATCGCGCCAGCCGCATCCCCGACGCACCGCACCGGATCGCGCGGGGGATCGCCTGCGGGGTCTTCGCCTCGTTCACGCCGCTGTTCGGGCTGCATTTCTTTCTGGCGGTGTTCCTGGCCTGGGTCATCCGCGGCAACATCATCGCCGCGCTGATCGGCACCGCGGCAGGCAATCCCCTGACCTTCCCCTTCATCGCCATGCTGTCGATCGACCTCGGCCAGACGATCCTGGGCACCCGGGCCGACGGGGTTCCCATGTCGCAGGTCATGACCGCCTTCGGGCAGGCGGGCGACGAGATCTACCGCAACGTCCGGGCCATCTTCACCGCCGAGGAGATGCGCTGGGACCGGCTGGAGCGGTTCTTCCGGGGCGTGTTCCTGCCCTATCTGGTGGGCGGCACGGGCCCCGGCCTGGTCGCGGCGATCGCTGCATACTGGCTCAGCCTGCCGGCCTTGAACGGTTATCAGCGACTGCGGGCTGCCAGGCGCGAGGCGCGGGCTCAAAGGCTGTCGGCGAAGGCCGAGGCGACCGATGAAGGGAACGGGAAATGAACGGTGCGAATACCCTGGTCGAGACGCTGCTGGCCTCGGGCGTCAGGGTCTGCTTTGCCAATCCCGGCACGTCCGAGATGCATTTCGTGGCCGCACTGGACCGCCACCCCGAGATGCGCTGCATCCTCTGCCTGTTCGAGGGCGGGGTTTCGGGGGCAGCGGACGGCTACTACCGGATGTCGGGCGAGGTCGCGGCCACTCTCCTGCATCTGGCGCCCGGTTTCGGCAACGCCTTCGCCAATCTGCACAATGCCCGCAAGGCGCAGTCGGGTGTCCTGAACATCATGGGCGACCATGCCGACTATCACCTGCGTTTCGAGGCGCCGCTGAAAGGCGACACGGTGGGCGTGTCGCAGGCCGTGTCGCACTGGACCCGGGTCTGTTCCGAAGCCGGCAAGGTTGCGCAGGATGCAGCCGAGGCGGTGCAGGCCGCACGGGCGAAGGGTGGGCAGATCGCCACGCTGATCCTGCCGGCAAACACCGCCTGGGAGCCGGCAACGGGCCACGCGGTTGCCGCCCCTCCGCCATCGCTGCGCCGGCCCTCCGAGGCCGAGGTGAAGGCCGCCGCCAGGGCGCTGCGCCAGCCGGGGGCGGTGCTCCTGGTAGATGGGCCGGTGCTGTTCACTGACCTTGGCCTGCTGGCGAAACGGCTGACCAAGGCGGCGGGGGCGCGGCTGATGCAGCCCTTCTTCGTCAGCCGTTTCCGCCGTGGGGCGGGCGCGGTGAGGATCGAGCGCATGGCCTACCGGATCGATGAGAACCTGAAGCTGTTGCAGGGCGCCCCGGCGCTGGTCCTCTGCGGGACGACCCGTCCGGCGGGCTTCTTCGCCTATCCCGGACTGCCCTCCACCCCCGACGATCCCGACACCCGGCTGATCGACCTGTGCAGCCGCGACATGGACATCGCCTGGACCCTTCAGGCGCTGGCCGCCGAACTGGGCGAGGCCGCGCTTGGGTCCGAGGATTTCGTGCCCCTCGACCTGCCCGCCCTGCCCGAGGGCGAGCTGACCGTCACCAAGGTGGGCGAGGCGATCGCCGCGCTTATGCCCGAGGACGCGGTGGTGGTGGATGAGGGGATCTCGGCCTCCTACTTCCTTGCGCCGGGGCTGAAGCGGGCGCGGGGGCATGATGCGCTGACGATCACCGGCGGCTCGATCGGCTTTGGCCTGCCCAATGCCGTGGGCGCGGCAGTGGCCTGCCCGGACCGCAAGGTCGTGGTTCTGGAGGGCGACGGGTCGGGGATGTACACGCTGCAATCGCTCTGGACCATGGCGCGCGAGGGGCTGGACGTGACCGTGGTGATCTTCGCCAACCGCGGCTACCAGATCCTGCGCGACGAGTTGGCGGCGATGGGGGTGAACGAGGTCGGCCGCAATGCACGGGCGATGTTCGATGTCGAGGGGCCGGCGCTCGACTGGGTGGCGCTGGCGCAGGGGCATGGCGTGGCGGGGGTGCGTGTCGCCGACATGGCTGGCTTCAATGCCGCCTTCGCCGAGGCGATGGCCAAGCGCGGCCCGCGGCTGATCGAGGTCGTCTGCTGAGCGGCCCGCTCAGCCCGCGACCGGGTTCAGCGCCTTGTTGTAGGGGTGCCAATCGGAAATGTCGGGGTAATGCCGGCGCCGCCAGGCGCGGACGCGGGGGTTCATGATCCGCCTCCACAAGGGTGGGACCATCGCTGCCATGGTCATCAGCGGATAGCCGAAGGGCAGCTGCGGCGCCTCGTCCGGCGGGTAGGTCTGCAGGACCGGAAAGCGACGGTCGGGCTTGTAGTGGTGATCGGAATGGCGCTGGAGATTGATCAGCAGCCAGTTCGAGGCGCGCTGGTCCGCGTTCCAGCTGTGGCGCGGCAGGACATGTTCATAGCGCCCATCGCCCAGATGGCGGCGCGTCAGGCCGTAGTGTTCGATGTAGTTCACCAGTTCCAGCTGCCAGATCGCGGTGAAGGCCTGGACCAGGAACAGCCCCAGCCCCTCCCAGCCACCCAGACCCAGTGCCAGCGCGAGAAACGCCGACTGCAAGGCCGCATAGCGCCAGAAGGGGTTCGAGCGGTGCCACCAGGGGAGACCCTTCCGGGCCAGCATCGCCACCTCGGCCCGCCAGGCCGAAGGCGGGCACTGCCGCAGCACTCGGGGGAAAAAGCGATGGAAGCCTTCGTTGTAGCGCGCGGTCACCGGATCGCGTGGAGTGCCGACATGGATGTGGTGGACGCGCAGATGTTCCGACCGGAAATGCGAATACAGCACCGAGGCAAGAAGCAGGTCGGCAAGCCAGCGCTCCAGCCGCGATTTCTGGTGCATCAGCTCATGCGCGTAGTTGATGCCGATGGTGCCCGAGACGACCCCCATCCCGAAGAACAGCGCCAGCTTCTCGCCGGCGTCCAGATGGTCGGCGCGCGGGACGAACCACAGCATCGCCACCAGCAGCGCAAGCTGGATCGGGAACCAGACCAGCGTGACCATCCGGTAAGCGCCCAGCTGCGCCTCTGGCGTCTGCGGATCGGGATTGGCGGTGTTGTGGCCGGTGACCGCATCGAGAAGCGTGAAGAGCCACCAGGTCGAGAGTGGCAGGAGCGCGATGGTCCAGCCGCCGAACCAGAGCCCGATGACCGCGAGCGGCGGCAGGGCGAGGGACAGCCAGAACGGCAGGACGGCGGGCAACGGGCTCATGCCGGCAGTCTAGATCAAGCTCGACCGGCATCAAAGTCGCCAACGGGCGGATGGCCAAGATCTTTCGTCGAAAAATCTTGGCTTTGTCCCGGATCATCCTGAAAGCTGACCCCGGGCGAGATCCCAGGCCTTGCGCATGACCGTGGGCAGGTCGGCGGGGCGGAACTGGTGGTGCGGGATCATCTCGCCCCGGTCCGGGGGGCCGTCCAGCCGGGCGACCCGGACCGACAGGATCAGGTGGAAATGGGTGAAGGTATGGCGCACTTCGCCGATATCCTGCCAGTCGGCGGCGGCCGGTGCCGGGCCGCCCTGCCCGTCCCAGCCGTCTCCGGGAAAACCCAGCATCCCGCCGAGGAGACCCTTCTCCGGGCGGCGTTCCAGGAGGATGGCGCCGTCCCCGTGACCAAGCCAGAGCGTGCCGCGCCGGATGGGCTTGTCGGGTTTCGGCGTCTTGCGGGGAAGCTCGGCCTGGAGGCCCCTTGCCCGGGCGCGGCAGGCATCCGACCACGGACAGATTCCGCAGGCCGGAGAGCGCGGGGTGCAGATGGTGGCGCCGAGGTCCATGATGGCCTGGGCATAGTCTCCGGGGCGGGAGGCCGGGGTCAGCCGGGCGGCCAGCGCGGTAAGTTCCTGCTTGGCGGCGGGAAGCGGGGTCTCGACAAGGTGAAGGCGCGCGATCACGCGCTCGACGTTGCCATCGACCACGGTCGCGGGTTCGTCGAAGGCGATGGCCGCGATGGCGGAGGCCGTGTAGGGCCCGATCCCGGGCAGTGCCAGAAGGGAGTCGCGGGTCGCGGGGAACCGGCCACCATGGTCCGAGGCGACCGCCCGGGCGCATTTCAGCAGATTGCGGGCGCGGGCGTAGTAGCCCAGTCCCGCCCATTCGCCCATCACCTGCGTATCTTCGGCGGCGGCAAGGTCGTTTACCGTGGGCCAGCGCGCAGTGAAGCGGTGGAAGTAATCCTTCACCGCCGCGACGGTGGTCTGCTGCAGCATGACCTCGGACAGCCAGACGCGGTAGGGGTCGGGGCGGATGCCCGCTGCGCGGTCCTGCGGCGGGACTCGCCATGGCATCGCACGGGCGTAGCGGTCGTACCAGGACAGGAGCCGGGCGGATAGGGATTCGGGGGCCTGCATCGGGGCGAAGATAGCGGACGGGACGCCGGCGGCCAGAGGGCGTGGCTGCACCGGGCGTCCGGGCACCGGGTAACCATCCGCTGACGCAATGTTTATTCCTGTTTCAGCCTTCCCACTGGCGAGGGCCAGCGCATCGGGTAGAATGGGCGCAAAGGACAGGAGCAGATGAGCCGCCAGCCCCTCCCCTCACCCAGTGCCGAGCACCGGATGCGCGGGTTCGAGCCTGCCTTCGGGCTGATGAAGGACGCGGTGCGCGTGGCCGGAGAGTCGCGCGGCTTTGCCGCCGCGCGTCTGCTGACCCACTGGGCCGAGGTCGCGGGCGAGGACATGGCGCGCCGGACCCGGCCGGTGAAGATCGGCTATGGCAAGGGGGGCCTCGGTGCGACGCTCACCCTTCTGGTCAAGGCCAGCGAGGCGCCGCTGGTGCAGATGGCGCTGCCGCAGCTGAAGGAACGGGTGAACGCCGTCTATGGCTATGCCGCCATCCAGCACATCCACCTGACCCAGACCGCCGCCACCGGCTTTGCCGAGGGTCAGGCCGAATTCACCCCTGCGCCAAAGGCAGCGAAGCCCGCCGATCCGGCCGTGGCCGCAAAGGCCGCAACCGTGGCCGAGGGTGTCTCCGATCCGGGCTTGCGCAGTGCGCTTGAACAGCTGGCGCAAAACATCTTAACTCGCCCCCGATCCAGAACTTCGGGCTGAAAAGGACGCCGACCGATGATGAAACTGAACCGCCGGGCCATGATCGCCCTTGCCGCTGCCGCCACCGCGGCCATGACCCCGGCGCTGGCCCAGGAAACCACGACCGAGGCCGCTGCCCCCGCAGTCAGCGACTATTCGCTGGGATCGCCCGACGCCAAGGTCAAGATCGTCGAATATGCCAGCTTCACCTGCCCGCATTGCGCCGATTTCCACGACAACGTCTTCACCCAGCTGAAGAAGGACTACATCGACACCGGCAAGGTGCATTTCACCCTGCGCGAGGTCTATTTCGACCGTTACGGCCTCTGGGCGGCTCTGATCGCTCGCTGCGGCGGCGAGATGCGCTATTTCGGCATCCAGGACATGCTGTTTTCCAAGCAGAAGGAATGGGCGGCCGCAGAAAGCCCGCAGGCCGTGGTCGAACAGCTCAAGACCATCGGCCGCGCGGCGGGACTCGAGGATGCCGCGATGGAAGCCTGTCTGAACGACAAGCCCCATGCCGAGGCGCTGATCAAGCAGTTCCAGACCAATTTCGAGGCCGACGGGGTGCAAGGCACGCCCACGCTGTTCATCAACGGCAGCAAGCATTCCAACATGACCTACGCCGACCTCAAGGCGATCATCGACGCCGAGCTGGCCAAGGAATGACCGCACCTCTGCAAGGAATCCGCGTCATCGAACTGGCGCGGATTCTGGCCGGCCCCTGGGCGGGCCAGACGCTGGCCGACCTCGGGGCCGAAGTCATCAAGGTCGAGGCGCCCGAGGGCGACGACACCCGGCGCTGGGGGCCTCCGTTCCTCGAGGTGGAAGGGGAACGCTCCGCCGCCTATTTCCATGCCGCGAACCGCGGCAAGCGCGGCATCACCTGCGATTTCCGCACGCCCGAAGGGCAGGAGACCGTGCGCCGCCTGGTCGCTGACGCCGATGTGGTGATCGAGAACTTCAAGGTCGGGGGCCTTGCGAAATACGGGCTGGACTACGATAGCCTGCGCAAGGTGAACCCGCGGCTGATCTACTGTTCGATCACCGGCTTCGGTCAGACCGGCCCCTATGCGCATCGTGCGGGCTACGACTTCATCATTCAGGGCATGTCCGGGTTGATGAGCGTGACCGGCCCCGCCGACGGCCAGCCGCAGAAGGTGGGTGTGGCGGTGACGGACGTGTTCACCGGGGTCTATGCCGCGACCGCGATCCTTGCCGCCTTGATCCAGCGCGGACGGACCGGCGAGGGCCAGCACATCGACATGGCGCTGCTGGACGTGGCGACCTCGATCATGGCGAACCAGGCGATGAACTACCTCGCCTCGGGCAAGCCGCCGGGTCTGATGGGCAACGCGCATCCGAACCTCGCGCCTTACGCGGTGTTCGACTGCAAGGACGGCTGGATCATCCTCGCCACCGGCAACGACGCGCAGTATCAGCGGCTCTGCGCGATCCTCGGGCTGCCGGAGCTTGCGACCGATCCCGCCTTTCTGACCAACGCCGACCGCGTGACCAACCGCGCCGCGCTGACGGAAAGGCTGACCGCTGCGACGCGCAGCTTCGCCAAGTCCGACCTGCTGGCTGCCTGCGAGGCCGAGGGCGTCCCCGCCGGGCCGATCAACGACATGGCCGAGGTCTTTGCCGATCCGCAGGTCATAGCGCGGGGCATGCGGATCGCGCCCGAGGGCGTGCCGGGCGTGCGCAGCCCGATGACCTTCTCGGCGGCCGAACTGGCGCTGGACCGCCCCGCGCCGCGTCTGGGCCAACACCAGGCCGAGGTGCTGGGCAAGAAGGGCTGACAGCCCGGCTCAGGCCTCGCCCTCTGGCACCGCTTCCAGGATGTCGCCGGGCTGGCAATCCAGTGCGGCGCAGATCGCGGCAAGCGTCTCGAAGCGGATGCCCTTGACCTTGCCCGATTTCAGCAGCGACAGGTTCTGTTCGGTGATCCCGATGCGCTCGGCCAGCTCGCGCGAGCGCATCTTGCGCCGGGCCAGCATCACGTCCAGCCGGACGACGATCTGCATGCTGCGGGGAGGCATCAGACGAAGCCCTCGTTCTCGGCCTTGACCCGCGCCGCCTCGCGCAGCGCCCAGCCGATGACGGTCAGCAGGCCCGCCGCCATCAGGAAGCCCAGCGTCCCGCCGTCGAGGCTGATCGCCAGCACCTTGTCGGGCGCATTCCAACCCAGGATCAGGGTCTGCGCCGTGGGCACCAGGATGGCGAACAGCGCCACCAGGACCAGCGCGCGGCCGATCCGCAGGATCGTCTCGGCGTTCCCGGCATCCAGCACGACCCCCTCGGCATAGCGGCCGAACAGCCGCGCCATCCCGCGCAAGGCCGCGACCATCGGCAGGACCGAGAGAATCCCCAGCGCCCCGACCAGCCCGGCCTGAACCTGGCTGACCGGCGTCCCCGCCGGCACAAGGGGCGCCCGGGCCAACAGCGAGGACGGGTCCGTCACCCCCTTGCCAGCATAGATCAGCACCACGACCGGCAGGATCGCCGACAGGGCCAGCGCAACCCCATACAGGATGCCCGACAGTTTCCGCAGACGCGCGATTTCCTCCATTGACATTCTCCCTTTGCGACGTTGTTTTATTGTAAAACAGTAAAATATGTCTGTCAAAGGTGATTCTCATGCTCCCCGCCCTGCGCGCCTTCCTTGGCCTTCTGGCGCTCTCTGCCTGTGCCTCGGTCGTTCCCTCCACGGCGGCGCGGCTTGCCGCGCTCGACCCGTTGACGGCCAATCCGGCGGCGCTGGAACTGGTCGTGATCCTGCCGCCGGGCCTTGCAGTCACGCCCGGCAGCGCCCGGCTGGACCTCTCCGCTTCCCGGGGGACAGATCGGCTCTCGGGCAGCTTCCGCCTTGCGGACCGCCCCGTTCCGCCCGGCGTCGCCCTGCCGGCTGGCGCCACTGCCCGCGGCTTTGCCATCGCGAAGGCCGAGGTCGCCCGGATGCGCGCCCTTCAGGCGGAAATCGCGGGGTGGAAGCGTGAAGGGGCGGCGCGGGGGCAGCTCGGCCTCGGGATCGGCGGCTGCGCGATCGGCGATGGACCCGCGCCAGAGGCCCGGGGCTCGGTCCTTATCCGGGTGGCGGCGGATGGCCCCTTCCTGCCGCTGGTCGCCGACGGGCGGCTGTCCGACCTGCTCGGGCCGGACACCTTGCGCGCGATCAAGCCTTGCCATGCCGCCGAATAGCGCGTAGGCGCCCGCCTTCGGTTGAGATTGCGCGTCCCGGATGCTACTCTTTTCCGAAGCCCCGGCGCGGGGGCCGTCGGCCGCGCCTGTCTCTGGAGGACCCGGTCCTGTCGCATTCTGATCCCGCCACCGGCCTGCCGGTCGGTCCGCGCCTGAAACCCGCCGATGCCCAGCAGGACCACGCGTCCGAGGATGTCCTGGCCCTGGTGCTTAAATCCGTCGATGACGACAAGGCCGAGGACATCGTGCAGATCGACCTGCGCGGTCGGTCGGACGTGGCCGATTACATGGTGATCTGCTCGGGCCGGTCGTCGCGCCAGGTCGCCTCGATCTCGGAAAAGCTCGCCGACCGGCTGAAGCAGGAGATGCGGATTTCCGTCCGCATGGAGGGGAAGGAAACCGGCGACTGGGTGCTGATCGACGCGGGCGACGTGATCGTCCATGTCTTCCGCCCGGAAGTGCGCGACTTCTACCAGCTGGAAAAGATGTGGCTGCCCATGGGGGCGGGCGCGGCCCGCGCGGCCAAGGCCTGATGCGGCTGCACCTCTGCGCCGTCGGCCGCCTGCGGGCGGGGGCAGAGCGTGACCTCGTGGACGACTACCTGCAAAGGCTTGACCGCAGCGGGCGGCCCCTCGGCCTCGGCCCGGTGGCCGAGCACGAGGTCGAGGACCGCAAGGGCGGCGGCATGGCGGCCGAGGGCGCGCTCTTGGCGCGCGCGATTCCCGAAGGTGCGGCGCTCTGCGTGCTGGACGAACGGGGCAAGCTCATGACCAGCCCCGAGTTCGCCGCGCAGCTTGCCGGCTGGCGCGACGGGGGGCGGCAGGATGCGGCCTTCGTGATCGGCGGGGCGGACGGGGTGGACCCGGCGCTGCGCAACCGGGCCGACCTTGTGCTCAGCTTCGGCCGCATGGTCTGGCCGCACATGCTGGTCCGGGTCATGCTGGCCGAACAGCTCTACCGCGCCGCGACCATCCTTGCGGGTTCGCCCTACCACCGGGTCTGACGGCAGCCTCCTCGCTTCCTTCGGTCGCTCCTCGGCCGGGCGCAGGCGAGGAGTGCCCGAAGGGCTTCGACGAGCCGCCCCTACAAGAGCGCCCGTTCCGCCGCAGCACCCAGCCGCAACAGCCGCGCCTCCTGCCCCGGCCCGGCCATGAGGCCGATTCCGCAGGAGGGCTGCGAGGTCGGCAGGCTCAGCGCGCAGCCCCCCATCAGGTTGCCGATCCGGGTGTTGCGCAGCGCCAGGAGGTTCTCGGTCACATAATAGGCGTCGTCGGTCATCAGCCGGTTCGCATCCGGCGGCAGGATCGGCGACGAGGGCAAGAGCACCGCATCGAACGCGGCCTCCCGGTCGGACCAGAGCCGCCGGATCACCTCAAGCCGGCGCCAGGCGGCGACATAGTCGGTGGCCAGGATCCCGGCACCCGACCGGAAGCGTTCCAGGATGCGCGAGAACATCTTCTGCGGCGCGCGCTCGATGGTCTCGCGCCAGATGCCATAGGCTTCGGATGTGAACAGCACCGCGGCAAGCCCCATCGCCTCGGCCACTTCGGGCATGGCGAAACGCTCGATCCGCGCCCCGGCCCGCGCCAGCCGCGCCACCGCATCCTCGAAGCCCTGCGCCGGCCGCGCCCGCAGATCGTCCAGCGCGACGGTCTCGAGCACCGCCAGCCGCATCCCGGCCAGCGTCGCACCGCCCAGGTCGGCCCGCGCCCCGCCCATGGCCTCGAGCAGCAAGGCGCAGTCCTCGACCGAATGTGCCAGGGGCCCGATCGTGTCGAAGCGTTCGCAAAGCGGCACCACCCCTTCGGTGGGCAGGCTGCCATGCGTGGTCTTCAGCCCCACGAGGTCGTTCCAGGCCGCCGGGATCCGCACCGATCCGCCGGTATCCGACCCGATGGCCGCCGGAGCCAGCCCGAAGGCCACCGAGGCCGCCGCGCCCGAGGACGACCCGCCCGGCACCGCGCGGTCGTCGTTCAAGTTGGGCGGCGTCGCCGTCACCGGGTTCATGCCCAGCCCGGAAAAGGCCAGTTCCGACATGTGCGTCTTGCCGAGGCACACCAACCCGTTCAGCGTCGCCGTCTCCAGCACCGCCGCATCCCGCTCGGGCACCCGGCCCTTCAAGAGTGCCGACCCCGCCTCGGTCGCCACGCCCGCCGTGTCGAACAGGTCCTTCCAGCTGAGCGGCACCCCGTCGAGCGGCCCCCGGCGCAGGCCCGCCTTGGCGCGGGCGGCGGCGGCCATCGCCTCGCCCCGTGCCCGGGCCGGCGTGGCACGGGCATAGATCCGGGCGGCGAGGGGATGCGTTTCGATCTCGTGCAGGAAGGCTTCGGTCAGCTCGACCGGATGGATGCGGCCCGCGTCGATCTCGCGCCCGAGTTCGGCTGCGGTCATGTGCGCCCAGGTTCCGGTCATGGCATCCCCCGTTTTCCGGCGACCGTAGCGGCTTGGCGACGCATGGACAATCCGTCGGCGCGGGGTATGTAGAGGGGCATGGAACGGGACGCCGATATCCTGATCGCGGGCGGAGGGCTGAACGGCCCCGCGCTGGCCTTGGCGCTGGCGCAGGGCGGCTTCCGGGTAACGGTGATCGACGCCCGCCCCGCGCCTGCCCGGGCCGAGGCGGGGTTCGACGGGCGCGCCTATGCGCTGGCCATCGCCTCGGTCCGCCTGTTGACCGCCATCGGCATCTGGCCCGCGGTCGCCGACCGGGCACAGCCGATCCTGCAGATCAAGGCCTCGGACGGCCGCGCGGGCGAGGGGGCGGCGCCCTTTTTCCTGCAGTTCGACGCGGCCGAGATCGAGGAAGGCCCGATGGGCCACATGCTGGAGGACCGCCATCTCTACGCGGCCTTCCTTGCCGCGATGCAGACCGCGCCGGGGGTGACGCTACTCTCGGGCGAAAGCGTCGTCGCGCAGGAGGTCGGGCCGGCGGGGGTAACGGTGACGCTTGCTTCGGAGCACCGGCTGACGGGGGGACTGCTCGTCGGCTGCGACGGGCGCGGCTCTGGCGTGGCCGCCCGCGCGGGGATCCGCCGCGTCGGCTGGGGCTACGGCCAGACCGCGCTTGTCACCGCGATCCGGCACGAACGCGACCACCAGGGTATCGCGCACCAGTTCTTCATGCCCTCGGGGCCGCTGGCGATACTGCCCCTGAAGGGCGGTCACCATTCCAGCATCGTCTGGAGCGAGACGGACGCCACCGCCGCCGCGATCCAGGCCCTGCCGGATGACGCCTATCTCGAGGCGCTTCGCCCCCGCTTCGGCGATTTCCTTGGGCAGATCGCGCTGGCCGGGGACCGGTTCACCTATCCCCTGTCGCTGTCCCTGGCCGAACACTTCATTGCCCCCCGCGTGGCGCTGGTCGGCGATGCGGCGCATGGGGTGCATCCGATCGCCGGGCAGGGGCTGAACCTCGGCCTGCGTGATGTGGCGGCGCTGGCCGAGGTGCTGATCCTCGCCCGCCGCCGGGGCGAGGACCCGGGCAGCCCCGCCGCGCTGGAGGAATACCAGCGCTGGCGCCGGTTCGACGCGACAGCGCTGGCCCTGGGCATGGACGGGGTGAACCGGCTGTTTTCCAGCGACAATCCGCTTCTCCGGCTGGGGCGCGATCTCGGGATGGGGGTGATCGGCGCCCTGCCCGGCCTGCGCCGCGGCTTCATCCGGCAAGCGGCGGGGCTGACGGGCGAGCTTCCGCGCCTTCTGACGGGGCGTCCGGTGTAGGCTCTGCCGAAGGCTCATCGACGCCTTCGGCACTCCTCGCAGCCTCCTCGCGAGGAGGAGCCGAAGGCGAACGAGGAGCCTCCACCTTGCGCGCCTCGCGCCGGTCGAGCAGGTGGAACAACAGCGGGTTGGCCAGGATCGACAGGATCGCACCCGCCACCACCAGGTCGCGCGCCTCGGGCGGGACGATGTCGAGTTTCGCGCCCATGGTGATCAGGATGAACGAGAATTCGCCGATCTGCGCCAGGCTTGCCGCGATGGTCAGCGCCATGTCGCGCCCCTCGCCCAGAAGCCGGACCAGGTAGAACCCGGCCGCCGCCTTGACGCCGACGATGATCGTCACCGTGGCGAGTAGCGCCAGGGGTTTCGACATCAGGATCGCCGGGTTGAACAGCATGCCCACCGAGACGAAGAACAGGACCGCGAAGGCGTCGCGCAGCGGCAGGGTTTCCCGCATGGCCTGTTGCGACAGGGTCGAGGAGGACATCACCATCCCGGCGAAGAAAGCCCCCAGCGCGAAGGAGACGCCGAAGAAATGCGTCGCGCCATAGGCCACGCCCAGCGCGATGGCGAGGACCGCCAGCCGGAACAGCTCACGCGAAAGGGTATGGGCCACGAAATGCAGGACCCAGGGGATGACCCTGCGGCCGATCACCAGCATGAGGGCCACGAAGGCCGCCGCTTTCACCAACGTTATCAATACGGTAGCCGCGATCGGACCGAGGCCGATGTTCTGGGTGACTTCCGCGACGATCTCGGCATCCTCGCTGACCGGCATCGCCGTCCCGCCCAGGAGGCCCGCCAGCGGCGGGATCAGCACCAGCGCCAGCACCATCACCAGGTCCTCGACGATCAGCCAGCCCACAGCGACGCGGCCCTTGTCGGTCTGGATCAGTTCGCGGTCCTGCAACGCACGCAGCAGGACCACGGTCGAGGCGACCGACAGCGCGATGCCGAAGATCAGCCCGGCCCCGAGGCTCCACCCCATCGCCCAGCCGACCCCGGTGCCGGCCAGCGTCGCCACCGCGATCTGGCCCAGCGCGCCGGGCAGCGCGATGCCCTTCACCGCCATCAGGTCGCGGGGCGAGAAATGCAGGCCGACCCCGAACATCAAGAGAATGACGCCAAGCTCGGCCAACTCGCCCGCAAGGTCGGTATCGGCGACGAAGCCGGGGGTGAAGGGGCCGATCACCACTCCCGCAAGCAGGTAGCCCGCGATCAGCGGCAGCTTCAGCCGCTGGGCCATCAGGCCAAACAGGAAGGCCAGCCCGAAGCCGGCGACAAGCATGGTGATCAGGGGCGTTTCGTGCGGCAAACCTTCTGCATCCTTTCCGGCCGGCAGCCCCGAGCCACGGGGTCCGGCCAGTCGCCAGTCGGGAAATCCTGTCAGGAGACAACAGGATAGTAGGCAAGGATCGACGCGATGCAATCGGCTGTGCCGTTCCGAAAGGTCACGATTCGCGCATTTGCCGAAACAGTTTGCAATGTTACGGCTTGGAGATGACCCCGCTGATCCCGAACCTCCGCGCCCGCCGCCTGTTCCTGCACCGCCATGCGCTGGCCGAGCCGCCCCGGGGTCCCGCCTCGGGCCAGGCGCTGCACGACCTGATCGCGCGGATCGGGTTCGTCCAGGTGGACAGCATCAACACCGTCGCGCGGGCCCATGACATGATCCTGTGGTCGCGCCGGCAGTCCTATCGCCCTGCCGCGCTGAAGCGTCTGCTGGAACGGGACCGGAGCCTCTGGGAGCACTGGACGCATGACGCCTCGATCCTGCCGGTGGCCTTGCACGGGGTCTGGCAGCATCGCTTCCGGCGCGATGCGGTGCGGCTGGAGGCGAACTGGAAGCGGTGGTTCCGCGAGGGGTATGAGGCGCAATTCGACAGCATTCTCAATCGGATAGCCAGAGATGGTCCGGTCGGCACGGCCGATGTCGGCGAGGGGGAAGAACGCGGCAAGGGTGGCTGGTGGGACTGGCATCCCTCGAAGACCGCGCTGGAATGGCTGTGGCGGACGGGCCGGCTGGCAGTCACCCGTCGCGAGGGGTTCGCCAAGATCTACGACCTGACCGAACGGGTGATCCCCGAGCCGCATCGCTCCCCCGTCCCGGCCGAGACGGTGACGGACTGGGCCTGCCGCTCGGCGCTGCGGCATCTGGGCTTCGGCACCAGCGGAGAGATCGCGGCCTACTGGAACGCGGTCGGGCCGGAGGCCGCGAAGGACTGGTGCCGTGCGGCGCTCGGCCAGGGCGAGATCGTCGCGGCCGAGGTCGAAGGCGCCGGGGGCCAGCGGCACAAGGTCTTCATTTTCGCGGAGATTCTGGAGGAAGATCCGCCCGAACCCACCCCCCGCCTGCGCATCCTGTCGCCCTTCGACCCAGCGCTTCGCGACCGCGACCGGGCCGAGTTCCTGTTCGGCTTCCACTACCGGATCGAGGTCTTCGTGCCCGAGCCGAAGCGGGTTTATGGCTATTATGTCTTTCCGGTCCTGGAGGGCGACCGGCTGGTCGGGCGGATCGACGTGAAGGCCTTCCGCGATGTTGGTAGCCTGCGGGTCAAGGCCTTCTGGCCCGAGGTCGGGGTGAAGCTGACCAAGGGCCGCCGGGCGAAGCTGGAGGGAGAGCTGGACCGGCTGGCGGTTTTCGCGGGCTGCGACAGGGTCGAGTTCGCGGATGGATGGGAGAGGGAGACCTTGATGCGGTCAAGCCTTTGAGAACGCTGTGTTAAATCAGGACATTTCGAACAGGTTAACGGTCTGGCATCCGTCTGGCATGCGTCGGCTTTCCGTCCCGACGCGAAGCGGGCAGATGCGGGATTTACCATGCCGGGCGAATCGGCTGTGCGCCGCTTGGCAGACGACATCGCGCGCGGCTAGACTTTGCCGATCAGCGCGTTGCGGACCCCGGAAGATTGACAGACGACACGATCCTCTACCTCGCCCTTCTTGCTGCGGCCCTTGCGGCAACGTTTCTGGTCCTGTGGCTGCGACGCCCCACGGGCGAGCGGTCGCAAGGCGGGCCGGAAGCCTGGGTCCTGATCGACGGGTCGAACGTCATGCATTGGCGCGAGAACGCACCAGACCTTGGCGTGGTGCAGGAGGTGGTGCGCACGGTGGCCGGCCAGGGCTTCGTGCCGGGCGTCGTCTTCGACGCGAACGCGGGCTGGAAGCTGTTCGGCCGCTACCTGCATGACGGCGAGTTCGCACGCCTTCTGGGTCTGGAGGAGCGGCAGGTCCTGGTGGTGGCCAAGGGCACGCAGGCCGACCCGTTCCTGTTGCAGACGGCGCGCGAGTTCGACGCAAGGATCGTGACCAACGACCGGTTCCGCGATTGGGCCGAGGCCCATCCCGAGGTGCAGGAGCCCGGGTTCCTGATCCGGGGCGGTGTCCGGGAGGGCAAGGTCTGGTTGCAGGGGTGGACGGCGAAGGAAGCCGCGCCGTGACAGCGTCTACCAGATGACGTCGATGATCCGACCATCGGAATGCTGACAGACTCCGACCCCGCCAGAGGTGGTGAAGCCGGAGGAATCCGCGTATCTCATCTGGCAGTTCAGTGAACTTCCCTTGTTGCCGAGGAGCACGGCAACGAAGCGATTTGTCGTCGATGATCCGAAGATTGCTGCGGTCATCCCGTCGCCAAATGCCGTCCCGACGCCAGACGAAGAACCATCCATCACGGCCTTTCCGACAAAGGTTTCACCTCCGATCGTTGCCATGTACTTGTCCGAGTCCATGCCCTGTTCGTAGGTGAACTTGACGCGCTCGCCTGTCCCGCGCACTTGGCCGGTCATTTCACCGGCACAGCCCGCCAGCAGCGTGGCCCCGCAAATCAAGACAGACAAATTCCGCATCAGTCGCTCCACAAGAATTGAACGCAGGCAGTCAATCCGATCGCGACTGAAGTGACAAGGTATGGACTGCCGGCCTGCCTACTCGGGCGCCTCCCACCCGTCGATCACCGCGACCGCCTCTTCCGCCGTCTCGACCATGGCGAAAAGCGACAGGTCCTCGGGGCTGATGACCCCGGCATCGGCCAGTTGCTGCCAGTTCACCACGCTTTCCCACCAGTCGCGGCCGAACAGGAGGAAGGGGACCGACTTCATGCGGCCGGTCTGGATCAGGGTCAGGCTTTCGAACATCTCGTCCATCGTGCCGAAGCCGCCGGGAAAGACCACGACGGCCTTCGCCCGCATCAGGAAATGCATCTTGCGGATGGCGAAGTAGTGGAAGTTGAACGACAGGTCGGGCGTCACGAAACCGTTCGGGGCCTGTTCGTGCGGCAGGACGATGTTCAGCCCGATCGACTGTCCCCCGGCCTCGTCCGCGCCGCGGTTGCCGGCCTCCATCACGCCGGGGCCGCCGCCGGTGCAGATCACCCATTCGCGGCCATAGCTGGCAAGGCTCCGTTCCGTCATCAGCCGGGCAAAGCGGCGCGCCTCGGAGTAGTAATGCGACAGGCTCGCCAGCACCGGGGTCGCCGCCCGGTCGCGGTGTTCCGGCGCGGGAATGCGGGCGCCGCCGAACATGACCACGGTCGATTCGATCCCGCGTTCGTCCATCACCATCTGCGGCTTCAGAAGCTCCAGCTGAAGCCGCACCGGGCGCAGTTCGTCGCGCAGCATGAAGTCGCGGTCGAGGAAGGCCAGCCGGTAGGCCGGCGCACGGGTCTGCGGCGTCTCGGGGATGCGGCGGACGGCGGCGGCGTCCTCGATCGAATCGCGGAACTGGTGGCTGCGGTGGTCTTCGGTCATCAACTCGCTCGGATTGCGTGGCACTGGTGCAAGGCTTATAGGGTCGGCTGGCCCGTGACCAACCGAAAAGGGAATTTCGCATGACCCATGCCGAGCTTGAAGTCGCCATCGAAGCCGCCTGGGAGGCACGGGAGACCATCAGCCCGGCCACGCGGGGCGAGATGCGCAATGCCATCGAGGCGACGCTGGCCGCGCTGGACGCCGGCACGCTGCGCGTGGCGGAAAAGCGCGGGCAGGACTGGCATGTGAACCAGTGGGCGAAGAAGGCGGTGCTCCTGGGCTTCCGTCTGCGCGACATGGCGCAGCAGTCGGGCGGGCCGCAGGGCGGGTCCTGGTGGGACAAGGTGGATTCGAAATTCGCCGGCTGGGGCGACAGCGAATGGCGCGCGGCGGGGTTCCGTGCCGTGCCGAACTGCGTGGTGCGCCGGTCGGCCTTCATCGCCAAGGGCGCGGTGCTGATGCCCTGCTTCGTCAACCTGGGCGCCTATGTCGATGAGGGCACCATGGTCGATACCTGGGCCACGGTCGGCAGCTGCGCCCAGATCGGCAAGAACGTGCACCTGTCGGGCGGGGTCGGCATCGGCGGGGTGCTGGAGCCGATGCAGGCGGGCCCGACGATCATCGAGGACAACTGCTTCATCGGCGCGCGGTCCGAGGTGGTGGAGGGCTGCATTGTCCGCGAGGGGTCGGTCCTGGGGATGGGCGTGTTCATCGGGAAATCGACGAAGATCGTGGACCGCGAGACCGGCGAGGTGATGTATGGCGAGGTGCCGGCGGGATCGGTGGTCGTTGCCGGGTCGATGCCGTCGAAGGGGGGCGTGAACCTCTACTGCGCTGTGATCGTGAAGAAGGTCGATGCGCAGACGCGCGCCAAGACCAGCATCAACGAACTTCTGAGGGACTGAGGATGCGCGGGATCGGGGCGGTCTTTCTTCTGGCGGTGTCGGCGGGTGCGGTGGCGGCCGGGCCGTTCGACGGGGTGTACCGGCCCGATGGCGCGGACAGTTGGGACTGCCGGACCGTGGGTTCCGATGGGGGCGCCCTGATGATCCGGGACGGTCAGTTCCACGGGGTCGAGAGCCTGTGCCGGCTGACCAATCCGGTCGAGGTGCGGGGGATGTCGGCGGTGCTGTATGATGCCGAGTGCGACGGCGAGGGCGAAAGCTACAGCTACCGGATGATGCTGATGCGGGTGCCGGAGGGGTTGGCGATGGTCCAGGACGGCCATGTCAGCCTGCTGGAGCGCTGCGAATGAGCGATGCACCCGGAGACGCCGGCAAGCCGAAGCGCCCGCAGCAGGTCTATTCGCTGATCGTCCAGGTCGGCCGCAAGGAGGGCGACGGGCTGCCTCCGCGCGCCACGGGGGCGGCGCTTCTGTGCTATGCGAGCGGCGTGGACGAGGCCGAGGCGGTGCGCGAGACGGTGGCGATCCTGAAGGAGGCCGACATGGCGCCGCTGGAGGTGCAGGGGCTGGGCAACCTGGACGAGCGGACCAGGGCCGGGGAAGAGATCGACGACGAGGAGCGTTTCCTGATGGAGCGCGCGCTGAAGGAGAACTCGGTCATCGTGGCCGAGGTCACGCCTTTCTTCGACTGAGGCCCGGGGCGTCGCCTTGCGGTTGCAGGACCGGGGGCAAGCGGATAGGGATGCCTTCCGATCCCGCACCTGTGGACCTGACCATGACTTTCGCGCCTCTCGACCCCGTGGACCTGACCGCAAGGCTGATCCGCTGTCCCTCGGTGACCCCCGAGGACGGCGGGGCCATCGGGCTTCTGGCCGAGGTGCTGGGCGCGGCGGGGTTCAGCTGCACGCGGGTGGACCGGGGAGGCATCGCCAACCTCTACGCGCGCTGGGGCAAGCAGGGCGCGAACCGGGCCTTCGGGTTCAACGGGCATACCGATGTGGTGCCGGTGGGGGATGCGGCGGCCTGGACGCATGATCCGTTCGGGGCCGAGGTGAAGGACGGGGTCATGTACGGCCGGGGCGCCTGCGACATGAAGTCGGGCGTTGCGGCCTTTGTCGCGGCGGCGGTGGATTTCGTGCGCGAGACGCCCCCCGACGGCGCGGTGATCCTGGCGATCACCGGCGACGAGGAGGGCGAGGGCAAGGACGGGACGGTGGCGATCCTGGACTGGATGGCCTTCAACGGCGAGCGGATGACGCATTGCCTGGTGGGCGAGCCGACCTGTCCGAACCAGATGGGCGAGATGATGAAGATCGGCCGGCGCGGCAGCCTGACGGCGAAGATCACCGTCACCGGGGTGCAGGGCCATTCCGCCTATCCGCACCGGGCGAAGAACCCGCTGTCGGCGCTGGTGAAACTGCTGGCGAAGCTCGACGCCGAACCGCTGGACCGGGGGACGCAGCATTTCGACCCCTCGACACTGGCGATCACCACGATCGACTGCGGCAACCCGGCCTCGAACGTGATCCCGGCGCAAGCGACGGCCACGGTCAACATCCGGTTCAACGACACCCATTCCGGCGACACGCTGTCGGCCTGGCTGCGGCACGAGGCCGAGGCGGTGGCCGAGGCGACGGGCTGCGAGATCGGGCTGAAGATCGGCGTTTCGGGCGAGGCCTTCCTGACGCCGCCGGGCGAGCTGTCGGCTCTGGTGGCGCGCGCTGTCGAGGCCGAGACGGGGCGGAAGCCGGTGGCCTCGACCAGCGGCGGCACGTCGGATGCGCGCTTCGTCAAGGACCATTGCCCGGTGATCGAGTTCGGGCTGGTCGGCAAGACCATGCACCAGGTGGACGAGCGGGTGGAGATCGCGCATATCCACCAGCTTAAGGCGATCTACGGTCGGATCCTGCGGGAGTATTTCGCGTGACGCGGACCGGCAGCTTCAGGATCGAGGTCACGCAGGACATCCCGACCTGCCAGGCCTTGCGCCGGGTGGTCTTCATCGAGGAACAGGGCGTCAGCGAGGCGGACGAACTGGACGGGCTGGATGGGCGGGCGATCCACCTGCTGGCCTGGGAGGGCGCCTGTCCCGCCGGAACGGCGCGGATCCTGGTCAAGGGGTCGGAAGGCAAGATCGGCCGGGTCTGTGTCCTGCCGGAGATGCGGGGCACGGGCCTGGGCGCGGCGCTGATCGGCGCGGCGCTGGAGGTGCTGCGCAAGCAGCCGGGGGTGACGGAGGCCTGTCTGGGCGCGCAGTCGCACGCGACCGGCTTTTACGAGAAGCTGGGGTTCGTGGCCGAGGGCGAGGAGTTCCTGGACGCAGGCATCCCGCACCGCCACATGCGCCGCGCCCTCTGACCGGCGGTCACCGGGCGGAGCGCCTTGCGGCGCGAGCCTTTCCTCTCGTCGTCGGCCTGCGCCTCCTCCTCGGGCGCCGGGGGTTTTCCACCCCCGGACCCCCGGAGAGTATTTCGCAAGGGGCAAGGGACTGGGCGGGATAGTCTTGGGCGGGGCGGCGTGCTAGGTCAGAGGCATGAAGACTTTGCCCTCAAAGGAAGCGATCCGGCAGTGGATCCAGGACAACCCCGGCCTTTCGGCCAAGCGCGACATTGCCAAGGCCTTCGGCATCAAGGGCGATGGCAGGATCGAGCTGAAGCGCCTGTTGCGCGAGCTGGAAAGCGAGGGGGCGGTGGAGAAGAGCGTCCGCCGGTTCCGCGAGCCGGGGGTGTTGCCGCCCGTGGCCGTCTTGCAGGTTCTGGCGCCCGATGCGCAGGGGGACCTTTACGCGCAGCCGCTGGAAGAGGGGGTGGAGGCAGGGTTGCGCATCCTGGTGATTCCGAAGAAGGGCGACCCGGCGCTGGCGGCGGGGGACCGCATCCTGGCGCGGCTTTCGATGGTTGACCTGGATGATTGCGCCTATGAGGCCCGGCTGATCCGGCGGCTGGGGTCCAACCCGAGGAAGGTGCTGGGCGTGTTCCGCCTGGGGTCGCAGGGCGGGCGCATAGTGCCCATCGAGAAGGGCGACGACAAGGAATGGCGCGTCTCGCCCGACATGACGATGGGCGCGAAGGACGGCGAGCTGGTCGAGGCCGAGGCAGTGGGCGGTCGCAGGCTGGGGCTGCCCGCGGCGCAGGTCGTGGCGCGGCTGGGCGATCCGGCGGGGCCACGGGCAGCCAGCCTGATCGCCATCCACCAGCATGGCATCCCGGACGTGTTCCCCGATGCCGTGATCGCCGAGGCCGACCGGGCCGAGCCCGTGGGGTTGGCGGGACGCGAGGACCTGCGCGACCTGCCCCTGGTGACCATCGACCCGGTCGATGCGCGGGATCGTGACGACGCGGTCTATGCGGAGGCGGACAAGGACCCCGGCAATATCGGCGGCTTCGTCATCTGGGTCGCGATCGCCGACGTGGCGCATTACGTCACGCCCGGTTCGGCGCTGGACCGCGAGGCGAGGAAGCGGGGCAACTCCACCTATTTCCCCGACCGGGTGGTGCCGATGCTGCCGGACATCCTGTCGGGCGACCTCTGTTCCCTGCACGAGGGTGTGGACCGCGCCTGCATTGCGGTGCGGATGGTGATCGACGCCGGGGGGCACAAGCGGAGCCATCGCTTCGTGCGCGGAATGATGCGGTCGGTGGCTTCCCTGCATTATGCGCAGGTGCAGGCGGCGGTGGATGGGGCGCCCGACGAGAAGACTGCACCCCTTGTGGAGACGGTCCTGAAGCCGCTCTATGCTGCCTATGCCGCGCTGAAACGGGCGCGCGAGGTGCGGCAGCCGCTCGACCTGGAGCTGCCGGAGCGGAAGATCGAGCTGGACGACGCGGGTCGCGTGGTTTCGGTCACCTTCAAGGAGCGGCTCGAGGCGCACAGGCTGATCGAGGAGATGATGATCCTCGCCAACGTGGCCGCGGCGGAGGAGCTGATCCGGCTGAAGCATCCGCTTCTCTTTCGGGTGCACGAGGAACCCTCGTCGCTGAAGCTGGAGGGTCTGCGCGAGGTGGCGGAAGGCGCGGGGATGACTTTGGCCAAGGGTCAGGTCTTGCAGACCCGGCACCTGAACCAGCTGCTTGCCCAGGCGCAGGGGACGGAGTTCGACGAGCTCATCAACCTGTCCACCCTGCGGTCGATGACGCAGGCCTACTATCACCCGGAGAACTTCGGGCATTTCGGGCTGGCCCTGCGCAACTATGCCCATTTCACCAGCCCGATCCGGCGTTATTCCGACCTGATCGTGCACCGCGCGCTGATCTCGGCGCATGGCTGGGGGAAGGATGGCTTGTCGGCCTGGGACATGGAGAACCTGGAGGAGACGGGCAAGCTGATCTCGGAGGCCGAGCGGCGCAGCATGGCGGCGGAGCGGGACACGACCGACCGCTATCTGGCGGCCTACCTCGCAGACAGGGTGGGGGCAGAGTTCGCGGGTCGCATCTCGGGGGTGCAGCGGTTCGGGGTCTTTGTCCGGCTGGACGAGACGGGGGCGGACGGGTTGATCCCGGTGCGGGCGCTGGGGCGGGAGTATTTCCACTATGACGAAGGCAGCCAGACGCTGATGGGGTCGGAGACGGGCCTGACGCTGGGGATCGGGCAGAAGGTCATGGTGCGGCTGGCCGAGGCGGTGCCGGTGACGGGCGGGCTGATCCTGGACCTGTTGTCGGTGGAGGGGGCGACGGTTCGCCCGCCGCGGCGGGCGGGGGGGAAGTATCGCCCCCGCAAGCCCGCACAGGCGGCGGCGAAGCGGCGGGTGGTGCGGAAGCGGCGATGAGGGGCGGAGCGAAACTTTTCGAAAAGTTTTGTAAAATCCTTCGAAGGATTTTGGGCGCGCTGGTGGTGGGCGTCACGCCCGGTCTGGTGGCGGCGCAGACGATCCTGCCCGATCCGGTGGCGGGGGTGGAGGATGTGATGGGGTCTCAGGCGGGGCTGGATGCCTGGTTGCGGGATTTCCGGGCGCGGGCGCTGGAGGCGGGCGTCTCGGCGGCGACCTTCGACGCCGCTATGCGCGGGGTGGAGTTCAGCCCGAAGGTGGTGGAGCGCGACCGGAACCAGAACGAGTTCACCAAGACGATCTGGGATTACCTGGATACCGCCGTCTCCGAGGACCGGGTGGCGCTGGGGTTGAAGGCCATCGAAAAGAACCGGGCCCTTCTGGAGCGGATCGAGGCGGAGTTCGGGGTCGAGAAGGAAGTCGTCGCGGCGGTCTGGGGGCTGGAGAGCGCCTATGGCACCTATCGGGGCGATCTGCCGGTGCTGGGGTCGCTGGCGACGCTGGCCTACGAGGGGCGGCGCGGGGCCTTCTTCGAGGCGGAGCTGATCGCGGCGTTGAAGATCGTCGCGGGCGGGCATGTCGAGCGGTTCACCGGGTCATGGGCGGGGGCGTCGGGTCACACGCAGTTCATGCCGTCGAGCTGGGAGAGGTTCGCGGTCGATTTCGACGGGGACGGGAAGAAGAACCTCTGGGGCGATGACCCGGCGGATGCGCTGGCGTCCACGGCGAACTACCTGCGGCACTGGGGCTGGACAAAGGGGCAGCCCTGGGGGGTGGAGGTGCGCCTGCCGGAGGGGTTCGACTATGACCAGACCACCGAGCGGGTGGTGAAGCCGGTTGCGGACTGGCAGGCGATGGGGATCAGGACAGTGTTCGGGGCCGACCTGCCCGACCACGGGCCGGGGTCGATCCTGTTGCCCGGCGGGCACCGGGGGGCGGCTTTCCTGATCTGGCCGAATTTCCAGGTGATCGAGCACTATAACACGGCGGATGCCTATGTGGTGGCGATCGGGTCGCTGTCGGACCGGCTGAAAGGCGGTCCGGCGATCCAGTCGGGCTGGCCGCGCGAGTTGCGGGCGCTGACGCTGGAGGAGCGGATGGAGTTGCAGGACCGGCTGGGCCGCGCCGGGTTCGATCCGGGGGGCGTGGACGGGCGCATGGGGCCGAAGACCGTGGCGGCCGTCAAGGCGTTCCAGAAGGCGCGAAGCATGGTGCCGGACGGGTATCCGAGCCTGGAGGTGCTGGAGGCGCTGCGGTAGCTGTCCACGGTGGACATTTCCGGTTCATCCAGTCTTTTCAGTATCTTGATCGTGGACGTCAGGGATTTCTTAACCACTGGCGCGGCCCCGGTCGGCGGCCTGTTTCCATGCCTGCCGGAGGACCACGGCGACCGCGTGGCCGGCGGTTTCCCCGACCTGTTCGGGTCGGCGCGGAGTTGGGAGTTTTCCACCCCCAAACCCCCGAGAGTATTTGGAAAAGGGCAAATGTGATGGTCAGGCGGGCCTGCGCAGGCGGACCATGAAGAAACCGTCCATTCCCCCTTGTTCCGCCCAGAGGTCCGGGCGGAGACGAAGGCCGCCTTCCGGGGTCCACCTGGCCGGGTCGAGTCCGTCAAGCGCGGGGCATTCCACGGCGAGGTCCGGGTGGCGGGAGAGGGCGGCGGTCAGTTGGGCCTCGCCTTCCTCGGGCAGGAGCGAGCAGGTGGAGAACACCAGCCGCCCGCCGGGAGTCAGCCAGCCAAGGGCGCGGTCGAGGAGCCGGGCTTGCAGGGCGGTGAGGGAAGGAAGCTCGGAGCCGTCCTTGACGAAGGGCAGGTCGGGGTGGCGGCGAATGGTACCGGTGGCTGAACAGGGGGCGTCGAGGAGGATGGCGTCGAAGGGGGCTTCAGGTTGCCAGTGGAGCGCGTCGGCAGTGACGAGGGTAGCGGCGAGGCCGGTGCGGGAGAGATTGGCCTGCACGCGGGCCATCCGGGGGGCGGAGATGTCGAGGGCGGTGACCTCGGCCCCTGCGGCAGCGAGTTGCAGCGTCTTGCCGCCCGGCGCGGCGCAGAGGTCGAGGATGCGTTCGCAAGGTCGGGGTTGCAGGAGTTGCACCGGCAACGCGGCGGCGGCGTCCTGCACCCACCAGCCGCCTTCCGCATAGCCCGGCAGGTTGGAGAGCTGGCCGGGGGCGCGGAGGCGCAAGCTGCCGGTGGGAAGAAGCTCTCCGTCCGGATGGGGGAAGCCCGGACGCAGGGTGAGGTCGAGCGGCGGTTCCTGGGCGTGGACGGCCTCGATGGCGGAGACGATGTCGCGCCCGTAGGTGTGGACGAGGGGTTGGCGGAGCCAGCGCGGCAGTTTCTGCACCGGAAGCACGACGGGATCGGGCAGCGCCCGCAGCACCGCGTTGACGAGGCCGGCGAGATGCGCGGTGCGCCTGCCGCCCCGCCGCGTGATCTCGACCGCGGCATTGACGACGCCGTGCGCGGGGGCACCCTGGGAACGCTCTGCGACGGCGAGGCGCAGGGTGTTGCGCACGCTCAGCGGCGGGGCCCTGCGCAGGTGCCGGTCCAGCAGCCGGTCGGCGCTTTCCAGGTGGCGCAGCGTGGTCTCGGCCAGTCGCAGCGCACGGGCGCGGTCGGCGGGGGCAAGATGGTCGCCCGAGAATTCCGACAGCATCCGGCCCTCGCCGACCACGCCGTCGAGAATTGCGACTGCGGTGGCGCGCGCCGCGATGCCTTCGGCCATGACCGTCCCCTTGCTGGTTCGGGATGCGGGTTATATCACGAAGGGAGGCCAGACAAGGAAGGGTCGAGGATGGAAGGGTCGGACAGGAACGGCGATCTGCCGCCCGCAGCCCGGCGGGCGCTGGCCGAGGCCGAGGCGCGCCGCAAGGCTGCCGCGGCGCAGGCGCCGCTGCCGAAGGAGCTGGGCGGTCGGGACGGGCCCGAGCCGGTGCGCTATGGCGACTGGGAGAAGAAGGGAATCGCGGTCGATTTCTGAGGCCCGGCCGCGGTCGGGCCGCACCTAGCGCAGGCGGAAGGTGGCGCTGTCGCCATTGCCCCGGTCGACGGTAAAGCGGAGTTTGTCGGCCCCCTGCGCCTCGACCAGCTGGCAGTTGTAGCGGATCGGCGTGCCGCTCCAATCCATCTCGCGGCAGAAGTAGCCGTCCTTCCACGACCAGCTGCCGGTAATCTTCCAGCCCAGCGCCGAGCCGTCGATCCGGCCGTCGGGCAGGACGCTGATCGACAGGTTGTAAAGCCCGATGCGCAGCGTGCGATCCTTGACCAGGGTCAGGAAGCGGTCCTTGTCCTTGACCGGCTCGAACCCGTTGGCCGCGGCCGGAAGCGGGACGGACAGCAGGAACAGCACGGCAGCAAGACGCAGCATGAGACCCCCCGATCACAGTCACAGGGGCTTTACGCGGCTGGCGCCGGATCGGATCACCCGTCAGATGCCCAGCACATCCATCATGTCGTATTGCCCGGGTTTCTGGCCCTGGCCCCAGAGCGCGGCGCGCAGGGCGCCACGCGCGAAGATCGCCCGGTCGGTGGCAACATGGCGCAGGATCACCCGTTCACCCTCGCCGGCGAAGATCACGTCATGTTCGCCGACGATGTCGCCGCCGCGGATCGCCGAAAAGCCGATTGCGCCCCTTGCCCGGGCGCCGGTGATGCCGTCGCGGCCAGAGACGCGGGCATCATCGAGGCTGACGCCCCGGCCTTCGGCGGCAGCCTGGCCAAGCATCAGCGCGGTGCCGGACGGAGCATCGACCTTCATGCGGTGGTGGGCCTCGACGATTTCCACGTCCCAGTCGGCATCGAGCGCGGCGGCGACCGTCTGCGTCAGGCGCACCAGCAGGTTGACGCCAAGCGACATGTTGCCGGCGCGAATGATGACGGCGTGACGGGCCGCGGCCTCGATCCGGGCGATGTGCTGGGGTTCAAGCCCCGTGGTGCCGATGACGTGGACGGCGCGGGCCTGGGCGGCGAGCGCGGCGAAGTCCACCGTGGCGGCGGGGGCGGTGAAGTCGATCACCGCCTGGGCCTTGGCGAAGGCCTCCAGCGCGTCGTCGGTGACCTTCACGCCAATGGGGGCGCCGCCCATCGCCTCGCCCACGTCGCGGCCGATCCAGGGGTGGCCCGCGCGTTCGACGCAGCCGACGAGGCGCAGCCGGTCCGACCCCTGCGCCAGGCGGATCAGCGTCTGGCCCATGCGCCCCGAAGCGCCTGTGACCACTAGTCCCGGACCATCGCTCATGTCGCCCCCCTTGCCGCTCGCCCTTCCCTAGCGGGTTCGCGCGAGCGTGAGAAGCCCGGCGTTGCGGGCCGGGCCGAAAGGGCCTATGTGGACGCGCATGTCCAAGCGCCATGATACCGGGTCCGGCCCGTCGCAACGTCAGCTTCGGGTAGGGGAACTGATCCGCCGCACACTGTCGGATGTGCTGAACCGGGCCGAGATCCACGACCCCGAACTGAATGCCATGTCGATCACGGTGGGCGAGGTGTCGTGCTCGCCCGATCTGAAGGTGGCGACGGTCTATGTCATGCCGCTGATGGGGTCGGTGCCGGTCGAGGCGGCGATCGCGGCGCTGGCGCGCAACAAGGCCGAGCTTCGGCACCGGGTGGCCGGAGAACTGACGCTGAAATACGCGCCCGACCTGCGGTTCCGGCCCGACGAGACCTTCGACCGGCTGGACGAGACGCGGCGGCTGTTCGCCGACCCGGCGGTGCAGCGCGACCTCGGCGCGACGGACGACACGGAATGAAGTGGCTTGCCCTGGCCCTTCTGCTGGCCCCGGAGGCGGCAGAGGCGGCAGATTGCCGGGACACCAGCTTCGAGGGCGCCTCCTACACGGTCTGCGAGGTCGGAGCGGACGAGGACCTGCGGCTGTTCCATTCCGGGCCGGACGGCGCCTACGGCAGTTTCCGCAACGTCGATCTGGCGCTGGCGGCCGAGGGCAAGGCGCTGGGCTTCGCGATGAACGCCGGGATGTATCACCGCGACCTGTCGCCGGTGGGTCTCTATGTCGAGGACGGGGTGGAACGCTCGGCCATCGTGACCAGCGACGGGCCGGGAAACTTCGGCCTTCTGCCGAACGGTGTGTTCTGCATCGGCGAGACCTTCCGGGTGATCGAGAGCCGCGCCTTCAAGAAGGCTAAGACTGCGTGTCGCCACGCCACGCAATCGGGGCCGATGCTGGTGATCAAGGGCAAGCTGCATCCGAAACTGCTACCCGGCAGTGACAGCCGCTATGTACGCAACGGCGTGGGCGTCAGCGAGGACGGTAGCCGGGCGGTGTTCGTGATCTCGAACGAGGCGGTGAACTTCCACGCCTTCGCGCGGTTCTTCCGCGACGGGCTGGGCCTGCCGGATGCGCTGTATTTCGACGGCAACATCTCGCGGCTCTATGCCCCCTCGCTGGGGCGGCATGACGGCGGGTTCCCGATGGGACCGATCGTCGGCACCGTGGTCGCGAAGGGCTGAGCCATGGGCCGCACGCGCAAGGGGCGAGAGATCAGCGGCTGGCTGGTCGTGGACAAGCCGGCGGGCGTGACCTCGACCGCCGTGGTCAACAAGGTGAAATGGGCGTTGTCGGCGCAGAAGGCGGGCCATGCCGGGACGCTGGACCCGGATGCGACGGGCGTGCTGGCCGTGGCCTTGGGCGAGGCGACGAAGACCATTCCCTACATCACGGATGCGCTGAAATGCTACCGCTTCCGCGTGCGCTTCGGCGCGGCGACGGAGACGGACGATGCCTCGGGTCGCGTGATCGCGACCTCGACACTGCGGCCGACGGACGCGCAGATCGAGGCGGCGCTGGGGGCGTTCCGGGGGGAGATCCTCCAGGTGCCGCCGCAGTATTCGGCGGTGAAGGTGGATGGCGAGCGGGCCTATGACCTGGCGCGCGAGGGTGAGGTGATGGACCTTGCCGCCCGGCCCCTCTGGGTGGAGCGGCTGGTCATGCTGGGCCGCCCCGACGCGGACCATGTCGATCTGGAGATGGTCTGCGGCAAGGGCGGCTATGTGCGGTCGATCGCGCGCGATCTTGGGCAGGTGCTGGGGTGCCTCGGGCATGTCGAATGGCTGCGGCGGGAGTGGTCGGGGCCGTTCGAAGCAGGTCAGGGGGTCTCGCTGGAGGTGATCGACGCCGAGGCCAAGACCGATGCGCTGGACGCCCGGCTGTTGCCGCTGGAGTTGGGGTTGCAGGACCTGCCGGAGTTCCGGGCGACTCCCGAGGGGGCGGTGCGGCTGCGGAACGGCAATCCGGGGCAGGTGATCGGGCACGCCGACTGGGGGACCGAGGGCTGGGCCTCTCTGAACGGCCTGGCGGTCGCTGTGGGGCACTATCGGGGGGGCGAGTTGCACCCGAGCAGGGTGTTTGTCCGGTAGGCCTGCGGCCAGGGCCTGCCGCCCCGGCCACAAGGTTTGGCACGGTCAGTCGAGGGTAAGCACCGCCTCGATCTCGAACAGCATGGGGTCGATGGCGAGTTTCGGGACCGGGACCAGGGTTTGCGCGGGCAGGCGGCCCCCGAACATCCGGATCACGGCTTCGGTCAGAGGGCCAAGCTTGGCCATATTGTGGTCGACGACATAGGCCGTCAGTTTCACCACCTGGTCGGGCCGGCCGCCGAGCGCCTCGATCACCGTGGAAAGGTTGGCATAGGCCTGCCGGACCTGGGTAGCGAAATCGGGGGAGAGCGCGCCGGTGGGGTCCTGTCCGCCCTGGCCCGAGATGAAGGCAAGGCGCCCGGAAGCAGGGGTGATGACAGCAGTGCTGTAGCCGTTCGGGCGCGGGTCGGGCAGGTGGGGCGGGTTGACGATCTGGGGCTGGGTCATGGTCCGTGTCCTTCTGTGGGTCAGTCGGAACCGGTAGGATGAAACGGTGACAGATTCTGGCACCATTCATGCTATACCCCCGGCATGAGCAGCCGCCTGAGACAGGAGTCCCTTCTGCGTCTGTTGCGCCGCAACGGCAGCGCGACGGTGGGTGAATTGGCGGAGCTGGTGAATGTCTCGCGCCGGACGGTGCTGCGCGACATCGGGGCGTTACGCGAGCAGGGCTATGTCATCCAGACCGACTGCGGGCGTGGTGGGGGCGTGCAGCTTGACCCTGGGACGATGCAGGGGACGGCGCGGGTCTCGGTCGCCGAGCTGTTCGCGCTGGTGATCAGCATGGCGACGATGCGGGCGGCGCGGGCGCTGCCCTTTGCCGATCTGGCGGATACGGGTCTGGCGAAGGTCGAGCGGACGCTGCCCCCGGACAAGCTGCGCGACCTGCGGCGGCTCTTGGCCTGCCTGCATGTGGGCATTCTGTCGCCGCTGCAGGACCTGTCGGACATCGCGCGGATGGAGGAGGCGCTGCTCCCTTGTTTCGAGACGGCATTCCTGCGGCAACTATCCCTGCGCTTTCGCTACCGCGATGCCAAGGGGGCGGAGACGCGGCGCGAGGTCGAGCCGCAGGCTATCCTGATCCTGCCGCCCTTGTGGTACCTGGTGGCCTGGGACCCGTCGCGGGCCGATTTCCGGCATTTCCGGATGGACCGGATCAGCGCGCCGGTGGTGGTCGAGGGGAAGCAGTTCCGGCGGCGGAATGTGCCGTTCGAGGCGGATGTCTGCCCCTATGCCGAGCTTGAGCGGCGCCTCGACGACCAAAACGAAAAAGCCCCGCGTCGCCGCAGGGCCTTTCCTTATCCTTCGACCTGACCGATCAGGCCAGAGCGGCCTTCGCTTGCCCGGCGATGGCATTGAACGCCTCGGGCTCGTGCACGGCGAGGTCGGCGAGGACCTTGCGGTCAACCTCGATCCCGGCCTTGGTCAGGCCGTTGATGAGGCGCGAATAGGTCATCTCGGCGTCGAACAGGCGGACGGCGGCGTTGATCCGCTGGATCCACAGCGCGCGGAACTGGCGCTTGCGGACCTTGCGGTCGCGGGTCGCGTACTGGTTGGCCTTGTCGACAGCCTGGGTCGCGGTGCGGAAGTTGGTGGAGCGGGCGGCATAGTAGCCGGACGCCGCCTTGATGACCTTGCGGTGACGGGCGTGCGTGACCTTGCCGGATTTGACGCGGGACATGTGCTGCTCTCCTTACCGGTCGTAGGGCATGTATTTCTTGACGATCTTCGCATCGCTGTCGTTCAGCAGCATCGTGCCGGTCGCTTCGCGGATGAATTTCGTCGAACGCTTGATCATGCCGTGGCGCTTGCCGGCGACGCCGGCCTTCACCCGACCGGTGGCCGTGAAGCTGAAGCGCTTCTTCGCCGCCGACTTGGTCTTCATCTTGGGCATTTCCATCTCCGTGGTTTCAGGCACGACTCGGCATGCCACTATGGCCGGCCGTGCGGGTATCGAAGCCGCCCCTATAGGGGCAGCCGGGAAAAGGTGCAAGCGGATTGCGTCAGTCGAACAGGCGCATCACCGTCTTGAGAACGACCCCGGGCACCTCCTCGAAGGTATAACCTCCGGGGCTTTCGATCAGCGCGGCCGAGATCATTCCCAGCGCGACCACGGCCATGATCGCCCCCATCCGGGGCGCACGGCTTTCCACCCAGGCCGACAGCAATGACGGAACCGACAGCACAAGCAGCACGATCCCGACCGTCAGAAGCAGATCCGTGTCCATGGCGTCTCGCCCATGACCCCGCGCGGGCAGAGCCTACTCGGGGTCCACGCGCGAGATCAAGCGTTCGTCGCAGGGCGCCACGCGCAGGATGTTGGTCGTGCCCTTGACGTTGAACGGAACGCCGGCGGTGACAACGATCTGGTCTTCTTCGGTGGCAAAACCATCCGACCGCGCCGCGCCCACGGCCGCGAGCACCGCGCCCTTGAAGCGTTCCTGCGGCGGGGTGATTACGCAATGCGTGCCCCAGGTCAGCGCCAGCCGCCGGGCGGTGGACATCAGCGGCGTGAGCGCGAGGATCGCCACATGCGGGCGTTCGCGCGCCACCAGTGAGGCCGTGGTGCCCGACTGGCTAAAGCAGCAGATCGCCTTGATGTTCGTGGCCTCGGCGATCTCGCGCGCGGCGGCGACGATGCCGTCGGCGACCGATTCGCGGCGGACGACGCGGCTGGCCTCGATGATGGACAGATAGGTCGGATCCTTCTCGACGCTCATCGCCACGTTGTTCATCGTGGTCACCGCCTCGACCGGATACTTGCCGGCCGCGGATTCGGCCGACAGCATCACCGCATCGGCGCCTTCGTAGATCGCGGTCGCCACGTCCGAGACCTCGGCCCGGGTGGGCACGGGCGATTCGATCATCGATTCGAGCATCTGGGTGGCCACGATCACCGGCTTGGCCGCCGCGCGGGCGCCGCGCACGAGCCGCTTCTGGATCGGGGGGACCGAGGTGACGGGCAGTTCGACACCAAGGTCGCCGCGCGCCACCATGATCCCGTCCGAGACCTGGAGGATGGCGTCGTAGGCCTTCACCGCGGCCGGCTTCTCGATCTTCGACAGGACGGCGGCGCGGCCCTTGGCAAGGCTGCGGGCCTCGATCACGTCCTCGGGGCGCTGCACGAAGGAGAGCGCCAGCCAGTCCACGCCGAGGTCGCAGACGAATTCCAGATCGGCGCGGTCCTTTTCCGACAGCGCGGCGAGCGGCAGGACCACGTCGGGCACGTTCACGCCCTTGCGGTTGGAGATCGTGCCGCCGACTTCCACGGTGCAGTCGGCGAAGTCCTTTCCGCAGGCGTTCACCCTCAGGCGGATCTTGCCGTCGTTGACCAGAAGCGTCGCGCCGGGTTCCAGCGCCGCGAAGATTTCCGGGTGCGGCAGGTTCACCCGCTTGGCATCGCCCGGCGTGGTGGAGAGGTCCATGCGGAAGGCCGCGCCTTCGACCAGCTCCTCGGCGTCGTTGGCGAAGACGCCGACGCGGAGTTTCGGGCCCTGGAGGTCGGCGAGGATGCCGATCGGGCGGCCGAGGTCCTTTTCGACCTGGCGGATGATCTCGTGGCGCTTGCGGATGTCGTCGTGGGAGCCGTGGCTCATGTTCAGGCGGAACACGTCGGCCCCGGCCTCGAAGAGCGCGCGGATCATCTCGTAGCTCGAAGATGCCGGGCCAAGCGTGGCCACAATCTTCACGTTGCGGTGGCGGCGCATCGCCATCCTCCTGCTCATAGGTTCCGTTGATGTGGGCCGCGTGCGTTATGGACCAAGTCGGGCCAAGCCGCAACGCCCGCTTCCGCCGGGCGGGGCCCAAAATTCTTCGGCGAAGAATTTTGGGCGCGGCGGCGCGGGGCGCGCGGGTCGCTGGCATCGGCGGGCGGTTGCGGGTAGAAGCGCGTCGGGACTGCAGGGGTGAAGCGTGGCGTTCAGGATCGAGGGCGAGGATCGCAAGGGGCGCTGGCTGGTGACCTGCGACCATGCGTCGAACCGGGTGCCGGAGTGGGTGAATGGCGGCGACCTTGGCATCCCGGCCGAGGACATGGCCCGCCACATCGCCTGGGACGTGGGCGCGGCGGGGGTGGCCCGCGAGTTGGGGCGGCTTCTGGAGAGCCCGGTGATCCTGTCGGACTTCAGCCGCCTGGTGATCGACCCGAACCGGGGCGAGGACGACCCGACGCTGGTGATGCGGCTTTACGACGGGACGATCATCCCGGCCAACCGGCACATCGGGCCGGACGGCGTTGAGGCGCGGCTGGACCGGCTCTATCGCCCCTATCACGCCGCCTATGCGCGGCTGGCGGCGGTGCGGCCGGACCGGGTGATCCTGGCGATCCATTCCTTCACCCCCTGCCTGCGCGGCCGGGCGCCGCGGCCCTGGCATGTGGGGGTGCTGTACAGCCACCTGGACGAGCGGTTCTCGAAACCGCTGATCGCGCGGTTGCGGGCGGAGGCCGACCTCTGCATTGGCGACAACGAGCCCTATTCGGGCCACCTGCCGGGCGACGCGATCGATCGGCATGCCTTGCGGCTGGGGCGACACAACACACTTATAGAGCTGCGGAACGACCTGATCGCCACGCCCGCCGAGCAGGCGCACTGGGCCGGGCGGCTGGCCGCGATCCTGACCGAAGTCCTGGAGGGCCTGTAGATGGACGACCAAACGCGGACCGAGCTGGAGGCGGCGGCCTTCCGGGCTCTGGTGCATCACCTGATGGTCAAGCGCCCGGAGGTGCAGAACATCGACCTGATGAACCTGGGCGGCTTCTGCCGGAATTGCCTGAGTCGCTGGTATCAGGAAGCCGCCGCCGAGCGGGGCATCGCGATGACCAAGGACGAGGCGCGCGAGATCGTCTATGGCATGCCCTATGCCGAATGGGTGGCCCTGCACCAGACCGAGGCGGATGCGGACAAGAAGGCGGCCTTCGACAAGGCTTTCGCCGAGAATGTCGGGCCGAAGCAGGCGTAGGGTGCGCTAGGGCGCACCGGCGGATGGTGCGCTGTAGCGCACCCTACGAAAATGCCACAGCCTTGCCCAAGCCTCTCAGCGCGAAGGGTTTTTTGTGGACCTCACGCGCGAGGGCCGCTATCGTGCCGGAAAACGGGGCGCATAGACCCCGCGATTGAGGCAGCAATGGCGTTTCCTGAGCGGTTTTCGAACCTGCCGGATTATGCGTTTCCGCGACTGCGGAAGCTTCTGGATGCGCACGCCCCGGGCGGCGAACCCATCGCCATGACCATCGGCGAGCCGCGTCATGCCATGCCCGAGTTCGTCGGGCCGATCCTTGCCGCGAACCTTTCGGGCTTCGGCGTCTATCCGCCGAACGACGGGACGCCGGAACTCCTGTCCGCGATCTCGGGCTGGATCGCGCGGCGCTATGGCGTGACCGTCGCCGATGACCGGCTGATGGCGCTGAACGGGACGCGCGAGGGGCTTTTCAACGCCTGCATCGCGCTCTGCCCCGAGACCAAGGCCGGAAAGACCCCGGTCGTCCTGATGCCGAACCCGTTCTACCAGGTCTATGCCGTGGCCGCGCTGACCGTAGGGGCGGAACCCGTCTATGTGCCCGCCACCGCCGCGACCGGGTTCCTGCCCGATTACGGCAGCCTGCCCAAGGACGTGCTGGACCGGGTGGCGCTGGCCTATATCTGCTCGCCCGCCAACCCCCAGGGGGCGGTCGCGTCGAAGGAGTATCTGGCGGACCTCCTGGCCCTTGCCGAGCGGCATGATTTCAAGGTGCTGGCCGACGAGTGCTATTCCGAGATCTGGCGCGAGGCGCCACCGCCCGGCTTGTTGCAGGTGGCAGCGGCGCAAGGAGCCGATCCCGAGCGCGTCGTGGTGTTTCATTCGCTGTCGAAACGGTCGAACCTGCCGGGGCTGCGGTCGGGCTTTGTCGCCGCGGGGCCGGAAAGCATGGGGCGCATCCGCAAGCTGCGCGCCTTCGCCGGTGCCCCCCTGCCCCTGCCCTTGCAGCGTGTGGCCGAGGCAGCCTGGGCGGACGAGGCGCATGTCGATGCCTCGCGCGCCCTGTATCAGGCGAAGTTCCGCGATGCGGATGCGATTTTCGCGGGCCTTCAGGGCTATCGGGCGCCGGGCGGCGGGTTCTTCCTGTGGCTGCCGGTCGAGGATGGCGAGGCGGCGGCCCTCAAGTTGTGGCGCGAGACGGGGGTGCGGGTCCTGCCCGGCGCCTACCTATCGCGCGAGGTCGGGGGCGAGAATCCTGGCCGCGGATATATCCGGGTGGCGCTTGTCGCCCCCCAAGAAGAAACGCAGCGCGGGCTGAGCAGGCTCCGCGACTGCATCTATGGGTGAGTGAGGGACGAATGGCATCCTATCAGGCACGGCAGCGCGATCCGCTTCTGGACCAGGGCACGCAGGCAATGCTGGAACGCCGGGGGCGCGAGCTTCTGGGGCTGGTTCTCTGCCTTGTGGCCTTCGCCTTCACGCTGATGTTGTGGAGCTATACGCCCGAGGATCCGGGCTGGATGGTGGCGACCGATGAGCCGGCGCGGAACATCTTCGGGCGGTTCGGCGCGGCGCTGGCCTCGACGCTGATCATCCTGATCGGCAAGGGTGCCTGGACGATCCCGCTGATCTTCGGCGCCTGGGGCGTGCGGTTCATGATCCATCGCGGCGGAGAGAGGGCGATCGGTCGGGTGGTCTTTGCGGTGATCGCGGTGGCCTTCGCGGCGGTGCATTGCGCGACCCTGCTACCGGGGGATGGCTGGACGCATACCTTTGGCCTGGGCGGACTGTTCGGCGACACGGTGACGGGGTCGCTTCTGGGGATCATTCCGGGGACGGCGGGCTTCGGACTGAAGCTTCTGTCGCTGATGACCTTTGCAGGGCTGGTCGCGATGATGCTGTTCGTCACCGGCTTCGACATGGAGGAGCTGCGCGCGATCCAGCGGTTCCTGCTGGTGGGGTCGATCCTGGGCTATTCGGCACTGCGCCAGGCGCTTGGCGCGGGGGCGCGCAGCGCCTTGACCGGCGCGGTCGCCCTGCAGGATCGGGCCCGGGCGCGGTCGGCAAGCGCGACGACCACGCGGAGCTTCGAGCCGCCTGTCGCCATGGGCCGCGACGCCCCCGTCTCGCGCCGCGTGGTGCCGCCGGTAACGGGGGGAGTTGCCGCCGAGATGACGCCCGAGCCGCTGCGGGCAAGCCATGGCCGGGCGATGCCGGCCGCGCTGCGCGGCGAGGCCCGGCATCCGGCACCCGAGGCGGAAATGGCACCCGCGAAGGAGAAGCTTGGCCTGCTGGACCGCCTGCGCCGCAAGCACCAGCCGGAGCCCGAGCCGGAGCTGATCGAATACGAGCATTCCTGGGATCCCTCGATGCCGACCGAGGACCGCATCAAGGCGCGGATTTCCGACGTGATCCGCAACCGCGTGCTGCGCACGCCCGATTTCCCGGTGGCGCCGCCGCCTCTTCCGACCGCCGCCCGGGTCGAGCCGCCGGTGATGCGCCCGAAGGGGCCTGCCGTCCTGATGGCCGACACCCGCCCCCTGCCCCGCGCCGTCCCGCCGGTCACGGCGCCCGAGCGCGGCTGGCAGCCGGAGGCCGAGGCGGAGGAGGAACTGCCGGCCAATGTCTTCGCCGAGGATGCCGGCTGGGACGACCGGAACGATCTGGACGACGCGGGCCTCGACACGCTGGAGCCCGAACTGCCCCAGTCGCGCTTCATGGCCCCGGCGCATGATCGCAAGGCCGTGGTGCAGCATGCGGTGAAGAAGCCCGCGCCTTCGCGGCAGGCGATGGCGGAAAGCCAGCCGGCCTTGCGCTTCGATGACCATGCGCAGACCTATGAACTGCCGCCGCTGAGCCTGTTGTCGGCCCCGGTGACGATCCAGCGAAACCAGCTGTCCGACGAGGCGCTGGAAGAGAACGCGCGGATGCTGGAATCCGTGCTGGACGACTATGGCGTGAAGGGCGAGATCGTGGCCGTACGCCCCGGCCCGGTGGTCACCATGTACGAACTGGAACCGGCGCCCGGCCTGAAGGCCAGCCGCGTGATCGGTCTGGCCGATGACATCGCGCGGTCGATGTCGGCCTTGTCGGCCCGCGTCTCGACCGTGCCGGGGCGGTCGGTCATCGGCATCGAACTGCCGAACGCCCACCGCGAGAAGGTGGTGCTGCGCGAGATCCTGTCGGCGCGTGATTTCGGCGACAGCCAGATGCGGCTGCCGCTGGCCTTGGGCAAGGATATCGGCGGGGAACCCGTCGTGGCCAACCTCGCCAAGATGCCGCACCTCCTGATCGCGGGGACCACGGGGTCGGGCAAGTCGGTCGCGATCAACACGATGATCCTCAGCCTTCTCTACAAGCTGACGCCCGAGGAATGCCGGCTGATCATGATCGACCCGAAGATGCTGGAACTGTCGGTCTATGACGGCATCCCGCATCTCCTCTCTCCCGTCGTGACCGACCCGAAGAAGGCGGTCGTCGCCCTGAAATGGGTTGTGGGCGAGATGGAGGAGCGGTATCGCAAGATGTCCAAGATGGGCGTCCGCAACATCGAGGGCTACAACGGCCGCGTGCGCGAGGCGCTGGCCAAGGGCGAGATGTTCAAGCGCACGATCCAGACCGGGTTCGACGAGGAAACCGGCGATCCGGTGTTCGAGACCGAGGAATTCGCGCCGCAGCCCTTCCCCTACATCGTCGTCATCGTGGACGAGATGGCCGACCTGATGATGGTGGCGGGCAAGGAGATCGAGGCCTGCATCCAGCGGCTGGCCCAGATGGCGCGGGCCTCGGGCATCCACCTGATCATGGCGACGCAGCGGCCCTCGGTCGATGTCATCACCGGCACGATCAAGGCGAACTTCCCGACGCGGATTTCCTTCCAGGTCACCTCGAAGATCGACTCGCGGACCATCCTCGGCGAACAGGGGGCCGAGCAGCTGCTGGGCGCCGGCGACATGCTCTACATGGGCAACGGCGCGAAGATCACCCGGATCCACGGGCCGTTCGTGTCGGACGAGGAAGTGGAAGAGATCGTCAACCACCTGAAGAGCTTCGGTCCGCCGGTCTACATGTCGGGCGTGGTCGAGGGGCCGGAGGACGAGGTCGCGGGCGACATCGACATGGTGCTGGGCCTCGGCTCGGGCGAGGCCTCGGACGATGCGCTCTACGATCAGGCCGTGGCGATCGTGGCGCGGGACCGGAAGTGTTCCACCAGCTACATCCAGCGGAAACTGGGCATCGGCTACAACAAGGCCGCGCGTCTGGTCGAGCAGATGGAAGAGCAGGGCATCGTCACCCGCGCAAATCACGTCGGCAAGCGCGAGATCCTGGTGGAAGAACGGTGAGCGAAGGGGGGCTTGCCCTCGCAACCGCCTCTGACGCCGCGAAGGCTCTGCGTCTTGCCTGGCCCTTGATCGTCGACGAATGCCGCGCGGTGCTCGGGGGAGAGTTGCACTATCAGGCAGTCGTCTATCATTGCCTTCGACTTGCGGGCGTTCCGCGCAGGCAGATCGGCATGAACGTGAAGCAGTGGATACCGTCCCCCGTCACCCCGTTGTTCAAGGCGATGGACCTTTGCAAGCACGAATCCTTTCGGGGCGGCTTTGAGCCGATCCCTGATGTCGTGCTGTTTCGTCCGGAGGTTGAGGGAGACTGGCGGCGCAGAAACCACGCCAGAACTCTCGAAACCATGGCGATGGCGATCGAGATCAAGGCATCGGAACGCGCGAATGGCAGGCTTGGTCACGGGGAGATCGTCCGGGACATCGACAAGCTGGATGCACAGCTGACCGAGACCGGCCGACCGCGCGATGCCCTTTGCGGGGTGATGCTTGTCGTCGATGTGGCACCTCTGCCGCAGGAACGAATGCGGACAGCCTCTGTTGCGGCGTGCCGCGACCATGCTCTCGCGCGCGGGATCGGCTGGCTTTACGTGTCTTTGGACGAGGAGGCGTTCGTAACTCCCCCCTAGGTCGCAGACATCGGATCAAGAGGTCGGGGGAAACGGTCGGCGATCTGCTTCGGAGTACAGCGCAAAGTGTCGAATCCCGGCCGCCCCGGCCGGGATCTTAAGCATTGCGGCGTTTTCGCCATAAAGCAGCCTCAATCGCGCCCGAATCGAGACACAACTTCTGGTTGTAATCGAGGCAGACGTCTCGCCAGGGAATCGTTGCACTGGCCTGGCATCGCCTGAAGCGTCTTTTGGGGAAGGGGCTTGGCTTCGCATCATGGCACTCGATACTTCCGACCTCCTTGCACGGACCGATCTGGGCGACGAGCTTCTGCCCGGCACGACCTTGTTCCATGGCGCCTACCGGATCACCCGCTTCATCAACTCGGGCGGGTTCGGCATCACCTACCTGGCCCAGGACAGCCTGGGCCGCGAGGTGGTGATCAAGGAGTGCTTTTCCTCGACCTTCTGCCGCCGGGCGCAGACCCGCGTCCGGGCGCGGTCGATGGGCTCGCGCGAGCATCTGTCGAAGCTGGTCCGCAGCTTCCTGCATGAGGCGCAGAGCCTCGCCCGGCTGCGGCACCCCAACATCGTCGGCGTGCACCAGGTTTTCGAGGAAAATGATACCGCCTACATGGTTCTGGATTACATCCGGGGTCATGACCTTCTGGAGACCATCGAGGAAAAGCGCGCAGACCTGACGTCTGCGCTGATTGTTCGGATGGCCGGAAAGCTGGCCGCGGCCGTGGCCTATATCCACGACAACCAGCTGCTGCATTGCGACATCGCGCCGGACAACATCTTCGTTACCCCGGCGGGAGAGCCGGTGCTGATCGATTTCGGCGCATCACGGCGCACGGCGGCGGGTGCGGTGCAGAAATACTCGGGCCTGACCGTGGTGAAGGACGGCTATTCGCCGCATGAGCTGTATACCGCGGGCGGCAACAGCGGGCCGTGGAGCGACATCTATGCGCTGGCGGCATCGCTCTATCACGCCATTTCCGGTGTGGCCCCGGTGAACTGCCAGGCCAGGCTGTCGGCGCTGGCGGAAAAGCGGGGCGACCCCTGCAAGCCGCTGGCCGGCAACTTCGCGGGTTATCCGGCAGGTTTCCTGGAGGCAATCGACAAGGCCATGGCGGTGATGCCGGCGGCGCGCTTCCAGTCGGCTGCCGACTGGCTGAAGGCCCTGCCCCAGCCCGAAACCAGGGCCGACCGCAAGGTGGTGCTGGTGCGCCGGGTGGTACCTGCGCCCGTTACGGTGGCCGCTCAGGCCACCGCGATCTCTCCGGTGGCGACGGCCCCGACTTCTCTGGTTGCCGCTGAACCCATCCCGCTGCGCGCACCGATCCCGTTGCGACCGCGGCGCCCGACGACGCGGGTCGCCGCTGTCGATCTGTCCGGTCTGCGCCGGATCAGCGGCTTCCGTGGCGGCTGGCTGATCGACGGGCTGACGGGATCGGTCATGACCAGCGAGGCCGGGACCACGGAGTCGGACGCTACGGCGCTTGCCCTTGTGGCGGCTGCCCGGGCCAATCTGCAGGCTTTGCAGGCGCTCGATCCGGGCGACGCGGTCGAGGACATCCAGATCACTCGCATGGACAAGTTGCACCTGGTGCGCCCGCTGGACAAGTCGCCGCATGTTTATGTCTGCGCGACCCTTGACCGGGAAGAGGCCAATCCGGCCCTCGCCCGCATGCAGGTGCGCCGCGTCGCCCAGGCCATCCGGCTTTAGACGACCGACCTCTCCCGACCTTGCCGCCGCTGCCCTGGGCGGTGCCGGTTTTTCCTCCATGCAGGCGATGGGATGCTCCATTCGGCCGGGGGGTCGGCATGGAGAGGCCATTGGCGTTTACCGGGCCGCATGGACCTGGCAAGACCCCACTTCACCGGATGCGTGCCCGGCCGGAAAGCAGCGGCATGGTTCCGCTGGCCATGGACGGTAATCGGTCAAGGGGTATGGCCGGCAGACAGCGGAACCTGTCGTCCGGCTTCCGGGAAATCGGCTTTCTCGGCACATCACGCTGGCCAACGCATCGTGCATTTGTCCTTCCAGATGGCATGACTTTGTCCAGCCGAAGGAATCCGGTTGACACGATATGCCGGAGAAGATGATCTCTGGTCCAACAAATGAGTCGTCCCAATGATCCCGGATCGCGAGACCTCCTTCCCCAGTGCCGCCGACGAGATTGCCCGGGCCAGCGGGTCGGCGGTCGATGCGGTTCTGGCGCAGATCCGGCAGATGATCGTCGATGGCGGGCTGAAGGTCGGCGACAAGCTGCCCACCGAGCGCGAGTTGTGCGAACGCTTCGCCTCAAGCCGCAACACCGTGCGCGAGGCGATGCGGATGCTGAAGGCCTTCGGTCTGGTCGAAGTACGGCCCAAGGTGGGCGCGACCATCGTCGATCAGCGGATGAACCGGGCCTTCGACCTGTTCTCGTTCAACGTGACGGAGATCTCGCGCCAGACCTTTGACGACATCCAGGGCTTTCGCGAACTTATCGAGACCGGATCGGTCATCCAGATCTTCGCGGCCATCCAGCCATCCGACCTGTCGGATCTGCGCGAGATCAACCGCGAGATGGTGCGAGCGAAAAGCGTGATCGAGGCATCCGAGCACGACCTGCGCTTTCACACCAGGCTGGTGTCGATCATCGGCAACAAGTCGATCCTCGACATCTACCGGATCATGACCCCCGTGATCCTGCGGATCATGCAGCGCGGCAAGACCCGGCGCACGATCGAGGGCGAGACCTTCCGAGAACACGAGGCGATCCTTGACGCGGCCGAACGGCGCGACGCGCTGGCCTTCAAGTACCTGATGCGCACGCATCTGCGGGCCGGCCTTTGGACCTTCGAGGACGGGTAACCAAACCGGGATGCCCGAAACCGGGCCAAGCAACACCAGAAGGGCGAAGCCCCAAAGTCACTGACGTGCAATGATCTGGGAGGATATCATGAAACACAAGCTTGCAGCCGTCGCCTTGCTGACATCGCTGCTGTCGACTGCCGCCTGGGCAGGACCCGAGATCGTCTCGGGCCCCGGTGCCGAGCCGGAATGCTTCGCGCCCTGGTCGGCGGACACGAAATACATGCAATGGCCCGCGAAGGAAGGCCCCTACAAGATCGCCATCGTCAACGGTTTCGTCGGCAACACCTGGCGGATCCAGATGATCAAGACCGCCAAGGCCTACGCCGAGGATCCGGCCATCAAGGACAAGATCGCCGAGTTCAAGGTGGTCTCGACCGGCACTGATGCGCCCGCACAGCTGGGGGCCATCGAGGATTTCATCAACCAGGGCTATGACGCCATCGTCACGATTGCAGTGGCGCCCGACGGGTTCGACCGGGTGATCCGGCTGGCCGACAAGAACAACGTGGTGCTGGTGCCCTTCGACAACGTCCTGGATACCGACGCGGTCATGCAGGTGAACGAGGACCAGCTGGCCATGGGCCGGACCTGGGCCGAATTCGTCCTGAAGGAGCTGAAGGCGGCCGGTGTCACCGGCGGCAAGGTGCTGGAGGTGCGCGGCCTGCCCGGCAACTCGGTGGACCGCGACCGTTCGCAGGGGATCAACGAGGTCTTTGCCGCAGACGGCGGCAACTGGGAGATGATCTCGGTCGTCGGAAACTGGGATGACGGGACCACGCAGAAGGTGGTGGCCGACGCCATCGCCGTGCATGGCCAGTTCGTTGCTGTGGTGGCGCAGGGCGGCTCGAACGGGGTGGTGCAGGCGCTGAAGGATGCAGGCCATCCCTGGGTGCCGATCGCGGGCGAATCCGAGAACGGGTTCCGCAAGGCCATCGCCGAATATCGTGACGCGGGGCTCAAGGGCATTTCCATCGGCCAGTCGCCCGGCCTGGTCGCCATTGCCATGAAGGCCGCCATCTCGGCGCTGGAGGGCAACCCGATGCCGCAGCTGATCTCGGTCCCGCTGCCGGTAGCCGACTACACCAACCTGGAGGACGGCAAGAACTTCTGGTCCGACCTGCCGGACAACTTCTTCACGGTCAACGAGTTCCCGCCCTGCGGCGTGAACATCTCGGGCCCGGCCATCATGGCCAAGGACGAGAGCGACGTGAACTGAAGGTGGGGGCGGTCCCCGTGCTCCCTGTGGGGGCCGCCCCGTTCTGCCGGGATTTGCCATGAGCGACACGCCGATCATCGCCCTTCGCGGGATTTCGAAATCCTATGCCGGGATCCGCGCGCTGGAGGCCGTGGACTTTGCCGCGCATCGCGGATCGGTCCACGCGATCCTCGGCGAGAACGGCGCCGGGAAATCCACGCTGATCAAGATCATCTCGGGCGTCGTCCAGCCCGATGCGGGCGAGATGCGGCTTGACGGGCAGCCGGTCCGCTTTGCCTCGCCCTCGGCGGCGACGGCGCAAGGCGTGGTCTGCATGTTCCAGGAACTGTCTCTGATCCCCGACCTTTCGGTGGCCGACAACATCTGTATCGCCGCACCGCCGCGCCGGATGGGGCTGATCGACCGCAGGGCACAGCTGCGGCGGGCCGAGGAGCTGCTGGCCCGGGTAAGATGCGAGGATGTGGACCCCCGGACACTGGTCCGGGACCTGTCGCTGTCGCGCCGGCAGATGGTGGAAATCGCCAAGGCGCTGGGGCGCGATCCCCGGGTGCTGATCCTGGACGAGGCGACCTCGGCACTGACCGCCGAGGATGTGCAGACGGTCTATGACCTTCTGGGCCGGCTGAAGGCCGAGGGGGTGACGGTGCTGTTCATCAGCCACCGCATGAACGAGGTCGAGGCCCTGTGCGACCGGCTGTCGGTCTTCCGCAACGGCCGCCATATCGAGACCTTCGCCAAGGGCGAACGCACGGATGCAGAGATCGTGCGCCTGATGATCGGGCGCGACGTGATCGCGAAATATCCGCCGAAGCCCGCGCCCGTGGCGCGACCTCCGGTGCTGAAGGTGGAGGGGCTGGAGTGGGAAGACGCGCTGAAGGGCGTGTCGCTGACGCTGGGTAAAGGCGAGATCCTCGGCGTCGGCGGTCTTGACGGGCAAGGGCAGAAGGAGCTGCTCTTGGCGCTGTTCGGCGTGCTGAAGGGCGTGCGCGGCCGGGTGGACCTGGGCGGGCGCGGCCTGCCGTCATCTCCCATTACGGCAAAGGGTGGCCAACCGCGCGTCGCGCTGATCCCCGAGGACCGCAAGACCGAGGGGCTGATGCTGCCCCTGTCGATCGCCGACAATCTGGTGACGGCAGGGTTCGAGCGGATCACCCGGTCGGGCGTGATCGACCCCGCGCGGCTGGAGGCGGCGGTGCAGGAGGGGATAGCCCGGTTGCAGATCAAGGTGGGCCACCCGTCCGACCCGGTGCGCACGCTGTCGGGCGGGAACCAGCAGAAGGTGGTCATCGCCAAGTGGCTGATGACCGACCCCGACATCATTCTGATGAACGATCCGACGCGGGGGATCGACGTGGGCACCAAGCAGGAGATCTTCCGCATGATGCGCGACCTGGCCGACGGGGGGAAATCGATCCTGTTCTATTCCTCGGACTATGCCGAGCTGATCGGCTGTGCCGACCGGGTGCTGGTCCTCTATGACGGCCGGGTGGTGCGGGAACTGGAAGGCGAGGCGATCAGCGAAGAGGCCATCGTCGGCGCCTCGCTGAACATCGGGACGGCGGCGTGATCGGCCGGCTGATCACGCAGAACCGGGCCTTTTCCGGGGCGCTGGCGCTGTTCGCGGCGCTGTTCGTCACCTACAACCTTCTGCACCCTCGCGGCTTTTCCAGCGCGGTCTTCGTGCAGAACGCCAACGAGGCCGTTGCCATTGCCTTCGTCGCCATGGCCCAGACCGTGCCGGTGCTGATGCGCGGCCTCGACCTGTCGGTCGGCGCGGTGATGACGCTGTCGGCCTGCGTGGCGTCCTATCTCCTGACCGGATCGGGGCTGGAGATTTCCATGGGCATCCTTGCCGTGCTGGCCACGGGAACCGCCTTCGGCCTGGTGAACGGGCTGATCGTGGTCCATGGCCGCCTGCAACCGATCATCGCAACGCTGGCGACGGGCGCCATCGCGATCGGCCTCGCTCTCATTCTGCGGCCGCAGCCGGGGGGCAATGTGGACGGCGACCTCAGCTGGGCGATGACCAACACGGTCTGGGACCTGGCCGACACCTACGGCATCGCGGGCGGCGGCGAGGCCTGGTGGATCCGGCCCTTCGCCGGCATCCCCGTGCCGCTGATCCTGCTGTTCGGGGTTGCGGCGCTGGTCTGGCTGCCGTTCAAGCGCACGGTCACGGGCCGCACAGTCTATGCCATCGGGTCGGCCGAGGGCGCGGCCTATGTCTCGGGCCTGCCGATCAACCGGGCGAAGCTGGCGGCCTTCACGATGGCCGGGTTCTTCTCGGCCTGCGCGGGGCTTTACCTCGCCTTGCAGACCTCGACCGGCAATGCCGACACGGTGCAGGCGGGGGCCTATACGCTGAACTCCATCGCCGCCGTGGTGCTGGGCGGCACGGCGCTGGCGGGCGGGATCGGAGGGGCCATCGCGTCCATCGTGGGCGCGCTGATCCTGCGGGTGATCTCGTTCTACTTCCGCATCCTGGACATCGAACCCCTGCTCCAGCCGCTGATCGAGGGGGTGGTCCTGCTTCTCGCCGTCAGCGCCGGAGCCTGGCGGACCTTCGCGGTGAAGAACCGGCTGGAGCTGTTCCGATGAAGACCGAGGACAAGCCGCTGGTCATCGCCGCCGGGTTCACGCTGGTGATCCTTCTGATCGGCACGGGCTACACGCTGAGCACCTCGGGCACGATGCCGCTGTTGCAGCCGACATACCTGTTGCAACAGCTGCAGATCGGGTCGTTCCTGGGCATCTGCGCGGCGGGGCTGATGCTGGTGATCCTGACCGGCCACATCGACCTGTCGATCCCGGCCACGCTGACCGGCGCGGCGATGATCGCGACGGCGGTCGGCGGGCCCTGGGCCATTCCGGCGGCGCTGGCCTTCGGGCTGGCGGTCGGGCTGGTCAACGGGGCGGGGACGGCGGTGCTGCGCGTGCCCTCGATGATCTTCACCCTGGGGATGGACACCGTGCTGCGCGGCATCACGGTCGCCCAGACCGGGGGCTTTGCCCCGCAGGATCAGGCGACGCCCCTGATGCTGGCCCTGGCCAAGGACCGGCTCCTCGGCATCCCGCTGGCGCTTTATGTCTGGGCGGCCGTGTCGATCCTGATCGCCTTCCTCCTGGCCCGGACCACATTCGGCCGGGCGCTTTACGCCATCGGCACGCGCGAGCGGGCGGCCTATCTGTCGGGCATCCGCATCCGGCCGGTCATCATCGGGGCCTTCGTCGCCTCGTCGCTGTGTGCGGCGCTCGCCGGGGTCCTCCTCGCCGGCTATTCGGCCAAGGCCTATCAGGGGATGGGCAACGCCTACCTCCTGCCCGCCATCGCCGCCGTGGTGCTGGGCGGGACCAATGTGCTGGGCGGGTCCGGGCGCTATGTCGGCACCCTGATCGGGGTGATCCTGATCGTGCTCTTGAATTCCGTCTTGTCGATAATGCAGATGCCCGAGGCCTTGCGACAGATCATCTATGGCGTGGTCATCATCGTCATGCTGCTGATCTATGGCCGGGGCGACCGCGAAACCGGATGACTGGGAGACGCCATGCCGCTGCACCTTTCCGCCGCCGACATCCTGCCTGAGGACCCCGAGGCCCTGTTGGTCGGCCGGGTCTGGTCCGATGCGGCGGGCGGGCCCTGCCCTGTCCTGTGCCGGGGTGGCGAAGTCCATGACCTGACCGCCCTTGCCCCCACGATGTCCGGCCTGCTGGAACGCGACGACCTGGCCGAGGCGCTGGCGGCGGACCATCCGCACATCGGCCCGCTGGATGCCTTCCTGAACCTCGGTGACGGCACCGGGCGGCACGGGCGGCTTCTGGCACCCTGCGACCTTCAGGTGATCAAGGCGGCGGGCGTGACCTTCGCGGGGTCGATGATCGAGCGGGTGATCGAGGAACGCGCCAAGGGCGACCCCGCGCGGGCCGAGGCGATCCGGGACGAACTGGCCGGCATCCTGGGCGGCAGCCTGCGCGGGGTGCGGCCAGGGTCGGAGGCCGCGGCGGCGGTGAAGGCGAAATTGCAGGCCGCGGGCATGTGGTCGCAGTATCTGGAGGTCGGCATCGGCCCGGATGCCGAGGTCTTCACCAAGGCTCCGCCGATGGCCGCCGTCGGCTGCGGGGCCGAGATCGGCGTCCATCCGAAATCGGCCTGGAACAACCCGGAGCCGGAGGTGGTGCTGGCGGTCAACAGCCGGGGCCGCATCTGCGGCGCCACGCTTGGCAACGATGTGAACCTGCGCGATGTCGAGGGGCGGTCGGCCCTTCTCCTCGGCAAGGCCAAGGACAACAATGCATCGGCCGCCATCGGGCCGTTCTTCCGCCTGTTCGACGACCGCTTCACGCTGGAGACGGTCAGGACCCTGCGCGTTGACCTGGAGATCCGGGGCGAGGACGGGTTCCTCTTGCAGGACCATTCCGACATGGGCCAGATTTCGCGCCCGCCCGAGGAGATCGCGGCGCAGACGCTGAACCGCAGCCATCAGTATCCTGACGGTTTCGTCCTTTATCTCGGCACGATGTTCGCCCCGACCAAGGACCGCGATGCGCCGGGACAGGGCTTTACCCACCATGCGGGCGACCGGGTGACCATCGGCTCTGCCCCGTTGGGCAAGCTGGTCAATACGGTGCGGCCCTGCGACGAGATCGCGCCCTGGACCTTCGGCACCCGCGCGCTGATGGAGAACCTGGCCCGGCGGGGCGTGCTGTGACCCGCCGGTTGCGCAGCCAGGACTGGTTCGACAACCCCGACCATATCGACATGGCCGCGCTCTATCTCGAACGATTCATGAATTACGGCCTGACGCCCGAGGAACTGCGAGCCGGGCGCCCGGTCATCGGCATCGCCCAGTCGGGCAGCGACCTGTCGCCCTGCAACCGGCACCATCTGGACCTCGCGGCGCGCGTGAAGGACGGCATCCGCGACGCGGGCGGCATCCCGATCGAGTTCCCGATGCACCCGATCTTCGAGAACTGCCGCCGCCCGACCGCCGCGCTGGACCGGAACCTGGCCTATCTGGGGCTGGTGGAGATCCTGTACGGCTATCCGCTGGACGGCGTGGTCCTGACCACGGGCTGCGACAAGACCACCCCTGCCGCGCTGATGGCGGCCGCGACGGTGGACCTGCCGGCCATCGTGCTGTCGGGCGGCCCGATGCTGGACAGCCTTTCGCGCGGGGAACTGGCGGGGTCGGGCACGGTGATCTGGCAATGCCGGCAGAAATACGCGGCGGGGGAGATTACGCGCGAGGAGTTCCTGCAAGCCGCCCTCGACAGCGCGTCCTCGGTCGGGCACTGCAACACAATGGGCACGGCGTCCACGATGAACGCCATGGCCGAGGCGCTGGGCATGTCGCTGACCGGCTGCGCCGCGATCCCGGCGGCCTATCGCGAGCGCGGGCAGATGGCCTACCGCACCGGCCGCTGCGCGGTGGAGATCGTGCATGAGGACCTCCGGCCCTCGGCGATCCTTACCCGTGCGGCCTTCCTGAACGCGATCCGGGTGAACTCGGCCCTTGGCGGTTCGACCAACGCCCAGCCGCATCTGGCCGCCATCGCAGAGGCGGCCGGGGCGGAGCTGCGCCCCGAGGACTGGCAGGTCCATGGTCATGATATCCCGCTTCTGGCCGATGTGCAGCCCGCCGGGCGCTTCCTGGGCGAAAGGTTCCACCGGGCGGGCGGGGTGCCTGCGGTGATGCACGAACTGCTGGCCGCCGGGCGGCTGGACGGCGACTGCCTCACCGTCACCGGCCAGACGGTCGCCCGCAATCTGGAAGGTCGCGCGGCCACGGACCGCGAGGTGATCCGCCCCTATGGTCAGCCGCTGAAGGACCGGGCCGGATTCCAGGTGCTGCGCGGCAACCTGTTCGACTTTGCCATCATGAAGACCAGCGTCATTTCCGACGACTTCCGCGCGCGCTATCTCTCCACCCCCGGGCAGGAGGGCCGGTTCGAGGGCCGTGCCGTGGTGTTCGACGGGGCCGAGGACTATCACGCCCGGATCAACGATCCCGCGCTGAACATCGACGAGACCTGCATCCTGGTGATCCGCGGCGCGGGTCCGGTCGGCTGGCCCGGCTCGGCCGAGGTGGTGAACATGCAGCCCCCGGACGCGCTGATCCGGCGCGGGATCACCAGCCTGCCCACCATCGGCGACGGCCGCCAGTCCGGCACCTCGGCCAGCCCTTCCATCGTCCATGCCTCGCCCGAAAGTGCGGCCGGGGGCGGGCTTGCATGGCTGCGGACCGGCGACATCCTTCGCATCGACCTGGCCGCCGGGCGCTGCGACGCGCTGGTGGACGAGGCAGAGATCGCCCGCCGCAAGGCAGCCGGCTCTCCCGGGGTGCCGGAAAGCGAGACGCCCTGGCAACGCATATATCGGCGCGAGGTGCAGTCGCTTGCCGAAGGAGCCGGGCTGTCATCGGCCAAGGGGTTGCGAGGGATCGGCCGCTGGGTGCCGCGCCACAACCACTGACCGATCGGCCGGGAAAGGGCTGGACCTAGAACTCCAGCCGTCCCTTGCGCGTGGCCTGGACAAGGGTCTCGATCACCTGGGCGAAGATGACGCTGAAGGCCAGCGAAAAGAGGCCAAGCTCGATGTAGGTGATCCGCAGGGACTGACCGACGATGATGACCAGGGGATGCGAAAGGTAGATCCAGAGCGACAGGCGCGCGCACCAGTCGGACACAGCGGTTGCCGGCAGATGATGGGACAGGAATACCAGCGCAAGGCCGGTGCCGACCAGAATGACGATGTTGTCCGGCGAAGGGGCGCCGAGGAACAGGATCAGCATGCTGAGCCCCAGCGTCGTCACCGCCAGGCGCCAACCCCAGGAGAAATAGGCGATGCCGGTCAGGACCGGGATCACTCCGAAGGCCCAAAGACCGAAGGGCTTCACCTCGGGCGTGCCGTTCAGCACGACCAGCGTGGCGAACAGGATTGCCGCCCCCAACGAAGCCAGCGGGTGTCGAAACCACGGCGATAACGTCGTCGCAACGAAGGCGAAGGGCAGGAACCAGAGATGGACCCAGGTACCCGACAGAAGCATGTGCCAGCGCCACCAGTCGAAGGGCGGGTCGTGGTTCTTGAGCGAAAGCGCGGTGCTCAGCATGGCGAAGACCAGCGACCAGGTCAGAAAGGGCACCAGAAGCCGCTTTGCCTGAGTCCCGAGGCTGGCGCTGGACGGCATCGAGAGAAAGACAAGGAAGAACGGCAGCGCGATGTAGGCGATGCGGTAACCGGGAGCCTGGGTATGGAACCAGACGATGCCGAGCGCGGCCAGAAACAGGCCGTAGTCGGTCAGTCCGTTCCGAGACGCTTCCACCCCCGCCTTCCCCGTCCATTCCCCCCGATCCTGCCACTTTGCAGGGAAACGGGGCGGCAATCCAGCGTGTCGAGCGCGACCGCGGGCATATTCTGCAGCCCGCTGTGGCCGATCGGTGCCAGAAAGGCCTGACGGCCGGAGGGCAGGTCAGGCGGGAAGGGCAGTCTTGCCAAGCCGCTGACGCGCTGCGCGCGGGGCAGGCAGATAGCGGGAATGGCCGAGGCCCGCGGTGTCGATCTCGGCCTGGCGGCCCGAGACGATGTCGGCCAGCACACGGCCCGAGCCAGCGGCCATGGTCCAGCCCAGCGTCCCGTGCCCGGTGTTCAGGAACAGGTTCGCGATGGGCGAGCGGCCGACGATGGGCGTGCCATCGGGCGTCATCGGGCGCAGGCCGCACCAGAAGCTGGCACGGCTCTGGTCGCCCGCGCCGCCGAACAGGTCCTCGACCGAATGGGTCAGGGTTGCCTGCCGCTTCGACCGCAGGCTCAGATCGAAGCCCGCGATCTCGGCCATGCCGCCGACACGGATCCGGTCGCCCAGCCGGGTGATCGCGATCTTGTGCGTCTCGTCCATCACGGTGGAAACCGGCGCGCGGGCCTCGTCCACGATCGGCACGGTGATTGAATAGCCCTTGACCGGATAGACCGGCAACCTGATCCCGAATTCGCGGACCAGCATCGGCGAATAGGAGCCCAGCGCCACCACGAAGGCATCGGCCGTCACCCGGCCTTCCGAGGTCTGGACGGCGACGATGCGGTCGCCCTCGGCCTCGAGCCGGTCGATGCTGACGCCATGGCGGAAGGTCACGCCCTGCGTCTCGGCCATCCGGGCCAGGCTCTGCGTGAACTTGAAGCAGTCGCCGGTCTCGTCCCCCGGCAGGCGCAGGCCGCCCGCGATCTTGTCGCGTGCCGCCGCAAGGCCGGGTTCGGCCGCCACGCAGGCATCGGCGTCAAGCACCTCGAAGGGCACGCCATCGGCCTTCAGCACCGCGATGTCCTTTTCGGCCGCCGCGACCTGCTTTTCGGTGCGGAAGAGCTGCAGCGTGCCCTGCGTGCGCTCGTCGTAGGAAATCCCGGTTTCGGAGCGCAACTCGATCAGGCAGTCGCGGCTGTATTCGGCCAGCCGCACCATGCGCGACTTGTTGACCGCATAGGCCGAGGTGGTGCAGTTCATCAGCATCCGCGCCAGCCAGCTGATCTTGGCCCAGTCCGGCCGGGGCTGGACGATCAGCGGCGCATGTTCCTGGAACATCCACTTCAGCGCCTTGAGCGGAATGCCGGGCGCAGCCCAAGGCGAGGCATAGCCGGGGCTGATCTCGCCCGCGTTGGCAAAGGAGGTCTCCAGCGCCGCGGCCTGCTGACGGTCGATGACGGTCACCTCGTGACCGGCCCGAGCCAGATACCAGGCCGAGGTGACCCCGATGACACCCGCGCCAAGCACCACGATTTTCATGACCGTCTCCGCTGCATTCCGTTCGGATACAGATACTGCGCAATCTGTGGCACTTCTTAGCGATTCTGGCCTTGATTCACGCCAATCTCAGTGCTTTCTGTCATCTTTCTATCAAATGACAGAAGATTTTTGCGTACCATGGCGAATCTTCCGAAGGATTGACCCTCACGCCGGATCACGCGCTGCCACGTCCCGGCGAGTTGCCGCCGAGGGGGGTGCAAGCTGCCCAATTCGCGGCTATATCGGCGCGATGAACCGTCGCATCGCACTTCTGGCCCCGCTTGCCTTCCTGCTGCCCTTCCCGGCGCTGGCGGAGAAGATTCCGCTCGGCACGCTTTCGGCGTATCTGAACGGGCTGACCACCGTCGAGGCTGACTTCACCCAGATCAACTCGGACGGAACGATCTCGACCGGCAAGATCTACATCCGGCGGCCCGGTCGGGTCCGCTTCGAATATGCGCCTCCCGACCGCAGCCTGGTGATCGCGGGCAGCCAGACGGTCGCGATCTTCGACGCCAAGTCGAACCAGCCGCCGGAACAGTACCCGCTGAAGCGCACGCCGCTGAACCTGATCCTCGCCGCGAACATCGACCTCGGTCGGGCGAAGATGGTCGTGGGCCATACCGAGGACGGCACCTCGACCAGGGTCAGGGCGCAGGATCCGGAACACCCGGAATACGGCTCGATCGAACTTGTGTTCACGTCGAACCCGGTTGAACTGCGGCAATGGGTCATCACCGACGACCTGGGCCAGCAGACCACGGTGATCCTGGGCGAGATGAAGAAGGGCGGCGAGATGCGCGCAGGCCTGTTCGACATCACCGCCGAGACGGCGAGGCGGAAGAACTGACCGGCGACCCGCCCCGCACCTAGCGGCAGGTCGCCAGCTGCATGCGATACATCTCGGACCGCTGCCCGACCTTCTTCGCCACCTCCATCAGCCAGGGCTTGTTGAGGTAGGACTGGTTGGCATAGCCGGTCCGGCCCTCGTGGTAGGCCAGATACTGCGCCTCGGCATCGGCCTTCGAGATCCCCAGCCCGCGTTCGGACTGATCCATGTACCATCCCATGAAATCGGTCGCGTCGCGGATGTCGTCGCGCTTTGCTCGCCGGTTGCCGGCGCTGCGCTGGTATTCCTCCCAGGTGGCGTTGAGGGCCTGGCTGTAGCCATAGGCCGTGCTCTGCCGCCCCATCGGGATCACGCCGAGCACGAAGGTGTGCTGCGTTCGGGCGTTGCCCACGAACTTCGATTCCTGATGGATCGTCGCCATCTGCACATGCACCGGCACGCCCCAGCGCCGTTCGGCCGCGGTCATCGCCCGGAGGTAGTGCGGCCGTTCGCGGATGATCGCGCACGCATCGTCCAATTGCCTCGGCGCCGAGTAGCTGCCGCCGCCGCCCCCGCAGGACGCCAGACACAAAACCACCAGCGACGCACGGAGAAACCTGCTCATCTGCCCCTCGTGCACTTTTCTTTTGCCGGAATTCTAGACTATCCGGGACGCGGATGAAATGGGCAACTCCTGCAGCGCACATCAGAATTCCGCGAGAACGGGGAAGCGGCCGCACTGTGCGGGTCAGGCCCACAGACTGTTTCCCGGCAGGCTGCGAGGCAAAGTGGACAGTCCCGGCCTGGCGGCGTAAACATTTGCAAGAGGACTGACGGTGATGCAGACCACACACGCCAAGTATCACATCGGGCAGGTGCTTCGACACAGGAAGCATCCGTTCCGTGGCGTTGTGTTCGATGTCGATGCGATCTTCTCGAACACCGAGGAATGGTACGACAACATTCCCGAAGACAGCCGTCCCTCGAAGGACCAGCCCTTCTATCACCTGCTCGCCGAAAACGGCCAAAGCTATTATGTGGCCTATGTTTCGGAACAGAACCTTGTCCCGGACGAGACCGGCGAACCCGTCGATCACCCGGATCTCGGCGACCTGTTCGGCGATTTCCAGGATGGTCGCTATCCGGTGACCTTCCAGCTGAACTGACCGGCGGCTGCTTACCACTTGTTCACGCTTTGCCCCTAGCCTGCGGGAAACGCAAGCAAAGGGGTGCACCATGCAACTACAGACCCAGACCAGGCCAAAGGTGATTTCCGTGTCCGTCATCGACGACCGCATCGATGCGGCCACGGCGATCCAGTTCAAGGAACAGATGCGGGATGCCACCCGCGATGGCCCGGCGCGCGTGGTGCTGGACCTGGCTCGGGTGCAATTCCTCGATTCCTCCGGGCTGGGTGCCATTGTCGCGGTGAAGAAGCTGCTCGGCCCCGACCGCGTGCTTGAGCTTTCGAGCCTCACGCCGACGGTCGAAAAGGTGTTCCGGCTGACGCGCATGGACAGCATCTTCACGATTCACCCGAACCTCGACGCCGCCGTGGCACATGCCGCGGGTGCCTGACAAGACCTACGGCCCCCCGGAGCTGCATCTGGTGTTCGACGCCGATCCCGTGGCGATCCGTCGCTCCCTGTCCCGGATGCTGGCCAGTCCGCCGCTGTCGGGACTGGCGGCCGAGGCGCGCGGTGTTGCGGAACTGGTCCTTGCCGAGAGTCTGAACAACGTGGCCGAACATGCCTATGACGAGGGGGGGGGAAGCATCGAAGTCACCCTCAGGCAGGATCCGGACGGGATTCTTTGCCAGATTGTTGACTCTGGTCGCTCGATGCCGAACGGGCGGTTGCCCGAAGGGCAGTTGCCCACAAATACCAACGCGCAGCTTCAGGATCTGCCCGAGGGCGGCTTCGGATGGCATCTGATCCGTTCGCTTTGTGCCGATCTGTCCTACACCCGCAGCGAGGGGAAAAATCTTCTGATGTACCTTATCCCTGGCTGATCCTGTCTGCCTGGGCGACGGTCCGGCGATCCCCGCAAGCACTGGCCACCCACGGCCGGGGAAATTGGGAAATCGGATGTGCTGAATACCGTGCGTTGCGCACCCAAAAGCTCGAATGTGTCGGACTCTCCATCGGACAGTCCGTTTCCCGCGCAGTTGAAGCCACGATCTCGCGGCATATCCGGTCCGTGGTCGGAAATGCCGCACCCTGGCGTCCGGACCCTATGTCCACCTCTTGCCGGACACCAGGGTCCTTGACCTCTTGGCTTCCCGCCGTTCTCGTCCTAGCTTGCCGTGTGGCGGCCGGTCCTGCGGATCAGCGGCAGCACAGGAATCCCGGCAGAGGGAGGTCATCGTGGCGTCTTTTGTGGCAAACGGCCGTCTTAATCTTCACCGCCGCGAACAGGGTGCATGATGCGCGACCTGCATCTTCCCGGCCGATCGGCCGTCTATGCACGCAACGGCCTGTGCGCGACTTCGCACCCCATCGCCTCGCAAGTGGCGATCGAGGTCCTCAAGTCCGGCGGCAACGCGGTTGACGCCGCCATCGCGGGTGCCCTGGTGCTCGGGATTGCCGAACCGCAGATGACCGGGATTGGCGGCGACTGTTTCGTGCTACTGAAACCCGCCGGGTCGGAGGACATCGTCGCGCTGAACGGATCGGGCCGGTCGCCGGCGGGCCTGAACGCGGCCGATCTTCGGGCCAGGGGCCTGACCGCAATGCCGGTGCAGGCGATCGAGGCCGTGACGCTCCCCGGCGCCATCGACGCCTTCTGCCGCCTGAACGCCGATTACGGGTTGAAATCACTGGCCGAGGTCCTTGCCCCCGCAATCCACTATGCCGAGGAAGGCATCCCCGTCGCCCCCCGCGTCGCCTTCGACTGGGCCGACGACCTGCCCTGCCTCAAGGGAGCCGCGCGCGACTTCTACACCCTGAACGGCAAGGCGCCGACCGTGGGCCAGGTCTTCCGCGCCCCGGGCCAGGCCGAGGTCCTGCGCCGCATCGCGTGCGAGGGCCGCGCCGGGTTCTACGAGGGCGAGGTGGCCGAGGACATGATCGCCTCGCTGCAGGCCCTGGGCGGAACGCACACGCTCGACGATCTGGCCGCCACCGCCTGCGACTACACCACCCCGGTTTCAGGCAGCTATCATGGCATCGACCTGGTCGAACACCCGCCGAACGGCCAGGGGGCGACGGCGATCCTGATGCTGAACATCCTCAGGCACTTCGACCTGAAGGCCATGGACCCGTTCGGCGCAACCCGCACCCATGTCGAGGCCGAGGCAACGAAGCTTGCCTACGACGCCCGCAACCGCTTCATTGCCGATCCGGACCACACCAGCCGGCTCCAGCACATGCTCAGCGACGAGACCGCCGCAAGGCTCGCCGCGCTGATCGATCCCAAACGCGCGATGCCCGCCGCCGCGCCGCTGACCGAGGCGGTCCACCGCGACACGATCTACATCACCGTCGTGGACCGCGACCGGATGGCGGTGTCGCTGATCTACTCGATCTTCTGGGGCTTCGGCTCGGGCCTTGCCTCGACGAAGTTCGGCATCAACTTCCAGAACCGCGGCGCGGGCTTCACCCTGACCGAGGGCCACCCGAACGAGGCCGGTCCGGCCAAGCGCCCCATGCACACGATCATCCCCGGCATGATCCGCCAGAACGGCCGCGTCCTTATGCCCTTCGGCGTGATGGGCGGGGCCTACCAGCCCTGCGGCCATGCGCGGTTCGTGACGAATCTCGTGGACTATGGCCTCGATCTGCAAGAGGCGATGGACGCGCCCCGTTCCTTCTCCGGCCCCGACGGGATGGAGGTGGAGCGCGGCTACAGCGACAGCGTCCGCAGCGAACTCGCCGCCATGGGCCACCAGGTGGTGATCCCGACCACGCCGCTCGGCGGGTCGCAGGCGATCCGCATCGACGGCGACCTTCTGATTGGTGCCTCTGACCCCAGAAAGGACGGCTGTGCCCTTGGCTACTGAGACCGACCGCCGCGCAATCAGCGAAAGCATCCGCGCCCTGACCCATGGCGAGACGGACACCGTCGCGCTGATGGCAACCGTCACCTGCGAGATCCACCACGCCCACCCCTTTTGCGACTGGACCGGCTTCTACCGCGTCGTGGCGCCCGAACTCCTCAAGATCGGCCCCTACCAGGGCGGCCACGGCTGCCTGGTGATCCCGTTCTCCCGCGGGGTCTGCGGGGCCGCCGCCCGCTCCGGCCAAGTGCAGAACGTGCCTGACGTGGACGCCTTCCCCGGCCACATCGCCTGTTCCTCTACCACGCGGTCGGAACTGGTGCTGCCGGTCTGGAATGGCGAGGGACGGCTGCTCGGCGTGCTCGACCTCGACAGCAACACTCCGGCTGCCTTCACCCGGGAAGACGAGGACTGGCTCGTGCCCCTCCTCGCCGAGGTCTTCCGCGACGCCTCTTGACCGTCGCGCCCGAAACCCTGCTTGCTCTTTTCGCAAATACTCCACGGGGGGTCCGGGGGGGCATGAAGCCCCCCGGCGCCAGCCCCGGGCACCACGACGGGATCTGTCATGACCGAAATCACCCTTCTCGACGGCGGCATGGGCCAGGAACTGATCGCCCGCGCGGGCTCTGACCCCGGCCCGCTCTGGGCGACACGGGTGATGCTGGACCACCCGGGCCTCGTCCGCGCCATCCACGAGGACTATTTCGCCGCGGGCGCCAGCCTGGCGACGACCAACACCTACAACATCCTGCACGACCGGCTGATCCCGCACGGTCTCGACGCGCTCTACCACGCGCTTCACCTTCGCGCCCTGGCCGAGGCGCAGGAGGCCCGCGCCACTGCGGGACGGGGTCTGATCGCAGGCTCCATGGGGCCGCTCGGCGAAAGCTACCGTCCCGACCTGACCCCGCCCGTGGCCGTCTCGACCGCGCTTTATGCCGAGAAGGCCCGGATCCTCGCCGCCCATGTGGACCTGATCCTGATCGAGACGATCTCCTCGCTCGACCTCGCGCGGGGGGCTTTGAAAGGCGCGCGGACCACCGACCGGCCAGTCTGGCTGTCGGTCTCGGTCGAGGACCGCGACGGCACGAAGTTGCGCTCTGGCGAGCCAGTCGCGGCCCTGGCCGAAGTCCTCGCCGAGACCCCCGCCGATGCCGTCCTTGCCAACTGCTCGATGCCCGAGGCGATGTCCGCCGCCCTCGACGCGCTGAAGACGCTTGGCCTGCCCTTCGGGGCCTATGCCAACGGGTTCTCGGAAATCACTCCGCACACGCACGGCACCGAGGCCCCGGCCTATTGCGCCCGCCACGACCTGTCTCCCGAACGCTATGTCGACTTCGCGCTCGGCTGGGTGGCGCAGGGCGCGACGTTGATCGGCGGCTGCTGCGAGGTCGGACCCGCCCATATCCGCCACCTCCACGCCCGTCTCCTGGCCGAAGGCCATACGATTGCATAGACCCTCGCTCATCCCGGATTTCGACTACGATCCGCCGGACACGCCGCTGTCCATCCTGCACGAGGACGCCGCGATCATCGTGGTGGACAAGCCGGCGGGCCTCTTGACCGTGCCGGGCAAGCTGGCGGACCGGCAGGACTGCCTGGTCACCCGTCTGCAGGCCGCGCGCTGGGACGCGCTGACGGTGCATCGCCTTGACTGCGACACCAGCGGGGTCATCATCTTCGCCCGCACCAAGCAGGCCCAGGGCTTCCTCGGCCAGGAATTCGAACAACGCCGCGCGCAGAAGACCTACATCGCCCGGCTGAAGGGCCGTCTCGAACCCGACGCGGGCACGGTGAACCTGCCCATCGGCAGCGACTGGGACTATCGCCCGCGCCAGAAGGTTGACCACGACCATGGCCGCCCCGCGGTTACCGACTGGCAGGTGATCGACCGGACGGATGGCGAAACCCGTGTCCGCCTGACCCCGCACACCGGGCGCAGCCATCAGCTGCGGGTCCACATGCTGGCACTCGGCCACCCGATCCTCGGCGACCAGATCTATGCCTCCGAAACCCGGGCCGATCATGGCCGCCTGATGTTGCATGCCGAAAGCCTGAGCTTGCACCACCCGACGACGCGAGAGCGGGTCAGTTTCTTCGCCCCGCCTCCGTTCTGACGGGTCATGTCTTTCCCGTTCCCGGGGTTTGACCGCAATGGCCCGGCTCCATTTGCACCCAACAGCCTCAGCCAGGCTGGGCAGCCGCCGGATCGCGCTCGTCCCTGATCCAGAGCGCAAGTGCGATGGACACCATGCAGAAATACAAACCAAAGATCCCGAAGGACGACACGAGGTAAAGCTGGAAGAAGAACAGCGGCCCGCCAAGAAGCGTGGAAGCGAGCGAGATCACCATGGTCCCCAGCGCAAGGATCCCACCGGCCAGGGCCGCGAGGACCAGGGAGGCGGCCAGTTCTGCCACGCTGCGGCAGAACAGGAGTGTCAGCAGGCCATGGGTGATGATCAGCAGAACCAGATTGGCAAGGAAGATCGGAACAAGGGTTAGACGCACGCTCTCGATCCGGCCCGGGTCGAGCAGCGTGACCAGCAGGCAGAAGGCGATCAGGAAGAAATGCACCAGCACCGCTGGATAGATCACGGATCGTCGCAGGGCCAGGAACAGGCCGCCCAGGATCAGGAAGTGCCCGACCGGGAGCACGAGGCGCAACAGGATCGGGTCCACCCCAAGGCCCTGCGACAGACTGTCAGCGCGCAGCAGCGCCGGACCCAGCCCGCCAAGGATGGCCGAGGCGCTTGTCGCCACAACGTAAAGGACGAGGGCACCCAGAAGGATCGCGACGACCTGCAAGTGCAGACCCGGCGTCTTTTTCCGATCGACTTCCCGACGCCTGCGATACGATAGCGGCGCAGAGCCTCCGGGGCCGGTCGCGGCGATCGGCAGTCGCATATCCATTCCGCGGACCAGGCGCCAGCACAGCAAGAAGCCGAGCGCGACCACGCTTTCATAGACGAGGACGGCGACGATGATGTTCAGCATGGACGCGCCCTCACGCCGCGCCCCGGAACCGCTGGGTCTTGTCCCATTGCGTGGTGGCGCCGCGGATCCTGTCCTTCAGAAGCTGCACCACCCCGACATTGCAAGCCATCAGGCTGATGAACGAAGAGACAAACAGGAATGGCACGGCAGCAAAGACCTGGCGCTGCCGGTCCGAGGCGCAGCCGGCGGCGATCTGGTAGTAGGGCGCGAAGTTGCCAATCCCGGTGAAAAGCATCAGTGCGGCCGTCAGGATCGAAAGGCTGGCCCAGGTTTCGCCGACCTGAGCCGGCATCGACAGCGCAATGATCAGGTTCACAAGCACCAGGCTGGGAACGGTATAGACAAGGAGCACCAGCGCGGCATCGAGGCGGGCCATCAGCGGCTGTCGCATCGCGCGCAGGGTGGGAATGAAGTAACGCAACAGGCAGTCGTTGTGCCCGATGGCCCAGCGTTTCACCTGCCGGTAGCGGACCTGCCAGGTTTCGGGGCTCTCCTCGTAACATTCGGCGTCCGCGACATAGGCGACGCGCATGCCCGCATTGAACAGCCGATAGGTCAGATCGGTGTCCTCGGCCAGCGAGACCGTGTTCCAGCCGCCGACCGCCTCGAGCGAAGAGCGGCGCACCGCCCCGGTAGTGCCGCCGAACTGCGGCAGAAGCGCCATGCGATGGCGTACTTCCTGATCGACGACATAGCCGCCCCGCCGTTCCAGATCGAGCATCCGGGTCAGCATGTTGGCATTGGCGTTGTAGGGCACCACACGTCCCATGGTGGCGCCGACCAGCGGATCGCGGAAGGGGGCGACCAACTGCCGGATGATTTGCGGCGGAGGCAGGTAATCGGCGTCAAAGAAGACCAGGATCTCGGAACTGGAGCCGTTGATGGCATCGAGGAGCGCCGCCGGCTTGCCCGGTGTCGCATCGGCCGGGCGGTGGATCACCCGCAGGAAGGGATGGCGGGCGGCAAAGTCGTCAGCGATTGCCCCGGTGCCATCGCTCGAACGGTCGTCGATCACGATCACCTCGTAGCGGTCCGGCGGGTAGTCCACCCGGGTCAGGCAGTCCAGACAGCCATGAAGCACCCGCTCTTCGTTGTGGGCCGGCACGATCACCGTCACACGCGGCAGATCACCCTCCCCCAAGGGCGTGGCGGGTCTGCCTCGGGGACCGAAATGAAACAGCAGGGTCACGACGACCTGCCGGATCAGCACGACCAGAGCCAAAAGGGTCGTCGCAACGTTCCAGACCAGGATGAGCGCGATCGACGCCCCGATCATAGCCCGAATTTGACACTGATCGAGGCGCCTTGCAGATCGTAGAGATCGGTATCGACGAATTCGCCGCGAAGGATCAGTTCGGCATTGTCCGAGAATCGGTAGGAAACGAAGGGCTTGAACGCCGTGTAGTCGTTGTTCACGGCGGTCAGCGTCCCGAGGTCGTAGGACATCTTGCCGAAGCCAAGTTCCGCCCCGACGTTCAACCCTGCTGGCGTGACCCAGGTGGCAACCGCAGCGACGTCATAACCAATGTCGGCAGCACCCGAGCTGTCGGTCACCCCGGCACGCAGCTGGCCAACCAAGTAGGAGCCATTGGCATTGGGCGGAAAATACCTGATCGCCTCGCCCTTGAGGGTCGTCGTGGTGATGCCGCCGTCGTATCTTGCGCGGTTGATCTCGACATCGTAGATCATCCCGGTGGCCGGACCGGCGTCGTACCGATAGCCGAGCGCATACTTCCAGTCGGGCGCGATCCCCAGATCCGAATCGGAGCCTTCCGCTGTCAGGCGCAGCTTGCCCGGGCCAGCCGAAAACTCCACGCCGAGGCCTAGGGAAGTCACGTCTTCCTCACGCTGCTGCCGGGTGATGTCCAGCAGGATCGCCAGATCCTGTGACAGGGCGAAACGGGAGTTCAACCCGACATAGTCGCGGTCGGAATAGCCGTCGGACAGGTCGATCGACCCGTAGGTGAGCTGAACGAACCCGGCATCCTGGGCCTGCGCCGCCCAGCCGACGGTCAGGGTTGTGCCAAGAAACAACGCCAGCCCGAGTTTGCCCTTCATAATCGTCTCCACCCGCAAGCGCGATCCGTTCACCGGACGGTTATCGCATTCCCGTTCTGGAAGAAAGACAGGTCGAGCCGTGCAACCTTTGCCTGTCCCCGCCTATGGCATTCCTGCACCAGCCGGCCTTATCCGTGTCACGGCCCTTGCACCTGCCTGAAATCCTTCTGCTCCACGGCCGAGAGCATACGGCAGCGCGGCCCTCGCACAAGCACGGGATGACTAGAATTCAAGCCATTCGCAGCACGGCAGCTGTCAGACCAGCATCCCGCCGTCGCTATCGTCGCCGGCCTCTTCCATCAAACGGTTGATGTCGGCAATCGTGACCCTGCGATTGCCTTCCAGGCTGATCACCCCATCACGCTTCAGCGCGCTGATCTGGCGGCTGACAGTCTCGAGCGTGAGGCCCAGATAATCGGCCATCTCCTCGCGGGTCAACGGCAGATCCACCGCCAGCGCGCCCGCTGGCCGCCGCAGATGGAGCGCGGCATCACGTCGGGCGATGATCGAGATCAGCGAGGCGATCTTCTCGCGCGCGGTCTTGCGGCCGAGCAGCAGCATCCATTCCCGCGCGGCGTCCAGTTCGTCCAGCGTCATCTCCAGCAGCCGCTGGGCGATGTGCGGCGTCGCGGCCATCAGATCCTCGAACGGCTTCTTGCGGAAACAGCACATCACGAGGTCGGTCGTCGCGGTGACATCGAAGGCGGCCGTGGCGCGGCCGGGGCGGCCCACGAAATCCGACGGCAGAAGCAGCCCGACCATCTGCCGCCGTCCGTCCTCCATGGTCTGGGTCAGGGTTGCAATCCCGCTGACCACCGAGCCCACGAACTCCATCCGGTCGCCCGACCAGATGATCGTCTGGCCGGCCTGGAAGCTGCGGTAATACTTGATCTGTTCCAGCCGGGTCAGTTCGTCGGTATCGCATCGGGCACAGACGGCGCGGTGCCGGATCGGACAGTCTCGGCACTGAACGTGGACGGAATGGTCATGCAACATGAATGCCTCTTGTTGATCTGCATCAAGGAGCCATCGCCACTCCACGGCTAGCCTAACCTGATGAGCCACGACCCGCAACTTGCCCGCCTAGGGTTATTCGACGCACGTGTGCCCCGCTACACGTCGTATCCGACCGCCCCCCATTTCGGGGCGGAGGTCGGACCTGCCGACATGGCCCGATGGATCGGGGCGGTGCCGGAATTCAGCGAAATCTCACTCTATGTCCATGTGCCATTCTGCCGCCGGTTGTGCTGGTTCTGCGCCTGCCGGACCCAGGGCACCACCTCGGACGAGCCGGTGCGGGCCTATGTGCAGATGCTGAAGGCCGAACTGGCGTTGTTGCGCAGGCATCTGCCGCGCGGTGTGACGCTCAGCCGCCTGCACTGGGGCGGCGGCACGCCGACGCTGCTTGGCCCCGACCTGATCCGGGAATTGGCCGACGCGATCCAGGCGGTGGCACCCATGGCAAAGGATGGCGAGTTCTCGGTCGAGATTGACCCGAACGAGATCGACGATGCGCGCCTGGATGCTCTGGCGGCGGCAGGAATGAACCGGGCCTCGATCGGGGTGCAGGACTTCGACCCGATGATCCAGAAGGCGATCGGTCGCGACCAGGCCTATGAGTTGACCCGGAATGTGGCCATGCGGATCCGCGACCGGGGCGTTGCCAGTCTGAACACCGACATCCTTTACGGCCTGCCGTTCCAGACCGGGCCGCGGATCGCCGATTCGGTCCAGAAGCTGCTGACCCTCTCGCCGGACCGCGTCGCGCTTTACGGCTACGCCCATGTGCCCTGGATGAGCCGGCGACAGCAGATGATTCCCTCGGATGCCATGCCGACCCCGGAAGAACGCCTGGCGCTCTTCGAAACCGCGCGGCAGCTTTTCCTGTGGGATGGGTATGTCGAGGTCGGGATCGACCACTTCGCCAAACCCGAGGACGGCCTCGCGCGTGCCTTGCAGACCGGGGCCCTGCGGCGGAACTTCCAGGGCTATACCGACGATCCCGCCAAGGTTCTGATCGGGCTTGGCGCCTCGTCGATCAGCCGGTTCCCGCAGGGCTATGCGCAGAACGCCTCGGGCACGGCCGAGCACACCAGGGCAATCCGCGATGGCCGGTTCTCGACCCACCGCGGCCATGCCTTCCGCGGCGAGGATCTCTTGCGCGCCCGGATCATCGAGGCGCTGATGTGCGAATTCCGGGTGCTGAAGGAAGAGCTGCTGCGGGAGTTCGACACCAGTGTCGCACGGGTGGATGCCCTGTTCCGCACGGCTGCCGCGGCGTTCGGCGACATGGTGCATGTGACCGGGGAAGGCTTCTTCATCCCGGAACGCGCCCGCCCCCTGACCCGGATGATCGCCCGCGCCTTTGACGCCTACGACAGCGAGAAGGCCCGACATTCCGCCGCGATCTGACGCGGATCAGCCACGCGCCAGTCGGGTCAGCAGGTCCACCTGCCGAGGCAGGCAGACCGAGCGCAGGTCATAGCGTTCGCGCACCATGGCGCGGGCGGCTTCGCGCAGGGGTAGGTAGGCCTCGGGCCGGGCCAGAGCGTCGATCAGTGCGTCCGACCACCCCGCCACATCGAAGAAATCGACCAGCCGCCCGGTCACGCCGTCCTCGATGACTTCGGCCACCGGCGCCGTGGCCGAGCCGACGACCATCGCCCCGGCGGCGAGCGCCTCGACCATCGACCATGAGAGGACGAAGGGATAGGTCAGATAGGCGCGCACCCGGCTGACATGGATCAGATCGACCAGCCGGTCGTAGGGCAGCTTGCCGGTGAAATGCACCCGCGACAGATCCAGCCGGTCGCCCAGTTCCTCCAGCAGGACATCCTTCCAGCTCCCGCCCTGTCTGGGCAGCGGGCCGTAGCTGGCCTCGTTTCCGCCGACGATGACCACCTGTGCTTCGGGCCGCGCCTTCAGCACAGCCGGCAGCGCCCGCATGAAGATGTGGAAGCCGCGATAGGGTTCGAGGTTCCGGGCGACATAGGTCAGAACCTCGTCCCCTCGCCGCAGTTCGCGCCCGTCCGGCAGCGCGAACCGCGCCGCCGGGTTGGGCGCAAGACGGTCGCAGTCGACCCCGTCGAAGATCACCTCCAGCCGTTCCCGCAAGGCCGGCGGATGCGTGCTGGCCTGCCATTCGGTCGGCGTGACGGCCGCATCGGCATGGATCAGCGCCTGGGCCAGATAGGCGGCGCGCGACTGCGCGATCATCACCTGGTCGAACCCGCTGGCCTGGAATTCGGGGTCGAAGCCGACGTCGGCGCCAAGGCCGCGATAGTAGAACTCGGCAAAGACCAGAAGCTTCGCCTCTGGCCAGACCTCCTTGAGGAACAGCGTCTCGCCCCAACCGGAATGACCATAGATCACGTCAGGCACATAGCCCTCGGCACGCAGTTTCCGCGCCAGGCGCGCCACGACCACGGCACGGTCGCTCATCATCGTGAAGGTCCGGCCCAGGCGCGTGGCCGCGGCGTCGAGCGGTGGCGCCTTGTAGGTGTAGAGCAGTGTCGGCACGTCCGACGACTTGGTGTTCGCCGCATCGGTGATCGCCCGCACATCATGTCCGCGCCGCTGCATCTCGGGTGCGAGATGCAGGAACTGGCCGGGAAAGTTCTGGTGGACGAAGAGAAGTTTCACCCGTCAGGCTCCGAAGGCGGCGGCCATCAGAGCTTTGGTATAGGGGGTTTGCGGATCGGTAAACACGGCCTCGCAATCGCCGGCTTCGACGACATCGCCGGCCTGCATCACCATGACCTTGTGCGCCATGGCGCGGATCACCCGCAGGTCATGGCTGATGAAGATGTAGGCCAGCCCCCATTTCCGCTGCAACTCGCGCAGAAGATCGGCGATCTGGACCTGCACTGTCATGTCCAGTGCGCTGGTGGGTTCATCCAGCACCACCAGTTTCGGCCGCAGGATCATCGCGCGCGCAATGGCGATGCGCTGGCGCTGGCCGCCAGAGAACTCGTGCGGATAGCGCGCCATGGTGGCGGGATCGAGGCCAACCTCGCGCATGATGCCGGCCACCATCTCTGTCCGGTTGCGTCCGGGATCGACGCCGTGGACACCCAGTCCCTCGGCGATGATCTCCTCGACCGTCATCCGGGGCGAGAGGCTGCCGTAAGGGTCCTGGAACACGATCTGCACTTCGCGCCGAAGGCTGCGGAGTTCGGTCCTGCCGAGACCCTGAAGATCGCGCCCCAGGAAGGTGATCCCGCCCGTCGAGGGGATGAGCCGCAGTATCGCCAGCGCCAGCGTCGTCTTGCCCGAGCCGCTTTCGCCGACGATGCCCAGGGTTTCCCCCGCGCGGACCGACAGGGTCGCCTCGTTCACCGCCTTCACATGGCCGACCGTACGGCGCAACAGGCCCTTCTGGATCGGAAACCAGACCCGCAGCGCCTCGGTGCGCACCACTTCCGCCGCGCCCTCGGGCACCGGGGGCGGACCGCCCTTCTGCTCGGCCGCCAGCAGCTTTTGCGTGTAGGGATGCTGCGGATCGGCGAAGATCGGTACGGCGGGGCCCTGTTCGACGATCTCGCCGCCCTGCATCACGCAGACCCGGTCGGCGATGCGACGGACGATACCGAGGTCATGGGTGATGAACAGGAGGCTCAGCCCCTCCGACCGCTTGAGGTCGGCCAGCAGGTCAAGGATCTGCGCCTGGATCGTCACGTCCAGCGCGGTGGTCGGTTCGTCGGCGACCAGCAGGTCCGGCCCGTTCGCCAGTGCCATGGCGATCATCACCCGCTGCCGCTGTCCGCCCGACAACTGGTGCGGATAGGCACCCAGCCGGCTTTCCGCGTCCCGGATGCCGACCTTGTTCAGAAGTTCCACGATCCGGGCGCGGGCCTTGTCGCCCGTCAGGCCCTGGTGCAGGGCCAGGCTTTCGCCCAGCTGCTTCTGGATCGTGTGCAGCGGGTTCAGGCTGGTCATCGGCTCCTGGAAGATGAAGCTGATGTCATTGCCGCGGATCCGGCGCAGATCGCGCTCCGAGGCGCCGACCATCTGGGTGCCGCCATAGGTGATCGAGCCGGCGATCTCGGCGTTGTCGCCCAGAAGGCCCACGGTCGATAGCGCGGTGACGGACTTGCCCGATCCGCTTTCGCCGACAAGGGCGACCGTCTCGCCCTTGCCGATGGAGAACGAGACGCCCTTCACCGCCTGGATCAAACGCCCGTCCTGCCGGAAGGTGACGGACAGGTCCCTGACCTCGAGAACGCTCATCTGAAGGTTTTCCGCGGGTCGAAGGCGTCGCGCACGCCCTCGAAGATGAAGACCAGAAGCGACAGCATGATCGCGAAGGTGAAGAAGGCGACGAAGGCCAGATGCGGCGCCTGCAGGTTCTGCTGCGCCTGGCGGGTCAGCTGGCCCAGCGAGGGCAGGTCTGCCGGCAGGCCGAAGCCCAGGTAGTCCAGGCTGGCCAGCGTGCCGATCACCCCGGTGATGCCGAAGGGCAGAAGCGTCAGGGTGGCGACCATCGCGTTCGGCAGGACATGGCGGAACATGATCTGCGTGTCGCTGACGCCCAGCGCCTTGGCCGCCCGGACATATTCGAAGTTCCGCGCCCGCAGGAATTCCGCCCGCACCACGCCGACCAGCGCCGTCCAGCCGAAGGCGACCATCAGACCCACCAGGAGCCAGAAGCTTTTCGACCAGACCGCCGTCAGGATGATGATGACGTACAGCGTCGGCACCGAGGACCAGAGCTCGATGAACCGCTGGAACAGAAGGTCGGTTAGCCCGCCGAAATAGCCCTGCACGGCGCCGGCGGCGATACCGATGACGGTGGTCAGCGCGGTCACGATCAGCGCGAAGGTGACGGACAGACGGAAGCCGTAGATCACCCGCGCCAGCACGTCGCGGCTGGTGTCGTCTGTTCCCAGCCAGTTCTGTGCCGAGGGCGCACCCGGTGCGACGCCGCCGGTATTGACGATGGTGTTGTAACGGTAGGGGATCAGCGGCCAGAGCATCCAGCCCCGGTTGACATCAACCCCTGCAGCCTTGCCGGTGCTTTCCACCTCGGCACGGACGCCATCGGGATCGTCCCAGCAGGCCTCGGACCCGGCGGCGACGATCAGGCATTTCACCTCGGGCGTGGTGTAGTCGGCCTCGGTGCGCAGGTCGCCGCCGAAGGCGGTTTCCGGGTAGAACTTCAACACCGGCATGTAATAGCCGCCGTCGTATTTTACCAGGATCGGCCGGTCGTTCGCGATCAGCTCGGCGAACAGCGACAGGCCATACAGCACCAGCAGGATCCACAAGGACCAGTAGGCCCGACGGTTGGCCTTGAAATTGCGCCAGCGGCGCTGGTTGAGAGCCGAGAGCGCCATCATCTGCGGCTTTCGAAGTCGATCCGGGGATCGACGAAGACATACATCAGGTCCGAGAGGATCCCGACCACGAGGCCGATCAGCCCGAAGGCGAACAGCGTGCCGAAGATGACCGGATAGTCCCGCTCTACCGCCGACTTGAAGCCCAGCTGACCAAGGCCGTCCAGCGAGAAGATCACCTCGATCAGCAGGCTCGATCCGAAGAAGACCGAAAGGAAAAGACCCGGAAAGCCTGCGATCACGATCAGCATGGCGTTGCGGAAGACATGGCCGTAAAGCACGCGCCCCTCCGACAGGCCCTTGGCGCGGGCGGTCATCACATACTGCTTCTTGATTTCGTCGAGGAAGCTGTTCTTGGTCAGAAGCGTCAGCACCGCGAAGGACGAGATGAGCTGCGCCGTCACTGGCAGGGTGATGTGCCACAAGTAATCGGTGATCTTGCCCCAGAGCGACAGTTCCGACCAGTTGTCGCTGGTCAGCCCGCGCAGGGGGAACCACTGGAAGTAGGACCCGCCGGCAAAGACCACCATCAGCATGATCGCGAACAGGAAGCCCGGGATGGCATAGGCTGCAATGATGATGCCGCTGGTCCAGGTGTCGAAGCGCGTCCCGTCATGCACAGCCTTGCGTATGCCCAGCGGGATCGAGACCAGATAGGCGATCAGCGTTGACCACAGGCCCAGCGTGATCGACACCGGCATCTTCTCCAGCACCAGATCTACCACCGAGATGGAGCGGAAATAGCTTTGGCCGAAATCCAGCGTCAGGTACTTGCCCATCATGATCAGGAAGCGTTCGGCGGCCGGGATCGCCTCTTTCCGGCATTCCGGCGCCTTCAGCGAGGGCGTGCCGGTGAACCCCTCGTCGCAGACGATGCGCGCAAAGCCGAACTGCACCTCCAGCCGCGCCAGGAACTCGGGCGGCAGGCCGCGGGCGCCGACATAGCCGGTGTCCTCTTCCTGCACCCCGCCCCCGGCCGAACCGGAGATGTTCTGGATCGAATCCCCCTCGCCCTCGAACCGGGCCTGGATCTGCTGGATCGGCCCGCCGGGGACGAACTGGGTCAGCGCGAAGTTGATCAGCATCACCCCGAACAACGTCGGGATGACCAGCAGAAGCCTGCGAAGGATATAGGCGCCCAAGATCCCTGCCCGTTTGTGGTTACTTCAACGCGCCCTTGGCCTTCAGCGCGTCGGCTTTTTCGGCGTTGTACCACCAGATCGCCAGTTCGCCTACTGCATAAGGCGGCAGGGTCGCGGGATGTTCGTACATGTTGTAGTAGGCCACCCAGTTGTCGCGCTTGTAATAGCGCGGGACGATCACGAATTCCGACCGCAGCACCCTGTCCAGGGCACGGATGACATTGGTCAGTTCCTGTCGGCTGTCCGCAGCCTCGACCAGATCCAGCAGCCTGTCCACTGCCGGATTGGCATAGCCCATACGGTTGCGGCTGGAATTGTCCTTCGCCACCGAGGCCCAGGCCTGCTTCAGGATGCCGCCCGGCTCCGGCCCGCCATTCACCACTGTGGTCGGCAGCGCGTCGAAATCGAAATTCGGCGGGCTCGCACGTTCCTGCAACTGCGGATCGTCGATGATGTCGAAGCTTGCATCCACGCCCAGCGCGCGCAGGTTTTCCACATAGGCGTTCATCACCGGCAAGAGGTCGGTGCGCGAATGGACCATCTGCATGCGCAGCTTCTGGCCCTGCGCGTTGCGGCGGATACCGTCGTCGCCCACCGTCCAGCCCGCCTCGTCCAGAAGCGCCGAGGCCCGGCGCAGGTTCTTCCGGTCAAGGTTGTTCGCCTCGGACGAGACCGAGCCCATCGGCACCTCGTCGGTAAGGATGCCTGCCGGCAACAGGCCTTCGTCCACAAGAGGTTTCAGGAGCGCCGCTTCCTCGGGCGTCGGCGTGCCGGTCGCCGCCATCTCGGAGTTTTCCCAGATCGAGTTGATCCGCGCGAAAAGCCCGTAGAACAGCGCCTTGTTCGACCATTCGAAGTTGAACATCAGCCCCAGCGCCTCACGCACACGCGGGTCCTGGAACTGCGGCCGGCGCAGGTTGAAGATGATCGACTGACCGCCCGCGATGTCGCCAGACGGGATTACCTCCTTCACGATGTCGCCCGAGGCGACCGCCGGAAAGTTATAGTCGGTTGCCCAGCGTTTCGGCAGGCTTTCGTTGCGGAAGGTGTAGACGCCGGCCTTGAACGCCTCCATCGCGGCGTTGTCGTCGCCGAAATATTCGATCCGGATCCGGTCGAAGTTGTTCTGGCCGACGTTCAGCGGGTGCTTTTCGCCCCAGTAGTCCGGATCGCGGGCGTAGATCACCTGCTGGCCGGGCTTGAAGCTTTCCAGAACGTAGGGACCGGTGCCGAGGAAGGGCTCGAGGCTGGATTTCTCCAGATCGCGGTTGTTCTCCTCGTAGTGCTTGCGCGAGAAGATCGGCGTGCCGCCCGCCTGTGCCGGCATGTCGCGGAACGGCGTGCCGGGGGCGAAGGTGAACTTGATCCGGTAGGGGTCCAGCACCTCGACCGACTGGTACTTGCCGTTCGCCACCGCCCGGAACTCGGGGATGCCCTTGTCTCGGAACAGCTCGTAGCTGAACAGGACATCATCGGCGGTGAAGGGACTGCCGTCCGAGAAGGTCACGTCCTTGCGCAGGTTGAAGATGACCCAGGACCGGTCCTCGGGATATTCCATCGTCTCGCAGAGCAGGCAATAGGCAGCGCTGACATCGTCCAGCGTGCCCGACAGGATGGATTCGTAGAAGATCGAGGACAGCGCCGCCGAATTGCCGGCGATGGCATAGGGATTGAAGCTGTCGAAGCTGCCCGGCGCCCACTGGCTTATCTCGCCGCCTTTCGGGGCGTCCGGGTTCACATAGGGCAGGTGGGTGAAGTCGGCCGGCAGGGCGAGATCGCCGAAAGTGGAAATGCCGTGCGACTTGATGATCGTCTCGGCCCGGACCGGCAAGGCCAATGCGCCCAGCGCCGCGACAAGCGCCCCGGCCAACAGCGGACCGTAATCCAGCCGGACCGACCCTGCCCCTGCTGCCACCCGCTTGCCTGTCCGCATCCTTCGACCTCCCCTTTGGTCCTCATTGCAATACATTTATCCAATTCCGCGCTTTGTCGAGGCAACAAGCCGCGATTGCGCGCGCGATTGCGTGAGCGGAAATGAAAAAGCCGCCCCGGAGGGCGGCCTTCAGGACTTGCGCTATGGCTCGATCAGGGATTCGCCGCCAGGTAAGCAATCACGTTGGCGCGGTCCTCTGACTTCGGCAGGCCCGCGAAAGCCATCTTGGTGCCCGGTATCGCCTTCTTCGGGTTCTCCAGGAAGGCATACAGGGCTTCGGGCGTCCACGGCTCGGCCGACTTGGCGGCCATCGCCTCGGAATAGGCGAAGCCTGGCGCAGCCGCGTGGTTGCGCCCGACCACACCGTTCAGATGCGGGCCAACGCCGTCGGACCCGTCAAGCTTGTGGCACGACCCGCATTTCTTGAACACCGCTTCGCCCGCAGCCGCGTCACCGGCCGCCAGGACCGCGGCGAGGTCCACCGTCTCGCCTGCGCCTTCTGCCGGGGCGGCCGCTTCCCCGGTGTCGATGGTGTAGGCCTGCGCCAGTTCGCCTTCGCCATGCCCGCCATGCCCGCCGCCGACCGTGTAGAGCGAGTCCGATGCCCAGCTGACCAGCATCAGGACCAGAAGCGAGCCGCACACCGCGCCCACCGCCTTGGTCATCGTCATCGTGTCGAACATGGGTCTCACCTATCTGCGGTCTCGTGTCGCGCGGTATCTATCCGCTTCCCCCGTCCGGTTTCAAGGTGTAGACGCGCGACCAATCGCCCCAAAGGGCAGGTTTTCGACAGAGGAAGGCTTCGGATGGCCGGTCGCATCGCCTTTCAGGGAGAACTTGGCGCCTATTCGCACCAGGCATGCCAGCAGTCCCGTCCGGACATGGAGCCGGTTCCCAGCACCACATTCGAGGAAGTCGTGGACAAGGTCGCCCGCGGCGAGGTCGATCTGGGCATGCTCGCAGTCGAGAATTCGACCTACGGCCGGGTAGCGGATGTCCATTCGCTGTTGCCGCGCGCGGGCCTGCATATCGTGGACGAGGCCTTTGTCCGTGTGCATGTGAACCTGCTGGGCGTGAAAGGCGCGACCCTGTCCGGCGTGAAGGAAGCGCACGGCCATGTGGTGATCCTGCCGCAATGCGCGGCCTTCCTGAAGGCACATGGCATCCGCGGCAAGGTCAGCAGCGACAACGCCCGCGCCGCGCGCGAGGTGGCCGAGGCCGGCGACCCCTCCAGGGCCGCGCTGGCCAGCGAGCTGGCGGCCGAGATTTACGGGCTGGACGTGCTGGCCCGTCATATCGAGGACCAGGCGAACAACACGACCCGCTTCCTGGTCATGTCGCGCGAGCCGGACTACAACCGGCGCGGAACGGGAAAGATGATCACCACCTTCACCTTCCGCGTCCGCAACATCCCAGCCGCGCTGTACAAGGCGCTCGGCGGCTTTGCGACCAATGGCGTGAACATGACCAAGCTGGAAAGCTACATGGTCGGCGGCAGCTTCACCGCGACCGAGTTCTACGCCGACATCGAGGGCCACCCCGACGACCCGAACGTCGCCCTGGCGCTGGAAGAGCTACGCTATTTCACCTCGGAGATGCGTATCCTGGGCGTCTACCCGGCCGACCGCGAGCGCGGCTAGGCCGAGGCAAGGCTGCGGTCGTAGCGGTCCTTGATCCGGCTGCCCAGCTGGCCAAGTCGCCCCTCGAACCTGGCAGTCACCCGCCCCTTGGCCAGCCGTAGCGTGTTTATGAACAGCCGCGCCGCCAGGGTCTTGGGCTTGATCTCAAGATCGACCCTGATCCGGCTGCGGCGCGGCGACAGCACCATGACCTCGACCCGGCTGGTGCCTTCGATCGAGGGACTGTCGATGCCAAGCATCAGCCGCTGGTCCGGCGTCATCTCGGTGATCCTGACCTGCACCTTGCGCGCCTTGCCGCGGAAATGCCCGCGCACACGCCATTCGGCCCCGACACCCGTCAGAGGAGAGCCCGGCGGGCGTTCGATCTCGACGCCATTGCGGATCGCCTCGCGTTCCCAGGACGCATGGTCGGTCAGGACGACGAAGACCGCAGCCGCGGGGACTTCCAGATCGGTCTTGGCCGTCAGCTTCATTCATACTCCGCAGGCAGAAGGTCCCGGGCGGCACCCGCAGGTCGCGATGATCGGGTCAATCCAGCCGATCCGCAAGCCAGTTGCGCAGGATGAAATGCGCGATGGCGCCCTTGCGGCTGGGCCGGATCTTCGGGTGAATCCCGGCAAACACCTGGACAAGCTCTTCCCGGCTGACCCAGGCGGCGGCCTCGAGCTCTTCGGGATCGAGGCGGATCTCGTCGCTCATCGCCTCGGTCCGGGCGCCGATCATCAGCGAGGCGGGAAAGGGCCAGGGCTGGCTGGCCAGATAGCTGACCAGCCCGCAGGCGATGCCGGTTTCCTCCATCACCTCGCGGCGCACGGCGGCCTCGATGGTCTCGCCCGGCTCGACAAAGCCCGCCAGCAGCGAGAACATCCCCTCGGGCCAGCCGGGACTGCGGCCCAGGAGCACCGAGTTCCCCCGCGTGACCAGCATGATGACCACCGGGTCGGTGCGCGGGAAATGGTTGGCACCGCAGGCCGGGCAGGTTCGCTGCCAGCCGCCCTGCGTCATTTCGGAGCCCGCGCCGCAGGTCGAGCAGAAGCCGTGGCTGCGATGCCATTGCACCAGCGCCTTGGCGGTCGCCACCAGCTCTGCCTCGCGCGGGTCGAGCAGGGTCATCACCCCGCGCAGCTCGGTGAAACCGGCCTCCTCTGCGACGGCTGGGTGCCGTTGCACCGAGGGGTCGAAGAATCCGGCCTGCACCGCTTCGACCCCCGCCTCGGGCGACCAGTCGGACAGGTCGGCGGCAAAGCGGGGTGTCCCCGCGTCATTTCCCAGAAAGACAGGCGGGTTGGCGCGGGCCAGAACGGGATGCCCGGCGGCCACCCAATGCGGACGGCCGTCCCGGAACAGCGGCTTGCCGCGCCAGAACGGCAGCACGGCGCCCCGGCTCAGGGACCGCGAAAGCCCCTCGGCATCGCGACGCAACGGCGCCTGTCTGTCCAGGCCCGATCCACCGAAGGTAACCGTTTCCGCGATCCGCATGCCGACCCCGCTTTCTGCATCTTCCGTGCCGTCCGAAAGCTCTGCCGCTTTCTGTGCCGGTTGCAATCCACAGCAGGCCGCATTCGCACAACCTCCGCTTGAATAACGACAATTTGCCACAACATTGACACAACCCTCGCAATAGTTCACTCGCGTAAAGGGTGTGTGTTCTTCGCGATTTGGGCTGCTGTCACCAACCGGACGGTCGATGTTCCACGTTCCCGCAATGAGGGCCAGGATGCCCGAGGCTTCGGATCCGGCCAGGGATCACTCCGAGGCATCCGCGGAAGTGGCGGTCGATCGGACGGCATCGCAACGCCCGATTGCGCATTTACGGCTGATCGCCACCAGCGACCTGCACGCCAGTCTGATGCCCTACGACTACCGCGCAAACCGGCCGAATGCCCGGCTTGGCCTCGGCGCGGTCTCGCAGCAGATCGCCGAGGCCCGGGGCGAGGTTCAGAACTCGCTTCTGTTCGATAACGGCGACTTCCTGCAAGGCAGCCCGATCGCCGACTATGCCGCCTCGGCCCGCAGACGGCGGGCGCATCCGGTGATCACGGCGTTCAACACGCTGGGCTACGACGCCGTGACCCTTGGCAACCACGAGTTCGACTATGGACTCGGGTTCCTGTCGCAGGCCCTGACCGAGGCACGGTTCCCCGTCGTGTCGGCCAACGTCGCGGTGCGACTGGGCAAGAGCCCGGCGCGGGACGAGACCTTCGTTCCTCCCTACGCGATCCTGCGGCGCCAGATCATCGACCGCGAAGGCCAGTCGCATCTGATCCGGGTCGGCGTGATCGGCTTTGCGCCGCCGCAGATCCAGGAATGGGACCGCAATGCCCCGGATGGCGGCGTGCGCACCCGCGACATCCTGGCGGCAGCCCGCGCCTGGTTGCCGAGGCTGCGGGCCCGGGGTGCCGACATCATCGTGGCGCTGGCCCATACCGGGATCGGCGCGCTGGAGCCTGAACAAGGGACCGAACACGCGGCGACCGCGCTTGCCGCCCTGCCCGAGATCGATGCCGTGATCGCCGGACACAGCCATCAGGTCTTTCCCGGTCCCGATTTCGCACCCTCTCCGGCGGTCGATCCGGTAGCCGGGCGGCTGGCCGGCAAGCCGGCCGTGATGCCCGGTCACTCCGCAAGCCATGTCGGCATCATCGACCTCCAGCTTGAACGCTGCCGCATCGGCGCACGGCGCTGGCAGGTCGTCGGGGCATCCTCGAGGGTCGGACCGCGCAGTCCCTGTCCGGCGCCGGCCACCCCGGCGCTGCACCGGGCGCTTGTCCCCGACCACCGGGCTGCGCTGGCCTGGTCGCGCCGCCACCTGGGCGAGACGCGGGTTCCGCTGCACAGTCATTTCGCCACAATTGCCCCGTCGGCAGCGCTGGCACTGGTCGCCGAGGCCAAGGCGGATCATGTCCGCCGACAGCTTGCCGGGACCAGCTGGGAGGGCCTGCCGCTGTTGTCCTCCGCCTCGCCCTACCGGACCGGCGGGCGCAGCGGGCCGGGCAACTTCACCGACATTCCGACGGGACCGCTGCGCCAGCGCAACCTGTCGGACCTCTACCCGTTCCCCAACACGCTGGTGACGCTTCTGGTGACCGGGGCAGAGATTGCCACCTGGCTGGAGCGCGCGGCGACCGTGTTCCGCCAGATCGCTCCGGGCGAGAGCGACGCGCTCCTCCTCGACCCCGATCTTCCAGGCTTTGCCTTCGAGACCATCCCGCAGCTCGACTATGCCTTCGATCTCAGCCAGCCCGCCCGCTTCGATCCGCAAGGACGTCTGGCGCATCCCGAGGCGCACCGGATCGTCGGCCTGCGTCATCAGGGCCGGCCGGTCCGGGCAACGGACGAATTCCTTCTGGTGACCAACAGCCACCGCCTCGGCCGCGCGCGCCTGCAAGACCCCGCATCCGTGCCGGAGATCGCCTTTACCGATGCCGCGCGCGTCCAGTCTGTCATCGCAGCCTATCTTCAGCGTCAGGGGTCGGTGGACGCCAACCATCGCCGCAACTGGCACTTCCTGCCGATGCCCGGCACCACCGTGACCGTTGCCGCCGGGGATCGGGCCGAGCGGCACCTTGAGGAGATCGCGCAACTGCGCCCGGTTCCCCTTGGACAAGGTACCGACGGTTTTGCCCACTTCCGGCTGCACCTCTGATGGGCTAAGGCATCTCCACCCCCAGAGAGCCGAGCCTGTGACCCTGACCTACGACGCCATCCTCTTCGACCTCGACGGCACGCTGATCGACACGGAAAGCATCGCGCTGGTCACCGGCATGGCCGCCTTCGCCGCACACGGGCATGCGGTGGACGAAGCTTTCATGCACGGCCTGGTCGGCAAGGACGAACCGACCGCCGCGCGGATCATCCGCGAGGCGCTGCCGGGTGTGGACCTCGATGCGGTCAACCGGTACTGGCGGCAAGGTTTCAACGACGGCGTGGAAGCGGGCCTGACGCTGAAACCGGGTGCGCGCGAACTGCTGCCCGCGCTTGCCGCCCCCAAGGCCATCGTCACCTCGACGGGCCGCGCGGGCGCGCACCGCAAGCTTGGCATCGCCGGGATCGCGGAGGTCTTCACCCATGTCGTCACGCTGGATGACGTCCGCGCCCCGAAGCCCGACCCCGAGCCCTACCTGCTGGCTGCATCGCTGTTCGGCGTGCCCCCCGCACGCTGCCTGGTGTTCGAGGACAGCGAGACCGGGGCCGAAGCCGCGCATCGCGCCGGATGCATCGTGGTCCAGGTCCCCGACATCGTGCCCAGCCAGGGTCGCTGGGCGCATCATCTCGCGCCAGACCTTCTGACCGGCGCGCGGATGGCGGGGCTTCTTTAACCCCTCGCCCGGAACCTCCTCGTGCGGCTTCGCCTTCTCGTCGGGGAGCAGCGAGGAGTGACGCAGTCATCGACGAGCGTCAGGCCTTGCGCGCATGCAGTTCGCACAGACAACTGACCGGCTCGCCATGATTGCGCTCGATCTCGGTGTCGGGGGCCAGCCGGTCCATCGCATGGGCAAGGTCGATGTCCAGCCGCGTCAGCCCCTTCGCCGAATGGGTGGTCAGCGTCACGTCCACCACGTTGTAACGGTTGGTCCAGTCCGGGTGGTGGTTCAGCTTCTCGGCCACCAGCGCCGCGCGGGACATGAAGCCCCAGGCCTGGCTGAAGTTCGGGAACTTCCAGACCTTGCGGATCGCGTCCTTGCCCGGAACGGCGGCCCACCCGGTCTCGGCCAGGGGCGGCAGGGCAGTGCGGCGGTCGTCTTCAGGCAGAAGCGGGGTCATGTCGTGGCCTCCGGGATCAGGGCATCGTCCTTGGCGTTGGCGGCCTTGAGGCCGGGGCGGTCCTTCAGCCGCGCCCAGTAGGCCTCGAGCACCGGGTTCGCGGGTATGGTCCTGAACTGCAGGCCCCAGCCGACCTGGCTGCCAACATAGACATCCGCCGCGGTGAACCGTCCGTCGGCGATGTAGTCGGCCTTCTCCAGATGACCGGTCAGGGCGCGCACCACCTCGTCGAGGCTGCCGTAGCCCGTCCGCCCGGCCTCGCGCGGGCCCTCGGGCACCCAGCCGAAGGAGGTGTTGACGACCGCCTGTTCCAGCGGCCCCGCGCCGAAGAACAGCCAGCGGAAGAAGGCGGCCTTGTCCTCGGCCATCAGTCCTGCCTCGGGGAAGGTCGTGGCGAGATAGGCGCAGATCGCGGCGACCTCGGTCACGACCTTGCCGTCATGCACCAGGGCCGGGATCTTGCCCATCGGGTTGACCGCCAGATAGTCCGGCGCCTTCATTGGCGGGCCATAGCCCAGCACCACCGTCTCGTAGGGCTGGCCGGTCTCTTCCAGCATCCAGCGGGCGATCCGGCCGCGCGACATCGGGTTGGTGTAGAAGGTCAGCATCGGCGGATCTCCCTTGCCTGCCCAGCCTACTCCCGCGCCTCGCATTTGCGGAAGGGGCCATAGGCGGTCAGCACGTCGATCTCTTCGCCCACTGCGCGGCGTTCCGCCTGCAGGTAGCGGTCCACCGCCGCGCGGAAGCTGCGGTCGGCGATCCAGTGGATCGAATGGGTCTCGACCGGCAGGTAGCCCCGCGCCAGCTTGTGCTCGCCCTGCGCGCCCGCCTCGACCCGTTGCAGGCCCTGGGCGATGGCCCAGTCGATCGCCTGGTAGTAGCACAGTTCGAAGTGCAGGCAGGGGTGGTCCTCGATGCAGCCCCAGTAGCGGCCGAAAAGCGTGTCGCGGCCGATGAAGTTCAGCGCGCCCGCCACCGGCCGGTCGCCGTTGAAGGCCAGGACCAGAAGCATGTCGTCGCGCATCGTCTCGTGAAACCGCGCAAAGGCCTCGCGGGTCAGGTATGGCCGGCCCCATTTCCGGTTGCCGGTGTCCTGGTAGAAGGCCCAGAAGGCATCCCAGTGCCGGGGCTCGATCTGATCCCCGGTCAGCGCGCGGATCGCGAGACCCGAGGCGCGCGCCGTCTCGCGTTCCTTGCGGATCATCTTGCGCTTGCGGCTGGAGAGGTCGGCGAGGAATTCCTCGAAGCCGGAATAGCGCCGGTTCTCCCAGTGGAACTGCTGGGTGACGCGGTGCAGCGTGCCCTCGACCCCCGCCAGTGCGTCGGCCTCATCGACAGTGCAGAAGGTTGCGTGGACAGAGGAGAGCCGGTTCTGGGCCGCAACCGCGATGGCGCTCTGCCAGAGCGTCTCGCGGTGGGCCGCATCGCCAAGGAAGCGCCGCCCGGTGGCCGGGGTGAAGGGCACGGCGATCTGGAGTTTCGGATAGTAGCGCCCCCCGGCGCGGTCCAGCGCGTCGGCCCAGCCGTGATCGAAGATGTATTCGCCCTGGCTGTGCGACTTCACATAGAGGGGCGTGGCGGCCAAGATCCGTCCGTCCTCGCGCAGCACGAGGGGGCGCGCCTGCCAGCCGGTTCCGGGGCCGGTGGAGCCCGAAGCCTCCAGCGCCGCGAGGAAACGGTGGGTGGTGAAGGGGTCGCGGGGCCGGCCCTCGGCCTGTTCGGGCGCGGCCACTGCATCCCAGTCGGCGGCGGCGATCTCGGACAGGCTGTCGTGCAGGGTCAGGTCGGACATCGGCGCTTTCGGGACAGGCGGCGTCCGGGGGTTTTGCACCCCCGGACCCCCGCAGAGTATTTGTCAAAGGGCAAGCTGTGTTGCCGCAGGAAGAGGTCAAGCCGGAAGGGCGGCGAGATAGCCCTCGAAGGTCACGTTGTCGGCGCGAAGGCGGGCCTGCGCCTCTTCCTCGGGCGAACGGATCGTCCAGCAGAGGATCGCCGCGCCCTTTGCTTTCAGTTCGGCCACCCGCGGACGGGCGAGGTCGCGTGCCTCATGGCTGATGAAGCTGGACCCGGTGGCGTCGTAATCGGGAATGTCGCGCAGCCGGTCGCAGGTTGCGGGCGGGAGGGGCGCCCAGTCCTCTGGGTCATAGGCCGAGGTGGTCAGGCCGCGCGGCAGGTCCGGGGCAAGCCGGGCCATGTGCGCAACCGATGACGGGTTGAAAGACATCAGCGCGACCTCGCCACGGTAGCCCTTGAGCGCTGCCGCCGTCGCGGCCTCGAGTCGGCCGTCAGTCGGACCCATGGTCAGCGACTGGTCCTTGATCTCGATGAGAAGCGGTACGCGGCCGGCGATCAGGTCCAGCACCTCGGACAAGGTCGGGATCGTGTCGGTCGAACCGGTCAGCGCAATCCGGCCGAGTTGAGTGGCCGTGCGGGTGTTGAGGGGGCCGGTCTCGCCGGTCAGGCGGTCGAGCTCCTCGTCATGGAAGACAATAGGCACGCCGTCCGCGGAGATCTGGAGGTCGATCTCGATGGCGTAGCCGGCCTCGACCGCGGCGCGGATCGCGGCGGGCGAATTCTCGATCCGACCCGCCGCCCGGTCGTGCAGGGCGCGGTGGGCGACGGGCAGCCGCAGGAAGGCTTCGGGCAGGGGCACGCGGGTCATTTCAGGGCGAAGATCGCTTCGATCTCGACGGCGACGCCAAGGGGCAGCGAGGCGGCCGAGACGGCCGAGCGGGCGTGGCGCCCGGCATTGCCGAGGACCGCGACCAGGAAATCCGAGGCGCCGTTGATGACCTTGGGCTGGTCGGTGAAATCGGGGGTGGAGTTCACGAAGCCCACCAGCTTCACCGCCCGGTCCAGCCGGTCCCAGTCGCCGCCCACGGCCTTCTTCAGCTGGGCAAGGAGCGAGATCGCGCAGCGTTTCGCGGCCTCGGCACCCTGTTCGAAGCTGAGGTCCTCGCCCAGCTTGCCCTTGATGAGACCAGCCTCGTTCTGGCTGATCTGGCCTGAGATGTGGACGAGGTTGCCCACCTGGACGAAGGGGACGTAGTTCGCCGCCGGGGCGGGCGCATCGGGCAGGGTGACGCCGAGGTCGGCGAGGCGCTTCTCGATCGGGTGCATGGGGGTCTCCGCTCTGGATCGGGGCGAGGGTAGCGCGCGGGCAGCGGGTGGGCAAGGGTGGGGCTGTCCACGGTGGACAAAACGGGTAAGTCTTTCAAATTCAATAACTTGCCTGCGGACGGTAACGAGCTGTTAACCAGTTCCTGACACCGGGGTGTCGGCACAGATAGCGGCGGGAGCGCGGTCCGGGCGGCCCGCTTCGGATGCCGCCCGGACCCTTCGGATCACGCCCAGGGGCGCAGCGTGGCGGCCTTGGCCTCGTAGCTGTCGATGGCGGCAACCTTTTCCAGCGTCAGGCCGATGTCATCGAGTCCGTTCAGCAGGCAGTGCTTCTTGAACGGGTCGACCTCGAAGTGGAACGTCGTGCCGTCCGAGGCGGTGACGGTCTGGCTTTCCAGGTCCACGGTGATCCGCGCGTTCGCGCCCTTGCGGGCATCGTCCATCAGGTGATCGACCGCCTCCTGCGGCAGGACCACGGGCAGGATGCCGTTCTTGAAGCAGTTGTTGAAGAAGATGTCGGCGAAGGAGGTCGAGATCACGCAACGGATGCCGAAATCCAGAAGCGCCCAGGGCGCGTGTTCGCGCGAGGAGCCGCAGCCGAAATTGTCGCCCGCGACCAGGATCTGCGCGTTGCGGTAGGCCGGCTGGTTCAGGACGAAATCGGGGATTTCCTTCCCGTCCGGGGTATAGCGCATCTCGTCGAACAGGTTCTTGCCAAGACCGGACCGCTGGATCGTCTTGAGGAACTGCTTGGGGATGATCATGTCGGTGTCGATGTTGACCAGCGGCATCGGGGCCGCGACGCCGGTGAGGGTGGTGAACTTTTCCATGTCAGCTTCCTGTCATTCGCCCGAGAGGGGCACGGGTTGCGGGATCGGTCCCTTGGGATCCAGGACCCAGTCGTAGATCTTGCCAATCTGGCGGGCCTTCCGGTCCCAGGTGAAATGCTGCTCGACCCGGGCCAGAGCGGCGGCGGCGAGGGCGGGGATGGTCTGGGGCGCCGCGATCAGCGCGGCGAGGGCCTTGCGGAACCCGGCGATGACCTCGGCGCGGCTGCCCATCGGGACCTTGATGCCGGTGCCGGGGGTGACGAGTTCGCCCGGCCCGGCATAGTCGGCGATCACCGGGACAACGCCCAGCGCCATTGCCTCCAGCACCACGCCGCCGCCGAATTCGCGGACCGAAGGAAAGGTGAGCAGCTGGGACCGCGACAGAAGGGCCTGCAAATCCTTGTGGTCGATCCAGCCGTGCAGAGTGACGGCATGGGTCAGGCCCCGGGCGCTGACCATCTCTTGCAGTGCGGGCATCAAAGGTCCGTCGCCGAGCATGTCCAGCACCATGCTGCCGTCGCGCAGAAAGGGCTCGGCCGCCTCGATCAGCATGTCAGGGCCCTTGTAGGGCACCAGACGGCCGACGAAGGCGCAGCGGATCGGCAGCGTTCCGGGCTGATCGGCGCGCATCGAGAAGCGCGCGGGGTCGATGCCGTTTTCCGGGATCAGGGTCAGCCGGTTCCGGGCCGCCGCGAATTCCGAGGCGGTATGGCGCGAGCCGGCGATGATCGCCGAGGCCGCGCGGATCATCCGGCGGCGGCCCAATGACAGCCGGTAGAGGCCGCGGACGTAGGAGAGCCACTCGCGCTCGCGCCAGCGCTCGGCGTCGAACCCCTTGGGCCAGGGCACTCCGCCGTTGAGCGGGCCCATGACAAAGGGAACGCCGGCCCTCGCGCAGCGCGGGGCGATCAGGCTGCTGGCAGTGGGGGTGAGGGGTGTGACACGATGGACGATGTCGAATTCGCCCGCCGCGATGCGGCGGCCGAACTGCCGCCACAGCTTCCGCTCGAAATGGGGATAGGCGAGTTTCGAGTACAGGGCGGTGACCATGGTCCAGCCCTTGCCTTCGCCCATGCGCAGGATCTCAGCCAGGCGCCAGATCGGGCGGGCGACAGCCTCGCTGTCGATGGCGGTGAAATCGCGGCCCGCGACCAGACCCGCGCGCAGGAAGGCGTCGCGGTTGCGGATCTGGGTCACGATGTGGACATCGTGATGCGCGCGCAGCGCATTGGCGATGGACCATCCGACCAGAGGCACCGAGACCAACTCCGGGTTCGCGGCTTCCGCGATGACCAGCACCCGCCGCCGGGGGGCGGGGGGCTGGTCGTCCGTGGTCGGCTGGCCGGTCATGAATCAGACAGTCTCGCCCATCAGATCGCGCACGTCGGTCAGGTGGCCGGTGATCGCCGCCGCCGCCGCCATCGCGGGCGACATCAGATGCGTGCGGCCGCCACGGCCCTGCCGGCCCTCGAAGTTGCGGTTCGAGGTCGCGGCGCAGCGTTCGCCCGGTTGCAACTGGTCGGGGTTCATCGCGAGGCACATGGAACAGCCCGCCAGCCGCCATTCGAAGCCCGCGTCGATGAAGATCTGGGCCAGACCCTCTTCCTCGGCCTGGGCGCGGACGAGGCCCGAGCCGGGGACGACCATCGCCCGCTTCACCTTGATCTTCTTGCCCTTCAGGATCTCGGCCGCCGCGCGCAGGTCCTCGATCCGGCCGTTGGTGCAGGAGCCGATGAAGACCGTGTCGATGGCAATGTCGGTCAGTTTCATGCCGGGCTTGAGGCCCATGTAGTCCAGCGACCGCCGCGCGGCCTCGACCTTGCCGCCGGTGAAGCTTTCAGGGTCCGGCACCACGCCGGTGATCGGCAGCACGTCCTCGGGCGAGGTGCCCCAGGTCACGACGGGGGCGATGTCCTCGCCGCGGATCGTCACCACCTTGTCGAAATGTGCGCCCTCGTCGGTGTAGAGCGTCTTCCAGTAGGCCAGAGCGGCTTCCCACTTCGCACCTTTCGGGGCGTGCGGGCGGCCCTTGACGTATTCGAAGGTCTTCTCGTCCGGCGCGATCAGGCCCGCGCGGGCGCCGCCCTCGATCGCCATGTTGCAGACGGTCATCCGGCCTTCCATGGAAAGCTCGCGGATCGCCTGGCCGCAGTATTCGATGACATAGCCGGTGCCGCCCGCGGTGCCGGTGGCCCCGATGACCGAGAGCGTGATGTCCTTGGCCGTGACGCCGGGGCGCAAGCTGCCCGTGATCTCGACCTTCATGTTCTTGGATTTCTTCTGGATCAGCGTCTGGGTGGCCAGCACATGCTCCACCTCGGACGTGCCGATCCCGTGCGCGAGCGCCCCGAAGGCGCCGTGGGTGGCGGTGTGGCTGTCGCCGCAGACCACCGTCATCCCCGGCAAGGTCCAGCCCTGTTCCGGGCCGACGATGTGGACGATGCCCTGGCGGATGTCGGTCACGGGATAGTAGTTGATCCCGAAGTCCTTGGCGTTCTTGTCGAGCGCGGCCACCTGGATGCGGCTTTCCTCGGGCATCTGCGCCGGGTTCTCGCGTCCTTGCGTCGTCGGCACGTTGTGGTCGGGCACCGCGATGGTCTTTTCCGGCGCGCGGACCTTGCGGCCGGCCATGCGCAGACCCTCGAAGGCTTGCGGGCTGGTCACTTCGTGCACGAGGTGGCGGTCGATGTAGAGGAGGCAGGTGCCGTCCTCGGCCTGATGGACGACGTGGTCGTCCCAGATCTTGTCGTAAAGCGTACGAGGAGCCATGGCTCTCACCTGTTCTTGGGATGGCTGGGATAGGCAAAGCGGCGCGGGCGCGCGGGACGGCAGCGGTCAGGCGCGGGCGAGGATCGAGCGGGTCATGCCGAAGAAGCGGGCCGGAAGCCGCGCGTGATCGGTGATGTCGAAGAAGATGAACCCGGACATGAGCGCGATATACGCGCGAATCTCCGGTCAGGCAAGCTGGCGTCCGGCACGAGCCGGGTCCGGTGGGCAACCTCTTCTGGCTGACCAACGCGGCCTGGCACTGGCGCAGCCCACGACGATCAGTCTGCGGTCGAAACGGCAGGTCTGGCGATCACGGGGTCCGGCAGATGGGGACCGCGAGACAGACTGCACCCGGCCTGTCCCGAAAAGGCGCACCGCGCCTAGTCGGCGATCCGGGGGTTGTCGCCCAGGCCACCCTGTGTCTGCGCCGCAACAAGCACATCCCTGTCCCAGATCGCCTCGACCACGGCACCCGAGCGGTCCGGGCGATCCTTCTGGGGCAGGAAGGGATCGGTCGCATTGGCAAAGGAAAGGTCGGCGCCCGACCGCTCCAGAAGCGTCTTGGCGATGAAGAGGCCCAGTCCCATGCCTTCATAGCCCGGGCGCCGGTCCGGTTCCGGCTCGGGACGCCGGACACGGACAAAGGGATCGCCGATCCGCCCGATGACATTGGCAGGAAAGCCGTCACCGTCATCCGTAATGCGCACGATGATCCGCTGGGCGGTCCATTCGCCCTCGATCCAGACGCGGGAGCGGGCGAAGTCGACTGCGTTCTGCACCAGGTTCCGAAGGCCATGGATGATCTCGGGCCGGCGCTGGATCACCGGCTGTTCGTCGGTTCCGTCCTGCACCGGGCCGAAGGCGAATTCGACCCCCTTGCCGCGGGACAGATGCGGTTCGGCCGCCTCGCGCAGGACGGCGGACAGGGGCGCCTGCCGCAGGTGGCGGTCGTCCTTCCCGGCCCGGCCCATGTCCCGCAGGATGTCGCGGCAGCGGTCGGCCTGATCGCGGATCAGCCGGGCGTCCTCTTGCAGCGCAGGCTGGCCGTCGAGTTCCTCGATCAGCTCGGCGCTGACCAGCTTGATGGTGGCAAGGGGCGTGCCAAGTTCGTGTGCGGCGGCAGCGACGACGCCAGCGAGGTCTGTCAGCTTCTGCTCGCGCGCAAGGGCCATCTGGGTGGCCAGAAGGGCCTCGGACATCGAGCGCATCTCGGTGGCCACCCGGCGGGAGTAGAGACCCAGGAACAGGATGCCTATCACGATCGACAGCCAGAATCCGAACACGAAGAGCGGCGGGATCACCAGTGCCCGGCCGTCGGCAAAGCGCAGGGGCAGGTGCCAGACGAGGGCGGCGGTCACGATCAGGATGGCCAGCGCCCCCAGCGTGATGGTCGAGCGCAGGCGCAGCACGCTGGCCGAGATGGTGACCGGCGCGAGGACGAGGATGGCGAATGGGTTGGTCAGGCCGCCCGTGAGGAAGATCAGCACGCCAAGCTGTCCGAGGTCGAACAGAAGGGTCAGGAAGGCCTCGGCCTCGGACAGACGGCGGTTTTCCGGGAACAGCATCACAAGGGCGAGGTTGGCCAGGATCGAAGCCCCGACTGCCAGCACGCAAGGCCCGAGCGGCAGGTCGAGCCCATAGACCTGGCCTGCCACCAGGATCGCCGCGATCTGCCCGGCAATCGCCATCCAGCGCAGCAGGATAAGGGTCCGCAGGCGCACCCAGTTGGTCCCTGTTTCTTGGGACGGAGAGCCGGTGGCGAAGCTGGCCATGCTGTGACCGGATGTCCCTGCCGATGGATTGCTCATTGTTAAGGACGCCCCCATCTGAGATCAATGCGCCGCGTTGCAGAATGGGAGAGAAGACTGTGACCAGATTTTTCGCGACTGTCGCCACGGTTGCCGTTGCCGCCTTTCTCGGCGGATCGGCCTGGTATGTCCTGTCCGACCGAAAAGCGGACCCTTTCGCGCAGTGCCGTCAGGGACAGGTTGCCGGCGGCGACATCGGCGGGCCGTTCACGCTGGTCAATTCCGCCGGGCAGACGGTCACGGATGCCGAGGTGCTGACAAAGCCGTCGCTGGTCTATTTCGGCTATACCTTCTGCCCCGACGTCTGCCCCTTCGACATGTCGCGCAACGTCGAGGCCGTGGACCTGCTTGAGAAGAAGGGCATCGACGTGACGCCGGTCTTCATCTCGATCGACCCCGAGCGCGACACGCCCGAAGCCCTTGCCGACTACGAGGCGAACCTGCATCCCAAGCTGATCGCGCTGACTGGCAGCGCCGAGCAGGTGAGGGCGGCCTCGCAGGCGTACAAGACCTTCTACAAGCGGCGTGAAACCGGGGACGAATTCTACCTGCTGGATCACTCGACCTTTACTTACCTGGTGCTGCCGGGCGTGGGATTTGTGGATTTCTTCCGCCGCGAGATTACATCAGAACAAATGGCGGAAAGCGTTGCGTGTTTTGTCGAGGCGGGCAAAGCTGCGATGTGACGCCCGAAACCGAAGCAGGAATGCCGCATGACTGAAGACTTCGCCGCCGAGCTTGGCCCGGATCGCACGCTTCTGCTGGTCGATGACGACGAACCCTTCGTGAAGCGTCTTGCCAAGGCGATGGAGAAGCGCGGCTTTCTGCCGGAAACGGCGCAAAGCGTGGCGGAAGGCAGGGCCAAGGCGATTGCCCGGCCACCTGCCTATGCCGTCGTCGATCTGCGGCTTGAGGATGGCAATGGGCTCGAGGTTATCGAGGCCCTGCACGAAAAGCGGCCCTCCTGCCGCGTTGTCGTGCTGACCGGCTACGGCGCAATTGCGACGGCGGTTGCGGCAGTCAAGATCGGTGCCATCGATTATCTGTCCAAGCCTGCCGACGCGAACGATGTGACCAACGCGCTTCTGGCGCGCGGCGGAAACCTGCCCGAGCCGCCCGAAAACCCGATGTCGGCTGACCGCGTGCGCTGGGAACATATCCAGCGGGTCTACGAGATGTGCGACCGCAACGTCTCGGAAACCGCGCGCCGGCTTTCGATGCACCGGCGCACGTTACAGCGAATCCTGGCAAAGCGCAGCCCGAGATAATTAACCTTTCTTGCACTTATCCACAATTCGCCTTATCAAGTCCCATACCTGTCCGGGAGGGATCAGAAATTGAAAGTCGATTTGAATAGCCTTTCCTTGAAAGAGCTGAAGGATTTGCAATCTCAGGTAGCAAAGGCGATAGCCGGGTATGAGGATCGCCGCAAGAAGGAAGTACTTGCGGAGCTTGATGAAATCGCCAAGGCAAAAGGATTTTCTCTGGCTGAATTGACCGGCATCGCGGCGGGCCGCAAGAGGACGCCGTCGGTAGCGAAATACGCGAATCCCGCAAATCCGGCCGATACCTGGTCGGGCCGCGGCCGCAAACCGCGCTGGTTCTCTGAAGCACTGGCAAAGGGGAAGAAGCCGGAAGATCTGGCGATCTGACCTTCAGCCCTGCGATTTCAGCCACTTCAGGAATGCCCGGGCCGCGGCGCGTTTTGGTCCGGGCAAGGCGACGACGAAATAGGCCGGCAGTTTTTCATTGCTTTCATGCACGATGCGCAGCCGGCCCTCGGTCACGTCGGATTCGATCAGCGCCATGCTTTCCACAACAAGCCCCAGTCCCTGCCGCGCCGCCGCCAGCGCCAGCTCCTCGCTGTTGATATCGGTGCGCTCCAGCCGCGCGGGATCCAGCCCCAGTTGACGCAGGTAGGCATCCTGTTCGGGCCATGTCGGAGACAGGATCCAGTCCATCCGCGCCATGTCATCGACAGTAAGGTCACGGTCGCCGATCAGCGCAGGCGCCCCGACGATGACCATGCGCGCGGAGGTGAGGTAAGCGGACTCGACCCCCGGCCAGTCGCCGTTGCCATAGCGGATGGCCAGGTCCATCCGTTCGCGGTGCAGGTCCAAGACCCTGCTGTCGGGATGCAGCGACAAGCCGATGTCGGGGTGCTGCCGCCAGAAATCCTTCAGTCGCGGCATCAGCCACTGGGCGGCAAAGCTTGCGGTCAGCGTGACGCGGACCGGGCGGTCCGCCTCGCCCGCCTTTAGCGTCTCGATCCCGCGCTGAATCGCGCCGAATCCGTCGATCAGTGCTGCGACAAGCTGCTCACCGTCCGACGTCAGACTGACGCCGCGCCCCTCGCGCTGAACCAGCGGGCGGCCGAGCTGATCCTCCAGCGCGCGGACCTGCTGGGCCACGGCGGCATGGGTCACGTTCAGGACCCGCGCCGCCTGGCTGAAGTTGCGCAGCTCCGCCGTGGCCGCAAAGGCGCGCAGGGCAGTCAGCGACGGGATGCTGCGCCAGTCGATCATGTGTTAGACTGCCTTACAGTTCAGAAGCCTTATTGAATCGTATCACAGCCGTTTTTATGGCAAAAGGGATCATCGAAAGCCGAAAGGGAGAAAGTCAATGTTGAATATCTTCGCCGACGCCCTGATGATCGCCACGCGGTTCAAGCACAACTCCGAGGACTACCTGCCGCGGCACTACCCGCGCCGGTCGCCGCGCGAGTTCCAGGATGACGTAGCGCTGCGCACCGCCGATCATCTGCGGCACACGGGCCGCTGATGATCGGTCGCTGTCAGCAGTCAGCAAGCAGCCTCGCCACGGTCGAGACATAGTCCGCCCGCACCTCTGCGGGCGGACGAAGCCTGATTTCCAGTCGGTGGATCAGTTCCGGCAAGGGCCTGCCGAACAGCTTGTCGGCCTCCGCCTCCCTGAATCCGGCGATCCTCACCGCCTCCAGCCAGGCCGAAACCCTGTCCGCCGCCTTGATCGCTTTCTTGATCGGTGCGGGCAGCACGGCCGGCAAACCGAACCGCAGATGCACCGCCGCAGTCAGCCGTTCGTCCAAAGCCCCGTAGCCTGGCCCGACCGCCGCCTTCACCGGGCTGATCATGTCGCCGATCACATATTCCGGTGCGTCGTGCAGCAGGGCCGCAAGCCGCCATCTTGGCGCGGTTCCAGGGTTCATGCGGGTGAAGATCTCCTCGACCAGCAGGGAGTGTTCCGCCACCGAATAGGGCCAGTCCCCGCGCGTCTGCCCGTTCCAGCGCGCGACGAAGGCCAGGCCATGCGCGATGTCCTCGATCTCGATGTCCACTGGCGTGGGGTCCAGAAGATCCAGCCGGCGGCCCGAAAGCATCCTCTGCCAGGCGCGGGGTTGTTTCATCGGCGGGCCTTTGTTGTCTGCGGTCGGGATCAATGCTATCTGCCCCGCCAACAAAGGATCAAGGAGAGCGCCAAGATGGCAGCGGATTACATCGTCAAGGACATCGGACTGGCTGACTTCGGCCGCAAGGAGCTGACCATCGCCGAAACCGAGATGCCAGGCCTGATGGCCTGCCGCGAGGAGTTCGGCGCGTCCAAGCCGCTGAAGGGCGCGCGCATCGCGGGGTCGCTGCACATGACGATCCAGACCGGCGTGCTGATCGAGACGCTGAAGGCGCTGGGCGCCGATGTGCGCTGGGCCTCGTGCAACATCTTTTCCACGCAGGACCACGCCGCCGCCGCCATCGCGGCCTCGGGCACCCCGGTCTTTGCCATCAAGGGCGAGAGCCTGGAGCAGTACTGGGACTATACCGACCGCATCTTCCAGTTCGGGGGCGAGGGTGGCACGGCCAACATGATCCTCGACGACGGCGGGGATGCCACTCTGTACATCCTGCTGGGGGCGCGGGTCGAGGCGGGCGAGACCGACCTGATCGCCGTGCCGACCAGCGAAGAGGAAGTGTGCCTTTTCAACCAGATCAAGAAGCGCCTTGCCGCCAGCCCCGGCTGGTTCACCAGGCAGCGCGCCGCGATCCAGGGGGTGTCCGAGGAAACCACCACGGGTGTTCACCGTCTGTACGAGCTGCACAAGAAGGGCCTCCTTCCCTTCCCGGCGATCAACGTCAACGACAGCGTCACCAAGTCGAAGTTCGACAACAAGTATGGCTGCAAGGAAAGCCTGGTCGATGGCATCCGCCGCGCGACCGACACGATGATGGCCGGCAAGGTGGCCGTCGTCTGCGGCTACGGCGACGTGGGCAAGGGCTCGGCAGCCTCGCTGCGCGGTGCGGGCGCGCGGGTGAAGGTGACCGAAATCGATCCGATCTGCGCCCTGCAGGCCGCGATGGACGGCTATGAGGTGACGCTTCTGGAGGACGAGGTCGCCACGGCGGACATCTTCATCACCACCACCGGCAACAAGGACGTGATCCGCATCGAGCACATGCGCCAGATGAAGGACATGGCCATCGTCGGCAACATCGGTCACTTCGACAACGAGATCCAGGTGGCGGCGCTGCGGAACCACAAGTGGACCAACATCAAGGACCAGGTGGACATGATCGAGATGCCCTCGGGCAACCGGATCATCCTCTTGTCCGAAGGCCGCCTCCTGAACCTCGGCAACGCCACGGGCCATCCGTCCTTCGTTATGTCGGCCAGCTTCACCAACCAGGTGCTCGCGCAGATCGAGCTCTGGACCAAGGGCAAGGACTATGCGCCGGGCGTCTACATCCTGCCCAAGGCGCTGGATGAGAAGGTCGCCCGGCTGCACCTGAAGAAGATCGGCGTGAAGCTGACCGAGCTGCGCAAGGACCAGGCCGACTATATCGGCGTCAAGGTCGAAGGCCCGTTCAAGTCGGACCACTATCGCTATTGACCCCCGGTTTTCCCCGTCGGCCCGACCTGCGGGGAAGACCTGGCGATCTTTCCCGTTGCCGTTTGGGCTCGTTAACGTAAGCTGACCGGGTCTTTGCCCGGCCTCTGCGGGGCAGGGGCCGAACGGGACAGGTAAAAGGAACGAGGATACCATGGGTAAGAGAGACGAGCTCATCGCGAAATATGCCGATGACCTGAAGAACAAGTGCAAGGTGACGCCGGACATGGCTCTCCTGACCAAGGTCACGATCGGCTGCGGTCCTTCGATCTACGACAACGACGCCCAGACTGTCGCCGCCTCCGATCCCGAGGAACTGGAGCGCATCAAGAACAACTTCCTGATGAAGAAGCTGGGGCTCGCCGACAGCCCCAAGCTGATGGAAGGCATCAACGCTGCCGTCGAGACCTACGGCAAGTCCGAGCGGAACAAGTACCGCGCGGTGTTCTACTATCTGCTGGTCAAGCACTTCGGCAAGGAATCCGCCTACAAGTGACGCCCCGCTGCGGTACGCAACCGGCCCGTTCCTGCCGGAGCGGGCCGGGCGCTTTTCGATGAGGCGCATTTGACTAAACAGCTTGGAACTCCTGCCTTGCAGCGCGGCAGGGATTCGGGCGACAAGACTGAAGTCAGGGCAGGACGCCCGGGACCCTTATACAGACACGCGGTGCTATGGGGTGTGCGCGTGGGTTGGATGAAGGGTCCCGTAGGGGTGCGGGGCCCTTCATTCATTTTCGGCGCCGGTGCCCTTTCGCAGGAACGCGGCGAGGTGTCGCAAACCCCGGGCCGGCGACGGCAGGACCCGATCCGTCCAGTCTCATGAGCATCCGGTTCGCTTCACAGGGCCGTTGACACGGGCGCTGGGTTGGTCAGGATCGCCCCGGGACGCGCAAGGGGGAAGCGCGCGGGGGAGAATGGGAATGGACCTTGGCCTTGACGGCAAGGTGGTCGTGGTGACCGGCGGCGCTGCCGGGATCGGCAGGGCCATCTCCGAGGACCTGGCGGCAGAGGGCGCGGTGCCGGTGATATTCGCCCGCCGCGCGCCGGATCCGGATTGGCTGGCCGGACTTGGTCCCAGGGCGGCCTGGATCGAGGTGGAACTGTCCAGCGATGACCAGTGCCGCGCGGCGGTGGCCCAGGCGCGGTCGCGGTTCGGGGCGATCTACGGGCTGGTGAACAATGCCGGCAGCAACGACGGTGTGGGGATAGAGGCCGGGCCCGAAGCCTTCCGCGCCTCGCTCGAGCGAAACCTCGTGCATTATTACACGCTGGTGCATCTCTTGGCCGAGGACATCAAGGCCGCGCAGGGCGCGATCGTGAACATCAGCTCGAAAACGGCGGTGACCGGGCAGGGGAACACTTCGGCCTATGTCGCGGCCAAGGCGGCGCAGCTGGGGCTGACGCGAGAATGGGCGGCGGCCTTCGCGCCGCATGGGGTGCGGGTCAACGCCGTGATCCCGGCCGAAGTGATGACGCCGCTTTATGACCGCTGGCTGAAAAGCTTCGACAATCCGCAGGAAAAGCTGGCGGAGATCACGGCGCGCATCCCCTTGGGCCAGCGGATGACCGAGGCTGCGGAGATCGCGGCGATGACGGTCTTTGCCCTGTCCAAACGCGCACGGCACCTGACCGGGCAATGGCTCTTCGTGGACGGCGGATACACTCATCTGGACCGGGCGCTGGCGGGGGTTCCGAGGTGATGGGTCGGCAGGGAACAGGAGGTCGGGTGTGACGGATCGGTTGAAGGGCAAGCGGGTGCTGGTGACGGCCGCCGGGCAGGGGATCGGGCGGGCAAGCGCCCTGGCCATGGCGCGGGAAGGTGCCCGGGTGCTGGCCACCGACATCAATGCCTCGGCGCTGGAAAGCCTGGGGTCCGAAGGGATCGAGACCCGGCTTCTGAACGTGCGCGATCCCGCCGAGATCGCCGCGACGGTTCAGGCGGCAGGCCCGGTCGATGTGCTGTTCAACTGTGCAGGCTTTGTTGCCAACGGGACCATCCTCGACTGTGACGAGGACCAGTGGGCCTTCAGCGTGGATCTGAACCTGACGGCGATGTACCGGATGTGCCGTGCCTTCCTGCCCGGGATGCTGGAACGGGGGGCTGGGTCGATCATCAACATGGCCTCGGTCGCCTCGTCGGTGATCGCCGCGCCGAACCGGTTCGTCTATGGCGCGACCAAGGCCGGGGTGATCGGGCTGACCAAGTCCATCGCCGCCGATTTCGTCGGCAAGGGCATCCGCTGCAACGCGATCTGTCCGGGAACCGTGGAAAGCCCCTCGCTGGAGGACCGGTTGCGCGCGACCGGGGATTATGAGGCCGCCCGCGCAGCCTTTGCCGCCCGCCAGCCGATCGGACGCATGGCGAAGGCCGAGGAAATCGCCGCTCTGGTCGTCTATCTGGCCTCGGACGAATCCTCCTACACCACCGGCGTTGCGCACATAATCGATGGAGGATGGGCCAATATCTGAGGCAGCGAGGGCTTATAGGTAAGCAAAGCTGACATAAATTTTCGGGATTCTGGCAGATTCCTTGACCTAATCTGCCAAAAAGGCCCAATTAGGTCAGCATATTTGACTTTTCTTGTGTGTCGAACCAAGCTATCCAGCGGGTCCGGAAGACTCTGGTGAAAGGCGCAGCCATGGCCACGCAGAAGATGCTGAAGTTCGTCACGATCGGCAAGGAAATGCCGGAAAAGCGTGACGCAGCTTCGCGCGCGCAGGATTTCCACGAGATCTACCGGGAGTTCGCCGATCGCAAGGCGGCCGAGCAGGCCAGCCGCTGCTCGCAATGCGGCGTGCCCTACTGCCAGTCGCATTGCCCCCTGCACAACAACATCCCCGACTGGCTGAAGCTGACCGCCGAGGGCCGGTTGCAGGAAGCCTACGAGATCAGCCAGGCCACCAACACCTTCCCAGAAATCTGCGGCCGCATCTGCCCGCAGGACCGGCTGTGCGAGGGCAACTGCGTCATCGAACAGTCCGGCCACGGCACCGTCACCATCGGCTCGGTCGAGAAATACATCACCGACACCGCCTGGGAGGAAGGCTGGGTCAAGCCGATCCGCCCCCATGCCGAGCGCCCCGAAAGCGTGGGCATCATCGGCGCGGGGCCGGGGGGTCTGGCGGCGGCGGATGTGCTGCGGCGGCAGGGCGTGCAGGTCACGGTCTATGACCGCTATGACCGCGCGGGGGGCCTCCTGACCTATGGCATCCCCGGCTTCAAGCTGGAGAAGGACGTGGTCGAACGCCGCAACGCCCAGCTGGCGGATGGGGGCGTCAACTTCGTGCTGAACTGCACCGTGGGCGAGGACATCAGCTTTGACGCCATCCTTGGCCAGCACGACGCGGTGCTGATCGCGACGGGCGTATACAAGGCGCGCGACATCGAGGCTCCCGGGGTCGGTGCCAGGGGCATCGTCAAGGCGCTGGACTACCTGACCGCCTCGAACCGCAAGGGCTTTGGCGACGATGTGCCGGAGTTCGACAGCGGCGAGCTGAACGCCAGCGGCAAGCGAGTCGTCGTGATCGGCGGCGGCGACACGGCGATGGACTGCGTGCGGACGGCGGTCCGGCAGGGGGCACTGTCGGTGAAATGCCTTTACCGCCGCGACCGGGTGAACATGCCGGGGTCGCAGCGCGAGGTGCAGAACGCCGAGGAGGAAGGCGTCGAATTCGTATGGCTTTCCGCGCCGAAGGGGTTCACCGGCGGCACGGAAGTCGAGGGCGTGATGGTGCAGAAGATGCGCCTGGGCGCGCCGGACGCCACGGGCCGCCAGACGCCCGAGGTCATCGAGGGCGCCGATTATGTCGAACCCGCCGACCTGGTCATCCAGGCGCTGGGCTTCGAGCCCGAAGACCTGCCGACGCTCTGGGGCGTGCCGGAACTGAAGGTCACCCGCTGGGGCACGATCAAGGCCGACTTCCGCACCCATGCCACCAGCCTGCCCGGCGTCTATGCCGCGGGCGACATCGTACGGGGCGCAAGCCTGGTCGTCTGGGCGATCCGCGACGGGCGCGAGGCGGCGGAGTCGATCCTGTCCTATCTGGCCCAGACCGGGGCGGTGGCGGCCGAATAGTGAAGGGAAGGTCAAGCGTCTGGCATCTGTCTGGCATGCGTCGGCTTTGCGTCGGGCACAGCTGACAGACCGGAGGCAACGAAATGTCAGGATGGGTGACCCATCCGGAAGGGGGAGCGGCGATGCGGAAAGTTCTGATCCTTGCCTGTCTTGCTACCCCGACCCCGGGGCTGGCCGGGACCTGGACCGCGCCCGAGGGCTGCGAGGCCTTCATGACGGTGCAGTCGAAGGGCTGCCGCGTCTCGCATTACTACAAGTGCAGCGCCGATGCGCCGGGGGACCAATGGCGGGTGGACCTGGATCAGGAGGGCCCGTTCTTCTATTCCCGCATCAACCACGAGGCGGAATGGGTCGAAAGCTACGACCCGGTCAAGCAGGTGCTGGACCCGAACCCGGCCGATCCGGCCAGCATGACCGAGCTGCTGGCCGAGGGGATGGACACCTGGAGCTTCAGCCTGTCGAAGGAGGACGGCACCGGCAGCCGGGCCGAGGGCTATGACCGGCTGACCGGCAAGTCGGTCCTGATCGACGGCATCACCCTGCAACAGACCGAGGTCGATTTCACCGAATACGGCCGCGACGGCACGGTGCTGCGCCGGTCGCGCGGCAATGAATATGTCCATCCCGACTGGCGGCTGTTCTTCGCCGGGCCGGGCGAGACGGACCTGGGCGATGGCCAGTGGTTGCCGATCGACGGCAGCCCGGTGGACTTCGTCTTTCCGGGCGACAAGGGCTTTCTGTCCAATCAGCCGCTGTATGACTGCGATGCGCTGACCGCCTCGCTGCCCGTGTGGAGGGTCAGCCATGAGCCTTGAGCGCCCCGAGTTGGACCGGGCAGGCGGCTGTCTTTGCGGGACCGTGCGGTTCCGCGCCCGGCTGACGGGGACCAACTTCGGCGCCTGCCATTGCCCGATGTGCCGGAAATGGACCGGCTCGGCCCTGCTGGGGATCACGGTCCCGGCGGCCGACGTGGAGTGGACGGGGGCGGAGCATATCGCGCGCCGGCAGTCCTCGGCCTGGGGCGAACGCGCCTGGTGCGCGGACTGCGGCTCTCCCGTCTGGTTCCGGGTGACGGTCGAGGGGCCCTATGCGGGGAACCTGGAACTGCCGGTGGGCTCGTTCGACGATGCGAACGGGCTGACCATGACCAACGAGATCTACATCGACCACAAACCCGATAGTTACGCCTTTGCGGGCGGTGATCGGCAAGTTTTGACGCGCGCGCAGTGTGTGGAGAAATTCCCGCTGCTGGCCAGTGAATGAGGGGCAAGCCATGACGAAATACGATGCCGCCTGGGTGAAGGCCGAAGAGGAAAAGCGCGCCTGGCTGGATGCGAACGGGCTTTACCGGGCCGAGGACGAGCATTCCTCCTGCGGGGTGGGTCTGGTGGTTTCCATCAGCGGCAAGCCCAGCCGCAAGGTGGTGGAGAACGGCATCAACGCGCTGAAGGCGGTCTGGCACCGGGGCGCGGTGGACGCCGACGGCAAGACCGGCGACGGCGCGGGGATCCATGTGCAGATCCCGGTGAAATTCTTCTACGACGTGGTGCGCCGGACGGGGCACGAGCCCGACGTGAACAAGCTGATCGCCGTCGGTCAGGTCTTCCTGCCGCGGACGGATTTCGGCGCTCAGGAACGCTGCCGGACCATCGTGGAGACCGAGGTCCTGCGGATGGGGCATTACATCTACGGCTGGCGGCATGTGCCGGTGGATGTGTCCGTGCTGGGCGAAAAGGCCAACGCGACGCGGCCCGAGATCGAGCAGATCCTGATCCGCTGCGAGAAGGACATCGACCAGGAACAGTTCGAGCGCGAACTTTACATCATCCGCCGCCGGATCGAGAAGGCGGCGACGGCGGCGGGCATCCAGGGGATGTATCTTTGCAGCCTGTCCTGCCGGTCGATCATCTACAAGGGGATGATGCTGGCCGAGCAGGTCTCGACCTTCTACCCGGACCTTCTGGACGAGCGGTTTGAGTCCGCCTTTGCCATCTACCACCAGCGCTATTCGACCAACACTTTCCCGCAATGGTGGCTGGCGCAGCCCTTCCGGATGCTCGCCCACAACGGCGAGATCAACACGCTGAAGGGCAACGTCAACTGGATGAAGAGCCATGAGATCCGCATGGCCTCGAACAACTTCGGCGAGGCGGCCGAGGACATCAAGCCCATCATTCCGGGAGGAACGTCCGACTCGGGCGCGCTGGATGCGGTGTTCGAGGTGCTGGTGCGATCGGGGCGGTCGGCGCCGATGGCCAAGACGATGCTGGTGCCCGAGGCTTGGTCGAAGCAGACGGTGAACATGCCGAAGGCCTGGGCGGACATGTATTCCTACTGCAACTCGGTGATGGAGCCGTGGGACGGTCCGGCGGCACTGGCGATGACCGACGGGCGCTGGGTCTGCGGGGGCCTCGACCGCAACGGGTTGCGGCCGATGCGCTATGTGGTGACGGGCGACGGGATGCTGATCGCCGGGTCCGAGGCCGGGATGGTGCCGGTGGATGAAGCGACGGTGCGCGAGAAGGGCGCGCTGGGGCCGGGTCAGATGATCGCGGTCGATATGGTGGAGGGCAAGCTATACCACGATGTCGAGATGAAGGACAAACTCGCCGCCGCCCAGCCCTATGGCGAGTGGATCGAGAAGGTCGTGGACCTGAACAGCCTTCTGCGCGACGTACCCGAGACGCAGACCTTCACCGGGGCGGAATTGCGCAAGCGCCAGATCGCGGCGGGGTTCACCCTGGAGGAGCTGGAGCAGGTGCTGGCGCCGATGGCCGAGGACGGCAAGGAAATGGTCGCCTCGATGGGCGACGACACGCCGCCGGCGGTGTTGTCCAGCGTCTATCGGCCGTTGTCGCACTACTTCCGCCAGAACTTCAGCCAGGTGACGAACCCGCCCATCGACAGCTTGCGCGAGGGGCGGGTGATGAGCCTGAAGACCCGCTTCGGCAACCTGAAGAACGTGCTGGATGAGTCGTCCAGCCAGACCGAGATCCTGGTTCTGGAAAGCCCCTTCATCGCCAACCGCGAGTTCCAGGTCATGGTGGAACGCTTCGGCGATCAGGTGGCCTTCATCGACTGCACCTTCCCGGTGGGCGAGGGGCTTGACGACCTGCGTCAGGGGCTGGAGCGGATCCGGGCCGAGGCCGAGGATGCCGTGCGGTCGGGTGCGGCGCAGCTGGTGCTGACGGACGAGCATCAGGGACCGGAGAAGGTGGGGATGCCGATGATCCTTGCGACCTCGGCGGTCCACAGCTGGCTGACGCGCAAGGGGCTGCGGACCTTCTGCTCGATCAACGTGCGGTCGGCGGAATGCATCGACCCGCACTACTTTGCGGTCCTAATCGGCTGCGGCGCGACCACGGTGAACCCCTATCTGGCGCAGGACAGCATCGCGGACCGGATCGACCGGGGGCTGCTCGATGGCTCGCTGACCGATGCGATGCGTCGCTATCGCGATGCCATCGACGCGGGCCTGTTGAAGATCATGTCGAAGATGGGGATCAGCGTGATCTCCAGCTATCGCGGCGGGCTGAACTTCGAGGCGGTGGGACTGTCCCGCGCAATGGTGGCCGAGTATTTCCCGGGGATGCAGTCGCGCATCTCGGGCATCGGCCTGACCGGGATCGAGCAGAAGCTGGAGGAGGTTCATCGCAGGGGCTGGCTGGGCGGCGCGGACGTGCTGCCCATCGGCGGCTTCTACAAGGCGCGGCGGTCGGGCGAGAAGCACGCCTGGGAGGCGCAGACGATGCACATGCTGCAATCAGCCTGCGACCGGGCGTCCTATGACATCTGGAAGCAGTATTCAGCGGCGATGCGGGCGAACCCGCCCATTCACCTGCGCGACCTGCTGGACATCAAGCCGCTGGGAAAGCCGGTGCCGATCGAGGAGGTGGAGTCGATCACCTCGATCAGGAAGCGGTTCGTGACGCCCGGCATGTCCCTGGGCGCTCTCAGCCCCGAGGCGCACAAGACGCTGAACGTGGCGATGAACCGCATCGGGGCGAAGTCTGACTCGGGCGAGGGAGGCGAGGACCCGGCGCATTTCGTGCCGGAACCGAACGGCGACAACCCCTCGGCCAAGATCAAGCAGGTCGCCTCGGGCCGGTTCGGCGTCACAGCGGAGTATCTGAACGCCTGCGAGGAGCTGGAGATCAAGGTCGCGCAAGGGGCGAAGCCCGGCGAGGGCGGCCAGCTGCCGGGGATGAAGGTCACGGCGCTGATCGCGCGCCTGCGCCATTCGACGCCTGGGGTGACGCTGATCAGCCCCCCGCCGCACCACGACATCTATTCGATCGAGGACCTGGCGCAGCTGATCTACGACCTGAAGCAGATCAACCCGCGCGCCAAGGTGACGGTGAAGCTGGTGTCGTCCAGTGGCGTGGGCACGATCGCGGCGGGGGTGGCGAAGGCCAAGGCCGACGTGATCCTGATCTCGGGCCACAACGGGGGCACCGGGGCATCGCCGGCCACGTCGATCAAGTACGCGGGCCTGCCGTGGGAGATGGGCCTGACCGAGGCGCATCAGGTGCTGGCGATGAACAACCTGCGCGAGCGGGTGACTTTGCGCACGGACGGAGGCCTGCGGACCGGGCGCGACGTCGTCATGGCGGCGATGATGGGGGCTGAGGAATACGGCATCGGGACAGCGGCGCTGATCGCCATGGGCTGCATCATGGTGCGCCAGTGCCAGTCGAACACCTGCCCGGTGGGCGTGTGCACCCAGGACGAGCGCCTGCGGGCCAAGTTCACCGGCACGGCGGACAAGGTGGTCAACCTCATCACCTTCTACGCGCAGGAAGTGCGGGAAATCCTCGCCTCCATCGGCGCGCGGTCGCTGGACGAGATCATCGGGCGCGCGGACCTTTTGACCCAGGTCAGCCGTGGGGCTGCGAACCTCGACGACCTTGACCTGAACCCGCTTCTGATCACTGTCGATGGCGCGCGGTCGATCACCTATGACCGGTCGAAGCCGCGCAATGCGGTGCCCGACACGCTGGATGCCGAGATCATCCGCGACGGCGCGCGGTTCTTCGAGGACGGCGAGAAGATGCAGCTGTCCTACGCGGTGCGCAACACCCATCGCACCATCGGGACGCGGGCCTCGAGCCACATCGTCAAGAAGTTCGGGATGCGGAATGCGCTGCAACCCGACCATCTGACGGTGAAGCTGACCGGGTCCTGCGGGCAGTCGCTGGGCGCCTTCGCGGTGCGGGGTCTCAAGCTGGAGGTGCAGGGCGACGCCAACGACTATGTCGGCAAGGGCCTGTCGGGCGGCACGATCACCGTGCGGCCGCTGATGTCCTCGCCCCTGAAGGCGGAAGAGAACACGATCATTGGCAACACCGTGCTCTATGGTGCGACCGACGGGTTCCTGTTCGCCTCCGGCCGCGCGGGGGAGCGGTTCGCGGTGCGGAACTCGGGCGCTTCGGTCGTGGTGGAAGGCTGCGGCTCGAACGGGTGCGAGTACATGACCGGCGGGGTGGCGGTGATCCTGGGCCGGATCGGCGCGAACTTCGGGGCGGGGATGACCGGGGGCATGGCCTATGTCTATGACCCGGATGGTGTGGCCGAGGACTTCATGAACCTCGAGTCGATCCTGACCTGCGCCGTGGGCCATCCGCATTGGGAGATGCAGCTGAAGGGCCTGATTCAGCGCCATCACGAGGAAACCGGCAGCCGGATCGCCGGGCGCATTCTGTCGAACTGGGACCGCGAGCGGCAGAACTTCCTTCAGGTCTGCCCGAAAGAGATGGTCGATCGCCTGCCCTATCCCTTGTCGGACGAGGTGGCCAAGGTTCCGGCAGAGTAACAGTTCGGGCGCCCGGGCCGTGAGGTCCGGGCGCCTTTGCGAAACTTTCGCAGCGCCGTCACGCGTCCGTCGTGGCGGCTTTGCTACCGAAGCGAGGTCAACCCGCCAATGGAGACCTTGCAATGCGATCCAGGTTCCTTCTGCTCTGCACCGCCCTGTCCGGCCTGGCCCTGCCCGCCGCCGCCGAGACGGTGTTCCCGTCGAAACTCGCCGGCCATGCGCTGGTGCCGGCGGCGAGCTACATTCCCGCCCCCGCCGATGCGCCGAAGGATGCGCAGGTGTCGGGCAAGTTCACCGGCGCGGCGCCGGTCAGGGAGCCGGGGACCGTCCCGGGCGACACCGGCGCCAGCCACGGCAAGCGCCCGACCGGGATCAGCCTGCCGTTCCAGGGCCAGCCCCTGCAGGGCTTTTCCGGCTTTGCGATGAATCTGACCGAGGACGGCAGCATCCTGACGCTGACCGACAACGGCTTCGGCTCCAAGGCGAACAGCCCCGATGCGCTCTTGTTCTTCCACCGCGTCGCGCCGGACTGGGCCTCGGGCGAGGTCGCGGTGCGCGAGACGGTCTTCCTGCGCGACCCCGAGTTCAAGGTGCCGTTCCGCATCGCCTATGAGGGGTCGGACAGCCGCTATCTGACCGGTGCCGATTTCGATCTGGAAAGCATCCAGCTTGTGAACGGCGAGGTCTGGATCGGCGACGAGTTCGGACCCTACATCATCCGCGCCGGCCTCGATGGCGTGGTCAAGGCGGTCTATCCGACGATGATGGACGGCGCGCAGCTGAAGGGCCCCGACACCCCCGGCATCAGCGCGGTCTCGGTCATGGGCAAGGACTGGACCGTGCCACGCTCGGGCGGCTACGAGGGGATGGCGCTGCAACCGGGCTCGGGCCTGCTCTGGGCGATGTTCGAGAAGCCGCTCCTGAACGCCGAGGGGAAGAACGAGGGTGCCTTCCTGCGCGCGCTGGCCTTCGATCCGGCCAAGGGCGAATGGACCGGGGCGGGCTTCAAGTTCGCGCTCGCCGAAGGCGCGACGGCGATCGGCGATTTCAACTTCATCGACGAGACTCGTGCCCTGGTAATCGAGCGTGACAACGGCGAGGGCGTTCCGGCGCTGAAATGCGCGGGCGATCCGAAGCCCGACTGCTTCCCCGCCCCGGCGATGGTGAAGAACGTGGTGCTGATCGACACGGCGCAGATCGACGCGGACGGTTTCGCCAAGCGTCTTGGCCATGTCGATCTGATGAACATCGCCGACCCGGACGGCAAGGCGCGTCTGCAAACCGCGGGCGGCGAGGCAGGGGTCTTCACCCTGCCCTTCTTCACCATCGAGGACGTGATGAAGGCCGACGATACCCATATCGTCGTGGCGGTGGACAACAACCTGCCGTTCTCCTCGGGTCGCGCGCTGGACAAGGCCGCGGACAACGAGTTCGTCCTTCTGGAAGTGCCGGAGCTTCTGGCGGCGAAGTAGGCCACGGGCGGGCCCCAAGATTTTTCGACGAAAAATCTTGGGGTTGCGCGGTCATCCCTCGGAGGATCTGGCCCAGAGGTTGATGTCCTTCTCCTCGGAGATGGCGTCGATCCGGGCCAGTTCCTCGGCGGTGAAGTCCAGGTTCTCCAGCGCGCCCACGCAGTCCACCACCTGCTCGGGCCTGGATGCGCCGATCAGCGCGCTGGTGATCCCGCCGCCCCGCAAGACCCAGGCGATGGCCATCTGCGCCAGCGTCTGCCCGCGCGCGGCGGCCATGTCGTTCAGCTTGCGCACCGAGGCCAGCGCCTTTTCCACCACGGCGGGGTCGAGCGACTTGCCCTGCGTCGCCCGGCTGCCGGCGGGGATGCCGTTCAGATACTTGTTCGTCAGGATGCCCTGCGCCAGCGGCACGAAGGCGATGGAGCCGACGCCCAGTTCCTTAAGCGTGTCCTTCAGCCCGTCGGTTTCCACCCAGCGGTTCAGGATGTTGTAGCTGGGCTGGTGGATGAGGAGCGGCGTGCCGAGGTCCTTCAGGATCGCCACCGCCTCGCGCGTGCGCTGGGAGTTGTAGCTGGAGATGCCGATATACTGCGCCCGGCCCGACCGCACGATGTGGTCGAGCGCGCCCATGGTTTCCTCGAGCGGCGTTTCGGGGTCGAAGCGGTGGGAATAGAAGATGTCCACATAGTCGAGGCCCATCCGCTTCAGCGACTGGTCGCAGGAAGCGATCACATACTTCCGGCTGCCCCATTCGCCATAGGGGCCGTCCCACATCAGGTAGCCGGCCTTGGAGGAGATGATCAGCTCGTCCCGGTGGGAACGGAAATCGGTGCGCAGGAGTTCCCCGAAGGCTTCCTCGGCGCTGCCGGGCGGGGGGCCGTAGTTGTTGGCGAGGTCGAAATGGGTGATGCCAAGGTCGAAGGCGGTGCGGCAGATCGCCTGTTTCGTCGCGTGGGGCGTGTCGTGGCCGAAGTTGTGCCAGAGGCCGAGGCTGATCGCCGGCAGCTTCAGTCCCGAGGCTCCGCAGCGGTTGTAGATCATCCGGCCGTAACGGTCGGGGTTCGGAACATAGCTCATGGGGGTCCTCCTGTTGGCGCCATCATGCGCCGGGGGCCAGGCGGCTGCAAGTTGCGCCGGGCGTTGCACCGGGCCGCTTTCCGGTGGAAGCTGTCGGCATGACGGGGCTGAGGCAGGCATGGAATTTCCTGGCGGCGGTCTGGCTGCGGGTCGGCGACGGGCATTTCGGCCTGATCGCGGCCGGCGTGGCCTTCTTCGCCATGTTCGCGGTCTTTCCGGGCCTGGCCGCCGCCGTCGCGGTCTGGGGCATGTTCGCCGATCCCGGGGTGATCCGGGGCTATCTGGCGGTGGCCGAACGCTTTCTGCCGCCCGAGGCGGGCCAGCTGATCCACGATCAGGTCATGGGCCTGATCACCGCGCCGCGGTCGGCGCTGCAATGGACCACCATCCTGTCGCTGCTGATCGCGCTCTACTCGGCGCGGGCGGGGGTCTCGGCGCTGGTGCAGGGGCTGGACGTGGTCCACCGTTCGCGCCCGAGGGGGTGGCTACGCGGCTGGGCGGTGGACTTCCTCTTGACCGGCGCGCTGATCGGGGCGCTGTTCGTCGCGCTGGTCACGGTGGTCGTGGTGCCGATCCTGCTGAGCTATGTCACCTTCGGCACCTTCGAAGCCTGGCTGACCAAGGTGTTGCCCTGGGGGGCGATGTTCCTCTTGGTCGTCACCTGCCTGTCGATCCTCTACCGTTTTGGCCCGAATGTGCCCGGCGGGTTCCGCTCGCCCTGGATCAGCGTCGGCGTGCTGGTGGCGGCGCTGGCCTGGGCCGGGGTCTCGATCGGCTTCTCGGTCTATCTGGCGAACTTCAACAGCTACAATGCGATCTACGGCTCGATCGGGGCGGTCATCATCCTGATGATGTGGCTGTATCTGTCGGTCTGGGCCGTGCTGCTGGGCGGGGCGATCAATGCCGAGCTGGACGAGCGGATGCGGCGCCGGTCAGGCTGAACGGACCGCATCGGCCAGCAGGGGCGGCAGGGCGAATTCCGCAAGCGCGCGGGTGCGGGCGGCATCCGACATCTTGCGCGCGGTCTTCCGAACGATGTCGAGGACCGAAGCCTCGTCCCGCCCGGCGGCGAAATCGGCGAAATACCAGCGCAGGAAGACGAAGCAGATCACGTCCTCGAGCATCTGCACTTCCGCGTCGCGTTTCAGCCCCTCTTTCCGCAATAGGACGCCCACGCGGTCACAATCGGCGGGGTCATATCCCGCCTCGGCCATGATCCCGCCCACGCGGAGCGCATGGCGGCGGGCTTGTTCGCGGCGCCAGGCGAGATAGCCCGCCTTGCCTTCGGGATAGTCCGACCGGGGCAGGAGCCAGCGTTCGACATGCTGCCCGCGCGCGGCGATCTGGAGGACCTCGGAGGCGTCGGGGGCAAGGCGGGCGAGTTCCGCGCTCATCCGTTCGCCATAGGGCAGGGCCTCGCCCCTGGGGTCGGCGGCATTGGCGGCGTCGATCAGGGCAAGGGCTCGGTGCAGGCGGTTGGTCATGGTGGTTCCCCGGTCGCGGTCATCGGGGCGCAGTCTCGCCCCGGCGGCAGCAGAGCGCAACTACCGCGGGGCATGCCGGGCCTGGGCGGCGGCGCGCATCTGCGAGAGCGTCTGGCGCGGGGTCAGCGCCTCGGCCGAGATGTTCAGGTCGAGGACCGCGCCGCTGGGCGAGGCCAGCGCCCGGGCGAAGGCGGCGGGGAAGTCATCGGTGCGTTCGACCTGTTCGGCGTGGAAGCCGTAGGCGCGGGCGAGCGCGGGGAAGTCGGGGTTCACCAGGTCAGTGGCCGAGACGCGGGCGGGGTAGGTCCGTTCCTGGTGCGCGCGGATCGTGCCGTAGGTGCCGTTGTTCAGGATCAGGACGATGGGCTGGGCGCCGGCCTGGAGGGCGGTGCCAAGCTCCTGGCAGGTCATCTGGAAATCGCCGTCGCCGGCGAAGCAGACCACGGTGCGGTCGGGATGGGCGACCTTGGCGGCGATGGCGGCGGGCAGGCCATAGCCCATCGCGCCCGACTGCGGGGCGAGGAGCCGGGCCTTGGGGCCGAAGCGGAAGAACTTGTTCGGCCAGGCGGTGAAGTTGCCCGCCCCGTTGGTCAGGATCGCATCCTCGGGCAGCACCGCGCGCAGATGGGCGGTGACTTCGACCATATCCACGGGCGAGGGCTGCGGCGGCAGGCCGAAGGTCGCCTCGTAGTCCTCGCGCGCGCGGCGGCGCCAGTCGGCCCAGCCGCCGCGCACCGGAGTCAGGGCGGCGACGAAGGCATTGGGGCCGGCGGGGATGCCGAGGGTGGGAATGTAGATCTTGCCGATCTCGGCCACCGAGGCGTGGACATGGATGATCTTCTGCCGCGGCGCCGGCACCTCGAACAGGGTGTAGCCTTCTGTCGAGATCTCGCCGAAGCGGGTGTTCAGCGCGAGCACGACGTCGGCCTCGGCCAGGGTCCGGCGCACCCCGGCGGCAAGGCCGAGGCCCAGATCGCCCGCGTAACAGGGCGAGTGGTTGTCGAACATGTCCTGGTAGCGCAGCGCGGCGACCACGGGGATGTCGGAGGTCTCGGCGAAGGCCTTGAGCGCGGTCTTGCCGGCCTCGGTCCAGTTGCAGCCGCCCAGAAGGATCGCGGGGCGCGCCGCCGAGGCGAGGAGCGCCAGCGCCTCGGCCAGGGCGGCGGGGTCGGGGGCGGGTTCGGCGATGCGGGCCGGGCCGGTGAGCGGCGCGGCCGAGGCCGGGCCGGAGAGCATGTCCTCGGGCAGGGCGATGACGACGGGGCCGGGGCGGCCGGTGGTGGCGGTGATCCAGGCGCGGGAGAGGATTTCCGGGATGCGGTCGGCCTGGTCGATCTCGACCGCCCATTTCGCCATGGTGCCGAAGACGGCGCGGTAGTCGAGTTCCTGGAAGGCCTCGCGCCCGCGCATGTCGGTTCCGACCTGGCCGACGAAGACGAGCATCGGCGCGGAATCCTGCATGGCGGTATGGATGCCGATGGCGGCATTGGTCGCGCCGGGGCCGCGGGTGACGAAGCAGAGCCCCGGCTGCCCGGTCAGCTTGCCCCAGGCCGCCGCCATGAAGGCCGCGCCCCCTTCGTTGCGGCAGAGGATGAAGTCGAGCCTGCCGCGCGTGTCGTGCAGCGCGTCCAGCACCGCCAGATAGCTTTCCCCCGGCACGCCGAAGCCCTTCGAGGCCCCGAGCGCCACCAGACAGTCCACCAGAAGCCGCCCGCCGTTCATCATGCCGTCGTCCAATCCTGCCGATGCGCCGCTGTTGCACGGCGTCCCGGCGGCAGGAAGCCCCGAAATGGGGCCAGAGACAAGGGAGAGCCTTGCCCCGCCCGGCCGGTGTCAGAGAATCTCGTCCACATGCGGGCCCCAGGTGTCGGACAGGGCAAAGCCGCGCGGGAAGGGGTCGGTGGGGTCGAGACCAAGTTGCGAGATGCCGTAGATCCAGGCCCGCCCCGTGACCCGGGGCAGCACGGCGGGGCGGTTGCCGACGGTGGTTTCTCCCAGCATCTCGACCCGGAAGCGCGAGCCGATGATAGACTCGCTGGTCAGGCTGTCCCCGGTCTTCACCAGCCCCCGGGCATGCATCGCGGCGAGATTGGCCGACGAGCCCGTGCCGCAGGGCGAGCGGTCCACCCTGCCCGGCTTCAGCACGGTGCAGGTCTGGACCAGGTCCCCGCGGATGTCGCGGAACATCACATAGGAGAACTGGTTGATCTGCGGCCGTTCGGGATGCGCGACCGGCACCTTGGCCGTCAGTTCGGTCAGGATCGCGGTGCCGGCCCGCATCAGCGCGTGGGCGTTCTGCGGCGCGATCGTCAGGCCGAGCTGGCCCACGTCGATCAGCCCGTAGAAGCAGCCGCCATAGGCAACGTCCAGCTTGATCCGGCCGAAGTCGGAGGTCTCAAGCACCAGATCCAGATCCTGCACGAAGGAGGGCGAGGTCTCGATCGCGGCAGAGGTCACCTTGCCGTCCTGGCAGGTTGCGGTGACCGTCACGAGGCCCGCGGCGGTGTCGAGGCGCACCGTCGTCTCGGGTTCCCGCATCGCCAGCATGCCGGTTTCCAAGAGCGCCGTGACCACGCAGATCGCGTTCGACCCCGACATCGGATGCGCCTTGTCCGGTTGCAGCACGATGAAGCCCGCATCCGCATCCGGCCGTGTGGGCGGCAGCATCAGGTTCACCGTCATCTGGGCAAAGCCACGCGGCTCGAAACAGACCAGCCGGCGCAGGCTGTCGTCCACGCGGTTCAGATGCACCAGCTTGTCCAGCATGGTCGCCCCCGGCACATCCAGCGTGGTCGAGGTGATGACCTTGCCAATCTCGCCCTCGCAATGGACGTCCACGACCTGCAATGTCTTCTTCCAGCGCATCCCCACCCCGTCCCTTCGCCGGCCCCTGCATCGTGCCGACTTAATGTAGGCATGAAAGCTCGCCGCACGACAAGCGGTTTCTGACCCCGTGGCGGATCAGAACCGCGCGTCGGGCAATCCGCAGAAGGGATCGACCGGGTTCGTCCCCCGGAAGGGTGCGCAGCCCAGAAGGCAGTCGAGCGTGGCGCGCTGCATCGTGTCCATCGTGGCGTAGGCGTTGACCACGCACGGCATCCTGGGGGCGTCGTAGAGGTAGTAGGGATAGCCGAAGGAGATCAGCGCGGTCGGCACCTCATGCCAGTGCCGCTGCATGGCGCCGAACATGCCGCCCGTGAGGCGGTTCCAGTCGAGGAAGATGCGGCCCCGGGTCAGGAGCGTTTCCTCGCCCATCAGGAACAGCACAAGGTCGAAATCGCGCTGGTCGGTGCGGTCTCCGGGCTGATGTTCTGTCACCTCGAAGCCCTCGGCGCGGAGGAGGTCGGGGAAGATCATCGCCTGGCCTTCGCCGTGCAAGGGCGTGACGATGCCGGTCGAATAGACCAGCACCCGGCGGTGGCGATCGGGCGAGAGAGGCAGGATGCCCTGCACGTCCTTGACCAGCGTGGGCGCGCGGGCGGTCACCTCTTCGGCGATGCGGGCATTGGCGGGGTTGAAAAGCCGGGCGCGGTCGGCCGGATCGCGCCCCGTCCGGTGCAGCCCCAGCGCCGCCTTCAGGCCGAGGATGCGGATCAGCGCCTCGTCCAGCCGTGCGTGGGTCAGGCGGCCATCGTCCAGCGCCGTCTCGATGCGGGCGATGTCGGCCTCGGGCTCGTCCGAGAACAGGATCACGTCGCAGCCCGAGGAGATGACCTGCGGCAGCATCTCGTCCCGGTGCGCCCAGGCGCCGAAACCGGCCATGGGTGTGGCGTCCGAGACGATGACGCCGTTGAACCCCAACTCGCCGCGCAGGAGCGTCTGGTTGAGCAAGGGCGAGACCGAGGCGGGGCGGCAGGCCTCGATCCCGGCATCGGGGTCATGGGCCAGGACATAGGCGGGAAAGGCGATATGGGCGGACATGACCGCCATGACGCCCGCCTCGATCGCCGCGCGGTAAAGCGCGCCGTGGGTGGCGTGCCAGTCCGCGACCGACAGCGGGTTGATCGTGGTGACTAGGTGCTGGTCGCGGTCGTCGTTGCCCTCGCCCGGCCAGTGCTTGGCGGTGGCCGCGACGCCCTGGGCCTGAAGCCCGGCGATATGGGCCAACGCATGGGCGCGGATGCGGGCGGGATCGGTGCCAAGTCCGCGGGTCGCCACGATGGGCGAGCGGAACAGTGCGTTGATGTCGAGGACCGGGGTGAAGGACCAGTTGATACCGGCCGCCCGCGCCTCTTCGGCCATGATCCGGGCGATGGTGGCCGAGGCCTGCACATCGTCCACCGCCGCGAGCGCCAGCGGATTCGGCACCTCGGTGCCGAAGGGCAGGCTCATCCGGCTGCCTTCGAGGTCGGCACTGACGAGGTAGGGAATGGGCGCCGCAGCGCGCAGCGCGTCGAGCGTGTCGAGTTCGGCCTGCGCATCGGGGCCGAAGAATTTCGTGATCCCGGCGGGGGCGAGGGCGGTGATCCGCTCCACCACCTCGGGCCCCGTGCCGAAGCAGATGTGGACGAAAAGCTGCCGGACCTTCGCCGCGCGGTCCATGGCGCCGAGGGTGGACCGCACCCAGTCGCGCCCGGTTTCGTCAAGGTTGAACGGCCGGGCGGACAGGATGCGGTCGATGGCGTCCATCAGACGTAGCGGTTCCAGAGGTTCTCCAGCCGCTCCTGCCGGCCCGACTTCGGTTCGGGTTCGATCTTCTCGGCGATGACGCGGGCGGCGGCGTCCTCGAGGCTGCCTTTCAGCATGGCCTGGGCGGCCGGCGTTTCCCAGCCCGCATAACGGGCCTTGCGGGCGGCCTCGAGCTCTCCGCTTTCCAGAAGGGCAGCGGCGCATTTCAGTGCGCGGGCACAGGTGTCCATGCCGCCGACATGGGCGAGGATCAGGTCCTCGGGGTCGAGGCTCTGGCGGCGGATCTTGGCGTCGAAGTTGGTGCCGCCGGTGGTGTAGCCTCCCGCGCGCAGGATCTCGTAGAAGGCCAGCGCCTTTTCCGCATGGTTGTTCGGGAACTGGTCGGTGTCCCAGCCGGACTGGTAGTCGTTCCGGTTCATGTCGATCGACCCGAAGATGCCAAGGGCCGCCGCCAGCGCGATCTCGTGTTCGAAGCTGTGGCCGGCAAGGATCGCGTGGCCCTGTTCGATGTTGACCTTGACCTCTTTCTCCAGTCCGAACTCCACGAGGAAGCCATAGACCGTGGCCACGTCGTAGTCGTACTGGTGCTTCGAGGGTTCCTGCGGCTTGGGTTCGATCAGGATCGTGCCCTTGAAGCCGATCTTGTGCTTGTATTCCACCACCTGCTGCAGGAAGCGCCCGGCGTGCTGGCGTTCGGCCTTGAGGTCGGTGTTCAAGAGCGTTTCATAGCCCTCGCGCCCGCCCCAGAGGACGTAGTTCTGCCCGCCGAGGCGATGCGTCACGTCCATGTTGGCCTTCACCGTGGCGGCGGCATAGGCATAGACATCCGGGTCGGGGTTCGTCGCCGCGCCGGCCATCCAGCGGCGGTGGCTGAAGAGGTTCGCCGTGCCCCAGAGGAGCTTGGCCTTGTGCCTTTCCTGCTTCTCGCCCAGGTAGTCGGCGATCGCGTTCAGGTTCTTCAGGCTTTCGGCGAAGGTCGCGCCTTCGGGGCGCACGTCGGCGTCGTGGAAGCAGTAGAAGGGCTGGCCGAGGATGTCGAACATTTCGAACGCCACGTCGGCCTTGAGCTTCGCCAGCTCCATCGTGTCGCCGAACCAGGGGCGCTGGAAGGTCTGCCCGCCGAACGGGTCGCCGCCCGGCCAGGCGAAGCTGTGCCACCAGGCGACGGCAAAGCGCAGGTGGTCCTCCATCCGCTTGCCCATGACGATTTCGTCCGGGTTGTAGTGCCGGAAGGCGAATTCGTTGGTGGAGGCGGGGCCCTCGTACTTGATGGCGGGGATGCCCTTGAAGAAGTCGGTCATGTCAGATCCTTGATGGCAGATTGGGCGGCGCGGAACCGTGCGTGGCCCGCGTCAAATGCGTCCTTGAGGGAAGGATCGGGGTCGATCACCCGGGCGATCTGCGGCAGGGTGGCGATCTCGGCCCCCGCGCCCGTCGCGGCCATGAGGCCGAGGCGCGCGGCCCCGAAGGCGCCGCCGAAATCACCCGCCACGGGCAGTTGCACCGGGCAGTCTAGCGCGGTGGCGATCAGCTTCAGCCAGTAGTCCGAGCGCGAACCGCCGCCCACCGCCAGCAGGTGCTCCAGCCGCGTGCCGGTCGCGGCCAGCGCGTCGCGGCTGTCGCGGATGGCGAAGGTTACGCCTTCCAGCACCGCGCGGGTGGCGGCCTGGCGGTCGGTGGCATGTTCGAGCCCGGTGAAGGCCCCGCGCACCGAGGCCGAGTTCAGGGGCGTCCGTTCGCCGCCGAGGTAGGGCAGGAAGATCGTCTTGCCGGGGGCCTTCAGCTCGCCGAGTTCGCCGGTCAGCCGCGCCGCCTCTGTGCCGATCAGCCGGGCATACCAGTTCAGCGCATCGGTCGCGGCGAGGATCACGCCCATCTGGTGCCAGGTGTCAGGCAGGGCGTGGCAGAAGGTATGCACCGCCGTTGCCGGGTCGGGCTGGTAGCCGTCGTTCGCGGCGAAGAGCACGCCCGAGGTGCCGAGCGAGACGAAGGCCTCGCCCGCGCGAACGACGCCCACCCCTACGCCCGAGGCCGCGTTGTCGCCGCCGCCGCCGGCCACGACCACGCCCCTGGGCAGGCCCCAGCGGTCGGCCAGCGCCTCGCGCAGGGTGCCCGAGACCTGGCTGCCCTCGACCAGCCGGGGCATCTGCGCACGGGAAAGGCCCGTGGCGGCCAGCAGGTCGTCCGACCAGTCGCGCCTGCCGGTATCGAGCCAGCTGGTGCCGGCGGCATCCGACATCTCGCCCACATGCTCGCCAGTCAGCCAGAGGCGCAGGTAATCCTTCGGCAGAAGCACCTTGGCCACCCGGTCCCAGACCTGTGGCTCGTGCTTCGCCACCCAGACCAGCTTGGGCGCGGTGAAGCCGGGAAAGACGATGTTCCCGGTCAGCCGGCGGAACTGCGGATCCGCGTCCAGCGCGGCGGCCTCGGCATGGCTGCGCGTGTCGTTCCACAGGATGCAGGGCCGCAGCACCTCGTCCGCCGCATCCAGCAGCGTCGCCCCGTGCATGTGCCCGGACAGGCCGATCCCCCGGACCTTGGCCAGCGACCGCTGCGCGGCGAGCCGGTCGAAGACCGTCTCGGCTGCCGAGATCCAGTCCGAGGGCAACTGCTCGCTCCACCCCTCGGCGGGGCGCTGGACGGTCAGGGGGGCGGTGGCCTCGGCGAGCACCGTCTGGTCCTCGCCGATCAGGATGCCCTTGAGCCCCGAGGTGCCGAGATCGAGCCCGATATACATCACGCAGCCAGGTGCTGGGGCTTCTTGCCCAGGATGATCATGCCCAGGATGTCGTCGTCGGTGACCTCGTTCACGTTCACCGTGCCGACCAGCTGGCCGTTCTTCATCACGCTGGCGCGGTCGCAGAGCTTCATGACGTTGTGGATGTCATGCTCGATCAAGAAGATGCCGAGGCCCTGCGCCTTCAGCTCCTGGATCAGTTCGGCGACCATCTGGGTCTCGTGCGGGCCCAGTGCGGCGGTGGGTTCGTCCATGATCAGGATCCTGGCGTTGAAATAGACCGCCCGGGCGATGGCGACCGACTGGCGCTGACCGCCCGACAGGGCGCTGACCGGGACGTTGAACTTGCGGAAGTTCGGGTTCAGCCGGCCCATGATCTTGCGCGTCTCGGCCTCCATCTTCGATTCGTCCACGAAGCCGAAGGCGTTCACCAGCTCGCGACCCAGGAAGAGGTTCGAGGCGGCGTCCAGGTTGTCGGCAAGCGCCAGCGTCTGGTAGATCGTCTCGATGTTCAGCGCGCGGGCGTCGCGGGGGTCGTTGATCTCGACCTCCTGCCCGTTGATGAGGATCTGGCCCGAGTCCTTCTTGTAGGCGCCCGAGAGGCACTTGATCAGCGTGGACTTGCCCGCGCCGTTATGGCCCAGGAGACCCACGACCTCGCCGGGGTAAAGGTCGATCGTGACGTGGTCCACGGCCTTGATCCCGCCGAAGGCGATGGAGATGTCGCGCAGTTCGACAAGCGGGGTTCCGGTTCTGTCTACCATGATAGGGGCCCCTTCACTTGATGCGTTTGCGGTAAACGATGTCGAGATACACGGCGAAGACGAGCGCGATGCCGATCACGATGCGCTGATAGGACCCGTCGCCGAAGCCGATCAGCACCATGCCGGTTTGCAAGGACGTCAGGATCAGAGCGCCGATGATCGCGCCGTAGATCGTGCCGACGCCGCCCGCCAGCGAGGTGCCTCCGACCACGGCCGCAGCGATGACGTAAAGCTCGTCGAGGTTGCCCATCGCGTTGGTGGCGCTGTTCTGGCGCGCCGCGCCGATGACGGCGGCGATCCCGGCCAGCGCGCCCATGAGCGTGAAGATCTTCACGATCATCGCCCGGGTGTTAATGCCCGAGAGGGCCGCCGCCTCGGGGTTGCCGCCGATGGCAAAGACATAGCGGCCAAAGCGGGTGCGGGTCATCAGGATGGTCATGGCGAAGGCCACGGCGATCATGATCAGCACCGGATAGGCGAAGCCGTGGCCGAAGCTGGCGCAGACATCGGTGTAGATGTTGCCGCCCCGTTCGGCGCAGGCCGGGATCTCCTGCCCCAGGGCCTGATAGTATTTCTGGATGTTGCCGGTCGGCCAGATGTAGGAATTCACGATGGCCGTCGCGCCGAGGATAACCGCGCAGACGAGGCCGATCACGAAGGTCTCGGCCCAGACCGGACGCAGGGCGAAGCCGTGGCGATGGCGCGACCGGCGGCCGTTCAGGAAGGCCCAGACGACGAAGACGCAGGCGATCACGGCGAAGATCCAGCTTCCCGTCTTGCCCAGCGCGCCAAACGACCCGCCCCCGATCAGGGAGAAGCGGTCGTCCAGCGGCGCGATGGTCTTGCCGCCCGCGACCAGGAAAGCGGCGCCGCGCCAGACCAGAAGGCCGCCCAGCGTGACGATGAAGGACGGGATCCCAAGGAAGGCAATCAGCGTGCCCTGGAAGGCGCCGATCAGCGCGCCCATGGCGATGCCGAAGAGGACGGTGATGATCCAGATCGACGGATGGCCGAGGCCCAGCGCCGGCGTCAGGTATTCCACCTGCAGAAGGCCCATGTACATGCCCACCATGCCCATGATCGAGCCCACCGACAGGTCGATGTTGCGGGTGATGATGACCAGCACCATGCCGCAGGCCATGATCCCGATGTAGGCGGTCTGGACCGACAGGTTCCACAGGTTTCGCGGCGTGAGGAAGCCATTCGCCTCGGCCTGGCTGGCGCCCAGAAGCATCGAGGGGCGGCCGAGGACGAAGGTCGAATAGGCCTCGAAGGCCAGCCAGATCAGGAGAAGCGCGCCGACCATGCCGAGAAGGCGCGGGTCGATTTCCGTGGCGCGCAGGAAGCGGGTGAACCCGCCCTCGTTCGGCGCATGGGATGCAGGGGAATGGGGTGTGTCGGTCATGTCCGTCCAGCCTGAGAGGGGATGGGGCTGTGCCGGTGCCGTGCGCCGCGATGCGCGTCATGAGGCCCCGGGAACGGAGCGACGGACCAGCCAGGAGAAAGGGGTCGGCGCCGCCCCGCGGGACGGCACCGGAGATCAGGCCAGATTACTGGCAGGCAGCCACGTCGGGCATCGCGCCTTCGCAGGCCTGTTCCTTGGTGATGTGGCCGGCTTCGATGGCAACGCCGATCGTGTCCTTGGTGATCGGGGTCGGGGTCAGCAGGATGGCGTTCATTTCAACGCCCTTCTCGCCGCCCGAGAACTTGGTCGCGCCCGGAACGGCGTCCAGAGCGGCCCCGTCGGCCAGGGCCGAGGCGATCTCGCCGGCGGCCTTGCCCAGCTGGCGGGCGTCCTTCCAGACCGAGACGGTCTGGGTGCCGCGCGCCACGCGGTTGATCGCGGCGAGGTCGCCGTCCTGGCCACCCAGCGGAACGTTCAGGCCCTGCGCCGCGAGAGCTGCGGCCACACCGCCCGCCATGCCGTCGTTCTGGCTCAGAACGGCGTCAACGGCGTTGTTGTTGGCGGTCAGGATCTGTTCCATGTTCTTCTGGGCGTTCTCGGGCTTCCAGCCGTCCGAGTTCGCTTCGCCGACGATCTTGATGTCGCCCGAGGCAACGGCCGCGCCGATCACCTCTTCCATGCCCTGACGCAGGAAGCCGACGTTCGGGTCGCCCGGGTCGCCCTTGATGATGGCGTAGTTCCCCTTGGGCACCAGCTTGAAGACTTCCTGGGCGATGATGCGGCCGACACCGACGTTGTCGAAGGTCAGGTAGAAGGTGCGGTTGTCTTCGATCAGGCGGTCATAGCCGACGACCGGGATCCCTTCGGCAGCGGCCTTCTCGATGGCCGGCCCGATGGCGTCCTTGTCCCAGGCGTTGATGACCAGGGCGTCCACGCCCTGCGCGATCAGCGCGTCGATGTCCGACAGCTGCTTTTCGGCCGAGGACTGGGCGTCGGCCGAGACATACTCGTTGCCGGCGGCTTCGATCGCGGCCTTCATCGCGGCTTCGTCGATCTTCCAGCGCTCTTCCTGGAACTGGGCCCAGGAAACACCGATCTTCTTGCCTTCGGCGAGAGCGGCGGACGAGAAGCCGGTCACCGCCAGAACGGCGGCGAGAATTGCGGTACGCATATGTATCCTCCCTATGGATCGGCCTCTGCGGGCCGGTCCGGCAGATTCGCCGGAACAGGGCGGAAGATGCCGCCAATAATTTCAGTTGTCAAAATATAAAAGCGCCGGCCCCGGTCGGGCCGACACCGGACTGGCGCCCGAGGATCAGCGGCAGGCGGCGACCGTGGGCAGAGCGTTCTTGCAGACATCGGTCTTGGTGACGTGATCCGCATCGATGACGACGTCCAGCGTTTCAGCCGTGATCGGGGTCGGGTTCAGCATGATCGACCAGACCGGAATCCCCTTTTCACCCCCCGAGAACTGCCGCGCGTCGGGGATCAGGTTCATCGGCGTGCCTTCGGCCAGCTGGACGGCGATGCGGCCGGCCTGCTTGGCAAGGTCGAAGTTGTTCTTCCAGACCGAAACCGTCTGCGTGCCCATGGCGACCCGGTTCAGCGCCGCCGGGTCTCCGTCCTGCCCACCGATCGGAATGGTCAGGCCCGCCGCCGACAGCGCCTCGATCGCGCCGCCGGCCATGCCATCGTTCTGCGCCAGCACGGCATCGACCTGGTTGCCGGTCTCGGCCAGGATCTTTTCCATGATCGCCTTGGCATTCTCGGGCTTCCAGCCATCGGCATTCGCCTCGCCGACGATGCGGATCTGACCGCCGGCCAAGGCAGGGCCGATCACCTCTTCCATGCCCTGGCGCAGGAAACCCGAGTTGGCGTCGCCCGGATCGCCCCTGATGATCGCATAGTTGCCGGTCGGCTGCTTCTGTTTGACGATGGCCGCGATGATCCGCCCGACACCCACGTTGTCGAAGGTGATGTAGAAGACCTTCTCGTGCTCGATCAGACGGTCATAGGCTATCATCGGGATGCCGGCCGCGGCGGCGCGCTCGACCCCGCTCATGATCTCGTCCTTGTCCACCGGCTGGATCACCAGGGCATCGACGCCCTGCGCGATCATCTTCTCGATGTCCTGCAACTGCTTGGCGGCCGACCCGCCGGCATCGACAGGAATGTACTTGTTGCCGCTGCGCTCGATGATCGAGCGCATGGCGGTCACGTCCCAACGCCAGCGCGGCTGGGACAGATCGCCCCAGGCCACGCCGATCTTCTTGCCCTCGGCGAGGGCAACCGATGTCAGGGCCATCAAGGCAAGGGCCGCGGTCCAGAACAGATTGCGCATCAATACCTCCCCAGGATTGCATGCAGCGGAATCATTAATCCCACAGTTGAACAAAACCAAAGCCAAACCCGCATATCAATTTCAGTTGTCAAAATTATTCAGCTGGTCAAAGCTTGGGATCGGGCGGAAATGGTGGAAGTCCGGCCATTCTGCGGCAAGCCTGCCTCGATGCGCAGCAGAATCGGCGGCTTTTGCTTCGGGAGGCGAAGGAATGTTGGCCAAGGCGACGCATGCCGCCATGACAGAGGCGCGCAAGGGCGTGGGTCCCCTGATCCCGCCCCTGACCGAAAGCCAGCGCCCGCTGCGCCAGCAGGTCTTCGAACTGATCCGCGCCGCCGGACTGATTCCCCGGGTGCAGCTGGCCAAGGACCTGGGCGTGAGCCCGGCCAGCGTGACCACGATCTCGTCGGAACTGATCGAGGCGGGCCTGATCGAGGAGATCGCGGTGCCGCGCGGCGGCGAAGCCGGGCGCGGCCGCCCGGCGGTGTCGCTGGGGGTGAAGGCCGGGGCACATCTGGTCGCGGGGATGAAGCTGTCGGACCGCGAGCATACCGCCGTCATCGTCGACTTCGCCGGCAAGCTGATCGCGGACGAAGCGATCCCGCGCCGGCCGGGCCCCATGCAGCTGGGCGAGCTTCTGGACACGATCGAGGCGCTTCTGGACCGGGTCTGCGCCAAGGCGCAGATCGCGCGGTCTGATCTGTCGGGCGTGGGTATCGGGATTCCGGGCTTTGTCGATTGCGCCGACGGGGTGGCGCTGTGGTCCTCTGTCCTGGTCGAGCGCGCGGTGCCGGTGGCCGAGGCGGCGAGCGCGCGGCTGGGGATCCCGGTGCAGGTGGACAACGATGCGAACCTGGTGGCGCTGGCCGAACTGTGGTTCGGTGCCGGGCGCAGCCTGTCGGATTTCGCGGTGGTGACGATCGAGCACGGGGTCGGCATGGGCTTCGTGATGAATCACCGCATCTATCGCGGCGCGCAGCGGCTGGGGATGGAGCTGGGCCATACCAAGGTGCATCTCGACGGCGCCTTGTGCCGCTGCGGCCAGCGCGGTTGCCTGGAGGCCTATGTCGCCGACTATGCGCTTGCGCGCGAGGCGACGACGGCGCTGAACTGGGGCCACAAGGAAAGCCAGCCGATCAACGTGCTGCTGGAAAGCCTTTACGACCATGCCAAGGCCGGCAATGCCACCGCCAGGTCGATCTTCCGCCGCGCGGGGCGCTATCTGGCGGTGGGGCTGTCGAACGTGGTCAACCTGTTCGACCCGGCGCTGATCATCCTGTCGGGCGAGCGGATGCGCTATGACTATCTCTATGCCGCCGAGACCCTGGCCGAGATGGACAACCTGACGATCAACACTGGCCGCCCGCGCCCGCCGATCGAGATCCATGCCTGGGGCGACCTCCTTTGGGCGCATGGCGCGGCGGCGCTGGCGCTGTCGGCGGTGACCGAGGCGATCCTGGCCAACCAGCCGCGCGATCTGGCAGCGGAATAGGGCGTCAGCCGCCCTCTTCGGCCAGAAGCGCGGCGAGGCCTTCGGGGTAGTCGGGGTAAAGAAGCCGCACGCCCAGCTCTTCCTTGATCCGGTCGTTCCGCACCCGTTTCGATTCGCTGTAGAAGCCGAGCGCCATCGGGGTCATCGTCGGGGCGACCTCCTCGAAGGGCACGGCGGGCGGTTCGGGCAGGCCCAGAAGCCGTGCTGCGTAGGCGATCACGTCCTGCGGCGGGCAGGGATTGTCGTCGCAGACATTGTAAGCAGCGCCGGGGTTCGGATGGCGGATCGAGGCTTCCAACACCTGGGCGATGTCATCGACATGGATGCGGCCGAAGACCTGCCCCGGCTTGATGATCCGCCGCGCGGTGCCGTCGCGGACCTTCTCGAACGGTCCGCGGCCGGGGCCGTAGATGCCGGCGAGGCGGAAGATGTGGACCGGCAGGCCCGTATCCAGCCATTGCCGTTCGGCCACCACGCGCTGCCGGCCCCGGTCTGACTGGGGGGTGAGCGGTGTCGTTTCGTCCACCCAGCCGCCCTGATGGTCGCCATAGACCCCGGTGGTGGACAGGTAGCCGACCCAGACCGCCCTGGACTGGGCGATCTGTGGTGCTGCGCGCAGGAAGGGGTCGCCCTGCGCATCCGGGGCGGCGGAACAGAGGATATGGGTCGCCTCGGCCAGAGCGGGGCCAGGGTCGCCGGGCCAGAGCAGCGGCTCCACCCCTTCGGCGCGCAGGGCCTCGGCCTTGGCGGGATTGCGGGTGGTGCCGATGACGCGCCAGCCCTGCGGGATCAGGCGGCGGGCAAGGGCGCGGGCGGAATAGCCGTGGCCAAGGGAGAGGAGCGTGGACATGGCCGCGACTATCGCGGGGCGGGCGGGGGGCTGCAAGGGCTTGCGGCAGGGGCCGGGGCGATCCAATCTGGCGGGCAGGGGAGGAAGGCGATGGATCAGGGGCTGAAGGGGGCGCTGGGCCTGAACGGGCCGGAGGCATGCCTTGCCTATTACCGCGACTGGGCGGCCAACTACGATTCCGGTTTCGCGGCCGAGATGGACTACATGCTTCCCGCCCATGTCGCGGCGGCCTTCATGGGCACCGGTGCGGGCGGGCCGGTGCTGGATGTGGGCGCGGGGACCGGGCTTCTGGCCGAAGCCCTGCGCGGCATGGGCTTCCGCGCCGGGATCGACGCGGTGGATTTCTCGGCCGAGATGCTGGAGCGCGCGGCGGAGAAGCGGATCTACGACCACCTGATCCGGGCCGACATCACCCGGCCCCTCGACCTGCCGCGGCGCTATGTGGGGATCGTCAGTTCCGGCACCTTCACCGCCGGCCATGTCGGGCCCGAGGCGCTGCCGCAGCTTCTGGCGGTCAGCCTGGAGGGGGCGCAGTTCGCCCTGTCGATCAACCGCCGGGTCTGGTCCGACCGCGGCTTCGACCGCGCGCTGGAGGACCTGTCCGCCGCCCGACGCATCGGCGACCTGCATCTGATCGAGGTCGAGATCTACGGCGCCGCCGCAGCACGGATCGATGCCGACCATGCCGCCGACCGGGCGCTGATCGCGCTGTTCCGAGCCGGCTGAGCGCGACCGTCACAATGGCTTCACTTGCGGACCCGCCCGGCTTCCGGCTTATATGCCGGATCAATCGCAGGACCCCGGAATGCAAGACGACCTGAACAGCGCGATCCTTACCCCCGACGCCCCGCCGATGGAGAGTTTCACCAACGCCGCGGCGGCGGTGGACAGGCTGGAGGCGCTGTACACCCAGGCCACCCGGTTCCTGTCGGACCAGTTCCTGCGCACCGTGTCCAAGGGACATCCCGGCCGCCGCGTCCGCGCCTATTACCCCGAGATCCGCCTGACGGTCGCCAGCTTCGACAAGGTGGATACCCGTCTGGCCTTCGGCCATGTCTCGGCCCCCGGGACCTATGCCACCACGATCACGCGGCCGGACCTGTTCCGCAACTACCTGATACAGCAGATCGAGCTTCTGGTACGCAACCACGGCGTCACGGTCGAGGTCGGCCTGTCGGACACGCCGATGCCGGTGCATTTCGCCGTTTCCGGCACCGAAGTCGCGATCCCGCAGGAAGGGGTGATGGACTTCTCCTTGCGCGACGTGTTCGACGTGCCGGACCTGGTGACCACGAACGACGACATCGTGAACGGGGTGATGACGCGCTATGACGACGGTTCGGCCCCGCTGGCCCCGTTCACCGCGCAGCGGGTGGACTACAGCCTGGCGCGGCTGTCGCATTACACGGCGACCGACCCGACGCATTTCCAGAACCACGTCCTGTTCACCAACTACCAGTTCTACGTGGACGAGTTCGAAGCCTACGCCCGCGCGGCCCTGGGCGACCCGGCCTCGGGCTATACGGCCTTTGTCGCCACCGGAAACCAGGTGATCACCACGCCGGACGGGGTGATCGAGACCCCGTCCAAGATGCCGCAGATGCCGACCTATCACCTGAAACGGGCGGACGGGAACGGGATCACCCTGGTCAACATCGGGGTCGGACCGTCGAACGCCAAGACCGCGACCGACCATATCGCCGTGCTGCGCCCGCATGCCTGGCTGATGGTCGGCCATTGCGCGGGGCTGCGCAACAGCCAGAGCCTGGGCGACTTCGTTCTCGCCCATGCCTATCTGCGCGAGGACCATGTGCTCGACGACGACCTGCCGGTCTGGGTGCCGATCCCGGCGCTGGCGGAAATCCAGATCGCACTGGAGAAGGCGGTGGCCGAGGTCACGCAGCTGGAGGGCTACGAGCTGAAGCGCATCATGCGCACCGGCACCGTCGCCACCATCGACAACCGCAACTGGGAGCTGCGCGACCAGTCCGGCCCGGTCCGCCGCCTGTCGCAGTCGCGCGCCGTGGCGCTGGACATGGAAAGCGCCACCATCGCCGCGAACGGGTTCCGGTTCCGGGTGCCCTATGGCACGCTGCTCTGCGTCAGCGACAAGCCGCTGCATGGCGAGCTGAAGCTGCCCGGAATGGCGACGGAGTTCTACAAGACCCAGGTGAGCCGGCATCTCCAGATCGGCATCCGCGCGATGGAGCGCCTGCGCGAGACACCGATCGAGCGGCTGCACAGCCGGAAACTGCGCAGCTTCGAGGAAACCGCGTTCCTCTAGACGGCGAAAAAACCGTCAAAACCCCTTGTTTCGTGCTTCGGGGCTTGATTTCGGCCGGCAAACCGTGTGTCTGGGCCGTGGCCCCGCAACCGGGGGTGGACGCCCGTTTTTTGCGGGCCGAACCGTGCATATGACACGAAGCGAATAACAACGAAGGATGATCCAATGTCCAAACCGATGACCAAGACCCAGCTGGTGGCCGCTGTCGCCGAAGCCATGGGCGGCGACAAGAAGACCGCGAATGCGGCGCTCGATGCCATCGCGGCGGTCGTGTCGCGCGAAGTCGCCGCGGGCGGCACCGTGACGCTGCCGGGCCTCGGCAAGGTGGCCTGCAAGGCCCGCCCCGAGCGTCAGGTCCGCAACCCCGCCACGGGCGAGACCATGACCAAGCCGGCCGACAAGCAGGTCAAGTTCGCCATCGCCAAGGCGCTGAAGGACGTGGTCAACGGCTGATCCTTCCCGCGACAGCGGAAATGTGAGAGGGTCGCCCGTGGGGCGACCCTTTTGCATTGCGGGAGGCGGGCATGGCCAAGGTCACCGGCATCGGAGGCATCTTCTTCCGCGCCCGCGATCCCGAGGCGCTGAACGCCTGGTATCAGACCCATCTCGGGATCACCCAGCCCGATGTCGCGGTCTGGATGCAGGAGGCGGGTCCGACGGTCCTTTCGCCCTTCAGTGACGACACTGACTATTTCGCCGCAGACAGGCAATGGATGCTGAACCTGCGGGTCGATGACCTGCCCGCGCTGATCGTCCGTTTGCAGGCTTCGGGGATCGCGGTCGAGACGCGGGCCGACTGGGACGGCGACGGCAGCTACGGCACCTTCGCCCGCATCAACGACCCGGAGGGCACGCCCATCGAACTGTGGCAGCCGCCCGGGTGAGGACGCCCGAAATTCTTCGTCGAAGAATTTTGGGCCTTGCGCCTGGGCGCCGTCAGGCGGCCTGCATTCTGCTTCTGTCGCGGTCCAGCACCCGCGCCCGCGCCGGCCGCGCCAGGCAGCGGTCGATCCAGTCGCGCAGCACCGGGTCCTCGGGCGTCGCCTCGGGGAACCAGGCATAGGGCGCGTGCAGAAGCAGGTCCGCCGCCGAGTACCGCTCGCCCAGGATCCACGGCCCCTTGTCCAGCGCCGCCCGGAGCCGGGCAACGGCGGTCTGGTGATCCCGCACCGCCGCGGTCAGCCAGGGATGCGAGACGCCCGCGGCGTCCATGATGAAGGTCGGTTCCAGCACGCCCTGATACCAGGCCAGCCACATCGCGAACACGCCCCATTCGGGCGTCCCCACCGCCGGGGCCATGCCGCTGTCGGGGAAGAGGCTGGTCAGGTGCAGGATGATCGCGGCGCGTTCGGTGATGACATGGCCGTCATGCACGAGGACCGGTACCTTGCCCTCGGGATGCGGATTGGCCGGGTCGCGCCCGCCCGAGCCGTCCATGCGCGGGATCGTCACCTCGCGGATCTCCACCCAGTCCTGGATGCCCATCTCATCGATCAGGGCGACGATGGCCGAGGACCGGCTGTGCGGGGAATGGAACAGGGTCAGCATCTTTCTCTCCTTTGCTGGCTGATGCCTCTGGTATAGGCTTTGGCTCCTGTCAGAAACTGTCAGTAGTCCATGCCCAAGTCCGACCGCCTGTTCCGCCTGCTGGATGCCTTCCGGATGCTGCCGCAGCCCGTCACCGCCGCCCGGCTGGCCGAGGAGACGGGCGTGTCCGAGCGCACGCTCTACCGCGACATCGGTGCCTTGCGGGCAGCGGGGGCGCTGATCGACGGCGAGGCCGGGGCGGGCTATACGCTGACCGAGGACCCGGCCCTGCCGCCGCAGATGTTCACCCGGCTGGAGGTCGAGGCGCTGGTCCTTGGCCTGGCCGAAGTGACCATGGCGGGCGATCCGGCGCTGGCCCGCGCCGCCGCCCAGGCCCAGGCCAAGATCATTGCCACCCTGCCCGACCGCGTGCAGCGCCAGGCGATCCACGCGGTGACCCAGACCTACCGCATCGACCGCCGCGCCCCCCTGCCGCCGCACATGCAGACCCTGCGCGAGGCCGCCTGGGAGGAACGCGCGCTGGACATCGCCTACCGCGACCTGACAGGCAGGGTGACCGAACGGCGGATCTGGCCCTTGGGCACCGTGTTCCTCGACCGCGAGGTGCAGTGCCTGGCCTTCTGCTGCCTGCGGCAGGATTTCCGTCGCTTCAAGGTGCAGCAGATGGACCGGGTCGCGCTGACCGACGAAAGCTTCCGTCCCCGCCGCGTGCCGCTGCTGCGCGATTTCATCGCGCGCCTGCGCGTCGAGGGGCGCCGCAGCCCCCCGGCTTGAAAGCCCGCGAATCCGCGTGATACCGTCCGCCCCGCAGGTCCAGGAAAGCCAGATGTCCGACGCCCCCGCCACGCTCGATCCGACCAAGAAGCCGGCCGGGGCCATGACCATGGTCTACAAGGACTATTACTTCCTGCGCCGCTGGGTCGACTACTATGGCCGGCAGTTCGGGCGTGAGCACCTTTACATCCTGTCGCACGGCGGCGATCCCGAACATGACCGCATCTGCGAGGGCGCCAATGTCATCCGCCTGCCGCGCGACCCGACCCTGTGGCGGATGGAGCGGCGGCGCTGGTCGATCAACAGCCAGTTCTCGGCCGGGATGCTGCGCTATTACAACTGGTTCATCGTCGGCGACGTGGACGAGGTGGTGATCGTCGATCCTGCCGTGGCCCCCGACCTGGTGACCTATCTTGGCCGTTATACCCACCCCAGACGCACGCCGGCCTCGCTCTGCCCCTTCGGGATCGAGCTGGTCCACAACCCCGAGGCCGAGCCCGAGCCCCTGTCCGACGACGCCCCGATCCTGTCGCGTCGCCGGGTGTTCCGAGCCAATGCCAACTATGCCAAGCCCTGCGTGTTGCGGAAGGAAACCGGCTTTACCGTCGGCGGGCACGCGAACAGCCACCAGCCGCGCGTGCTGGACCCGCATCTCTACCTGATCCACCTGCGCTTCTTCGATTACGACACGGTCACGGAACGCCTGGCAGGCCGCAAGGACATGCGCGCGATCATGGCCGGAGATCGGGACCCGAAAGAAGTGGGAAAGGCCTGGGGCAAGGACCTGGAAACCTTCCTCAAGCTGTCCAAGGGCGTCGCCGAACGCGAGGACGCCGAGTTGCCCGAGTTCCGCAAGCGCATGATCGAGGAACAACAGCACCTGCACGACGGCAAGATCACCTTCTTCGGCGGCGGGCGCACGAAGGCGCTCTACCGCCTGCCCGACCGTTTCGCCTCGGTCTTCTGACTGCCTGAAGGACAGCCCATGGACCTGAACCGCCGCCCCGTCGCATCGCTCTGGATTGGCGAAAGCCTGCACTACATCAACCAGCTCTGCCTGAAGTCGCATCTGGTGATGGGCCACCCGGTGACACTCTATTGCACCGACAAGGTGCGCAACGTCCCCGAGGGGGTGGAGGTGCGCCCGGCCTCCGAGATCATGGAGATCGACCGCGCGATCGTGGCCGAGACCTCGGCCTCGTTCCTGTCGAACGTGTTCCGCTACAAGATGATCGCAGCGACCGGCGCGATATGGATCGACTGCGACGCCTTCTGCCACCGCCCCTTCCCCGAAGGCCAGGAGCATATCTACGCCGGCCACGGCATGCGGGGGGCGCTGAACTGCGGCGTGGTGGCGATGCCGCAGACCGGGCGGCTGATCGAAAGCCTGCTCGACTATTACGACAACCTTCCCGACTACCCTGCCTGGTGGGGCAACAAGCAGCGCCGCAAGATGGACAAGCTCGATCGTTCGCTGCCGAAAGCCGTCCGCATCTATCACACCGAACGCACCGCCTTCGGCCCGCAGGCCTTCACCCATTTCGCGCAGGTCACGGGCGATATCGACAAGGCGATGACCGCCGACACGCTTTACCCCGTGCCCTTCCAGCTGAACGATGTCTTCTACGACCCCCATTCCAACGTGGAAGGCCATTTCACCGACGCCACCCTCTCGGTCCACATCTACACCAATGCCGCGCGGCCCTGGTGGCGCAAGAACCCGCCCTTGAAGGGCAGCTACATCGCGCGGATGTGCGAGAAGCTGGAAATCGACCCCTCCGCCGCCCTGGACGAATGAGCTTCACCCGCCAGACCAGCCCGCACGGGTCGCTGGTGGCGCTGTCCACCATGAAGGACGAAGGCCCGACCGTGGTGGAATGGGTCGCGCATCACCTGGCGCTCGGCTTCACCGAGATCATGGTCTATACGAACGATTGTTCGGATGGCACCGACGACCTGTTGAAACGGCTTGAGGCGCTGGACATTGGCGTCCACCACCGCGACAACGTGATCCCCGAAGGGATGAAGCCGCATCCCTCGATGCTGAAGGCCGCGGCCGAGGAAGAGCTGATCGTCAACTCCGACTGGCTTCTGGTGCTGGACGCCGACGAGTTCATGGTCATCAACCACCCCTCGGGCACGCTGGACGGGCTGGTGGCCGACCTGAACGCGATGAATGCCCAGGCCATGGTGCTGACCTGGCGCATCTTCGGATCCTCCGGCATCCGCGACTGGTCGCGGGAGCCGATCACCGACCAGTTCACCCGCGCCGCGCCCGAGTTCTGGAACAAGGGCTGGGGCACCAAGACGCTGCTGAAGTTCGATCCGAAATACCTGCGGCTGGGCATGCACCGCCCGATCATCAAGTCGCAGCACAAGGACACCGACTATCCCGAAAGCGTGCTGTGGGTGAACGGCTCGGGCCGCCCGCTGGAGGAATGGTTCAAGTTCCGCGGCTGGCGGTCGATCCGCCGGACCGTGGGCTACGACTGGGGGCAGATCAACCACTATGCCATCAAGTCGATGGCCGCCTATTCCCTGCGCAAGTTCCGCGGCAACGCGAACCTGAAGAAGGACAAGTACAACGCCGACTACTGGTCCCTGCAGGACCGCAACGAGGTCGAGGACACCCGCATCTTCCGCCACCGCGCGCGCCGGGCCGAGATCATGGCCGCGCTCCTCTCCGATCCCGAGGTGCGCCGCCTGCACGAGGCCGCCCATGACCGGGCCGAGGCGCGGCTGGCCGAATACCGCCAGTCGCCCGATTACCTCGCATATGTCGCCAATCTGGAAGCCGCCTCGAACGTGCCGATCAGCCAGGTCGTGGCCAAGCCGCCGAAACCCCGTGACCCCGAAGCGGTGAAGGCGGTCCAGACGAAACTGGAACAGCGCCGCAACGCCCAGCCGAAAGAGGTCCGCCGCACCCCGCCACCTCCCGGCTGGGGCTCGCCCTTCGCCTCGCCCTATGTTTCGGGCTCGGCCGACCTGTCGCAGGACATTCCGCTGGAGCTGGTGGAAAACCAGGGCCTGAAGATCCCGCTCGACCCCCGCGTCTTCACCGCCGCCGCGCTGGAGGTGATCAGGTCGGGAAAGTTCGACCGCCGCCATGCCCGCAACATTTCCGGATTTGTGAACGGTTGTTCCAGTCTGCTCGACCTGGACGCCGGCATCGGCTTCGTCGCGCTGCGCGCCCGCACCGCCCTGCCCGACCTGCGCATCACGGTCCACGACGAACGCCCCGCGCTCCTCCTCCTCTCGCGACGCATCGCCGCGCTGAACTTTCCCGACACCGCGGGCCTCGCCTGGTCGCAGGCCACGCTGAACCCCGAAGGCATCTGGTCGGGCCTGCATCGCCTTCTGGCCGAGACCCGGCCCGAGGTCCTGCGCCTCTCCGGCCCGCTCCTGCCGCCCGAGGCGCTGCCCGAACCAGCCCTCGCAGGCCTGCGCCGCATCCTCATCCCCTTCCTCGACCCCTCAGAGGTCACCGCCGCGCGGGCGAAGCTGACCCCCGCCCTCGCCGCCCTGGGCTTTGCCGAGGACGAAACCGGCGAACCGAACGGCACGCTGTTCCTGCGCCGCGACTGAGCCTCGACCCCTGCTCTTGCCCCTTTCCCAAATACTCCCGCCGGAGGCATCCGACGCCAGCCGCCGGGCGCCACCCTCGCCCCTTGCACCCGCCGCCGAATGCCGTAAGGTCAGTCTTACCTCGGGGTGCCCGGAAACGGGCTGAGATGCGCAAGCGAACCCGTCGAACCTGAACCGGATCATACCGGCGGAGGGAAGGTGCATGGACTTCTCCATCCCCGACCGTTCCGTCGCACCATGGAGAAGAGGATGAAAAGACATCTCCTTGCTGCGGGCCTTCTGACCATCGCCACGCCGGCGCTGGCCGAAACACCCGTCCTGACCGTCCTGACCTACGACAGCTTCACCTCGGAATGGGGCCCCGGCCCCGCGATCGAGAAGGCCTTCGAGGAAACCTGCGCCTGCGACCTGCGCTTCGTCCCCGCCGGGGATGGCGCGGCGCTTCTTGCGCGCGTCCAGCTGGAAGGCGCGGCCTCCGAGGCCGATGTCGTCCTTGGCCTCGACACCAGCCTGACGGCGGCCGCCGCCGCGACCGGGCTGTTCGCTCCGCACGGCCAGACGCCGCAACTCGACCTGCCGGTGGAGGTCGCCGATTCCCTGTTCCTGCCCTATGACTGGGGCTGGTTCGCCTTCGTCCACGACCGGACCCGCCTGCCCGAGCCGCCGAGGACCTTCGAGGCGCTGGCCGCCTCGGACCAGAAGATCGTGATCCAGGATCCCCGCTCCTCGACCCCCGGGCTCGGGCTTCTCCTCTGGGTCAAGGCGGCCTACGGCGACCGCGCTGCTGAAATCTGGCAGGGCCTGGCCGACAACGTGGTCACCGTCACCCCCGGCTGGTCCGAGGCCTATGGCCTGTTCCTGGAAGGCGAGGCCGACATGGTCCTGTCCTACACCACCTCGCCCGCCTACCACCTGATCGCGGAGAAGGACGACAGCAAGGCCGCGGCGCTTTTTGACGAGGGCCATTACCTCCAGATCGAGGTCGCCGGCAAGCTGGCCGCGACCGACCAGCCGGAACTGGCGGACCGCTTCCTCGCCTTCATGCTGACCGAGGCCTTCCAGTCGGCGATCCCCCAGACCAACTGGATGTATCCCGCCGTCACCCCGGCGGCCGGCCTACCCGAGGGTTTCGACGCCTTCCGCCCGGCCAGGTCGCTCCTGATGACGCCGGAAGAAGCCCGGTCCGCCCGCGACCCGGCGCTGGCCGAGTGGCGCGCGGCGCTGGCAAAGTGACCCGTGGCACGCGCGCAACCGCCCCGCGCCTCCCCTCCCCCTCGTGGGGAGGGGATGGGGGTGGGGGGCCTGCCCGATGAAGCCGAAGCTTGTACCCCGCCAGAACCTGCCCGCGCGCCTCGTGGCGGGGCTCCTCCTTGCGCTGGTCCTCGCGCCCCTGCTGGCCGTGGGCTGGCGCGGGGCGGTGATATCGCTTGGGCCTGCCGACTGGGCGGCGGTGCGCTTTTCGGCGACGCAGGCGGTTCTGTCGGCGGTCTTTTCCACGCTTCTGGCCGTGCCCGTCGCCCGTGCGCTCGCCCGCCGCCAGTTTCCCGGTCGGGGCGCGCTCATCACCCTGATGGGCGCGCCCTTCCTTCTGCCGGCGGTGGTCGCGGTGCTTGGGCTTCTGGCCGTCTTCGGTCGGGGCGGCATGCTCAATCAGGCGCTCACCGCCCTCGACCTGCCGCCCGTCTCGATCTACGGCCTGCACGGCGTCGTCCTGGCCCATGTGTTCCTGAACCTGCCGCTGGCCACCCGGATGATCCTGCAAGGCTGGCTGTCGATTCCAGCCGAACGGATCCGGCTGGCGCAATCCCTCGGCTTCACCCCGCGCGAGACCTTCCGCCACCTCGAGGCGCCGATGCTGCGCGAGGTGCTGCCGGGGGTCGCGCTGGTGATCCTGGTGATCTGCCTGACCAGCTTTGCCGTGGTCCTGACCCTGGGCGGCGGCCCCTCGGCCACCACGATCGAGCTGGCGATTTATCAGGCGGTGCGCTTCGAGTTCGACCTGGCGCGCGCGGCGGGGCTGGCGGGGGTGCAGCTGGTGCTGGGGGGACTGGCGGCGCTGGCGGCCTGGGGGCTGACCCGGCCTGCGGGATTCGGCGCGGGGCTCGACCGGCCGCTGCGGCTGGACGCACCGCCGGGCTGGCGGCGCGCGCTGGATGCGCTGGCGCTGGTCCTGACGGGTCTGTTCCTGGCGCTGCCGCTCCTCGCCGTCCTGATGCGGGGCCTGCCGGGACTGGCGGACCTGCCCGCCTCGGTCCTGCCCGCGGCGGCGCGGTCGGTCGGTGTGGCGCTGGTCTCGGCGGTGCTGGCGACGGCGGCGGCGCTGGCGCTGGCGCTGGCGGCCGCACGGCGGCAGGGCCTTTGGGTCGAGACGGCGGCGACGCTGCCGCTGGCGACCTCGGGCCTGGTCCTCGGCACCGGCCTCTTCCTCCTCATCCGGCCCTTCGCCCCGCCGATGACGCTGGCGCTGCCGGTCACCGTGCTGGTCAACCTCGCCCTGTCGCTGCCCTATCTCTACCGCATCCTCCTGCCCGAGGCGCGGGCGCTGCATCAGGACTACGGTCGGCTGGCCGACAGCCTCGACCTGCGCGGCTGGCCCCGTCTGCGCTGGCTGGTCCTGCCACGGCTCGCCCGGCCCCTGGGCTTTGGTGCCGGCATCGCCGCCGCGCTGTCGATGGGCGATCTGGGCGTCATCGCCCTGTTCGCCGGGGAGCGGCAGGCCACCCTGCCCCTTGTCGTCAGCCAGCTGACCGGCGCCTACCGGATGGAGGCCGCCGCCGCCGCCGCGTTGATCCTTGTCACCCTCTCCTTCGCCCTGTTCTGGGCTTTCGACGCCGGAGGCCGCCGTGCTGCAGCTTGACCGCCTGACCTTCACCCAGCCCGGTTTCCGCCTGACCGCCGACTGGCAGGCCGAGCCCGGCAGCCTGATCGCGATCATGGGGCCGTCCGGGGCGGGAAAATCCACGCTCCTGTCAATGATCGCCGGGTTCCTGCCGCCGACCTCGGGCCGGGTCCTGTGGCAGAGTGCGGATCTTGCACCCGTCCCCCCCGGTCAGCGGCCGATGACGATCCTGTTCCAGGACCAGAACCTGTTCCCGCATCTGACCGTGGCGCAGAACATCGGCCTTGGCCTCACGCCCGACCTGCGCCTGTCGGACGCCGATCGCGCGCGGGTCGGGCAGGCGCTGGCCCGGGTCGGCCTGGCCGGCCTGGAGGAAAGGCGCCCGGCTCAGCTTTCCGGCGGGCAGGCCAGCCGCGCGGCACTTGCCCGTGCCCTGCTGCGGGCGCGGCCGATCCTGATGCTGGACGAACCCTTCGCCGCGCTGGGACCGGCGCTGCGGGCCGAGATGCTGGCTCTGGTCCGCGAGGTGGCGCAGGAGACCGGAGCCCTCGTCCTGATGGTGACGCATGACCCCGAGGACGCAAGGGCCCTCGGCGGAAGCCTGGCTTTCGTTACCGACGGCGTGGTCCATCCTCCGGTGGCAACCGGGATGCTGCTGTCCAACCCGCCGCCAGAGGTGCTGGAATACCTAGGCCGGAAATGAAAAACCCCGCCAGTGGCGGGGCTTTCCGATAGATCTGGCAGAAGATCAGGCGTGCTGCTTCTTGCCCTTGACCCCGGCCCAGATGCGCTTGTTGGTCAGGTACAGCAGCGTCGACAGCAGCACCAGGAACAGCACGCTGACAAAGCCCGCGTTCTTGCGGTCCATCAGCTTCGGCTCGGCCGCCCAGTACAGGAACGAGGCCACGTCCATCGCCATCTGGTCCACCGTTGCCGGAGTGCCGTCGGCATAGGTCACCTGATCGTCCGAAAGCGGCGGTGCCATTGCGATCCAGCCGGTCGAGAAGGCAGTGTTCTCGTAGAAGAACGACCCGAACTCCTCCTTTTCCTCGCCGGTATAGCCGGTAAGGAGGGCGTGGATGTATTCCGGTCCGCCCATGCCCCTGAACAGCTGGTTGATCCCGGTGCCGTAAGGCCCGTGGAAGCCCGCACGGGCCTTGGCCATCAGCGACAGGTCGGGCGCGCCCGCCCCGGTGTTCGCCGGGAAGTTGTCGCTGGGGATCGCCTCGCGGTCCTCGCCGGTTTCCTTGTCGGTCACCGTGAACTGCTTGGCATAGGCGCGGACCTGGTCCTCGGGCAGGCCGGGCCCGCCCGGGTCCGACAGGGTGCGGATCGGGACATATTTCAGCCCGTGGCAAGCCGAGCAGACCTCGGTAAAGACCTGAAGTCCGCGCTGCAGCTGGAACTGGTCGAACTTGCCGAAGGGGCCTTCATGGGCGAATGCCACGTCCTCGACATGCCCGCCTTCACCGGCGGCGATTGCGCCGCCGGCGGTCAGGGTCAGGGCCGAAGCGGCGATGAGTGCGATGTTGCGGAACATGTGTCGTTTCCTCTCACTCGGCCGGCGTGGCCTTGGGGCCGTAGTGGGCGTTGAAGTCTTCCTCGATGGTCGCGGGCTGGGCCAGCGGCTTCTCGATCACGCCCAGAAGCGGCAGGATGACCAGGAAGTAGGCGAACCAGTAGGCCGAGGCGATCAGCGAGATCGTGGCATAGGGCTCTTCCGCGGGCATGGCACCGCACCACATCAGGACGATGAAGTCGATGACTAGCAGGGCAAACCACCACTTGAACATCGGGCGATAACGGCCCGAGCGCACCGATGAGGTGTCGAGCCAGGGCGCCAGCGCCATGACCGCGATCGCGCCGAACATCGCCAGCACGCCGAAGAACTTGGCGTCGATGATGCCGAACGACAGCCATTCGGCCGCGATCACCACCCAGACATCGCCGGTGAAGGCGCGCAGGATGGCGTAGAACGGCAGGAAGTACCATTCCGGCACGATATGCGCGGGCGTCGCCAGCGGGTTCGCCTCGACGTAGTTGTCGGGGTGGCCCAGGTAGTTCGGCATGAAGCCGACGATGGCGAAGAACACCGCCAGGATCACCGCCAGCGCGAACAGGTCCTTGATGACGAAGTAGGGCCAGAAAGGAACGGTGTCGCGGTTTGCCTCTTCCTTCGACCCACGGCGGACCTCGACCCCCGTGGGGTTGTTGTTGCCGGTGGTGTGGAAGGCCCAGATGTGCACCGCGACCAGCGCCGCGATCACGAAGGGCAGAAGGTAGTGCAGCGAGAAGAAGCGGTTCAGCGTGGCGTTGTCCACGGCCGGGCCGCCGAGGAGCCAGGTCTGGATCGCCTCGCCCACACCCGGGATCGCACCGAAGAGGCCGGTGATGACGGTGGCGCCCCAGAAGGACATCTGGCCCCAGGGCAGGACGTAGCCCATGAACGCGGTGCCCATCATCAGGAGGTAGATGATCATGCCGACGATCCAGGTGATCTCGCGCGGGGCCTTGTAGCTGCCGTAGTAGAGGCCGCGGAAGATGTGCAGGTAGACGGCGAAGAAGAACAGCGAAGCGCCGTTCATGTGCAGGTAGCGGATGAAGTAGCCGCCGTTCACGTTGCGCATGATGTGTTCGATCGAGGCGAAGGCCTTGTCGACATGCGGGGTGTAGTGCATCGCCAGGATGATCCCGGTGACGATCTGCAAGGCAAGGCAGAAGGTCAGGACGATGCCCCAGATCCACATCCAGTTCAGGTTCTTGGGCGTGGGGATCATGATGGTGTCGTAGAGGAGCCCCGCGATGGGCAGGCGCTTGTGCAGCCAGCGCTCACCGGCGGTCTTGGGCTCGTAATGGTCGTGCGGAATTCCGGCCATGTTTCTGATCCTTACCCAAGCTTGATCGTGGTTTCGTCGAAGAAGGCGGCCACCGGCACGTCAAGGTTCCTTGGCGCGGGTCCCTTGCGGATACGGCCTGCGGTATCGTAGTGCGAGCCGTGGCAGGGGCAGAACCAGCCGCCGAACTCGCCGGCGCCGTCGCCCAGCGGCACGCAGCCCAGATGGGTGCAGACCCCCATCATCACCAGCCATTCGCCCGCCTCGTCGAGCGTGCGGTTCTGGTCCGATGCATCGGTGCCAGGCTTGTTGGCGTTCTCCGAGTTCTGATCGACCAGATCGCTCAGCGCCGTGGCGCGGGCGGCCTCGATCTCTTCTGGGCTGCGGCGGCGGATGAACACCGGTTTACCCAGCCATTTCACCGTCAACTGCGTGCCGACCTCGACGGCGGACACATCGACCATGATCGAGGCGAGCGCCCGGGTGTCGGCCGAAGGATTCATCTGGTTGATCAGCGGCCAGACAGCGGCGCCCGTGGCGACCGCCCCGGCGCCTGCCGTTGCGTAGTACAGGAAATCCCGCCGAGTGCCTTCGCCGGTGCCTGCGTGATCGTCTGCGTGGGACACGAGATCTTCTCCCCTATCGGACCGGGGGCGCCGGCCCATATGACTTGAGGGGCAATGGAAAGCCATGCCCTGCCGCGGGTGTATCTAGCCAAGGCGCGTCCCCGCGTCCAGCGGACAAAGTCGCGCAGGGCCGCATTTCTCTGCGGCAGAGGGTCGCCTGTGTCTCTATGGTCGCGGGGTTCAGGCGTCCGGCGCGGTGGCGCGCATCGCAGGGCGGTCGGCGAAAGCGGCATGCCAGGCGGCGAGCGCGGGATGGGTGGCGCGCCAGTCCCGGTCGGCATGACGGAAGTCCAGGTAGCCCAGCGCGCAGCCGACCGCGATCTGCCCCATGTCGAGCGGGCCGGCGAGATGGCTCAGCCAGCGGTCCTCCAGCGCGGCCAGGGAGCGGGCGATCTTGCTCCACTGGGCCTCGATCCAGGCGGGCGAGCGGGTGGCTTCCGGGCGGACATGCGCCTCGTAGCGCATCAGGACGGCGGCCTCGGCGATACCGTCACCCGTCGCCTCGATGGTCAACGTGTCCCACAGATGCGGCGCGGCGGGGTAGAGCCGTGCGTCCAGCAGGTCGTCGAGGTAGCGGGTGATGACCCGACTGTCGTAAAGCGTCGGGCCGTCGGGACGTTCGAGTGCGGGGATCTTGCCCAGCGGGTTGCGGTCGACCGGTAGCGTGCCGGGATCGAGCGGGCTGCCCGAGGCGGGACTCAGGGTGACGCGATCGACTGCGCCCGCCTCATGCAGCAGAACCATCACCTTGCGCACAAAGGGCGAGGCGGGGGCGTGGTAGAGCTTCACTCGTCGGCCTCGCGCAGGCGGAGGCGGGCCATGAGGCCTGCGTCGATCTCGTAGGTCCGGCCTCGGAAACGCACCACCCGGCGGAGGCGGGCGGTGGCGTTGGTCTGGCGATCCCCGGCCCTGTCGGCGGGGCGGTGGAGGGACAGGCCCTCGCCCATGTCGTCCAGCGCGTCCTCGGCCCGCTGGTCGGTCCGGCCGGGATGGGTGGAAGAGCGGACCCAGCGGGTGACGGCAAGGGTCGTCGTCGCGACGAGGCCGAGACGGATCGCAAGCGGGATCAGGGGGGCGATGGGCAGGGGCATGGGGACCTCCGGTTTGCTCCGGCGACTGTAGGGGCGGAGGGGGTGGAGTGTAAACAGCCGCGGAAGGTGTCCACGGTGGACAATCCCGGTAACTCAAATGATTCCAGATACTTGGTTGCAGACGGTAACGGAAATTTAACGTGCGGATTTTGCTGATGTCTGCTTGGGGTTGGCTCCTCGTGCGCCTTCGGCTTCTCGTCGCGGGTGGTCAAGCGAGGAGTGCCGAAGGCAATCGACGAGCGGTTCATCGCGTGGCGGCCAGCCAGTCGCTCACGGCCTGGGCCATCGCCTTGGGCTTCCTTCCGTTGGTGTAGTAGCTGGTGAAGGGCACGGTTTCAGGCGTGTCCGCCAGATGGAGTTCGGTCCGGTAGGTGCTTCCGTCGCTGTCCGTGCTGACCCCGACCGACGCCTTCGAAAGCCGGTCAAGCGCGAACCCCTGCTGGCTGAGCCCGCGGACCGAGCGCATGGTCCGGATCAACTGGCCGGTCGACCGGTCCAGCGTCAGCCGCACCCGCCGCACCATCAGCGCCGCGATCAGAAGCGGGATACCGCCGCCGAACATGGCAAACAAGGCCCCGCCAAGCAGCATGCCTTCGCCCATCATCGCCAGCCCGCCCGCCATGAAGCAGAGGGACATGGCGATCATGAAGCTCCCCATGAGCCAGGGGCGGTCTTCCAGGACAAGCAGCGTGTCCGACCGGTGAATGACCTTCATGGCAAACCCAAAGGAAACCGGGTGCAAGGTGCCATGTGGCCTGACGTCAGGCAACGCCGGATCAGCCGAGGTCGCGCCGGATCAGGGCAGCGATCTCCTGTGCCGAGGCATTGCCCTGCGACAGGGCCTGCGCCGCACGGCTGCGGATTTCGCCCGTCTTGTTCTGGTTCAGCTTCCCGGTGCCCTCGACCGGGGCCACACGGAACCGGAACGGCAGGATCATCCGCATCATCCGGGGCATCGCGCCTTCGGTCATCTTGGCTCTGGTCCAGGAGCGCTTGCCGGCGATTCGGGCTTCATGCTCGGCCGAGAGGGCATCGACATCGCCGCGCATCGCGTCTTCGGGCAGGGCTTCCAGGTGCCCGTGCAGGTGGACGGCAACATAGTTCCAGGTTGGGACCTGGTCGGGAACCTCGGAATGCGGCCCATACCAGTCCGGGGAGATGCAGGCGTCGGTTCCCGATATGGCGATCAACGCGGACGCACGAAGGGTTGCACGGGCGATGAGGTTCGAGCGGACGAGGTGAAGGTCGGCACGGCTCGCGTCGTCGTTCAGAAGGAAGGGAGATGTGCGGCGAGCGGGCCGTCGGGGCCGTTGATCGACAGGATGCCTTCGCCCGCGCGCGCGGGCGAAGGCGAGGTTCCGGTCGCGCGGGGTTTGGCGGAAGGCGGGGTTCGGGTGCATCTGGCGTCCTGCGGGTTTGCCTTTGGGACACAAGATCCTTCGAAGAATTTTTGGCAGATCTTCTCGAAAAGACTTGGCGCCCGGCGGGTCAGCGGGGCGCGGTTGCGAGTGAGTAGAGGTCGAGTTCGCTGCGCCGGGTGGCACCAATTCCCGTCCAGAAGGCTGCACCTTCAGCGTTGTTCGCGAAGACCATGAGGTGGCACTTGTCGATGCCCTGTGCCCGGAGCGCGGCGAGGCCTGCGGCGACAAGCCTGCGGCCAAGGCCGGAACGGCGCCGGTCCGTGGCGACGGCGAGGTGGTGAATGAGCCCGCGCCGCCCGTCATGGCCGACAAGGATGGTGCCGGTCACGCGCCCCCCGATTCGGCCACGAAACTGGTGCCGGGGTTGCGGGTGAGGAAGGTTTGCAGCGCGGCTGGGTCATCAGCGGTAGAGAGACCCACACCCGGGGTCGCCTGCCAGAGGGCGCGGGCGGCGGGGATGTCGGCTGGCAGAAAGGGGCGGAGGGTCATGGACTGTCCTTCGGGTGGCGCCTCCTGCGGCTTCGGCGTCTCGTCGCGGGCCGGCGAGGAGTGACGAAGTCATCGACGATCTGGCAAACGGAAAAGGCCGCCGAGGTTTCCCTGGCGGCCCTGATTTCCGTCTCGCCGTGCGCGGCTCAGCCCTGACGGGCTCAGCCTTGACGCGCCTTGTAGCGCTTCTGCGTCTTGTTGATCACATAGACGCGGCCCTTGCGGCGCACGACCTGGCAATCGCGGTGACGCGTCTTCAGCGAGCGGAGCGAGTTGGCGACTTTCATGGTCGACCCTCCTTCTACGCGGCGCGAAACTGCGCCAGATTGAACCTCATGCTTCCCGCGGGAAGCGGCGAATGGTGGGCGGTACTGGGATCGAACCAGTGGCCACTACGATGTCAACGTAGTGCTCTACCGCTGAGCTAACCGCCCGTTTGAGCCTTGCATTCGCGCCGGTCCCTTCCGGTTAAACGAAAAGGACGCGGAGCGAACCGCGTCGGTCAGGCGGGGTCTATACTGACAAGTGTCACGGGCTGCAAGGGGTTTTGGCTTTCCGGATTATCCGGCTATATCGGAAGGAAGAATGCCTTGCACGCCAACGGGAGCGCCGATGACACGGACCGAGACCGAGGCCTATGTCCTGACCCAGCCGGCCCGCCGGATCTCGCCGCTGATCTTCGCCTCGCCGCATTCCGGCAGCGACTATTCGCCGGATTTCCTGGGGCAGGTGGTGCTGGATCGTCGGGCGATCCGGTCCTCTGAAGATGCCTTCGTCGACCGGTTGCTTGACATGGCACCGGCCATGGGCGCACCGCTTCTTGCCGCGCGGGCGCCGCGGGCCTTCGTCGATCTGAACCGCGCCGCCGACGAGCTGGATCCGGGGGTGATCGAGGGAATCGCCCGGGTTCCGCACAATCCGCGCATTTCGTCGGGTCTGGGGGTGATTCCCCGCGTGGTCGCCGGGGGACGGGCGATCTATCGCGGCAAGCTGCCGCTGGCCGAGGCCGAGGCGCGGCTGCGGCGATTCTGGCATCCCTATCACCGTGCGCTGGCGGCCTTGGTCGAAGAGACCCGCGCGGCCTTCGGGCAGGCGGTGCTGATCGACTGCCATTCCATGCCGCACGAGGCGATCGAGGCGCATACCCGCCCCGGCCAGCCGCGGCCCGAGGTGGTGCTGGGCGACCGTTATGGTGCCACGGCGGGACGCGAGGTGATGGACCGGGTCGAGGCCGCCTTTGCAGGGGCCGGGCTGCGGGTCGGACGGAATTCGCCCTTCGCGGGCGCCTATGTGGCGCAGGCCTATGGCAGGCCCTCGCGCGGGGTGCATGTGGTGCAGGTCGAGATCGACCGGGCGCTCTACATGGACGAGGTCCGGGTGGAGCCGCTGGCAGGGTTCGAGGGGTTCCGCGAGCTGATCAGTGGCGTGGTGGCCGAACTGGTGCAGCCCCCGGGCGTGGCGCTGGCGGCGGAGTGAGCCTGTCCTGCGTGGACAGTCATCGCGCATGAGGGATTTCAAGGGGTTGGCTGTGGGCGTTTACCGGGCGTTTGCCTTGGTTGAGGGCGGCTGTTGAATTGAGCGCTGACGCGCGGAGACTCCTTGTCTCGCCTCTGGCCTGCGGCCAACCGGCTCGGGGAGCCTCCGGCGGGGATATTTGAGAACAGGTGAAAGGTGGGGAGTTGTGGGTGAGTGGTTGAGGGAGCGTGGGGTGGGATGAAGAAGGTTCTGGTTGTTGCGGTGGTGTTGGCGCGCTGGTGTGGGGCGTGGTCTCACAGAGGGGCTACAGTTAGGGTCAGGACTCGTTCTCGTTTCATAGCCAGAACATGACAGTTGCGGCGAGGGCGACGGCGGAGAGGAAGACCTTTGGGCATCTGTCGTAGCGTGTAGCGACGCGCCGCCAGTCCTT
>NZ_JBKBLV010000002.1:0-57604 GCF_046295235.1 Tabrizicola flagellatus
CGCGCTTTCCGGTGGGCGTGGCTCCCCAGATCATGGCGGGATCGAACCAGATCGTCAGCGAGCCGCGGCGCTTGAGCGCCTTGTTGTAGGCTGGCCAGTTGCGGGTCTTGTAGGCGGGGGGGTGTCGGTCTGCTCATGTGCCCCAGCTATCATGCTGGAGTCACGACATGAATCCCCTCAGGCGATTTGTGCAACAGAGCCGTCGCGGTCCTGAACCGCTTCACCGCGCTCGGAACGCCCGTCACAGAGGTCGCGGGATAAGTCTGTCCAGGGATGGGGAAGTTCCGGACATCAGCCGATTTGTGCAACAGAGCCTACTCAGGCTGGTAGCCCGCAATCAGCTGTCTCAGGCCAATCATGGCCCCGGCGGCGATGGCCGCAAGCGTCACCGGCCCCGACCAGGCCAGCGTGGCGAATCCGGTGACGCCCTGTCCGACCGAGCATCCCATCGCCACCACGCCGCCGATTCCCATCAGCGCCGCGCCGCCAACTTGGCGGCCGAGTTCCCGCGGGTCCTCGCAGGCTTCCCAGCGGAACAGACCGCGGATGGTTGAGCCGATCAGTGAGCCGGCCATCACCCCCACCACCGAGCCGACCGAAAAAGTGATGCCGCCGGCGGTCGAGGTCATCAGGAAGATGAGCGTCCGCCCGACCGGCGCGGTGAAGGAGGGGCCCTCGACCGCGACCTCGCCCAGGCTTTCGGCGGCGAGCCAGGTCGTGCCCAGGAAGCACCAGGCCACGGCCAGACCCGCCGCGACGCCCCAGGCGATCTGGCGCGGACTCTGCCGCAGCTCCTTGTGCGCCAGGCCCCAGGCCAGGAAGGCCAGCGCGATGCCGGCGATCACCAGGACTGGCGGAAGGCCCATCTGGCCGAGGTCGTGGACGATGCCCTGCGGCCCGGTCGCCTCGGGCTGCGGAAAGAGCATCACGCGCATCGGTGCCAGCGGGCCTGAGAGTGCTATGAAGCCGAAGATGCCCATGACCACGACCACGACCAGCGAGCGCAGGTCGCCGCCGCCGAAGCGGACCAGCGCGCCGAAGCCGCAGTTGCCGGCCAGCGCCATGCCGTAGCCGAAGACCAGCCCGCCAAGGATCGAGCCGAGCGCGTTCCATTCGAGACTGTGGTAGAAGGTGGCCGACAAGTCGATCAGCCCGGCCATCGCGCCGAACTGCGTGGTGAGGATCGCGACGGCCAGCACGACGCCCCAGAGCCGGAGCCGGGTCTGGTCGCCGCCATAGGTTGCCGATTCCAGCGCACCGAGCGTGCAGAAGTCGCCCAGCCGCGCGGCGAGGCCCAGAACCAGCCCGCCCGCAAGGCCCACCAGGGCCGCCAGCACGCCAATCGGAACCACATCCAGCATTCGACCTCCTCCTTGCCGGCTGTTCAGCCGTAGTCGTTCCTGTCGTAGAGCTGCGCGAGCAGTTCGATGATCGCCACAGCCTTCGGATCTAGCAGCGAATAAAAGATTGCCTGACCTTCGCGCCGGGCGCTGACCAGCCCCTCCAGCCGCAGTCGCGCCAGCTGCTGGCTGACGATAGCCTGACGCGCCGACAGAAGCTTTTCAAGTTCGGTCACGCTTTTCGGCCCGGTGCGCAGGCAACACAGGATCGTGAGGCGCCCGTCATGGCCCATGGCCTTCAGAAGAGTCGAGGCCTCCTCGGCGGAAGCGACCAGCCCGCGCAGGTCGGGAGCCGCGCCGTCCTCGGCGCTCTCTGCCAGTCCCTCCATCGGTGGAAGCGGCTTGTCCACCCTAATCCTGCCCCCGGCGTCTCCCGGTCGGTTAATGCTCTCACCCTGGCGAAAGGGCAACCCTTGTTCTGTTGCGGCGCGTCCGAGTCGCCCCGGGGCGCGTTCTTCTTGCCTCAGTTCGCCGCCGCCTCGGTAATCAGCCCCGCCAAAAGCGGCCAGAAGAAATCGGCGCCCGGATAGCCTTCGATCCGGCCGGTCTCGACGCCATCGGCCATCAGGACGAAGGTCGGGGTGAAGACCGGCGGCCGGTCCAGCGCGAGGTCGGGCGGCAGCGGCGCGCGCAGCTGGAGCCGGCGCAGGGGCGCGGCCTTGCCCTCGGTGGTCAGCGGGTACTGGGGCGCGATCTCCTGGTCCCAGGCGGCGCAGTAGACGCAGCCGGGCTGCTCGAACATCAGCAGTTCCAGGTCTGCCGCCGCCGCGCGAAGCGGGGCCAGGGCAAGGGCCAGAAGCGAAAGCAGAAGGCGAGCGGCCACGTTGACAGCCTCATAGAAACATAGAACTATCGTAATCTGCCTTTGCCCTTCCGGCAAGGCGGCGCTTCCCTGGGAGGAGGGGCGATGCTCGACATTTCGTTCGGGGGCGCAGCCCTGGCAGGGTTGTTGTCATTCCTGTCACCCTGCATCCTGCCGATGGTGCCCTTCTACCTGTCCTACATGGCCGGGCTTTCGGTGCGCGAGCTGCGCGATGGCGGGACCATCGCCCCGGGCGCGCGCGGGCGTCTGGTGGTGCAGGCGCTCGCCTTCGCGCTGGGCGTCACGACGATCTTCGTGCTTCTCGGCCTCGGGGCCACCGCTCTTGGCCGCAGCTTCGCCCAGTGGAAGGAGCCCCTGTCCTATGTCGCCGCCGCGGTGCTGATTCTCTTCGGGTTGCATTTCCTGGGCGTGCTGCGCATCGGCTTTCTCTACCGCGAGGCGCGGGTGGAAAGCGCGGGCAACCCGCGCACCCTGGCCGGGGCCTACCTGATGGGGCTTGCCTTCGGCTTCGGCTGGACGCCCTGCGTCGGCCCGGCGCTGGCGGCGATCCTGATGGTCGCCTCGGGGATGGGCGACCTGTGGCGGGGTGGGATGCTGCTCTTGGTCTATGGCCTGTCGATGACGCTGCCCTTCGTTGTGGCGGCGCTGTTCGCCGGACCGTTCCTGGCCTGGGTCGCCCGCCACCGCGCGCTGATGGGTCATGTCGAAAAGGCGATGGGCGTCATGCTGATCGTCTTCGGCATTCTGATCGCCACCAACACCGTGAACCTGATCGCCGACTGGATGATCCGCAATTTCGACTGGTCCGCGACCCTGACCTGACAGGAGACACCGATGCTGCGCCGCCTTGCACTTGCCGCCGCCCTTGCCCTTTCCACCCCGGCCCTTGCCGTCGAACTCGGTGACGACGGCCTGCACAAGCCGGCCTGGCTGCGCGAGACCTTCAAGGACCTGCGCGAGGACCTGGCCGAGGCCAATGCCGAGGGCAAGCGGCTGATGCTGATCTTCGAACAGCGCGGCTGCATCTACTGCACCGAGATGCACGAGAAGACCTTCACCGATCCCGCCATCGAAGCCCTGATCCGCGAGCATTACTTCGTGGTGCAGCTGAACCTGTTCGGCGATGTGGAGGTGACGGATTTCGATGGCACCGTCCTGTCGGAAAAGGCCATGGCGATGCGCTGGGGCGTGATGTTCACGCCCACGCTGATCTTCCTGCCCGAAGAGGTGCCCGAAGGCGCGACCACGCCCGAGGCCGCCGTTGCGATGATGCCGGGCGCCTTCGGCAAGGGCACGACCGAGGCCCTGCTGATCTGGGTGCGGGACCACGGCTACGAGTCGGGCGAGAACTTCCAGAAATTCGTCGCCGAACGCATGGCCGGCGGCCAGCAACCGTAGCTAAGGCGCTAGAAACATAGCAATATAGGTTTCCTGCTATATTTTTCTTGCGAGCCTTCCGAATTCGCCTCATAGTGTATGCGGAGGAATACAGGGAGGATGAGGATGACACGCCAGCCTTGCTTGGCGACAGCGTTTCTGCTGTCTCTCGCGATGCCAGCCCTGGCCGAAGTCGCGCCCAAGGACGTAGTCTACAACGAAGGCAAGGTCGAGGCGTCCCTGACCGGGACTCCGGGTGACCCGGCCAATGGAATCAAGGTGATGACGACAAATGCCCTGGGCAATTGCGTCGCCTGCCACACCATCGCGGCGCTGCCGGACGTGCAGTTCCCCGGCAACATCGCACCGCCGTTGGACGGCGTGGCCAGCCGCTGGTCCGAGGCCGAGCTGCGCGGCATCGTGGCCAACGCGAAGATGACCTTCGAGGGCAGCTTCATGCCGGCCTTCTACAAGACCGAAGGCTTCATCCGCCCCGGCAACGGCTACACCGGCAAGGCGCCCGAGGGGGATCTGCCCCCGATCCTGACCGGCCAGCAGATCGAGGATGTGGTGGCCTACCTTCTCACTCTCAAGGAATGACGGGCCGGACCTGACCGCCCACAGACAGACAGGAGATTTCCCGTGACCCTCAGCAGACGCAAAGCCCTGACGCTCGGCCTTGGCGGCATCGCCTTCGCCGCCATGCCCGGCCTGTCCGCCGCCGCGACCATCGAGGAACTGACCGCCGCCTTCACCGGCGGGGCGGCCCCCGGCACCGACGGCATCACCCTGACCACCCCGGAAATCGCCGAGAACGGCAACACGGTGCCGGTGTCGGTCGATGCGCCCGGCGCGGTGGCGATCATGCTTCTGGCTTCGGGTAACCCGGAACCGGCGGTTGCCACCTTCACTTTCGGCCCCGCCGCGGGCCGCCAGTTCGCCGCCACCCGCATCCGTCTGGCCAAGACCCAGGACGTGATCGCCATGGCCAAGATGGCCGACGGCTCGATCGTCCAGGCCCAGGCCACCGTCAAGGTCACCATCGGCGGCTGCGGCGGCTGAGAGAAAGGAGAAACACCATGGTCGAAGAAGTAAAACCCCGGGTGAAGGTTCCGAAATCCGCCAAGGCGGGCGAGGTCGTCACCATCAAGGCGCTGATCTCGCACAAGATGGAATCCGGCCAGCGCAAGGGCTCGGATGGCAACCTGATCCCGCGCCAGATCATCAACCGCTTCACCTGCGACCTGAACGGGGTGAACGTGATCGACGTCGCCATCGACCCGGCGGTTTCCACCAACCCCTATTTCGAATTCGACGCCAAGGTGGACGCGGCCGGCGAGTTCAAGTTCACCTGGTATGACGACGACGGCTCGGTCTACGAGGACGTCAAGCCGATCGAGCTCGGCTAGCGGTCGGCCAGGGGAGGAGAAAGCCATGCACCGCACAGCCACCGCCATCGCCGCGCTCGCCTGCGGGCTCGCCCTGTCGGGCGCGGCCCTTGCCGATCCGGTCGAGGACACGCTGGTCATCGACAGCGAGAACGGCCCCATCGAGATGGTGACGTCCGCCCCCGCGCCGGAGTTCCTGAAGGACAAGATGGATACCATCCATTCCGGCTGGCTCTACCGCGAGGACGAGACCCGCGATCTGGAACGCGACGATTTCGACAATCCGGGTATGGTCTATGTGGACCGGGGCCTGGATCTGTGGAACTCGGCAATCGGCAAGAACGGCGAAAGCTGCGCCGGCTGCCACGAAGGCCCGGAAAGCATGGCCGGCCTGCGCGCGGTAACCCCGCGGGTCGATGAAAAGACCGGCGCGCTGATGACGGTCGAGAACTACATCGACAAATGCGTGACCGAGCGCATGGGGCTGGAGGCCTGGAACTGGACCGGCAACGAGATGAAGGACATGCTGGCGCTGATCTCGATGCAGTCGCGCGGGATGATCGTCAACGTCGCCATCGACGGCCCCGCCGCCCCGTTCTGGGAAAAGGGCAAGGAGCTTTACTATACCCGCTTCGGCCAGCTCGAGATGTCCTGCGCGAACTGCCACGAGGACAACCAGGGCATGTTCATCCGCGCCGACCACCTGAGCCAGGGCCAGATCAACGGCTTCCCGACCTACCGGCTGAAGGACGCGGGGATCCTGTCCGCCCAGCAGCGCTTCGTCGGCTGCGTGCGCGACACGCGGGCCGAGACATTCAAGCCCAACTCGGACGAGTTCAAGGCGCTGGAACTCTTCGTGGCCTCGCGCGGGAACGGGCTATCGGTCGAAGGCGTCGCGGTGCGGCACTAGGCCATCCGGGTGGCCGGTCCATCGGTCGGCCGCCCCTCACAACGGAAATGACGGGACGGCCCGCCTGACGCGCCTGCGCGACCGGGAGAGCTTTCCGAAGGGAGTGAACGGGATGATTACCCGGCGCGAGTTTCTTCAGGCATCCCTTGCCGCCTCGGCGATCTACGGGGCGTCGGGCTTCGGCAACTGGTCGCGGCTGGCCGCGCAGCAGGCCCTGACCCAGGACCAGCTTTTGCAGTTCGACGATTTCGGCAACCTGACGCTGATCCACATCACCGACATCCACGCCCAACTGCGGCCGATCTGGTTCCGCGAGCCGGAATGGAACATCGGCGTGGGCGAGGCGAAGGGCCAGCCGCCGCATGTGGTGGGCAAGGCCTTCCAGGAGATGTTCAAGATCGCGCCCGGCAGCCCCGAGGCCTATGCGCTGACCTACGAGGACTTCGCAGCCCTTGGCCGCACCTATGGCCGGATGGGCGGCATGGACCGGGTGGCGACCGTGGTCAAGGCGATCCGCGCCGCGCGGCCCGAGAGCCTCCTTCTGGACGGCGGCGACACCTGGCACGGCTCGATGACCAGCTACCTGACCGGCGGGCAGGATATGGTCAACATCATGAACGCGCTGGGCGTCGAGGCGATGACCAGCCACTGGGAATGGACCTTCGGCACCGCCCGGGTGCAGGAGATCGTGGAAAGCCTGCCCTTCCCCTTCCTCGGCGCCAACATCTTCGATGCCGAATGGGACGAACCCGCCTTCGAACCCTACAAGATCTTCGACAAGGCGGGCCTGCGCGTCGCGGTGATCGGCCAGGCCTTCCCCTACATGCCCATCGCCAACCCGCGCTGGATGTTCCCCGAATACAGCTTCGGCATCCGCGAGGAACGGATGCAGCAGGTGGTGGACGAGGTCCGCGCCGAGGGCGTGGATCTGGTCGTCGTCCTGTCGCACAACGGCTTCGACGTGGACAAGAAGATGGCTTCCCGCGTCACCGGCATCGACGTGATCCTGACCGGCCATACCCACGACGCGATCCCCGAACCCGTGCTGGTCGGCCAGACGATCCTGATCGCCTCGGGAAGCCACGGAAAGTTCGTCTCCCGCGTCGATCTGGACGTGCGGGACGGCAAGATGATGGGTTTCCGCCACAAGCTGATCCCGATCTTCTCGGATGTCATCACCCCCGACCCGGAGATGGCCGCGTTGATCGAAAGCGAGCGCGCGCCCTTCAAGGCGGACCTGGAAGAGGTTGTCGGCCAGACCGAGAGCCTGCTTTACCGGCGCGGCAATTTCCAGGGCACCTGGGACGACCTGATCTGCAACGCAGTCCGGGCCGAGCGCGACGTGCAGATCGCGCTGTCGCCCGGCGTGCGCTGGGGCGCCTCGCTTCTGCCGGGCGATGCGATCACCCGCGAGGACATCCACAACGTCACCAGCATGACCTACGGCCAGGTCTACCGGACCGAGATGACGGGCGAGACGCTGAAAACCGTCCTTGAAGACGTGGCCGACAACATCTTCAACCCCGATCCCTACTACCAGCAGGGCGGCGACATGGTCCGGGTGGGCGGCATGGGCTTTGCCTGCGACGTGTCGAAACCCATCGGCGAACGGATCAGCGACATGGTGCTTCTCGACACGGGCGAGGCGATCGACCCCGCCAAGTCCTACACCGTGGGCGGCTGGGCCAGCGTGAACGAAGGCACCGAAGGGCCGCAGATCTGGGACGTGGTGGAAGCGCATATCCGCAAGCTGGGCACCGTCCGGCTCGAGCCCAACCCCTCGGTCTCCGTGACCGGAATCTGAACAGGAGAGTTCGCCAGATGACCGACGAACCTGCAACCAGCCGCCGCGCCTTCCTGGCCGGCACCGCCGCCGCCGGGGCGGGGCTTGTGGCCACAGCCGCCACCGCTCAGACAGCGCCCGATCCGCTGATCACCGAGGTCCAGCCCTGGGCTTCGGCCTTTGGCGATCCGGTGGACGCCACGCCCTACGGCATGCCGATCCATTTCGAAAGCCATGTGGTGCGGCGCAACGTTGAATGGCTGACCGAGAGCCCGGTCAGTTCGATCAACTTCACGCCGATCCATGCGCTGGAAGGCACGATCACGCCGCAGGGCTGCGCCTTCGAGCGGCACCATTCCGGCGCGATCGAACTGTCCAAGCAGGACTACCGGCTGATGATCAATGGGCTGGTCGATCGTGAACTGGTGTTCACCTACGACGACCTGATGCGCTTCCCGCGCCATATCGCCATCGCCTTCTGCGAATGCGCGGCCAACGGCGGCATGGAATGGGGCGGCGCGCAGCTGGAGGGCTGCCAGTTCACCCAGGGCATGATCCACAACATGGAATACACCGGGATCATGCTGCGCGACCTTCTGGCCGAGGCGGGGGTGAAGCCCGAGGGCAAGTGGGTCTATGTCGAGGGGGCGGATGCCTCGTCCAACGGCCGCTCGATCCCGATGGAAAAGGCGCTGGACGACGTGATGGTCGCCTTCTTCGCCAATGGCGAGGCCCTGCGCAAGGAACACGGCTATCCCGTCCGGCTGGTGGTGCCGGGCTGGGAAGGCAACATGTGGGTCAAGTGGCTGCGCCGGATCGGGGTCTATGATCAGGCGGTGGAAAGCCGCGAGGAGACCTCGAAATACACCGACCTGATGCCGGACGGCCGGGCGCGGAAATGGACCTGGGTGATGGATGCGAAGTCGGTCATCACCTCGCCCTCGCCCCAGGCGCCGATCCGGCACGGCAAGGGGCCGCTGGTCATCACCGGGCTGGCCTGGTCGGGGCATGGCAGGATCACCGGCGTCGATGTCTCGGTGGACGGCGGCAACACCTGGGTTCCCGCCCGCATCACCGGCGAGGCGCGGTCGAAGGCGCTGACGCGGTTCCATTACGACATGACCTGGGACGGGCAGGAGATGTTCATCATGTCCCGCGCCATCGACGAGACGGGCTATGTCCAGCCCACCAAGCAGGCCCTGCGCGACATTCGCGGGCTGAACAACGTCTATCACAACAACGGCATCCAGGTCTGGTGGGTGCGCGCCGACGGAGAGGTCGAGAATGTCGAAATCGCCTGAGTTCCCGACGATCCTTCTGGTCACCGGCTGGGCCACCGCCGCGACCATCGCCACCGTCCTTTTCGCCACGACCGGCCCCAGGGAGCAGCCCACCCCGGCGCCCGCGCCGGCCGTGACCGCCGCGGCCACGCCCGAAGCGACGGCAGAGCCGCCGGTTGCCGCCGTGGCCGAGGCGCCTGCCGAGCCCGCACCTTACGGGGCGGCGTCGGCGGAAACCATGCCGGCACCGGCCGCGGCTGAAACGCAGGCGGCTGCTCCGGTCATGGGCAAGCCGCTGGGTCTCGGCCGTCCCGCCCTGCCCGAAGAGGTCGAGGCCTGGGACGTGGCCGTGCTGCCCGACGGCACCGGCCTGCCCGTCGGTTCCGGCGATGTCGAAACCGGGGACGCGGTCTTCGGCGAGAACTGCGCCTCCTGCCACGGCGACTTTGCCGAGGGGCTGGACGCCTGGCCGGTCCTGGCAGGTGGTGCGGGCAGCCTGAAGGATCCCCGCCCGGTCAAGACCATCGGCAGCTACTGGCCGCACCTGTCCACCGTTTTCGACTACGTCCACCGCTCGATGCCCTTCGGCGGCGCTCAGACGTTGTCGGTGGACGACACCTACGCGATCACCGCCTTCCTGCTGTATTCCAACGGGCTGGTCGCGGACGACTTCGTCCTGTCGAACGAGAACTTCACCGAGATCGTCATGCCCAACGCCGAGGGCTTCTATGTCGATGACCGGCCGCAGACGGAATATCCGCTGTTCTCGGCCGAGCCCTGCATGGAGAACTGCCGCACCGAGCCGCCCAAGGTGACCAAGCGCGCGGTCGAGCTGAACGTGACCCCGACCGATCCCGACGGCAAGCCCGCCGGAACGCTGCCGGTGATTACCCTTGCCTCCACCGGGGCGACGGCAGAGCCCGCCCCCGAACCGGCCGAGGCCCCCGCGACCGAGGTCGCCCAGGCCGAGGCCGCGGCGGAACCGGCCACCGAGGCCGCTGCTGCCGAACCGGAGGCTCAACCGGCGGCTGCGGCGGGCGGCGCCGATCCGGCTCTGGTTGCCGCGGGTGAGGCGGTGTTCAAGAAGTGCTCCGCCTGCCACAAGGTCGGAGAGGGCGCGAAGAACGCGGTAGGCCCGGTGCTGAACGGCATCGTCGGCGCGCCGATGGGGCAGGTCGAAGGATTCAAGTATTCCAACACCCTGGCCGAGATGGGCGCCGCGGGCGGCATCTGGGACGATGCCTCGCTGCATGCCTTCCTCGAGAACCCCAAGGGCTTTGTGAAGGGAACCAAGATGTCCTTTTCAGGTCTCAAGAAAGCCGAGGAGCGCGACGCGGTGATCGCCTATCTGTCCACATTCACCGACGACTGACCATGCGAAGGTTCCTTGGCCGGCTTGCCCTCTGCATTGCCCTCGGCCCCGTGCCGGGGGGCGCCGAGGCGATCGGGGATTCAGAACGGGGGGCGGAGCTGTTCACCAGGCAATGCAGCGCCTGCCACCAGATCGGCGAAGGCGCAGTGAATCGGGTCGGACCCAGGCTGAACGGCATCTTCGGACGTCACGCTGGCAGCCTGCCGGATTTCACCTACTCGAAGTCCATCGCCCGCATGGGCGCCGATGGCCTGGTCTGGACGCTCGAGACGCTGGATGCCTACATCGCCAATCCCAAGGCGCTGGTCTCGGGCACACGGATGAACTATCGCGGCATGGCCGAGGCGACGGATCGCGCCGACCTGATGGCCTATCTGCGCGCCTATTCCGACCGGCCGCAGGACATTCCTGAATCCGAACCTACCGCCCGCAAGACCGACCCGGCGCTCTCGCCCGAGATCCTCGCGATCCAGGGCGACCCGGCCTATGGCGAATACCTCGCCTCGGAATGCCAGACCTGCCACCAGGCCGACGGGTCCGACCAGGGCATCCCGTCCATCACCGGCTGGCCGGCTGAGGATTTCGTGGTGGCCATGCATGCCTACAAGCAGAAGCTGCGCCCGCATCCGGTGATGCAGATGATGGCCGGCCGCCTGAACGACGAAGAGATCGCGGCGCTGGCAGCCTATTTTGCCACGGTTCAATGAGAAGCGCGGGTCAACCGCGCGGGAAGACGCAACCCAAGGGGAGGAGAACCCGATGCACCTGAACAGACGCAATTTCCTCGGCACCGGCATGGCCGCCAGTGCCCTGCTGACCGCGCCCACCGTCTGGGGCCAGGCCAAGCCCAAGGTCGTGGTCATCGGCGGCGGGGCGGGCGGGGCCACGGCCGCGCGCTATCTCGCCAAGGACTCGGGCGGCGCGATCGAGGTCACTCTGGTCGAGGCGAACCCGGTCTACACGACCTGCTTCTTCTCGAACCTCTATCTCGGTGGTTTCCGCGACTTCGAAAGCCTTCAGCACAACTACGACAAGCTGGCCGGCGGCGGGGTCACCGTCATCAACGACATGGCGACCGGCGTCGAGCGCGCGGCAAAGACCGTCACGCTGGCTGGCGGGCAGGTGCTGCCCTACGACCGGCTGGTCCTGTCGCCGGGCATCGACTTCAAGGACGGCTCGGTCCCCGGCTGGTCGCTGGACGCGGCCGAGAAGATGCCGCATGCCTACAAGGCCGGGCCGCAGACCCAGCTGCTGAAGAAGATGGTCGAGGAGATGCCCGAAGGCGGCGTCTTCGCCATGATCGCGCCCCCGAACCCCTACCGCTGCCCGCCGGGGCCCTATGAGCGCATCAGCATGATCGCCCATGTGCTGAAACAGAAGAACCCGACCGCCAAGATCATCGTCGCCGACCCGAAGGAGAAATTCTCCAAGCAGGCGCTGTTCGAGGAAGGCTGGAACAAGCATTACGCCGGCATGGTCGAATGGATCGGCCCCGACTTCGGCGGCGGCAAGGTCGAGGTGCGCCCGGACACTATGGAGGTCGTGATCGACGGCGAGGTGACCAAGGTCGATTGCTGCAACGTGATCCCCGGCCAGATGGCCGGCAAGATCGCGGCGCTGGCCGGGGTCACCGACGACTCGGGCTGGGCGCCGGTCGATCCGGCGACGATGAAGGCCAAGGCGGACGAGAACGTCTGGGTGCTGGGCGACAGCTCGGCGCAGGGCGACATGCCCAAGTCGGGCTTTTCGGCCAACAGCCAGGCCAAGGTCGCCGCCATGACGATCCGGGGCGAACTGACGGGGTCCAAGACCTTCCCGGCCAAATATTCCAACACCTGCTGGTCGCTGATCGCGCCGGACGACGGGGTGAAGGTCGGCGCCTCCTATGAACCGACGCCGGAAAAGATCGCCTCGGTCGAAAGCTTCATCTCCGAAACCGGAGAGGACGCCGCCCTGCGCAAGGCGACCTACGAGGAATCCCTGGGCTGGTATGCCGGGATCACGGCCGACATGTTCGGCTGAATTCTTCCTCCCAGACTGGCGGGCGCCCGACGGGACGCCCGCCCTTTCACAAGGATCTCCCCATGCTGACCCGCCGCCATCTTCTGACCGCCACCGCCGCCGCGCTTGCCGCGCCGCTGGGGGCAAGGCGGCTCTGGGCCGCCAGCACGCTGACGCTGGGCGAGGTGCAGATCGACACGCTGTCGGACGGCAACCTGGTGCTGCCGGGCAACTTCATCCTCGGCGGCATGCCGCAGGAGGAGATGCAGGCCATCGTCGCGAAATACGGCCTGCCGACCGACCAGCTGACGCCCCCCTGCAACGTGACGCTGCTGCGCGACGGCACGAATACGGTGCTGTTCGACGTGGGCGCGGGCCCGGATTTCCAGCCCTCGGCCGGCAAGCTGATGGAGGCGCTCGATGCGCTCGGCCTGACGGTCGAGGACATCACCCATGTCCTTTTCACCCACGGCCACCCCGATCACCTCTGGGGCCTACTGGACGAGTTCGACGAGCCGGTGTTCCCGAACGCCGAACACATGATCGGCCAGGCGGAATTCGATTACTGGACCGACCCGGGCACGGTGGTCTCCATCGGCGAGGCGCGGACGACCTTTGCCGTGGGCGCTGCACGGCGGCTGGAGGCGATTGCCGAAACCGTGCGCCTTCTGGCCGACGGGGAAGAGGCCGTGCCCGGCGTCACTGCCCGTCTGACCCCCGGTCACACGCCCGGCCATCTGGCCTTCGAGATCGCCGGTCCGACCCCAGCGATGGTGCTGGGCGACTGCATCGGCAACCATCACGTCGCCTTCGAGCGGCCCGAATGGCCCAGCGGCTCGGACCAGGATCCCGATCTTGCCGCCGCGACGCGGGTCGCGCTTTTCGACCGACTGGCCAGCGAGGGCCATGCGATCATCGGCTACCACCTGCCCGAAGGCGGCATCGGCCGTGTCGAACGGGCGGAAAAGGGCTATCGTTACAGCGCCGGGGCCTGAGTCCCGGCCCGCAGAGAGAGGTGCCGCCATGAGCAGACTTGCCGCAACCGTCCTTGTCTTCGCCCTTGCCAGCCAGACGGCGCTCGCGCAGGACGCCACCACCTATCCTTTCGACGGCAGCTTCGAGGATGCCACCTTCGCCGTGGAATCGGCCATCGTGGACCGGGGGCTGGTGATCGACTACCGCAGCCATGTCGGCGAGATGCTGAACCGCACCGGCGCCGATGTCGGCAGCGAGGTGAAGATCTACGACCAGGCGGACGTATTCCTGTTCTGCTCGGCGGTGCTGTCGCGCAAGGTGATGGAGGCCGATCCGATGAACATAGCGCATTGCCCCTATGGCATCTTCGTCACCGACCGCGAGGGTCAGGTCGCCGTCGGCTATCGCCATCTGCCCGAGGGTGCGATGCAGGAGGTGCAGGGCCTTCTGGACGAGATCGCGCGCGAGGCGACCGGGCAGTAGGGCTGGAGCAGCAGGGCGGTCAGGCCGGGACGCGCTGGCCGAGGCCGCCCTGATCGACCAGCCAATCGGTGACGCCCGCGCCGACCCACATGCAGAACAGCGCCAGCCAGGCGGTTGCGACGAAGATCGACCCGCCGGTCACGCCCGCGCCGATCGCGCAACCCCCGGCCAGCATCGCGCCGAAGCCCATCAGCGCCGCCCCGGTCATCGACCGGCGCATCTGGCCCTCGCCCTCGAAGCCCTGGAACTTCAGCTCGCGCCCCCAGGCCGCAGCCAGCAGCGCGCCGAGGAACACCCCCGGCACCAGACCGATGTCGAAGTCGAGCTCCGGGTTCTCGGTCAGGAAGAACATCAGCGTGTTGGCCGAGGGACCCGAGAAGGTGGCCGAGGTCACCGCCATCGGCTCGAAGGCGACCTGCGCGAGGGAATAGGTCAGCACCCAGCCCAGCGCAACGGCAAAGCCCACGCCCGAGGCGAAAACCATGGTCGAAAGCCCCAGCCCGTTGCGGCGCACCAGCACGAAAGCCAGGGCAGCGATGGCCATTCCCAGCACCAGACCCGCGGCATCGGGCAAGCCGAGCGCCGTCAGGAGGTTGACGTTCGCGCCCCCCGGCGTGACCCAGAGCCCCGCCAGCCACCCGCGAAGCGGAGCAAGCCAGCCGTGCAGCGACATCTGCGCCACCACGGCGAAGATCAGGCCCGACACCACCGACCTGAGGTTCCCCGTCGCCGCCAGCACCAGGAGCCGTCCGGAGCACCCCCGCGCCAGCACCATCCCCGCGCCGAACATCAGCCCGCCGATGATCGCACCGGACCAGGAACCGGCCACCGCCATCATCCGAGCCTCGCCAACATCGAAAAGGCCCGACAGCGCCGCCCCCTGCACCCAGATGAGCGCCGTCGAGAAGGCCAGCAGCCAGACCGCCACCCTTTGCCCCAGCCGGCCTCGGGCGAACTCCACTGTCGCCGCGCGCAGACAGAACTGCGACCGCTGCGCCGCCACGCCGAACACGACCCCGGTCAGAAGGCCGAAAAGCGCGGCCAGCGTTGCCTCGTCAACCAGTTCAAGCAGAGAAAGCACGTCCATTGCGGTCCTCCGATCATCCATTTACGCCAGTTCGATCCCTGCTGCCTTGATCCACATCAGTCCGAGCGGAAAAGCCGGACCGGAACCGGGCCAAGACGGCAGATGAAGTGCCCCCCGGGAGGGGCAGGTCATCCGAGATGACCGCTCGCTCTGTGGATCCTCGCAGATCCACCTTGGCATATCGACTCCGTCGGCGGGCTGTCACATCATCAGCGCCGTCAAATTCGCAACCGCATACTTATCGACCCGTCTTCAGACTGAGCCGTCGGCCGAAATCCTAACGCTAAATACAGATGCATAGCCCTGACCGCCCTGCGATCAACCTCGAGGTGCATGCTCGAGAAACCCAATCCGACGACATGCGCGATTGCAAACTGCATTAACCTGCGGGCGATCCCTTTACCGGCATGGCCCGCGAGAACGCTGACATTGCTGACGAATGCACCGTCTTCATCCTTTGAGTTGCAATAGATTGCAACAAGTCCGACAAGGTCGTTGCCAACCCACGCCTCAAATCGAACAGCATTGTCGAAAAGCTTGCGAGAGTAATCTTCCAGATTTACACGCGACGACAACGGTGGCTGAAAAGCATCATCATGGGCCTGCAAGTGTCGCAGCACATCTGTCAAACTAGACCGATCAATGTCAAAATCCGGACCCATTACAAGGCTAGCTCGACTGCGCCAAACCCCCACCGTCCAAAGCTGTTGCCATTGTAAAGGACATAGGGTCGGCCACCAGACACTGTCAGATGCGGATAGCACTGCATGTCGCTATCCCAGTCACCAGGCTGCCCGGTCAATCCGAGCGCCGCATCATCCCGGGTCCAGCCAACAAGGTCGGAGGAATAGGCATAACCGATGCGGTATCCTTTGGTCGGATCTGTACGAAAGCCGAACACATCGCGATAACAGAACACCATGTGATAGAGACCGGACCAACGGATCACGCTTGGCAGGGCCTGGCATTCGTTCGGTCCGATCCGGTCAGGCAGAATCTGGAGTCCGTCTTGCTTTGTCCAGTTCAGGCCATCCGGCGAGATCGCGTGGCCGATCTTGTAGACTCGGTCCGGGGCACTTCGGTCGTTTTCCCTCATCCAGCGCTGACCGAACATGTACCACATGTGAAAACGGCCGTCGGCCTTCAGCACAAAGGCATCGCCGACCAGAAAGGGCTCGTTCAAGGATGGACCCAGGATCGGCCCTGGACCAAGCCTGCGAAAGGTCTCGCCTTGATCGTCGCTGACGACGAACCCGACCGCCGTATCCACCGACACCGACCTGCGCCGGTTCCAGCCGCAGGTATAGCCCCAGATCTGGTTGCCCTCGCGGATGACGTTGATCGGGAAGATGCCGTGTTCGTCGAAGGTACCAAGATCGCCGAGCGGCAGAACGGTGTGGTCGGACACGCGCAACACCGAGGAGAAATCAGGCGTCATGTCGGTGAATGCGACATGGCTACGAAAACTCGCGCCATCGGTGTCCATGGATCGAGTTGAGAAATAGACGCGGGTGAAGTTGTCAAATTGCAAGGTCTGGGGACTTTGAGCAAACTCTTTGCATCCATTTGGCAGAGTATGCCCTGTCGGATCGAAGACCTTGCCAAGTCGTCGCCGTATCACGTCATGCCCCCCAGGTCAGTGCTGTCTTCAGACGGGCCAGGCCAAAACCTTCACGCCCGACTCCGTTGCCGAGATAGGCCATGTAAGTGGTGCCATCGAGGTGAAACACATGCGGATAGCTTATCATTTCGCTGTCCCAACCTGTCTGCGAAACGTCGATCCCAGCGCGAGCATCGTCGCGGGTCCAAGCTGTCAGGTCAGTACTGTGCGCATAGCCGATGCGGTATCCGCGGGCGTGACTGCGATACCCTTCGCTGTACCGATAGCAAAAGAACATGTGATAGCTGCCATCGGCAAAAAAGACATCGGGACTGGCCTGCGCCTCGTCGTTTTCCAGAACGGTTTCGATCAGATTTCGGTTCAATTTCGTCCATGAAAGCCCATCGATGGATGTGGCCATACGGATGCGGTAGACGGGTTCAGGCCGCCCTTCGACGACTTTCCAGGACGTCCCAGCGATGTAGAAGAGGTAGTACAGGTCGTTGAAGCGCCTGATCTTCGGGCCGCTCATCACAAAGGGCTCGTTCAGGGAATACGGGATAACCGGACCCGGCCCAAGTCGGTGGAAGGTGAGACCGTCGTCAGTGCTTTCCGCGCAGCCGATGGCAACGTTGAAAGGAACCGAGACGCACCGTGTCCATCCACCGTAATAGGCCCTTATCGTGTTGTGATGGCGGATGACTGAAACAGGATAGGTTCCGAATTCGTCGAACGTGCCCAGTTCCCCCAAGGTCAGAATCGGATCGTCGGCCACCCGAAGGACGCGGGTCGGGTCCGCCCGATCAAGATCGACATAGGCGGAATAACTTACGTACTGCCCCGCAGCATCGGCAGGCGGACGGCAGGAAAAGTAGATGCGGACGAAGTCGTCGAACAGCAGCGAGGCAGGGGCCTGAGCGAACTCACGCAACCATGGGCGCCCCGAAATCTGTTTCGGGTCGAAAACCTTTCCTAGCTTCTCCCACAGAAAGGGTTGCCTGGCTGGATCAATCGACAAGCTCTGCGGCCTCCAGCATCGTGGACCGGATGGTCTCGGGTGCATTGAACATCATCACATCGAGAATCGACAAGGACGGCACGAAGCCGGATCCGAATTGCTTGTACGGCGGCAGGCTTGGTTGCAGGAACTTCAGCTCTAGCCCGTGGGCGCGGAAATGCTCACTTGAATAGAGCGCCCGTCCTCCGGGAGGGTTCACATAGGTGCTTGCACCCGTGCGGCGGCAGATATCGATCACCCGATCGACACCGCGCAAAGAAGGGGCACCTCCCTCGACATCGCTTGAAACCTTGATTGGCGTCGCAATGCCCAGATGATCGCAGCACTGCCTGAGCGCGTTGTGGATGACATCGAACAGGTTGGCACCACGGTAGTTCAGCAGGCTTTCGATCAGTGGAAAGGTGCGGTCGAACTCTGGCGCTTTGCGATAGGCTCCCGCTATTTGCGCACTGAGGCTAGACGGTTCGAAGCTTTCAGCAAGTTGTCGGTCGCGAACATCCAAGAAGTCCGACGCCTTCTGCAACGGAAGCGTGAATGTGACCTTCTCTCCGTCACGCAGCATCTGGTTTCGGTTGATCCAGCCCTTCTTGGTGTACTGGATGGTATCGTAGATGACAAAGCAGTCCACCGCCGCAATCAGCTGAAAATACCCAAGATAGGGCAGAAAGTACGGCTGCATGATCGCGGTTTTCATATGAGCTGCGTCCCGTCACAAACTGGTGGATCGATCAGGACGGTTGCAACAAGGCCAGAATTCGGTCTACGGCCACCTGGTCGAGATCGGGATAGATCGGCAGACACAGGACCTGTTCCGCCATCATCCGGGCAATCGGCAGGTTTTCGGCACGGGCACTGGGAAGGTCGCGGTACATTTCGAAAGCGGTGATCAGCGGATAGAAGTAACGCCGCGGATGAACGCCGTTTGCCTTCATGTGATGGTAAAGCTCATCGCGGGTCCGGGGATACTCCGGACGCACGAGGATTGGAAAGTAGGCGTAGTTGGGCGTGACACCGCCAAGCTCCGGAGCAAGGTAGTCCAACCCCTCGATCAGGTCGATTCCCGCTCGATAAGCCTGGGTGATTTCGCCCCGGCGATGGATGACTGAATCGATGTGCCTGAGCTGGAGCAGACCAAAAGCGCAGTTGATCTCGCTCATCTTGCCATTGATCCCGGTGGCGACCACGCTGGTTTCACCGTCGTGACCAAAGTTCTTCAGTTTGTCGATCTGATCCTTCATCGCTGCCGAGTGCGAAACGATCGCCCCACCTTCGAAGGTGTTGAACACCTTTGTCGCGTGCAGGCTCAGCGTAGAAAGATCACCATGGTTCAGGATGCTGCCAGACACGTCCTGCACGCCGAAGGCGTGGGAAGCATCGTAGATCAACTTCAACCCGTGCCGCTTCGCAATATCGGCGAAGGCCTCAACTTTGGCTGGATTTCCGTAGCAATGGACGGGGAGAATTGCCGTTGTCCGAGGCGTTATGGCGGCTTCTACCCGGTCCGGGTCAAGGTTAAGGCTGTCCGGCTCGATGTCGGCAAAGACCGGGGTCTGACCGTTCCAGAGCACGGCATGGGACGTGGCCACGAACGAGAACGGAGTAGTGATGACTTCACCTTCTCCAGCCAGCATCTGCAGCGCCGTTACCAGGGCGATGGTCCCGTTGTTGAACAACGAAATGTGGGAGACACCCAGATACTCCGCCAGTTGCCGTTCCAGTTCGGCGTGATAGGGGCCACAGTTCGTGAGAATGCCATTGTCCCAGATCTGCTGAAGGTAGGGGGTGAATTCCTCTAGTGGAGGAAGGAATGGCTTGGTCACGAATATGGTCTTGGTCATTCTTTGACTTTCTTATTCCTGCACCATCCCAATCGAGCCTCAGGACAGATCTAGGTCAGTTGTTCAACAGGCGCCAGTTTCCGAACTGGCACCAGCAACCTGCGCGGCAGAAAATCGCGAGGTCAGCCCCTGTGATGCCCCTAGCCGGGCCTTTTCTTCCTGCTTAGCCCTTTCCTCCACTTGGTGAAGGCCTTTCGCCAACGCTTCAGACGTAGGCCGAGGGGGGCTGAACCCGACTTGTAGTACCTTAGCGCGCCGGGCCCGATCAAGTTGTAGTGCGCCTGTGCGTCCAGCATCGCGACATCGTGCGCGCCGGCGTCGCCCATTTCGGAATGGTAGGCGGCGATATGAAAGCGGGCGATTGCGGTTGTCAGGATCTGACGTTCGCGCCCTTGCATCGAGATCAGTCCGGACGCATGCAGCCTGTAGTTCGCCGGCAGCAGGTCGGGAAGATAGCGGGCCTGACCATGATAGCCCAGCATCGCCCAGACCAGGAGGTCTCCGATTGTCGAGGTGCGGACGAAAAGCGAGACCGGTCGGCCGCGGTAGATGTTTCGAAAACACGCGGTCAGAGTGTTGATCGGAGGCGCTGTCTTCAACTCCTCAGGGGTCAGGTCATGCTGAACACCGCCTTGGTAGCGCACTTCGGCCCCGGATGCGTCAACTCCGCGGACGGACCCGAAAGTCAGCACGGTCCCGGGTTCGGCGTCCAGAACGGCGGCTTGCCGCGCCAGCTTGTCTGGATCGGCCCAGTAGTCGTCGCCGTCGCAGATTGCCAGGTAGTCGCCCCGTGCGGCGGGAAAGACATGAGAGAAGTACGGGTTTACCCCCTTGGAATACAGGTTCTCCTGCATAAGGATCGTTCGAAAGATCGTCGGATGGCGTTTGGCGTAATCTTCGATTATGGCCGCGGTCCGGTCGGTTGACGCATCGTCGTAGATCACGACTTCAACCCTGAAATCGCAACGCTGGTCCAGAAAGCCCTCAAGGCATTGGGCGACGAAGGCTTCGTGGTTGAAGGCGATGCAGCAGATCGTCAGCTTGACCGGTTCGTCCGCCTCGAACACCCGGTCTCGCAAGGCCGGGATCGCTTGTTGACTGGTCATTGATAGTGCGTCGCAGCCGCCGCCAGCTCGGTATCCTTCCGGACGAACACGGCTTCGATCAGCCACAACACCCCGAGCCGAGGGCTGCGATTGAGGTCGGTGATGTCGAACAGCCGAAACCCCATCTCATCCATCCTCTGAAACACGACCGCGGCGGTGTTCGGATAGGTCGGACAGGCGACGGTAGCCTCAATGAGCACGATCGTTGCCCTCGCTATCGTCGAGGGTGCACCGTCCAGAACATTCAGGTCCAATCCTTCTGCGTCGATCTTGACAACTTCGGGCTGACCGAAGGTTGACGCAAGCATTGCCGTATCGAGGCGGCAGATCTCTACTTCGCCCTGAACCATGCCCTGCGCCGCGGCTTCGCTGGCACTGTAGATGAAGCTGGAACTGTCGTCATGCGGATGGAAGGTGAATGGAGCGGTGCCGTCAAAGTCGCCCAGACCTTTGTAGTGGATGGCAACCCGATCATCAGCAGCGAGATCCCGATGGTGATCAGCAAGCTTCTGCTGCGGCTCGAACATCGTGACTTTGGCAGAGGGAAATGCGGCCAATGCTGCCCGCGTCCAGTTGCCATGATTTCCACCCACATCGATCAAGTGACCCGGCCGCAAGCCAAGAGACTTCAGGGTTTCAAACAGTCGATCCGTCTCCGACACCCGGTGAGGTTTTCGACGCCCAAAGCCCCAAACCATGCTTAGTACTCCGCCTGTGGTGCCCGATCTTGGGTCAATGACGCGATGGCACGGTGAAGTCTTGGCGGTTCGGGTTGGAACGGTCAAGGGGCCGGGACCCTGTGCGCCACGTTGTTGTCACCTGCCGGATTCGCAAACCAGGAAGATACTTGCGCAAAGGTCCGGATACTGCTGACCAAGCATGAAGCATCCGTCCAGATACTCGCTGGAAACGATATCGGTCGCAAGCAGGCGGTCCCACTGGAAGTTTGCCAAAGCCTTGAAGAATATACCTGACCGGTGCACGATATGAAGGCCGGCGGCGCGTGCGTCGCGCTCAAGAGTGTCCAGGCTGTAGGTGATACGATGGCCATGCGCCTCTTCCGCGGGAGTTATGGCAGCGTTGTGTGAAATCAGCCCCATCTTGACGGCGATCTGACGGGAAGGCGCGTTAGCGTTCGGGCAAACAAGGAAGAGCCGACCGGTTTCTGTCAGCCACTCGTCACGAACCCGCCGCAACACGCCAACAGGGTCGTCGAGGTGCTCAAGCACATGGGTAAGCAGGATGTTGTCGTATCGACGCGGCAGTTGCACCGTTTCAAACATGCCGTGGATCAGGTTGATGTGACCTGGCAAGGTAGCGCGAGCTTCCTCAAGCGCGAGCTTTGACGCCTCGACACAAGTGATGTCCGTGAAGCGCTGCAGCAAACGGCGGGTGAAGTCCCCTTTGAAACTTCCCAACTCCAGCAGCGATCCATCGCGGAAAAGGGGTTCAAAGGACCGCAGCATGTATTTGTGCATGACGTCGAAGTCGAAGTTGTAGGCATATCTGTGATCCGCCGTGTCCTTGAACTCGGCATCATAGTCACGCTTTACGGTCAACAGCGTCATCCTTCCGGCCAATAGTATCATCTGGGAAAATGCGGATCGCGTATAGGATCATACAGCGCTCCCTCAGCAAGCGGAGTTGGCAGCCTACTTGCGACCTTGATACCGTCATCGGTTGACGCAGACAAGCGGCAGCGCGTCCCGACCGATCTTTGCCGGCTTCTGCGCGGCAGGATCGTCAGTCAGCCCTTGCACACCAAAGCCCCCGAACCAGCTGCGCTTCATCTCTGTTCCTCTCGGTTGGGCCAGAGCCTATCTCAAATCGGGTTGGGCGCAGGGGGCAACGTCACAGGGCCAAGCCCATGATTCCGGCAAAGCTCGGAAGTGGGCAAACCCGCCTCCTGTTCCTCGGGCATCCCGATGATTTGCGCCGTGGTGAAGCGGATTTTCCTCATGTCGTCTGCTCCTTCAGGTCGGGCAGGCCCTACTGCACAGCAAGGGAACTCCCGCGGGGGCAGGTCAGCCGTATTGGAGCGGCCGACACGCCCTCGCAGGCTGGAAGCGGCGCACCCGCCTATGCATTGCGGTGCATTGTACCGAACGCAACCTCAGGCGACAGTTTCATGCCGCCCAGGAAATTTCGGCCACCGGGGTCCAGGTCAGCCCTGGCCGGTAGCGTGCCGCGATCCGGCCGTCTTCCAGCGCGAAGAGGTGCAGCCAGCCGTTGTCGAACAGCTCGCGCACGCCGGGGTGGCGGGACAGGATCTCGGACATCGCGGATCGGGGCGCCTCGATCATCACCGACAGGCGCAGCGGCTGGTGCGCGGGCCTCTCGCCGTCATGGATGGTCTGCCAGGGCAGGCCGGGGCGCAGCACCCCGCCGTTGCCCTGCACCACGCCGATCCCGCCGACCACGTTGTGGATCAGCTTGTTGCCGCCGCCGAAGGCCGTGGGCGCGACGGACGAGCCGTAGTATTGCAGGCTGATCCAGCTTGCCACCACCACCGGCGCGGTCAGGATCAGTTCCAGCGTGGCAAAGCCCTGATCGGCCTGCCAGTCGTAGCTGTGCAGGAAGGCACGCCCCTGGAGGTCGGCCCCGGCAGTCACCGCGCGCGGGGCGGCGATGAAGGCCGCGCAGCCCGCAAGCCCCCATTCCGGCCGCACCTCGGCCCAGTCGCGCGCGCGGGCGGCGATGGTCAGGGCCGTGGCCCCGGGCAGGCGGCCGGCGCGTTCGGCCCGCGCTGCCTTGCCCGCGCGCATCAGCCAGTCCTTCGCCGCGGCAATGTCGGCCGCATGGGTCGGGGCGGGCGCATCCTCGTAAAGCGTGACGCCGTCGGTCGTGGTGTCGTGCAGCCCGGCCAGGAACAGCGTATCCGCGGGCAGATCGATCCCCTGCGCGGGCAGGCCGGCCCGCGCCTCGGGGTCGTTCAGAAGCGAGGCCAGAAGCCGCGCCGAGACCTCGCCCGTCTGCCCGCCGCAGGCGCCGCAGTGATAGGCGCTTGCATGCGGGTTGTTGGTCACATTGGCCCCATGGCCCAGAAGCAGCACCAGCCGGGCATGGCCCCGAGTCAGGCTCATGGCCTTCAGGACCGCCGCCGCGGTCGCCGCCTTGGCCTCGGCCGACAGCCCGCCCTCGAAGCGCGGCGCGGGAGCGGGCGCGGGCGGCTTGGAAAGCCCAAGTGCATCCTTCACCAGCTTCGCGCCGTAGAAGGGCCCTGCCGCCTCGACGAAGGCGAAGGACGAGACGGCCGCCTGCCGGAACCGGCCCCAGGCGCGGGTCGCGCGGGCGGCGATGCGGGTGGCCTGTTCCACCTCGGGCGCGGCCTGAGCGGTCGAGGTCAGCGCGGGGGTCAGCAGCACCGGCAGATGCGCCGCCAGCTCGTCCGTGCCCTGCGCCCTGTGCGCGAGGGGCAGGCCGAAGAAACCGGCAAAGCCGATCGTCGCGATGCTGGGGTCCAGCGACTCGAGCGCGCGGCGGAAGACTTCCGAACGCACGTCGATGCAAAAGGCGGCCTGCAGGGCGGGCCGGCCGGTTTCGGCCTTCGGTCCGGCCAGGACAGCGGCCAGGCGGCGCTGGTGGGCGCGTTCGGCGGCCTCCTGCAGGATGGCGTCGATGACCTGATCCTGCGTCGGTGCGACCGGCGCGGCATGGGCGGCGACGGTCGCGGCCCAGTCTCCGGCGACGGATGGCGCATGGTCGAGGAGCGCCTCTTCCCAGACCAGCCGGATCGCCAGGAGGTCCGCCGCCGTGGAGTCGGTCTCGCCCTTCAGTTCGGCCTCCCACAGAAGCCAGCGGGCGTGCTGCGCCCAGCCGCCGAGGTCCATCAGCAGCCGGTGGAAGGCGGTGGGAGCGGCGGCCTCGTCGATGCCCAGACGCGAGGCGGCGCGCAGGATCGCGCGTTCGGTCGTGTCGGGGGCGGCGGCGACATGGGCGCAGAAGCCCGAAAGGCCGGCGATTTCCGGCGTCAGGTCATGCGTCGCCCATTCCCGCCAGGCCGCGAATGCCCCCTGTCCCGGCGCGGGCGTCCACAGTGCCTGGCCCCGGTCGAACCGCCCCGCGGCCCAGAGCCCGAAGGTCCGCGCGATCACTGCCGGCCAGTCGGTCCCGCCGGCGCGGGCGGCCAGGTCGGCCAGCGTGGGCAGCGCCTGCGGAGCGGGCGGACTGGCCAGGAGCCGCGCCTTCAGCAGCGCGAGGTCCGCCGGCTTCAGGGCCGAGCGGCAGGCGATCAGCGCCTCGGCCAGGTCGTCGTCGTTGATCCGGCCCGCGGCGATCTCGGCCGCAAGCTCGGCCCGCGGCCGCAGGATCGAGACCCCGGCCACGCGGGCAAGGCGCGCGGCGGCGGTGGCAAGGTCCTCGCCCGACTGGCCGAGGAAGGGGTTGACCGCGACCGTGGCCGAGAGCGGGAAGGCGGGCGGGATGGCGCGCACGGCGGTCTCGGCGGCGCGCAGGATCCCGGCGATCCGGGCGGGGGCGATGTCGATCTGCTGCATGAACATGGGAATTCTCCTGCCGGAAGGGGATCAGAGGCTGCGCGGGGTCTTCAACCCGCCGATGGCGCGGTCGAGCAAGGCATTCAGGTAAAGCCCGTTGGCCAAATGCACCCGCAGGCCCGCCGCCGCCGGGTGATGTGCCCAGTGCGGAAACAGCGCCTGCGCCACCGCGACCAGGCCGAAGGACAGAAGCGCCAGCACGATCAGCGCCCATTCCAGGGCTCCGGCCTCGGGCACCGCCGGCAGGCTGCCGCCCCAGAGCGCGAAGGCGATCTGATGGAAGGCGAAATACGCCACCGCCGCGCCCGCCGAGGCCGCCGCCGTGCGCTTGGTCAGTGCCGCGGGCGCGGCATCGGCCAGGCCCTGGGCCACCAGGTAGGCCACGCCGAAGACGAGGATCAGCCCCAGCGCAAGCGCCTGCGGCGTCTTTTCCCCGGCAATCAGGGTGAAGCCCGCCGCGACTGCGCCGTAAAGGGCGACCGCGATCAGGAAGGCGCGGGCGACCGCCGCGATCCCGGGCACCGCCACCGGACCGGGCCGGCGCACGGCGGACACGGCCTCGACCGCTCCGCCCGAGGCGAGGAAGGCATGGGCCTTGTAGAGCGAATGCGCCACGATGTGCAGCAGCGCAAGCGCCCAAAGCCCCAGCCCGCATTGCAGGAGCATGAAGCCCATCTGCGCGACCGTGGACCAGGCGAGCGCCGTCTTGACCGCGGCCTGCGTCAGCATGACCACCGCCCCGAACAGCGCGGTCAGGCCCCCGATCATCACCAGCGCGGCCATGGCGCCGGGGCTCGCCTGCACCAGGTCAGACAGCCGGATCAGCAGGAACCCGCCCGCGTTGACGATGCCCGCATGCAAGAGGGCCGAGACGGGGGTCGGGGCCTCCATCACCTCGGTCAGCCACCCGTGCAGCGGGAAGGAAGCGGTCTTGAGCGCCGCCGCCAGGACCAGAAGCGCCACCGCGACCTTTGCCGCGACCGGCAGCCCCCCCGCCGCCGCGGCCGAAATCGCCGCCAGATCGGCGGTGCCGAAGGCCTGCCACAGAAGGATGCCGGCCAGGATCACCGCCGCATCGCCGGCCCCCCAGACCAGGGTAAACTTTGCCGCCGCCCGCCGCGCCTCGGGCCGGTCGGGGTAGAACAGCAAGAGCTGCCGCAGCCCCAGCCCGACCGCGACGAAGGCCGCGGCCAGCACCGCTAGACTGCCCGACTGCACAAGGATGAGAACGCAGGCAAGCGTCGCCAGCATCAGCGCATGGAACCGCCCCTCGCGCGCCTCGCCGTCGAGATAGCGCCGGGAATAACGCACGACCACCCAGCCCACGAAGGCGACCAGCAGGCCCATCGTCGCGCTGATCGGATCGAGCGCCAGCGACAGCGCCAGCGGCCCCGACCCGAGCGTCAGCGCCGCCGGCCCGGCGACCGCCAGCCAGACGACGCCCGCCGCCGCCAGCACCAGCGCCAGAAGGGCGGCCGCCTCGGCCAGGGCGGGCACGGCTGCGGGGCGGCGGCCCGGACGGGTCGCGGCCAGGCCCGCGACGACGAGGAGCGGCAGGGGGGCAAGCAAGAGAGGGTCCATCGGGCGGTCTCCGCAGGGTTTCAGACTGTGGGAGAGCAGATAGCGCCTGGCGATCACCTAGAAAAATACATATTATTGGCAAAAATGATCTATGGAATGGAACGATGGCCCAGATCAACCTGCATCACTTGCGCCTGTTCCGCGCTGTCGCCAATGACAGTTCGCTGACGGCGGCGGCGCGGCGGCTCAACCTGTCGCAATCCGCGCTGTCCACCCAGATCCGCACGCTGGAGCAGACGCTTGGCCACGACCTGTTCGAACGGCGCGGCCGGACGCTGGTGCTGACCGAGGCGGGCCGCATCGCGCTCGACCATGCCGAGGCGATCTTCCGCACCGCCGAGGACCTGACCGCGACCCTGGCCCAGACGGGCCGGGGGCGTCAGGTGCTGCGGTTGGGCGCGCTGGCGACGCTGTCGCGCAACTTCCAGCTTCAGTTCCTGCGTCCGCTGATCGGGCGGGCGGATGTCGAGGTGGTCCTGCGTTCGGGCAGTCAGGCCGAGCTTCTGCGCGGGCTGGAGGCGACCTCGCTCGACGTGGTGCTGACCAACCTCGCGCCGGCGCGCGATGCCGGCAGTCCGTGGCTGGTGCACCGGTTGTCGGAACAGCCGGTCAGCCTGATCGGCACACCGGGCCGGATCGGCAGCCCGCCGCAGGGGCTGGCCGGTCTTCTCGCCCGTGAACCCGTCGTCCTGCCCCCGCGCGAGACGGCGCTACGCGACGCCTTCGATGCGCTGGCCAGCCGCCTTGGTGTCCGTCCCTCGATCGCTGCCGAGGTGGACGACATGGCCATGCTGCGCCTTCTGGCGCGCGAAGACGCGGGCCTTGCAGTGATCCCGCCTATTGTCGTGCAGGACGAACTCGCCGCCGGCCTGCTCGTGGAGGCCGTGAAGCTGGACGGGATCTCCGAATCTTTCATCGCCGTCACGCGCGACCGACGGTTCCCGAACCCGCTGTTGGCATCCATCCTCGACGCGGGCGTTTGAGGCGGAGAGGCGCCCCGAAATGGGGGCATAGGTCACGCGCGTTCGGCAGATGCAGTGCCCGCTTGCCACCTCGATCGGACTGCGCGCGGCCTTGGGCCACAGACTGCCCCGAAGAAGCCTGTGCTGGGTTTCCTCCAGCTGTCCGTTCAGGACCCTGGCTCCACGGGCCCGGCGCGGAAGAACCAGGCCTTCACTAATTCGGTCGCCCCGATGTAGCCCACGAGGATCGCGACAATGGCGGCCAAAGTGTCGAGCGGGAGTGTCACGAAGCCGAAGGCCGTGGTGAGGGGGCCAAGCCAGGGTATGGCGAAGGTGAGACCGAGAACCACCACGGTAGACCACAAAAGGATGGCCCCCGGTCTGCTGCGGATCGCCGATCGGCGAGTGCGCAGCACCAGGACAACTGCCAGTTCGGTCATCAGCGAGATGATGAACCACGAGGTCTGGAACAGCGCCTCGCCGGCCTGAAGCACCCACAGCAGGAGGCCAAAGGTCAGCAGGTCGAAGGCTGAGCTGACCAGTCCGAACACGACCATGAAGCGCCGAACTTCTGCGACGTTCCAGCGCTGCGGCGTGGCCAGATTCTCGGGATCCACGCGGTCCGAGGCGATGGCGAGCGAAGGCAGGTCCGAGAGGAAGTTGTTGAGCAGGATCTGTTTGGGCAGAAGGGGCAGGAACGGCAGGAACGGCGTCACGATCGCCATGCTGACCATGTTGCCGAAATTGGCGGATGTGGTGATCGAGATGTACTTCAGCGTGTTGGCGAAGGTGCGACGTCCGTCCTCGACACCCGCGCGCAGGACCTGAAGGTCGCGGCGGGTCAGCACGATGTCGGCACTTTCGCGCGCGACATCCACCGCCTCGGCGACCGATATGCCGACATCGGCGGCGTGCAGCGCGGGCGCGTCGTTGATGCCGTCACCGAGGTATCCCACCGCCTCGCCGGTGCGCTGCAGGGCGCGGACGATGCGCTCCTTCTGCTGCGGGTCGATCTCGACGAAGAGGTCGGTGCGCGGCGCGAGGTGCCAAAGCGCCTCGTCGCGCATCGCGGCGGTCTCCTCGCCGGTCAGCATCGCGTCGGCATCGAGGCCCACAGAGCGCGCGACATGGGCGGTGACATGACGGTTGTCGCCGCTGATGACCTTGACCGCGATGCCGAGAGCCCGAAGCGTGGCGATGGTCTGGGCCGCATCGGCCTTGGGCGGGTCGCGGAACACGAGGAAGCCGCCGAAGGTCATCACCGCTTCGTCGTCGCGGTCATAGTCCGCCTGCGGGGCGAAGCGGCGTGTGGCCAGCGCAAGCACGCGCAGCCCTTCGGCACTGCGGGCGCGGAAGATCGCCTCCAGCGCGGTGCGGTCTGCATCATCCAGGGGCACCGCGCCCGCATCGGTCGCCACGCTGGTGCAGATGTCCAGCACCTCGGCAAAGGCGCCCTTGGTCACCATCAGGTGTCCATCGTCAGCGCCTTCAGCCAGCACGATCGTCAGCCGCCGACGCTCAAAATCATAAGGGATCTCGTCGATCTTGGCGTAACCCGCCGTGCCGAACCCGGCCACATCGCCGGCCGCCACAAGGGCTGCGTCGAGCGGATTTTCGATCCCGGTCTCGAAGCTGGCGTTGAGCCAGGCCAGCCGTGCCACCTCTTCCGACGCCTGGCCCGCAGGGTCGAGCGCCGCGTGCAGCACAAGGCGACCCTCGGTCAGCGTGCCGGTCTTGTCGGTGCAGAGCACGGTCATCGACCCCAGGTTCTCGATCGCGTCCAGCCGGCGCACGATCACCCCATCGGCAGCCATCCGCCGCGCCCCGGCCGACAGCGTGACACTGACGATGGCCGGCAGCAGTTCGGGCGAAAGCCCCACCGCCAGTGCCGCAGCGAACATGAGCGAGTCGATCACCGGCCGGTCGAGCATCAGGTTGGCGCTGAGCACGAACAGAACCACCAGAACCATGACCCGGATCAGCAGATAGCCGAACTGCCGCACCCCGCGGGCGAACTCGGTCTCGGGCGCGCGGGCGGCGATGCGCGCGGCAATGGCGCCGAAAGCGGTCTGGCGGCCGGTGGCGGTGACCAGCACCTGCGCCGTCCCGCTGCGCACCGAGGCGCCGAGCCAGACCATGTTGGTGCGATCGCCAAGCGGCGCATCGGCGGGCACGAGACCGGGACGCTTCTCGACGGGGTAGGACTCGCCGGTAATGCTCGCCTCGCTCACCAGGAAGTCCTGCGCCGCGAGGACACGCCCGTCGGCCGGGACCAGGTTGCCCGCCGACAGCAGGATCACGTCGCCCGGAACGATGTCGTGCACAGGCACCACCTGCTCGGCACCATTGCGCAGCACCCTGGTGGTCAGCGCAAGGCGCCCCTTCAGCGCATCGACAGCGGTCGAGGCCCGGTACTCCTGTAAGAAGCTGAGCATGGCGCTGCCCATCACGATGGCAAGCACGATGCCGGCATCGATCCATTGCCGCAGTACCAGCGAGATCGTGGCGGCGACCAGCAGGATCAGCACGATGGGGTTCTCGAATTGCCGTGCGAAAAGGCGCAAGGCACCGCGCTGCGCCACTTCCTCGACGCTGTTCGGCCCAAACGTGGACAGCCGCTCGGCCGCTGCCTGCGAAGTCAGGCCGTCGGGGCCGGACCGGAAGCGGGCGGCAAGCTCGTCTACCGCAGCACTCCAACTGGTTGCGTCAGGGGCGGCCAATGCCATGCTTCACCCCGCCGGCGGCCGTCGCCGCCCCCCACTCGAATGCCGTCATCTCACGCCCCCGACTTGCGCGCCGATGCCGCCGGTCTGCGCCATGACCTGTGCACCCATGCGGGTCACGCGCGAGGTGACCCTGCCGATGTTCGGGCCGCCCCGAACCTGACGCCGTCACCCCAACGATCAGACTGGCCTTGGACATGATCGGATCGTTGGCCCCCAGCACCGGCGCGCAAAGCCAGCCGACACGGGCGACGCGATGCGAGTCATGACGGGTGTGTGGACGCGACATGGGAATTCCCGCAAAGCAAGCCGGCAAAGCCTACTCTCGAACCCGGCATTCTAACAGTCGCAACAGTAATTCTTTGCCTGGACCAGGTCAAAGCGACTACACCGGCGCCGCCGCCCTGTCGGGAAGTCTGCCCGCCGCCGAGTGGATCATTGCGGACCGGGTTAATGACTCCGATCGGTTCCGGGATGCGTTGAAAAACTAGGGGACACGCCCCTGGTCCAAGGCAGGAAGTCGCGCGGCAAGGCTTTCCGCCACGACAAGCGACGCTACCGGCGCCGCGACCGGATCGAGATCATGTTCGGCCGACTGAAAGACTGGCGCAGGGTCGCAACACGATATGACAGATGCGCCAAGACCTTCCTGTCCGCTGTCGCCCTCCCCGTCACCGTCATGTTCTGGCTTTTAGAGCCAATGAGTCTGGACCTAAAAGCCGGTCGGCATCATCGCCTCGATCGGCCAGCAGCCAATCCGCCCTTGGCGATCTGCCCGGAAGAGCCGCAGCACTGGTATGATCGTGTATCTGGCCTGCAGGCATTGAGAACCCGACTTGCGCTACAGAGCATCGAGGGCCTGGAAAGGTTGCTCAGCATGACCCCCGTCAGTCCCGGGATTTGCCTCTCCCGGCCGCGGATGCTTCAGGCAAGGCAATGGATCCTGACCCTTGGAATGGGGGAGAACATTCCCTGCTGCGACATGGTGCCCGCAGCCCTTCCGCTGAAGAAACTGAAAGAAGGATTGTCGGCGTCACCGCGGCGTGAAAGACTGGTGCTAACGATTTTCCCAATGCGACGCAGTCGTGCTTGGTGCCAGCCTAAGCCCGCGCAGTGTCACGCGGAGCAATTCTTCGGTACCGCGGGACGAGGGCAGGGCAACCCGCGCGCCATGGCCCAGACGGGAGGGGGCGAACATGTCCGGAAAACCGGTCAAGTCTGGAAACAGGAACGCCGAGGTGCGGGAGAAGGAGCGCGCTTTGGTTCCGGCCCTGGCCGAACGACCCGCCCCTCAGCAGCAGGCAAAATCCCATCAAGCCCTCGATCGCGGCGTAAGGGCGACGATGGCGCGGCTGAGCGGTGGCGTCTCGGTCCACTCGTTCATCGGAGCCTGGTCCGACTGGGCCTTCCACCTCATTGAAGCGCCCGGGCGTCAACTTCAACTGATCGAGCATGCGCAGCTGAATGCGCTCAGGCTGATCGCCCATGCCACGCGCATCGATGCGGAAGACCCGCCGCCGTTCAAGCCCAAGTCCTACGATCACCGCTTCAATCACCCGGACTGGCAGAAGCCGCCGTTCCGGATGTGGCAGCAGGGGTTCCTGGCCGTGCAGGACTGGTGGGATCACGCCACCGACCATCTGCGCGGCCTGCGCCCCGAGGATGCCGACCGAGTGCGCTTCATGGCGCGGCAGGCGCTGGACACGGTCTCGCCGTCCAACTTTCCCATGCTCAACCCCGAGATCATCGCGGCGACAGTGGCCTCGGGCGGGCGCAACCTGACCGAGGGGGCGTCGCATTTCGCCCGAGACATGGTCAAGACGCTGACCCAGAGTCATGACCCGGCACCAGAAGGCTTCCGGGTCGGGCAGGATCTGGCCTGCACGCCAGGGACGGTCGTGTTCCGCAACGACTTGTTCGAACTTATCCAGTACGCGCCACAGACGGACAAGGTTGTGGCCGAACCGGTCCTCATCGTGCCGGCCTGGATCATGAAATATTACATTCTCGATCTGTCGCCCCACAACTCGATGGTCAACTACCTGGTGGGCCAGGGGTTCACGGTCTTCATGATCTCATGGTGCAACCCGACCGCCGCGCAGGCCGATCTCTCGCTGGAGGATTACCGCAGGACCGGCGTGATGACAGCACTGGAGGCGGTGAACCAGATCGTCCCGGACCGCAAGGTGCATGCGGTCGGCTATTGTCTTGGCGGCACCATGCTGGCCATCGCGGCGGCGACCATGGCCCGCGACCAGGATGATCGGCTTGCCAGCATCACGCTGATGGCCGCGCAGGTGGATTTTGCCGAGGCGGGCGAACTGATGCTGTTCGTCGATGAAAGCCAGGTGGCCTTCCTCGAGGACATGATGTGGGATCAGGGCTACCTGGATCGGCCGCAGATGGCGCGGACCTTCTCGGCCATCCGGTCCGAGGATCTGATCTGGACCCGGGCCGTCCGGCGCTATCTGCTTGGCGAGGACGACCTGCCGACGGACATGGGTGTCTGGGTGGCCGACACCACCCGGATGCCCGCGCAGATGCATTCGCAGTACCTGCGCGGACTGTTCCTGGAAAACCGGCTGACCGCAGGCCGTTTCGCGGTCGAGGGCCGGGTGATCGCGCTGAAGGACCTCGCAGCCCCGATGTTCGTGGTCGCTACCGAGACCGACCATATCGCGCCGTGGAAATCGGTCTACAAGACACAGCTTTTCACCGACTGCGACCTGACCTTCGTCCTGACCAGCGGCGGGCACAACAGCGGGATCGTCAACGAGCCGGGAAATCCACGCAGCCATTTCCGCCTGTCGCATCGAGCAGCCGGTGCCTTGTATGTCGGCCCGGATGACTGGCCGGCAAGGGCGCACTCCCGGCAAGGGTCCTGGTGGCCGGCCTGGAAGGACTGGCTGGAATGCCACAGCAATGGGCTGGTCCTGCCGCCCGCGCCCGGCGCGCCGGACAGGGGCCTGCCGCCCCTCGACGCGGCACCGGGGACCTATGTGTTCCAGACCTGACCCGTCAGCCACGCGGCGCGGATGGATGCCCCGATGACCAATCCCCGACTGACCTTCCATGGCGCGGCAGGTGCCGTCACCGGATCGTGCTTCCGGCTTGGGACCACGGCCGGAGAGGTGCTGATCGACTGCGGCATGTTCCAGGGCTCCAAGACCGAGAAGGAACTGAACTACCGCCCCTTCCCCTTTGCGCCGGACCGGATCGCGGCGGTGATCCTGAGCCATGCCCATATCGACCATTCGGGCCTTCTGCCAAAACTTGTCCGTCACGGCTTTGCGGGCCCGATCCACGCTACCCCGGCCACCATCGACCTTGCCGGCGTCATGCTGCCCGACAGCGCCCATATCCAGGAGTTCGAGGTCGAGCAGTTCAACCGCCGAGCGGCCCATCGCAACCGCAGCCGGGTAGAGCCGATCTATGACAGTGCCGACGTCGAGGCCTGCCTGTCCCTGTTCCGCCCGCATGACCTGGGCAACTGGTTCGCAGTGCTGCCGGGACTGCGGGCCCGGTTCTGGAATGCGGGCCACCTCCTGGGATCGGCCTCGATAGAGGTCGAACTGGCCCAGCCCGAAGGATCCGCCCCGTTGCGCCTGCTGTTCTCGGCCGACATCGGACCGGACTGCAAGTTGATGCATGCAGACCCGGAGGGGCCGGCCGGCGTGGATTTCCTCATCTGCGAATCCACCTACGGTGATACGGACCGCCGTGACGCCACCGCCCAGGCCCGCCGCACCCTATTGCGCGACGAGGTGCGGGCCGCCATGCATCCCAATGGTGCGCTGCTTATCCCGTCCTTCGCCGTCGAACGTGCCCAGGAACTGATCAGCGACATCGGCCGGCTGATGGCCGAGGGCGAATTGCCGGACATTCCCATCCATGTTGACAGTCCCCTTGCGACCAGGGCCACCAGGATCTTTGCCAAGCACCATCGCGAGCTTGAGGAGGGGGCAGTTTTGATGCAGGGCCTGCGCGCCCGCAACCTGCATTTCACCGAAACCGTCGAACAGAGCATGGCGCTCGACCGGTTGCGCGAGTTCCACATCGTCATCGCGGCGTCAGGCATGTGCGATGCGGGAAGGATCCGGCACCGCCTGAAGAACTGGCTGTGGCGCGACGAGGCGACTGTCCTTTTCACCGGCTATCAGGCCGAGGGCACGCTCGGCCGCATCCTTTTGGATGGCGCGCGGTCGGTCCGCATCCAGGGCGAGGAATTCGTCGTGCGCGCCCGTATCCGGTCTCTGGATCTCTATTCCGGGCATGCCGACGGCCCGGAACTGGCCGACTGGATCAAGGCGCGATTGCCGTTGAGGCATGATCTGTTCCTCGTCCACGGCGAACCGGCCGCGATCGAGGGCCTGGCCGCGCGACTGGCGGGGATCGTCGATCCGGCCCGGATCCTGCGGCCGGTGCTGGACGAAGAGTTCGAACTGACCGGCGCAGGCGCCAGGCGGATCGGCGGCGAAACCCAGCGGCGTCTGTCGCCGGAGAAGGTGGCGCGGCTCGATTGGCATAACGACGTCTCGCGGCTGATCCTCGACATCAACGACAGGCTTGAGGCCGAGCCGGACGAAAGGGCCCGCGCTGTCCTGATCCGGCGTCTGCGGCGGGCGCTTGAGGCAAGCGAAAAGGTGGACCATCCGTCCTGACTGCGTTTGTCCTCGGCCGGGACCAGCCGTCACCTCCCGGGATCTGCGGCGCCCTCATGGATGGGGTGCAGGACCGACAGGCAATCTGATGCTCGCCTCCAGTCCCTCGGGATGGCCGGGGCGGGGCGATTGCAGGGCAAGACCGCTGCCGATGCGCTCTGCGATAGCCGACACGATGGCGAGGCCCAGCCCGCTTCCTTCTCCCTGCGCGCCGGCGCGCTCGAACCGCTCGGCAAGGCGGCTCAGGATGTCGGGCGGCACGACCGGGCCGTCATTGGCCACCGCAAATGTGCCATCAGCCTGCAAGCGCACCGCGACCGTGGCACCCCCGGCTCCGTGCCGCAGGGCGTTTTCCACCAGATTGCGGAAGAGGATGGCGAAGGCGTCCGGGTCCAGATCGGACATCACCGGCCCATCGGGCAGGGACAGGACGATCCGCCCGGTGCCGGCAATGCGCTGCATGTCCTCGGTCAGGAGCCGGGCGACCGGCCGCAGATCCGCGGGGCCGTCCAGCCGCAACCGTCCGCCCTCGGCCCGCGCCAGTTGGAGCAGACGCTCCGACAGTCCCGTCAGCCGTTTCAGTGTCGATTCGATCCCCGCCGCCCGTGCCTTCGCCTCGACGTCGCGTGTCTCGCTCTGAAGCCGCTGCACCTGGGCGATCGCGCCGGCCAGAGGGGTGCGAAGCTCGTGCGCGGCATTCGCGGCAAAGCTGCGTTCCGCTTCGAAGGCAGCGGCCAGCCGGGCCAGAAGGCCGTTCATCGTGGCGGCGAGCGGCGCGATCTCGGTTGGCAGATCAGCACTTGCGACGGGGCTCAGATCGCTTGCCCCGCGGGCCGAAAGCCGATCGCGGAACTGACGCAGGGGCGCTAGGCTGGCACGGACGGCCAGCACGATGGCCAGAAGCGCCACGGGCACGACGATCAGCAGCGGCAGGCCGAGGCCCATCTGAAGCTCCCGTGCGACGCTGGCGCGGTGGTCCAGCGGCTCGGCGACGGTGATGCGTATGGTGCCCTGTACGGCCGCGTCGTTGAAGATGCGGTGTGTGGCCGTCTGGCGGAACCCGATCCCGTCCCAGGCAGGAAAGTCCGCCGGGTCGGCGGCATGCGATTGCAGCAGGATGCGCCCCTGGTCGTCACGCACGATATAGGTGAAGAACTCGTCATGTTCGCGGATCGCGGCAAGGCGTTGGCTGATGCCGGCTTCCTCGCGGTTCAGGATGTCGACAACGGCAAGCGGCAGGATGCGCTGCGCGGTTTCCTGAAGGGCGGCATCGAAGACCTCTTCGATTTCGCCCCTGGCAAGCAGCGCAGTCACGCTGGCCGCGGCGGCCCAGATCAGCGTGAGCGCAAGGCCCAGCCAGAGCCCGAGGCGCCCCTGAAGGCTGCGCGGCGCCCTCATGGGCGGCCCAGCCGGTAGCCGAGGCCGCGTTCGGTCTCGATCACCCCGGCGCCCAGCTTCTTGCGCAGGCGGCTGACATGGACCTCGATCGTGTTGCTTTCGATCTCGGCGCCGAAGGCGTAGAGCTTTTCTTCCAGCTGCGCCTTTGACAGAAGCTGGCCGGGGCGGGACAGGAATGCCTCGAACAGCGCCCATTCGCGGGCGGTCAGGGTGACGGGTCGGCCGTCGCGATGGATGCTGCGGGCAGCGAGGTCGATCGTCAGCGGCCCGTGGCTGACGATGGGGTTCGGGTTGCCCGCGTAGCGCCGCGCGACCGACCCGATCCGGGCGGAAAGCTCGGCAAGGTCGAAGGGCTTCACCAGATAATCGTCGGCCCCGGCGTTCAGCCCCTCGATCCGGTCGCTGATCTGGTCCAGGGCGGTCAGGATGATGACGGGCGTCACATCGCCCCTGGCCCGCAGGCGGCGCAGGAAGGGGATGCCCCGGCCGTCGGGCAGCATCAGGTCCAGAAGCACAAGGTCGAACCCTGCGCCGGCCATCGCGTCAGCGGCAGCATCCAGGCGCTGCACCCAGTCGACGGAATGGCCATCGGCGGCAACCTGATCGCGCACGGCCGCGCCCAGAACCGTGTCATCCTCGATCAGCAGTATGCGCATGGTCTCTTGCCGTCCCTTCGGGCCCTTTTCGCCTTGTTCTGACCCGCTCGCCTGACAGCAGGCTGAAGCGGCCTGCCAGCCGTCTTCAGGCTGCCGTAAGCTTGGGCGTGCATGAACGCATCCAGACTGGCCGTAACCCGGAGTGTGGCCCATGCGAAAGACCCTGACAATTCTTGCTTTCCTGGCAGCCCTTCCCGCCGGTGCGGCCCTTGCCGATGACGATTGCTTCGTGCCGATGGCCGACTGGCAACCGCGCGAGGCGGTCGCCCGCTTCGCGGACGCGCAAGGCTGGACGGTGCGCCGGATCAAGATCGACGACGGCTGCTACGAGATCGACGGCCGCGATGCGGAAGGCCGCGCCATCGAGGTGAAGCTGCATCCCGGCACGCTCCAGATCGTCGAGATGGAATTCGAGGATGACGACAATGGGCACGACCGCGAGGGAAAGGAAAATGACTGACCGGGCTTCGGCACTTGCCACGGGTGACGCAACCGTGCGGGTCTGGGATCCGCTGGTGCGCCTGTTCCACTGGAGCCTTGTTGCCGCCGTCGCGACCGCCTGGCTGACCGCCGACGAGGTGCAGCCGGTTCACGAAGTGGCAGGCTACACGGTTGCGGGCCTTGTGGCCTTTCGGCTGGTCTGGGGCTTTGCCGGTAGCCGCTACGCGCGCTTTGCGCAGTTCGTGAAGGGACCGGGGGCGACGCTGGCCTATCTGGGCGCCATGCTGCGCGGGAAAGAGCGCCGTCATCTGGGTCACAACCCTGCCGGCGCCGCGTTGGTCCTGGCGCTGCTCCTGACGCTCTCGGGCACCGCCTTCACCGGCTGGCTGATGGCAGACCCTACCCGCGTTGCACTGCTGCCGACCCTGCCGCAGATCGTGGCCCCCGCCTGGGCGGATGAGGACGGCGACGAATATGGCGAGGGGCGAGAAGCCGAGGGTCCGCTGAAGGACATCCACGAGACCCTGGCAAACCTGCTGCTTCTCCTGATCGCGGCCCATGTCGGCGGTGTTGTCCTCGCCTCGGTCCGCCACCGCGAGAACCTTGCCCGCGCCATGGTCACCGGCCGGAAGCGCGCGGCCGGACCGGACGACATCGCCTGATACGCTTCCCCGACCACCTGTCCCTGTGGTCCGACTGGCCCCGCCTCTTCCCGGCGGGGCCTTTTTCTTCCTGACGGCAAGCTGAAGCAGAAAATCTCCGCGCGTCAGGAACCGCTCAGGTCCGGGGCACAGATTGCTGCCATCAGATCAAGGAGACCATGCCATGACATCCCGACTTTCCCTTCTCTTCGCCTCGACCTCCCTGACCCTGACGATGGGCCTGCCGGCCCTTGCCGCAGGGCCGACCCCGGTCAGGACGGATGGCCAGTGCGGCGGCGTCTGCGCCGCAGTGTTCACCTCGGACGACCTCCCCTTGCCGCTGATCCGGGTCAGCGGCGACGACGACGAGGAGGATGATGAAGACGGCGGATGGTTCCGTCGCGGGCATGACGACGATGATGACGAGGATGAGTGCGAGGACGACGACGATGACGCCTGCATGGGCGCCGGTGGTCGGGGCAACCCTGCGCCCGCGGGCACTGTCGCGCCGCCCGCGAACGGGCTGTTCGGCAGCGGCGCGCCGCCCGCCGCCGTGACCAAGTGAACCTCTCCCGCTTCCCGGCCCCCGCCCTGCGCGGGGCCGCCTCCTGTCGAAAGGATCTCCGATGAAATCGCTTCTCGCAACCCTCGCCCTGACCACGGCGCTGACCCTGCCGGGGCTGGCGATGGCCCGCCCGGTGACGCTGACCACCACGCTGAACAACTATGGCGGCGATGGCGCCTATCTGGCGCTTTACGTCACCGATCCCTCGGGCGCCTATGTCGGCAGCCTCTGGATGGCGGGCGGCAAGTCGAAATACTACGAACACCTGACCGACTGGTATGCAGCCACGGGCGGTGACCCGGCGCAGATCAACGGCATCACCGGCGCCAGCGTCGGCGCCGGCCGGACGCTGGAGATCACGCTCGACCTCGCCGACGCCCTGTTCGATGCAGGGTACACGCTGCACATCGACGCCGCGGTCGAGGACATGCGCGACAGCCCGAACGAGATCGCGGTTCCGTTGACGAGTGGCGGGGCGGGCTCGCCCGTTCAGGGCCGCCGCTACATCGCCAGCTTCGTCTACAAGTAAGGGGTCCGGTCCCATGATCCGCACGCTTCACCGCTGGCCGGGGCTGGTGGCCCTGGTTCTCGTGACCGTCCTCGCGCTCAGCGGTGCGGCGCTGTCGGTCTTTCCGGCGGCGGATCGGCTGTCGGCCCCGCAGGCCGTGGCGGGGCAGAACGTGGCCGATCTGGCCGCCCGCGTGGCCGCCACGCATCCGGGGCTGGAGGAGATCCGCCGCTCTCCCTCGGGCCGGATCACCGCCTGGTGGTTCGACGGCGGCACACCGGGCTCGGCCCTGATCGACCCGGCGACCGGGGCGGATGTCGGGTCGGCCGATCCGAACCCGGTGGAACGCTGGCTGACCAACCTGCACCGGTCGCTGTTCCTGGACGATGCCGGGCGGCTGGTCATGGCTGCGGGTGCGGCGGCGATGCTGGTCCTTGCGCTGTCCGGCGCGGCGCTGGTGGCGCGGCGTACGGGGGGCTGGCGGCGCTGGTTCGCGCGCCTGCGCGGGCCTCTGGCCGGACGGTTGCACACCGAGATCGCGCGGGTCGCGGTCGCGGGCCTTGCCCTGTCGGCGGCGACGGCGCTGTGGATGACCGCCTCCATCTTCGACCTTCTCCCCGACGCCTCGCTGCGCCCGGCCGATCCTGCGACCGTCAGCGGGCAGACGGGGTTCCCTCTCGACCGGATGGCCGCGCTGCGGGACGTGCCGGTCAGCGCCCTGCGCAAGCTGAGCTTTCCCTATGCCGGCGATGCGCAGGACGTGTTCACCCTGTCCACCGATACCGGCACCGGCCTGATCGACCAGGGCACCGGCGAGATTCTGTCCTGGGCCGATCCCACGCCCTGGCAGAGGGTGTCGGAAACGATCTACATGCTGCACACGGGGCAGGGCGCGGCGGCGCTCGGGCTGATCCTCGGCCTGGTCGCCCTGGCCGTGCCGGTGATGGGGGCCACCGGCGCCCTGGTCTGGCTCGCCGGGCGGCGGGGCCGGCCACGGCTGCGCGACAACGCCCCCGCCGGCCGCGCGCAGACGGTGATCCTGGTGGGCTCCGAAGGCGGCAGCACCTGGGGCTTTGCCGCGACGCTGGCCCGGGCGCTGCGGCAGGCGGGGCAATCGGTGCATCTCGCGGCGATGTCCGCCTTCGACCCCGACCGTCATCCCCGTGCGGAACGCTTCCTGATCCTGGCTGCCACCTGGGGCGAAGGCGACGCGCCCGCCTCGGCCAAGGGGTTCCTCGACCGTCTGGCGCGCATGACCGAGGCACCGAAGGCCCCTCTGGCCGTCCTGGGCTTCGGCGACCGCAGCTTTCCGGCCTTCTGCGCCTTTGCGGCCGAAGTGGAGGCCGCCGCCCGCGCCAGGGGCTGGGAAACCCTCGTGCCCATGGACAGCGTGGACCGCCAGTCCCCGCAGGATTTCGCGCGCTGGGGCCGGGCGCTGGGGCAGGCCCTCGGCCTTGCGCTGGAACTTGACCATCAGCCCGTTCGTCCCGCCGCCGACAGCCTGACCCTGGTCTCGCGCCGCGATCATGGGGCCGAGGTGCAGGCCCCGACCGCGATCCTGCGCTTTGCACTGCCGAAGGCGGGCCTCTGGGCGCGGCTGACCGGCCGTGGCTTCGCCCGGTTCCAGGCAGGGGACCTGCTGGGCATCCTGCCGCAAGGCTCCACCCTGCCGCGGTTCTATTCGCTGGCCTCGGGCAGCCGCGACGGCTTTGTCGAGATCGTGGTGCGCAAACACCCCGGCGGCCTCTGCTCTGGCCAGCTCCTGGCGCTGGAACCGGGCGACCGCGTCCAGGCCTTCCTGCGCCGCAACCCCGACTTCCATGCCGGACGGGGCCGGGCGCCGCTGATCCTGATCGGGGCGGGCACCGGGATCGGCCCGTTGGCGGGGTTCATCCGCGCCAATGCGCGCCGCCGCCCGGTGCATCTGTTCTTCGGAATGCGCCATGCGGACAGCGACTTCCTGTATCGCGACGACCTCGCCGGCTGGAAGGCTGACGGGCGCCTGACCGAACTGACGACCGCCGTCTCGCGCGGCGCGCGGCCGCATTATGTGCAGGATGCGCTGCGGGCCGAGGCGGCACAGGTGGCCGAGGCGGTCCGCCGGGGCGCAAGGGTGATGGTCTGCGGCGGACGCGAGATGGCGCAGGGCGTCAGTCGCGCGCTGGAAGACATCCTCGCGCCGGTGGGACTGACCCCCGCGATGCTGAAGGCCGGAGGGCGCTATGTCGAGGATGTCTACTGACACCGTTCGCCACGCGCTGAACGGCCCGACCATGGGCACGCGCTGGTCGGCGCTGTTCTTCGCCGCACCGGGCCTCGACCCCGGCCCGGTGCAGACCGCCCTCCAGGCTGCCGTAGCAGCGGTCGATGCGCAGATGTCCACCTGGAACCCCGACAGCGACCTGATGCGCCTGAATGCAGCGCCCGTCGGGGACTGGCAGGATATCCCCGGTGATCTGGCGCGCGTCCTGGCGCTGGGCCTGGCGATCGGTCGCGCCTCGGGCGGGGCCTTCGACATCGGCATGGGCGATGCGGTCCGCGCCTGGGGCTTCGGCCCCGCCGCGGCCGATCCGCACGCCATCCGCTCCGCGATGGAGACTGCGCGGCGCCCAGCCCATGAGCTGCTGGAGCTGGACGGCACCCGGGCACGCAAGACGGCGCCCCTGAGCCTCGACCTGAACGGCATCGCCAAGGGCTACGGCGTGGATCGACTGGCCGAGGTGCTGGGCGACCACGGCATCCGCAACGCGCTGGTCGGCATCGACGGCGAGATGCGCGCCATGGGCCTGCGCCCCGACGGCACGCCCTGGACGATTGCCGTCGAGGCGCCGGACCGCGACCGCCGCGCGCCTCATTCCATCCTGACGCTCGAGGATGCGGCCGTGGCCACGTCGGGCGACTATCGCCACTGGGTCACGGTCCGGGGTCGCGATCTGTCGCACACGATGGACCCGGCGCGCGGCGTGCCGCTTCTCGCCCCGCCCGCATCCGTCACCGTGATCGCCCCCACCTGCGCCGAAGCCGATGCCTGGGCGACGGCGCTGATGGTCCTGGGCGCGGATGCGGGCGCGCGCCTTGCCCGGCAGAGGGGGCTAGACGCCCTGTTCCTCGTCCGCACGGGTGCCGGCGACGTGCAGGGCCTCGGCGTGGGACGCATCTTTTCGGCCGGGTCCGCGACGGCCGGCCTGGACGTTTCAGACTGACCCCATCGGATCAGGCGCAGTCAGACCGTCCCGGATCCATTGCCCCGCCTCTGCATCTCTGCGCAGACAGGCCATTGCCCCGGTGGCGAGATCGCGCCAGATTCAAACTTCCGACCGGGCCACGACCGCGTCGGGATCCAGGGCGCCCGTCGCGCGGTGCCGACACCCGATCCAGACGGAGGCCCGGATGGCCCGACCGCCGCTCCTGATCCCGCGACCCGAGGGGCTTTACTGCCCCGCCGGCGACTTCTTCATCGACCCCACGCGCCCCGTGCCCCGCGCGCTTGTCACCCACGGCCATTCCGACCACGCCCGCGCCGGCCACGGCGCCGTCCTCGCCACGGCCGAGACGCTGGACATCATGGCCATCCGCTATGGCGACGACTTCACGCAAAGCCGACAGGTGGCCGGCGACCCCATCCGCATCGGCGAGGTGACGGTCAGCTTCCAGCCGGCCGGCCATGTGCTCGGCTCGGCTCAGATCGCGGTCGAGGGGCAAGGCCAGCGAATCGTGGTCTCGGGCGACTATGCCCGCGTTCCCACCCCCACCTGCGCCCCGTTTCAGCCGGTGCCCTGCGACATCTTCGTCACCGAGGCGACCTTTGCGCTCCCGGTCTTCCGCCACCCGCCGCCCGAGGCCGAAATCGCCCGGCTCCTGTCCAGCGTGCAGGCCAACCCCGACCGTGCCCATCTGATCGGCGCCTATGCACTGGGCAAGGCGCAGCGGGTGATCGCGGCGATCCGCCAGGCCGGCTGGGACGCGCCGATCTTCATCCACGGGGCGCTGCAACGGCTCTGCGACTACCACGTCGCGCGCGGCATAGACCTCGGCGACCTCCGCCCCGCCACCGCCGGGCGCAAGGCCGATTTCGCCGGCGCCATCGTCATCGCGCCGCCCTCGGCCTTCGCCGCCACCTGGGCGCAGCGTTTCCCCGATCCGGTTATCGCCTTCGCCTCGGGCTGGATGCAGGTCCGCGCCCGCGCCCGCCAGCGCGGCGTGGAACTGCCGCTGGTGATCTCCGACCATGTGGACTGGCCGAGCCTCACCGCCACCATCGACGAGCTGAACCCGGCCGAGGTCTGGATCACCCACGGCCGCGAGGACGCGCTGATGCGCTGGTGCGACCTCACCCAACGCACCGCGAAACCCCTCCACCTCGTCGGCTACGAGGACGAGGCGGAATGAGCCTTACTGCCTTCGCAACCCTCCTCGAACGGCTCGCCTTCACCCCGCAGAGGCTCGGCAAGGAACGCCTGCTCGCCGCCGCCTTCGCGGGCCAGCCCGACCCCGAACGCGGGCTGATGCTGGCCGCGCTGACCGGCGATCTGAAGCTGCGCCAGGTCACGCCCAGCCTCCTTCGGGGCCTGACCGAGGCGCGGGTCGATCCCGTGCTCTTTGCCGCCAGCTACGATTTCGTCGGCGACCTGGCCGAGACCATCGCGCTGATCTGGCCCGAGGGCACGCGGTCGGACCCGCCGCTGTCCGAAGTCGTCCACGAACTGTCCACCACTCCGAAGACGCGCCTGCCGGCGCTGATCGCCGCGCGGCTCGACAGCCTCGGCGCCTCGGAACGCTATGCCTATCTGAAGCTCGCCACCGGCGCGCTCCGGGTCGGGGTCTCCGCCCGGCTCGCGCGCTCCGCCTTCGCCGGCTGGGCGGGCCTGCCCCTGACCGAAATCGAGGAGATCTGGCACGCCCTTTCGCCCCCCTACACCGAGCTTTTCGCCTGGGCCGCCGGCGCCCCGCGCCCCGAGGCCGCCCTCCGCGCGCCCTTCCGGCCGGTGATGCTTTCAACCGCCACCGACCTTGAGGCCCTTTCACAACTGGACCCCGGCGATTTCGCCGCCGAATGGAAATGGGACGGCATCCGCATCCAGGCGGTCAGCGATGGCGGGACGCGGCGGCTCTACTCCCGGACCGGAGAGGACATCGGCGCCGCCTTTCCCGACGTTCTCGCGCTTATGGACTTTGACGGCACCCTCGATGGCGAGCTTCTGGTGCGGCGCGGCGACGAGATCGCGCCCTTCGGCGACCTGCAACAGAGGCTGAACCGCAAGACGGTGACACCGGCGCTGCTGCGCTCACACCCGGCGGGGCTCAGGCTTTACGACCTGCTGATCTGGCAGGGGCAGGATCTGCGCGACCGGCCCTATGACGCCCGCCGCGCGGTGCTGGCCGGCGCGGTGGCGGGCCTCGACCCGCGCATCGACCTCTCGCCGCAGCTGGAGTTCTCCAGCTGGGACGACTTGGCCGCGCTGCGCGCCGCGCCGCCCCTGGCCGTGATCGAGGGCATTATGCTCAAACGCCGCGACAGCCCCTATCTGGCCGGCCGCGTGCGCGGGCCCTGGTTCAAGTGGAAGCGCGACCCTTTCCTCATCGACGCGGTGCTGATGTATGCCCAGCGCGGCCATGGCAAGCGGTCGGGCTATTACTCCGACTTCACCTTCGGCGTCTGGAACGGCGACGAACTGGTGCCCGTCGGCAAGGCCTATTTCGGCTTCACCGACGAAGAGCTGAAAGAGCTCGACCGTTTCGTGCGCAACAACACGGTGGACCGCTTCGGCTCGGTCCGGGCGGTGGCGCGGACCCGTGTCGTCGAGGTCGCCTTCGAGGGGCTGAACCGCTCCACCCGCCACAAGTCCGGCGTGGCGATGCGCTTTCCGCGCATCAACCGCATCCGCCCCGACAAGCCCGCGTCCGAGGCGGATCACCTCGCCACGCTTCAGACGATGCTCGACCGCGCGCCCGGAGAGGTTGACGAAGGGTAAGCGCCCACGGCCAAGCCCTTGATTCCGAAAGGCCTGCTTCCCCTGTCCTGCGTGGACAGGGTGGGGTCAGAAGCCCATCAGCCCGGCCATCCGCGCCCGGCGCGGGGCAAGCGCGGCGGCGAGTGCGGGGTCGGGTGCGACCTCGCGGCGGGCGGGGACAGGGTCCGACAGGATCCCGACCGGCGCCCCGGCCGCGACGGCAGCCAGCCGCGCCGCCCCGCGCGGGCCGGCCATGTCGGCGCCCTCGATCAGGGCCAGCGGACGGCCCAGAACGCTCGCCAGCAGGCGCAGCCACAGCGCACTGCGGGTGCCGCCGCCGACCACGGTGAACCGCTCGGGCCTCACCCCCACCTCCTCCTGCGCGGCGATGCAGTCGGCGAACTGGAAGGCCACGCCCTCCATCGTCGCATAGGCCAGCATCGCCGGCGTGACGCCCGGATGCAGCCCCGCCATGCGCCCCGTCAGGTCGGGGCGGTTCAGCGGCGTGCGGATGCCGGTCAGGCAGGGCAGGAACACCGGCGCGGCCTCGATGTCCCGGGCCGCGAACTCCGTGGCCTCGGCGTCCAGATCGGGCACGGCGCGCCCGGTGATCTGGCCCACCCAGTCGAGGCTCGCTGTCGCCGACATCACCACGCCCATCGACAGGAACACCCCCGGCACGACATGGGCCGAGGTCAGGATCGCGCGCCGAGGCCCCGGATGGAAGGCGGCATCCACCACGCAGGCCACGCCCGAGGTGCCAATGGTCAGCACCGCATCCCCCGGCCGCGCCCCGCCCGCGCCGAGCGTCGATCCCATGTTGTCCCCCGCGCCTGCCGCCACCACGACCGGCCCCGCCATCCCCCAGCGGGCCAGAAGCTCGGGCCGCAGCCGCCCCGCCTCGGCCCAGCTGTCCAGCACCGGGGGCAGATATGCCGGATCCCAGCCGGCAGCGGCGCAGAGTTCGGGGTCCCAACGGCCCGAGGCCACGTCCAGCAGCTGCGTCCCGCCCGCATCCGACGGCTCGGTCGCGACCTCGCCGGTCAGGGCAAGCCGGACGTAATCCTTGGTCAGCATCAGCATCCGCGCGCGGTCCATCAGGTCCGGCTCGTGCTTTCTCAGCCACATGAGTTTTGGCGCGGTGATGCCGGGGTCGGGCGTGCCGTTGGTGCGCCGGCCGATGTCGGGAACGGCGGCCAGCAGCTCGGCGCATTCCGCGATCGCGCGCTGGTCGTTCCACAGCATCGCCGGGCGCAGGGGGCGCAGGGCCTCATCCAGGATCAGCGCCGCCAGCATCTGCCCCGACAGCCCGATTCCCCTCACCGCCGCCATCTCGCGCGGGGCCTCGGCCGCCAGCCGGTCGAGACAGGCGAACACCGTCGAGACCCAGAGATCGGCGTCCTGCTCGGAATGGCCCACCTGCGGTCGGCTCACCGCCACCGGTTCCGCCGCCACCGCGACGACGCGGGCGAGATCCTCGATCAGCACCGCCTTGATGCCGGAGGTGCCGAGGTCGATGCCGACATGCAGCGCCATCAGCCGCGCTCCAGCAAGGCGCGGGCCGTCGCCTCGTCGGTGACAAGGGTGTTGACCACCCCGCGTTTCAGGATCGCCCGGACGATCGGCACCTTGTGCGGTCCTCCGGCGGCAAGGATGACGTTGGGGATCGGCCCGAGATCCTCGAGCCCGATGCCGATGACGCGCTCGTTGATCGGATGGTCGATGGGCTGCCCCTCTGCGTCGATCACCACGCCCAGCACGTCGCCCACAGCCCCCAGGGCGCGCAGGTCCTCCATCGTCACGTCGCCGGGCAATCCGTCGCGCATCAGAAGCGAGGCCTTCGAGATGTCGCCCGCCGCCATTGCCAGTGCATCGACGCTCCGCAGCTTTTCCAGCACCTCGCGGAACACGTCGAGTTGCATGATCGTGTCGCGGCTTTCCCGGCTCCCGGCATAAAGCGGCGCAGTGAAATAGCTGTGCTGGGCGCCCACCAGGTCGGCGAGGCGGGTGGTGATCTCGAAACTGTTCAGGTCCGATCCCCGCGTCAGGCCGCCCATGACGCTGATGATCTCGAGGTCGGGACGTTCCATCGCCGCGACAAAGCGGGTGGCGATGTTCAGCGTCCCGCCCCAGGACATGCCGAAAAGCCGCACGCCCGGGTCGGCCAGAACCTCGGACAGAACGTTCCCCAGCGCCGCGCCGGTGATCATCTGCACATCGCGCGGGTCCATCGGCGCCGGGGCGACATAGGCCTGCCGCAGCCCGAACCGGGCGCGCAGCGCGGCTTCCAGTTCCGCGCAGGCGGCAAAGGCGGTGTTGAAGGTGATGCGCACAAGGCCCCGCGCGGTGGCCTCGGCGAGCGCCTTGTTCACCCGCAACCTGGTCGCGCCCAGCTTTTCGGCCACCTTCTCCTGCGTCAGCCCCTCGACATGGTAGGCCCAGGCCACCTGCGCCAGGAACCGCTCTTCAGTGTCGATCTGCGGAAGCTTCGGTGCGCGCGCCATGGATGCCCTATTTCACGGCCCCCATCGTCAGGCCCCGGACAAGGTGTTTCGACGCCAGCAGCGCAAAGATCAAGACCGGGACCACGATCAGCGTCGAGGTCGCCATGATCTTTCCGTAGGGCACGTCGTAGCCCTCCATGAAGGTCACGGCCATCGCTGGCGCAGTCTTGGCGACCTTGGGGGCCAGGATGTAGGCGAACAGAAGCTCGTTCCACGAGAAGATGAACGACAGGATCGAGCTGACCGCGACGCCCGGCATGGCCAGCGGCAGGCAGATCGACCGGAAGATGCGCCACTGGCTTGCGCCTTCCAGCATGGCGGCCTCGTCCAGTTCCTTCGGGATGCCGCGGAACTGGTCGGTGCAGATCCAGATCACGATGGGCAGGGTGAAGGTCAGATACATCAGGATCAGCGCGATATGGGTGTCGCGCAGGCCGGTCTGGCGGGCGATCAGGAAGACGGGGAAGGCCAGCACGACGGGCGACACGAAGCGGTTGGTGATGAACCAGAACCACAGGTCGGTCTTGCCGCGGAAATTGAACCGCGCCAGCGCATAGGCGGCGGGCGTGCCGAGGCCAACGGCCAGCGCCGTGGTGCAGACCGCGACGATGATGGAGTTGACGAGGGCGGGGCCGACCTTGTCGACGAAAAGGACCTCCCAGTAGTTCGCGAGCGTCGGCGTGAACCACCATACCGGCGGGGACTCCAGGGCGACGACCTGGGTCTTCAGGCTGGTCGTGACCATCCAGTAGAAGGGAAAGACGCAGAAAAGGCCGATGAGAAGGAGAAGGGCGCCTTCGGCCCAGAGGGATCGGCGCTGGACGGGGGCAGCCATCAGCGTTCCTCCTTGTAGGGCTCATCGCTTCCTTGCGGTCGCTCTTCGCAGGGGCGGCACAGCGAAGAGCGACCGGAGGAGAGCGATGAGCGGCGGTTCGAAGCTGCGGCCATGTCAGCGGACCTCGCGGTAGAAGAGGCGGATGTAGGTGCGGGCCAGCACGATGGTGATCGCGAGCATGATGATCGACTGCGCCGCGGCCATGCCGATGTCGAACTGGCGGTTGCCCACGCGCTCGATCAGGACGGCGATGAACTCGGTGGCCGATCCCGGCCCGCCGCGGGTCATGGTGAAGGGCATGTCGAACAGCTTCAGCGTATCGGCGGTGCGCAGGATGAGGACGGCAACAAGGCTGGGGACCAGGAACGGAAGCTGGACAAAGCGCAGGACGGTCCAGTTGGATTTCGTCTCCAGCTTCGCGGCCTCCTCGATTTCCGGCGGGACGGTGGACAGGCCGGCGAGAAGGACCAGCGCGACGAAGGGCGTCCATTGCCAGATGTCCCACAGCACGACCGCGATGAACGCATTTGTAGGGTCGCCGATGAAATTGATCGCATCGACGCCGATCCAGCCCAGCATCTGGTTCACGACGCCGTATTTCTGGTTCAACATCACCTGCGCCAGCAGCCCGACCACGGCATAGGTCGTGGCCATGGGCAGGACGAGGCTCAGCCGCGTCAGCGTCTTCCAGAAGCCGAGGCCCGGCCGGTGCAGGACCAGCGCAATGACAAGGCCCAGGAGGATCTCGATGGGCACGGCGATGACGAACAGAAGCGCCGTGCGTCCCATCGCCTGCCAGAAGACCGGGTCGGTCAGCACCGCCGCGTAATTGTCGAGCCCGACAAAGCGCTGCTGCGCAAGCTTGGTCAGGTTGAAGTAGTGCAGACTTTTCCAGACCGCATAGAGAAGCGGCGCGATGCCCACCAGCGCCAAGGCCGCGACGGCGGGGCCGAGGAAGGCTGCAACGGTGCGCCGGGGCACGCGGAAGGTCATCGGGTTCCTCGATTCGGTCCTGGGGGGATCAGGCCCCCGCCACGCGGACGGGGGCCTGGAATGCCCGAAGGCATGTCTCCTGGGAGGAGATCACAAGGCGGCTTACTGCGCCAAGGGCTTCTTGCCGTCGTAGTAGCCGGCCTCGGCAAGGACGGCTTCCATCTTTTCGCCGATCATCCTGGCGCCGTCCTCGATGCTGACCTCGCCCAGCATCATCTTGGTGCCCCATTCCTGCACGATCTCGGTGATCGCGGGCCATTCGGCAAAGCGCGGACGGAACTCGGGCACGCCTTCCTGCCACGACTCCACCAGGGCCGGGATGAACTTGAACTTCTCGGCCAGCGCCGGATCGGCATAGGCCGAAGCGCGCGCGGGCACGCCGCCCATCTCGAGATACTGGCCGGCCTTGGCCTTCGAGGTCACCCACTGGATGAAGAGCCAGCCCGCGGCCTTTTCATTGTCGTCGGCTTGGGCGGCCACCGCCAGCGAGAAGCCGCCCAGTGCCGGTTTCCGACCAGCCGGCCCCTTGGGTTCCGGAGCGATTTCAACGCAGTCCGCGACCTTCGAGGTCTCGGGGCTGACCACGGTCGAGTAGAAGGCCGACCATTCGGTAATCATTGCCACATCCCCTTGGGCGAAGGCGTTCACCGTCTCGGCATGGTCATAGGCGACGATGCCCGAGGGCATGAACTTCATCAGGTCCTGACGGAACTTCAGGCCCGCCTGGCTTTCCGGCGAGTTCAGGTTCGACTTGAACTCGGCATTCAGGAAAGACCCGCCGAAGGGCCAGAGGAAGCGCGCGAAGCTGTCGGCCGACTGGGTCTCGTTGCGCTTGGATTGCAGTGCATAGGCATACTTGCCGTCCTTGGTCAGGGCGGGGCCGTAGGTGTCCATCATCTCCTGCCAGGTGGCCGGCGGCTTGTCGAAGCCGGCGTCGGCAAGCATGCAGCGGTTCCAGAACAGAAGGCCCGAGTAGTTGTCGAAGGGCAGCCCGTAGTTCACCCCGTTCCACGACCCGAAGGCGTTCAACACCAGCGGGAAGAAGTCGGCCATGTCCAGTTCGGGATCGGCGAGGTCGGGGTTGTTGATGAAGGTCTCGGAGGGGACCAGCCAGCCGTTCTCGGCGAAGTTGCCGATCCAGACGAGGTCGATCAGCGCGATGTCGAGGTCGCCCCCGGCCACGAAGTCGCGCACCTGTTCGCCCAGCGCGTTCTCGTAGGGCACGGTGGTGTAGTTGACCTTGATGCCCGTGGCCGCCTCGAATTCCGGCAGCATCTTGATCGCGGCGTTGTAGCCCGGACGATCCAGGAACAGGACTTCCAGCTCGGTCCCGGCATAGGGCTTGGCGGCCTCTTCCAGCGACCAGGCCTGCGCCGCGCCGGCAAGGCCGGCCAGCGACGCGGACGCCAGCGCAAGGGCGCTGACATGCGACTTGAGTTTCATGGTTTCCTCCCTCAGGGTTCAGCGTTGCAGAGTTGACTTCCATTTGTAACGCTGCACATATAAATGTATCGAAGCCGGGGCGAGTCAACCGGAAAATTGCGGTCAGCGCCGGTGGATCGGCGCAAGGGAAGGGGGCGCCATGGCTGAGGTCAGGCTGTCGGGCGTGAACAAGTTCTACGGCAGCGCGCAGGCGCTGCACGATGTGTCGCTGACCATCGCGGATGGCGAATTCGCGGTCTTCGTCGGGCCTTCGGGCTGCGGCAAGTCCACGCTTCTGCGCTCGATCGCGGGGCTGGAGGAAATCAGCGGGGGCACCATTCACATCGGCGACCGCGACGTGACCCGCGCCGCGCCGTCCGACCGCGACGTGGCCATGGTCTTCCAGTCCTATGCGCTCTATCCGCACATGACGGTGCGCGAGAACATGGATTTCGGGATGAAGGTCAACAACTTCCCCGAAGCGGACCGCAAGCGCCGCATTGCCGAGGCCGCGCGCATCCTGCAACTGGAACCCTATCTCGACCGCAAGCCCGGCCAGTTGTCGGGCGGCCAGCGCCAGCGCGTCGCCATCGGGCGCGCCATCGTGAAGGAGCCGAAGGTCTTCCTCTTCGACGAGCCCCTGTCGAACCTCGACGCAAAGCTGCGCGTCCAGATGCGGGTGGAACTCGAGGCGCTGCACAGCGACCTCAAGGCCACGATGATCTATGTCACCCACGACCAGGTCGAGGCGATGACCATGGCCGACAAGATCGTGGTGCTGAACGCAGGGAAGATCGAACAGGTCGGCGCGCCGATGGAGCTTTACAATCGTCCCGCCTCGGAATTCGTCGCCGGGTTCATCGGGGCGCCGTCGATGAACTTCCTGACCGTCGATCTGCGCGACGGGCAGGCGCTTGTGGACGGCAAACCCCTTGGCGCCGCACCTTCGGGGACGGTGAAGCTGGGGATCCGGCCCGAGCATCTGGTCCTGCGCCCGGCAGGGCAGGGGCAATTGCCCGCCACCGTGTCCCTGACGGAGACGCTGGGCGGCGACGCCTACCTTTATGTCCGGCTTCCGGGCGGGCAGACGCTGGTCGCCCGGGCCGAGGGCGACACCACGCTGGACCATGGCGCCGAGATCGGCCTCGACCTTCCGCCGCATCGCCTGCACCATTTCGCCGCCGACGGGCGGACGCTTGCCTCGGGCGGGGTGACGGCATGAGCGGGCCGGACCTGATCCGGGAAGCGGTGGCGCGGTCGGCCAATGTGGCCGAGGTGGTGATCGGACGCGGCGTGCTGGCCGAGGCGGGCAGGCTTTACGCCCGGCATTTCTCGGGCCCCGTGGTGCTGATGGCCGACGACCGCGGCTGGGGCGCGGCGGGGGAGACCGTGGAGGCGGCTTTTGCCGCCGTAGGCATCGCGACGCGCCGCCATGTCATCCCGGCCATCCCGCGCCCCAAGCCCACGGTGGACCTGGCCGATTCGCTCCGCGCCGTGCTGCGGCCGGGCGAGACGCCCATCGCCATCGGCTCGGGCGTGATGAACGACGTGGTGAAACACGCGGCCTTCACCGCCGGCATCCCCTACATGTGCGTGGCCACGGCGGCCAGCATGGACGGCTACACCTCGGCCGGCGCGCCGCTGTCGGAGAAGGGGTTCAAGAAGACCATCCCCTGCCGTCCGGCGAAGGTCTTGCTCGCCGACCTCGACGTGATCGCCGCCGCCCCGCCCGAGATGACGGGCTGGGGCTATGGCGACCTTGCCGGCAAGGTTCCGGCGGGGGGCGACTGGATCATTGCCGATGCGCTGGGGATCGAGCCCATCGACGATGTCGCCTGGCCCATGGTGCAGGGCGGCCTCGAAGGCTGGCTCTCGCAGCCCGACCGGATCGCCGCCGGCGACCGTGCGGCGGTGGAGGGCCTCTTCCTCGGCCTGACGCTGGTCGGGCTGGCGATGGAGGCGCACGGCTCCTCCCGCCCCGCCTCCGGGGCCGACCACCAGATCGCGCATCTGTGGGAAATGGACGACCTGCACCACAACGGCGAGCGGGTCAGCCACGGCGCCTGCGTCGCGGTCGGCGCGATGGCGGCCTTGCGCATGTTCGACTGGCTGCTGACGCGCGACCTTGCCGCGCGCGACCCCGCCCGCCGGGCGGCCGAAGCCCCCGACCTTGCCGCCAAGGAAGCCGAGATCCGCGCCCGCTTCGGCCCGGGCGAGATCGCCGAACGCGCCATCGCCGAGACCCGCGCCAAGCATGTCGAGGGGGCTGCTTTGCAGGCCCGGCTGACCCGTCTTGCCGCCGTCTGGCCCGATCTTCAGGCCCGGCTGCGTGCCCGGCTCTGGCCCGCCGCCCGCATGGCCGACCATCTGGCCCGCGCCGGCGCCCCGGTCGAGGCGGCGGACATCGGCGTTGATCCGGCCTATCTGCACCGCACGATCCTGAAGGCCCGCTTCCTGCGCAGCCGCTATACCGTGCTCGACCTGCTGGACGAGGTCGGGCTTCTGGATCAGGCTGCCCTGGCGGCCCTGCCGCAGACCCTGCAATCGAAGGTGGGCACATGACGCTTTCCGACCTTGCCACCCGCGCCGCGGGGGAAATCCGCGATGCCGTGGCCGCCATCGACCCGGCCGCGTTGCAGGGGATGGTGGAGGACCTGTCCCACGCCCGCCGCGTCGTCTGCTATGGCGTCGGGCGCGAGGGGCTGATGATGCGGGCGCTTGCCATGCGGCTTTACCACATGGGCCTCGATGCGCATGTGGTGGGCGACATGTCCTGCCCGCCGGTCGGCCCCGGAGACCTGCTTGTCGTCAGCGCCGGTCCAGGGGGCTTTTCGACGGTGGACGGCCTGATCGGCGTCGCGCGCAAGGCGGGCGCGCGGGTGGCCTGCGTGACCGCGCAGGCCCACGGCAGCGCGCCGCAGGCGGCCGACCGCGTGTTCCTGATCCCCGCGCAGACCATGGCGAACGACCAGGGGGCTGCGGCGACCTCGGTCCTGCCGATGGGGTCGCTGTTCGAGGGCGCGCAGTATCTGGCCTTCGAGCTTCTGATCCTTGCGCTCCGCGACCGTCTCGGCGTCACGCCCGAGGCGATGCGCGCGCGTCATACCAATCTGGAGTGACCGATGGGCTGGCAGGACCGCTTTTCGCTGACCGGGCGCAAGGCGCTGATCACCGGGGCCTCCAGGGGCATCGGGGCCGAGATCGCCCGCGTCTTCGCCGAGGCCGGCGCCGACATCGTGGCGCTGGGCCGCGATGCGGCCGACCTTGCCGCCACCGCCGAGACGGTCCGCGCCCATGGCCGGCGCTGTCTGACCCTGACGGCCGAGATGGAAAGCCCGACCGAGCCTGTCGAAGCCTGCCAGCGCGCGCTGTCCGAATGGGGCACCATAGACATCCTGGTGAACTCGGCCGGGATCGCCCATGTCGCCCCGGCGGTGGACTTCCCGACCGAGGCCTGGGACCGGATGATGGCTGTCAACCTCCGCGCGCCCTTCCTGACGGCGCGGACGCTGGCGCCTGCGATGATCGCGCAGAGGTGGGGGAAGGTCATCAACATCTCTTCCCAGACCGGGGTGATCGCGCTGGATGACCACGCGGCCTATGCGGCCTCCAAAGGGGGGCTGAACGCGCTGACCAAATCGCTCTGCGCGGAATGGGCGCGGTTCAACGTGCAGGTCAACGCGATCTGCCCGACCGTGGTGATGACGCCCATGGGGATCGAGGTCTGGGGCAAGCCGGAAAAGGGCGACCCCTTCCGCAACGCCACCCCCGCCCGCCGCTTTGCCGAGCCGGTGGAGGTGGCGGACGCGGCCCTTTACCTCGCCTCGGACGCCTCGGCCATGGTCAACGGCGCGCTTCTGATGGTGGAAGGCGGGTTCACCAGTGTCTGAGGTTTCCCTCGACGCCGGTCCGGGGGACATGCTCTCCGACGCGGCCTCGGCCTTCGCGCGGTATGAGGCGATCCGCCACCGCCTGCCCGCCGCCCGCTATCCCGCCCGGTCGCTGCACCTGCCCTCGCTGGAAGGGGTGGCCGACCAGGTGGACGGGTTCCTTCTGGATGCCTTCGGCGTCCTCAACGTGGGCGAGACCGCGATCCCCGGTGCGGTGGCGCGGATGGCCAGCCTTCGCCGGCGCGGCAAACGGCTGGCGGTGCTGACCAATGCCGCCAGCTACACGCGCGCGCAACTCCTCGCCAAGTATCACCGCCTGGGCTTCGACTTCACGGCGGATGAAGTCGTGGCCTCGCGCGATGTCGCCGTGGCGCGGCTTCAGGCGATCGCCCCCGGCGCCACCTGGGCCGCCATCGCTGCCGAGGGCGACACGTTCGCCGACATCCCCGCACGCCTTGTGGATGCCCTGTCCGACCCCGCCGCCTTCGACCGGGCCGATGCGGTCCTGTTCCTCTCTACCGCCCGCTGGACGCCGGCGCTGCAACGCCGCCTGACCCTGGCGCTCGACCGCAACCCGCGCCCCCTGGTCATCGCCAACCCCGACCTCGTCGCCCCACGCGAAGGCGGGCTGACGCTGGAGCCGGGGCTCTTCGGCCACGAGCTTCTGGACACCCTGCCGGGGCTGGAAGTGCACTGGTTCGGCAAACCCTTCCCCGAGGCCTTCGCCGAAGGCATCGCCCGCACCGGCCTTGCGCCCGACCGGCTGGCGATGGTGGGCGACACGCTGCACACCGATGTGCTGGGCGGCGCGGCAGCAGGCTGCCGCAGCGTGCTTGTCACCGATCACGGCCTCTTTGCCGGCCGCGACACCGCGCCCTACATCGCCGCCGCGGGGATCGTGCCGGATTTCATCGTGCCCGGCCCCTGAGCCCGTCGCTCAGCTCGGCGCCTGCCCGCCGACATGCCGCGCGGCGGCCAGCGAGGCCGCGCCCGCCGCCGCGCGCAGGTCCAGCCCGCGCACCAGCCCGGCGGCAAGCGTGCCGATGAAGGCGTCGCCCGCCCCGTGGCTGGAGACAGCCCGCACCTTCTCGGCCGGCAGCGCGAACCCCGCACCCCCCTCGGCCGCCGCCAGGCCCAGACTGCCCGCGGTGACGATCACCGCCGGAAACCGCTGCGCCAGCCACCCGGCCGCCGCGCGCGCGTCCTCCAGCGACCGGACGGCGCCCGCGCCCATCATCTCGGCCTCGACGGCGTTCACCACCAGCAGATCGACCAGCCCCGCCAGATCCGCCGACAGCTCCCGCGCCGGGGCGGCGTTCAGCAGGCAGCGCACACCCCGGACCCGCGCCTCGCGCGCCGCCGCCAGGTTCAGCGCCTCGGAAACCTCGTTCTGCAGGATCAGCAGGCCAACGTCCCGCCACAGATCGGGCGCGGCCAGCGCCGCCGGATCGGCCTTCAGGTTCGCGCCCGAGACGATGGTCGCGGCATAGTCGCCCTGCGCGTCGAGGATCGCCACGCTCATCCCCGATCCCACGCCGGGCAGGGTCTGCACGAAGCGGTCCTCCACCCCGCCCGCCCGCAACCCCTGTCGCAGGAAGGCGCCGAAGCCGTCATCCCCCACCGCGCCGAACATCCGGCAGGGGGCCCCGGCGCGGGCCACCGCCACCGCCTGATTGCCGCCCTTGCCGCCGAACTTGGGATACCAGCGCCGCCCGACCGCCGTCTCGTCGCGGCGGGGCAGGTGGTCGGCCTCGACCATGATGTCATGGTGCAGGCTGCCGACGACAAGGATGGTCGGCAAGGTCTCGGGAGGCATGGTCACGGACAGGCTCCTTCGGGCTTTGGCCGCAGGTTACGGCGCGCGCCGCGCCGCGCAACTGTTGCCTGGCCTGCGCCCCGGTGTAGCATGCCGCCACCCGCCCTTGCACGAGGCCCCAATGCCCGACTTTCCGATCATCGACAGCCACCTGCATCTCTGGGATCCCCGGCGGCTCAGCTATCCCTGGCTCAAGGGCCTGCCGCTCGACCGGCCCTTCCTGCCCGCCGATTTCCTGGCGACGAGCGATGGGGTGGACATCGAGGCGCTCGTGTTCCTCGAATGCGCCGCCGCCCCGGAGCAGACCTTTGCCGAGGCAGAGGCGGTGCTGGGCTGGGCGGAGGAAGAGCCGCGCATCGCCGCCATGGTCTGCAATGCCGCGCTGGAACGGGGCGACGCGGTGCGGGGCGATCTCGAACGGCTGGCGGCCACCCCGAAGGTGCGCGGCATCCGCCGGATCTACCAGGACGAACCCGATCCCGCCTTCTGCCTGCGCCCCGATTTCGTCACCGGGGTCCGGGCGCTGGCCGATTACGGCCTGTCCTTCGACCTCTGCCTCAAACATCCCCAGCTGCCCTCGACCATCGGCCTGGTCGATGCCTGCCCGAACGTGCCGATGGTTGTGGACCACATCGCCAAGCCCGGCATCGCGGCGGGCCTGATTCAGCCCTGGGCCGACCAGCTGCGCGAGCTTGCCCGGCGCGAGCACCTGGTCTGCAAGCTCTCCGGGGTCGCTACCGAGGCCGCCGCCGACTGGACGCCGGAAACGCTGCGCCCCTACATGGAGGTCGCGCTGGAGGCTTTCGGCCCCTCGCGGCTCATGTTCGGCGGCGACTGGCCGGTGGCGACGCTGGCCATCGGCTACCACGACTGGGTGGCGCTGGTGGACGAGGTGACGGCAGACCTGTCCGAGACCGAACGGCGGCAGATCTTCCGCGACACAGCGCGGGCCTTCTACCGGCTGTAGGGTCCATCGGACCTTGACAGAAGCACGGCAAATCCGCTGTCCCGCCCGTGGGAACCACGGGCAGCGCCCGACCGCCCCCCCCCCCGGGGGGGGGGGGGGGGGGGGGGGGGGGGGGGGGGGGGGGGGGGGGGGGGGGCCGCGGGGCCGGGGCGC
>NZ_JBKBLV010000002.1:57614-142783 GCF_046295235.1 Tabrizicola flagellatus
CGCTGCCCCCCCCGGGGCACCCCCGGCCCCCGCCCGCCCGCCCCCCCCCCCGGGCGGGCGCTTCTCGCCCGCCCGGCGGTCAGGCGCCGCCCTTCGCTCCTCGGGGTCGAGGGCTGATCAAGGCTGGTCGCGATCTTCCCTACATCACCGCGCCGATCTGCCAGGGCACGAACTCCGCCCCGCCGAAGCCCAGCTGTTCGGACAAAGTGCGCTCGCCCGAGGCGACGGCGATCATCTTCTCCAGGATCTCCTCGCCCTTGGCCTCGATACTGGTGCCGTCGATGATGTCGCCACAGTTGATGTCCATGTCCTCCTGCATCCGGGCATACATCTCGGTGTTGGTGGCCAGCTTGATGCAGGGGCTGGGCTTGTAGCCGGACACCGACCCCCGCCCGGTGGTGAAGACGATCAGCGTGGCGCCGCTGGCGATCTGGCCGGTCACGCTGCAGGGGTCGTAACCGGGGCTGTCCATGTAGACGAAGCCCGGCGTGGTGATGGCTTCCGCAAACTTGTAGACCCCCGCCAGCGGCGCCGTGCCGCCCTTGGCCACCGCGCCCAGCGACTTTTCCAGGATCGTGGTCAGCCCGCCGCGCTTGTTGCCGGGGCTGGGGTTGTTGTCCATCTCGCCGCCGTTGATCGCGGTGTAGTTCTCCCACCAGCGGATCCGCTCCAGGAGCCGCTCGCCGACCTCCGGGCTGACCGCGCGGCGGGTCAAGAGGTGCTCGGCCCCGTAGATCTCCGGCGTCTCGGACAGGATCGTGGTGCCGCCCATCCGCACGAGAAGGTCGCTCGCGTGACCCAGCGCCGGGTTCGCCGTGATCCCGCTGTATCCGTCCGACCCGCCGCATTGCAGCCCCACGATCAGCTTCGACACCGGCGCCGGCCTGCGCATGGCCTGCGCGGCGACCTCGGCCATCTCGCGCAGCACCTTCAGCGCGCGCTCGATCGTGGCCCGCGTGCCGCCCTCGCCCTGGATGGTCATGTAGCGGAAGTTCCCGTCCGGCCGCAGGCGCCCCTGGCCCACGAGGTCGGGCACCTGCATCACCTCGCAGCCGAGGCCCACCAGCAGGATCCCTCCGAAATTCGCGTTCCGCGCATAGCCCTTCAGCGTGCGCATCAGCGTCGCATAGCCCTCGTTCACCCCCGACATGCCGCAGCCGGTGTTGTGGACGATCGGCACGAAGCCGTCGATGTTCGGCATCGCCGACAGGACCGGATCCTTCTCCGCCGCCTCGGCGATGAAGCGCGCGACCGACCCCGAGCAGTTCACCGAGGTCAGGATGCCGATATAGTTCCGCGTCCCCACCTGCCCGTCGGCGCGGTGATAGCCCAGGAACTCGCGCGGGGGCAGCGGGGGCAGGGGGCGGGCCTCGGCTCCGATGGCATAATCTGTCGAATGGGGGCCCATGCCGAGGTTGTGGCTGTGGATGTGGCCGCCTGCGGGGATGTCCTCGGTCGCCTGGCCGATCGCCTGGCCATAGCGCAGCACCGTCTCGCCCCTGGCGATGGCGCGGCTGGCGATCTTGTGGCCGCGCGGCACCGGGCCGGGCAGGGGCGCCTCCACCCCCGGCAGGCTCGCCCCCTTCGGCAGATCGGCCAGCGCAATCACCAGGTTGTCCCGCCCGTGCAACCGTATTACCGCATCCGCCATCGCCTTCCCCCTCTTCCCCGGGTCCGGACCGCTTGACAGCCCGCCCGACCAGCCTAACATGTTAGCATGCTACCAGCGCCCGCAACCGGATCACAAGACCAGAATGGCGCCGCCCGGCTGGAGCCCCTGGAGCGGTTCCAGGGTTCGCTGGGCCAGCGGGTCTATCAGAGCCTGAAACAGGCGATCCTGACGCTGGAGTTCCGCCCCGGCGACAGCATCCGCAAGCCCGAGATCTGCGACCGCCTCGGCGTCTCGCGCTCACCCGTCGCCGATGCGGTGGCGCGGCTGGCGGCGGACGGGCTGGTGGACATCGTGCCTCAGGCCGGCACCTTCGTCACCCGGCTGTCGATGACCGACATCCGCGAGGGCGCCTTCATCCGCGAGGCGATCGAGGTCGCCGCCGCCGAACTCGTGGCCGAACGCATCACCGATGACCAGCTGCGCGAGTTGCGCCGAAACCTGCGCCTGCAGGAGGCGCTGGTCGCGGACGGCGACCGGCAGGGCTTCATGGCGCTGGACGCCCAGCTGCACGAGATGATGCTGTCCTTCACCGGCTTTCCACGCCTCGCACAGGTGGCGCAGACCGCCTGGCTGTCGGTGGACCGCGCGCGCCAGCTGATCCTGCCGGTCGAGGGCCGGCTTCAGGCCACGCTGGACGAGCATCGCGCGATGCTGGCCGCCTTCGAGGCCCACGATCCCGCCGCCGCACGGGCCGCCGTGCAGCACCACCTGCGCCAGCTGCTCAGCTACCTCGCGCCGCTGGAACTCGCCCATCCCGAACTCTTCGCGGCCCCATGATCCCGAACAAGCCCCGCTACGCCACCCGGCTGAACGCCTTCAAGCGGAAGGGCGACACGGTGGCCGAGATGATCGCCGCCGCCGCGCGGGTGGGGGGCCTCGACGCCGCCGACCTGAACTTTCCCGACCATTTCGACCACCACCGCCCGGTCGAGCTGACCCGGATCCTCGCCGATCACGGCATGGCGCTGAACGGGCTCGCCATGCGCTACTATACCGATCCGGGCTTCCGGCTCGGGGCCTTCTCCCACCCCGATCCTGCGACCCGCCGCGCCGCGATCGACCTGACGAAGCGCGGCCTCGATGCACTGGCGGCGATGGGCGGGCGGCTGATGACGCTCTGGCTCGGGCAGGACGGGTTCGACTATTCCTTCCAGGCCGATCACGCGCGGATGTGGGACGACAGCATCGCCGCCATCGCCGAGGTCGCCGACCACAACCCGTCCATCGACATCGCCATCGAATACAAGCCGAACGAACCCCGCGCCCATGTGGTGATGCCCGACATGGCGACGACCCTTCTGGCCCTGGCCGAGGTCGGGCGGCCCAACACCGGGGTGACGCTCGATTTCTGCCACATGCTCTTTGCCGGCGAGATGCCTGCGCGCGCCGCGATGCTGGCCGCGCGGCACAGCCGCATCCTTGGCGTGCATCTGAACGACGGCTACGGCAAGCGCGACGACGGGCTCATCGCGGGCTCGGTCCATCCGGTGCAGACGGTGGAGCTTTTCGTGGCGCTCGACCGGGCGGGTTACGACGGGGTGATCTATTTCGATACCTTCCCCGACCATGGCGGCACCGACCCCATGGGCGAGGCGCGGGCCAACATCGCCGCGACCGACCGGCTGCGCGCCATCGCGCGCGGGCTTGCCGCCGACCCTGCGCTGGCCGAGGCACAGGCCCGCCAGGACGCCGCCGCCGCCACGCGCATCGTCATGTCCGCGCTCTACGGCGGCTGACCGCCGCTCGTCGATGACTTCGTCACTCCTCGCGGCCGCCCCACCGACGAGAAGCCGAAGGCGCACGAGGAGGCAACCCTAGATCGGCGCGTCCGCCCGGATCAGCCCTTCGGACAGCAACGCCTCCCACAGCGCCTGCGGGATCACCGCCTCGGCCGCCGCCAGATTGGAGGCCATCTCGGGCAGCCCCTGCCCGCCGGGAATGACCGAGACTACCGCCGGATGCCGCAGCGGGAACCGGAACGCCGCATCCACCAGCCGCACCCCATGGGCCTCGCAGACCGCCTGCAACCGTGCGGCCTTCGCCATCACCCAGTCCGGCGCCGGCGCATAGTTCCAGTGCGCCCCCGGTCGCGGCCCCGTCGCGAGGATACCCGAATTGTAGGGACCGCCCACCACGATCCCCACGCCCCGAGCCTCGCACATGGGCAGGAAGCTCTCCAGCGCCTCCTGTTCCAAAAGGGTATAGCGCCCCGCCAGCAGGAAGATGTCGAAATCTCCCCGCTCCAGCAGCCACTGGCAGGGCTGCCATTCGTTGATCCCGCCACCGAAGGCCCGGATCACCCCCTGGTCGCGCAAGGCCACCAGCGCCCGGTAGCCGCCGGCCATGAAGGCATCCAGCCGCTCCTGCAATGCGGCCTGCGTCCCGTGGTTGAAGATGTCCAGATCATGCGCATACAGGATGTCGATCCGGTCCAGGCCCAGCCGCTCCAGCGAGAATTCCAGGCTCCGCATCGTGCCGTCATAGCTGTAGTCGTAGATCTCCTTGCGCGAGGGGACATCGACCCACTTCCCCGCCCCGTCGCCCTGGCCCGGCGGCACCGCGCGCAGAAGGCGTCCGATCTTCGTGGACAGGACGTAACTGTCGCGCGGCTTGCCCCGCAGAAAGCGGTTCAGCCGGGTCTCGGACAGCCCCAGACCGTATAGGGGCGCCGTGTCGTAATAGCGCACGCCGCCCGCCCATGCGGCCTCCAGCACCGCATGGGCTTCGTCGTCGCTGATGGCCTTGAAAAGATTGCCCAAGGGCGCCGCGCCGAAGCCAAGTTCGGTGAAGGTCAGCCCCCCGTTGCCCAGCCGATCCCAATGTCGCGTTGCCAGCATGAACAGCCTCCGTCCTTCACTGACATGCTAGTGTGTTCCGACTTCCCGTCCAACTCCTTTCGCGTTAGCGTGGCAGGGCAGGAGGGATCACATGTCGCGTTTTCAAGCCGTCTTCGGGGACCGCAAACCCGTCATCGCCATGGTGCATCTGGGCGCGTCGCCCGGCGCGCCGCTTTACGACGCCGCGGGCGGAATCGAGGGAATCGTCGCCGGCGCCCGGGCCGACCTGCAGGCGCTGCAAGCCGCCGGGTTCGATGCCGTGATGTTCGGCAACGAGAACGACCGCCCCTACGAGCTGAAGGTGGACAGCGCCAGTTCCGCCACCATGGCCTATGTCATCGGCCGCCTCCGGGACGAGATCACCGTGCCCTTCGGCGTCAACGTGCTCTGGGATCCGATGTCAAGCTTTGCCGTCGCCGCCGCCACGGGCGCGGCCTTCGTGCGCGAGATCTTCACCGGCACCTATGCCTCCGACATGGGCGTCTGGGCCCCCGACGCCGGTGCCGCCGTCCGCTATGCCCAGCGCCTTGGTGCGGGCGGCGTGGCGCGGCTCTACAACGTCTCGGCCGAGTTCGCCGACAGCCTCGACCGCCGCCCCTTGCCCGATCGCGCGCGATCGGCGGTGTTCTCCTCGATCCCCGATGCGGTCCTCGTCTCCGGCGCGATCACCGGCGAGGCCGCGCGGATGGAGGACCTTGAGGGCGTGAAGCGCGTCCTGCCCACCACCCCCGTCCTCGCCAACACCGGCGTCAAGCATGCCACCGTGGCCGATGTCCTCGCCGTGGCCGACGGCTGCATCGTCGGCTCGGCGCTGAAGGTCGGCGGCGACACCTGGGCGCCCGTCGATCCCGACCGCGCCGCCGATTTCATGGCCCGCGCCCGCGCCGCCCGGGGGGGCCGATGACGCTCCCCTCCGTCGCCGAGCTGACTGGCGAACTCATGCTCATCCCCGGCCTCGCGGGGTATGAGACCCGCGTCGCCGCCGCCATCGCTGGGCATCTGGACGCCCTTGGCCTCGCCCATGCCTCCGACCGCCTCGGCAACCTGACCTGCACGATCCCCGGCGACCCCGCGCTGCCGCCCGTGATGGTCTTCACCCACATGGACCAGCTCGGTTTCGTCGTCCGCAAGATCGAACCCACGGGCCTCATCCGCCTCGAACGCCTCGGCGGTGTCCCCGAACGCGCGCTGGCCGCGCAAGCCGTCGTCCTTTGCACCGACCAGGGCGACCTGCCAGCCGTCATCGCCAACAAGAGCCACCACGCCACCACCCCCGAAGAGAAATACAAGGTCCTTCCCTATGCCGACCTCTACGTCGATGCCGGTTTCGCCTCGAAAGCCGAGGCCGAGGCAGCCGGCGTCCGCATCGGCACCCCCGTCACCTACCTCCCCCGGGCCCTGACCCTCGCCAACAACCGCATCGCCGGCACCGCCGTGGACGACCGCGCGGGCTGCGCCGCCCTCCTGAAACTCGCCGAAGCCCGGAAAGCCAAACCCGGTCCCACCCTGCACCTCGTCTGGTCGGTGCAAGAGGAATACAACCTTCGCGGCGTCCTGCCCGCTGCCACCGCGCTGCAACCGGCCATCGCGCTGCAGATCGACCTCCTCCTCGCCTGCGACACCCCCGACATGGTGACCCGAGGCGACATCACCCTCGGCGGCGGCCCCGGCATCAGCCTTTACTCCTTCCACGGCCGCGGCACGCTGAACGGGGTCATCCCGCACCCCGCCCTCGTCCGCCTGTTCGAGGACGCGGCCGCCAGCGCCAACCTCCCCCTCCAACGCTCGGCCCATACCGGGGCGCTGACCGACCTTTCCTACATCCAGTTCATGGGAACCGAAGGCGTCGCCTGCCTCGATGTCGGTTTCCCGATGCGCTACTCCCATTCCGCGCTGGAAGTGGTGGACCCGGCCGACCTGCAAGGCCTCGTCATCCTGATCGACACCGCGCTTTCCGCCATCACCCCCGACCTCAAGCTCACCCGATGACCCATACGCTCGGTATCGACATCGGCACCTTCGAATCCAAAGGCGTCCTCGTCGACGCCCGGGGCCGCATCACCGCCCAGGCCTCCCGCCCCCACAAGATGATCGTCCCCCGCGCCGGATGGGCCGAGCACCGGGCGGATGAGGACTGGTGGGGCGATTTCGTCCACATCACCCGCGCGCTCCTCGGCCAATCCGGCCTCGACCCGGCCGAGATCAAGGCCATCGCCGCCAGCGCCATCGGCCCCTGCATGCTGCCGGTGGACGCGACCGGCAATCCCCTGATGAACGGCGTCCTTTACGGTGTCGACACCCGCGCGACCGACCAGATCGCCGCGCTCGACGCCCGGATCGGTGCGGACACCATCCACGCCCGCTGCGGCAACGTGCTGACCTCGCAATCCGTCGGCCCCAAGATCCTCTGGCTGAAGGAGACCCACCCCGAGCTCTACGCGCAGACCGCCAAGATCCTGACCTCGACCAGCTACCTGACCTGGAAACTGACCGGGCAATATGTCATCGACCACTACACCGCCGCGAACTTCTCGCCGCTCTACGATGTCACCGCGCAGGCGTGGTGCGCCGACCTCGCGCCCGACATCCTTCCGCTCGACAGGCTCCCGCGCCTGATGTGGTCCACCGGGATCGCGGGCCGGGTCACCCCCGAGGCCGCGCGCGAAACCGGCCTTGCCGAAGGCACCCCCGTCACCTGCGGCACCATCGACGCCGCAAGCGAGGCGGTCAGCGTCGGCGTCCAGCACCCTGGCGAGATGATGCTGATGTATGGCTCGACCATCTTCATCATCCAGGTCACCGGCCAGCCCGTCCGCGACCCGCGCCTGTGGTATGCGCCCTGGCTTTTCCCCGGCACCCATGCCTCGATGGCGGGGCTTGCGACCTCGGGCACGCTGACCCACTGGTTCCGCGACCAGCTGGCCCGCGATACCGACTTCGCGGCCCTCGTGACCGAGGCGATGGACAGCCCCAAGGGCGCCAAGGGCCTTTTGTGCCTGCCCTACTTCTCCGGCGAGCGGACGCCCATTCACGACCCCCATGCGCGCGGTGTCTTCTTCGGCCTGAACCTGACCCACACCCGCGCCGACATGTTCCGCGCGGTTGTCGAAGGGATCGCCGCCGGCACGGCGCATGTTCTGGAAACCTATGCCGAGGTCGGCGCCTCGCCCGCCCGCGTCCTTGCCGTCGGCGGCGGCACGAAGAACGCGCTCTGGCTGCAAGCGACCTCGGATTTCGGCGGGGTCCCGCAGCACGTCTGCGAAAAGACCATCGGCGCCAGCTACGGCGACGCCTTCCTTGCCGCCTGCGCCATCGGGGCGGCGCAGCCGCAGGACATCCGGGCCTGGAACCCGGAAGTGACGACCGTCCAGCCGGACGAGGTCCCGGCCTACGCGACGCAATACCCGCTCTGGAAGCGCCTCTACACCCAGACCCGCGACCTGATGCAGGCCCTGCCGTGACCGAATTCGCCCGCCTCCGCCCGCACCAGCTGCAAGCGGCGATCGCGGCGAATACCCCGGTCGTCCTGCCCATCGGGGTCCTGGAATACCACGGCCAGCACCTGCCCGCCGGGGTGGACCTGCTGGCCGTGACCGGGGTCCTCGACCGGCTGGGCGACCGGATCATCACGCTGCCCCCCTTCGCCTATGGCGCGGCCTCCCATGCCGTGGCGGGGCCAGAGGGGACCGGGACGCTCCACATCGACGCAGGCGCGATCCTTCCTCTGGCCGAGGGGCTGTTCATGGCGCTTCTGCGCGCAGGCTTCCGCAACATCCACGGGGTGATCCACCACCAGACCGAAGGCTTCGACCAGGGGATGCCCACAGACCTCGCCTTCCGCCTAGCGGGCCGCAACGCGATCATGCGGTTTCTCGAGGCGACGCGCGGCCCCGGCTGGTGGGGCGACCGGGCGATGCAGGACTATTACGCCCGGCAGGCCGAAGGGGCGGATCCGTTCAACTGGATCCGCATCCATCCGCTGTTTCCCAAGGGCGCCGCCTATCCCTTCGACCATGCCGGAAAGGGCGAGACAGCGCTGATGCAGGCGATGGCGCCGGATACGGTGGACATGGCCCGCGCCAAAGAGGGCGACCACTGGTATGCAGCGGATGCCGGAGAAGCTTCCGCCGAACTCGGCGAGGCAGGCGTCCGGATCGCCCTGGCCCACCTGCGGCAGGTACTCGCCCTGAACTGAACCCCCGCTCGTCGGTGGACTTCGTCCCTCCTCGCTGCCGTCGGTCCTCCGACGAGAAGCCGAAGGCGCACGAGGAGGTTTGCCCGCCTCACACCTCCGGCAGGTCCACCACGCCCTTCTTCAGGATGAAACAGCCAGAGGGCCCGGAATCCGAGTGCGGATGATCGCAAACGCCCGCTTGGCAGCAGCGTAGAACTCGAACCGCTCCAGCGCCTGCATGGCGACGGGGCGGCCTTCGGCCCGATCCAGCACCGCCTGCATCCGGGCGAAGACCGGCATCTGGGCCTCTGGATCGCCCACCACCTGCATCCGGGTGACGGGGGCGGGAACGAAGGTATCCAGCGGCATCAGGCTCAGGATGGCCCGTGCGGCGGTGGGCAGGTCGCAGCCCGCCATGTCGATCAGCCGGCCATGGGTCGTTTCGGCCGCGATGGTCGCCGCCGGGTGGTTCACGTCGCAAAGCACCAGATCGTCGCCATGCCCCATCAGCATCAGGACATGCACGACCTCTGCCGAAAGCCGCTGGTCGATCCCCTTCAGCATGGCCTCTCCAAAGGTGAAGAAATCCCTAACGAAAAATCGCAAGTCCCTGTTTCAAAAGGACTCCTGGGTTTTGTCCACCGTGGACACTACTTCACCGCCCCCGCCGCCATCCCCTTGATGATGAACCGCTCCAGCAGCACGCCGATGATGACCAGCGGCAGGATCGCCGCGAAGGACAGGGCCGCCATGGCCCACCAGTTGATCCCCTGCGACCCGGTCTGGCTCGCCACCATCACCGGCAGGGTATTGGCATGGGTCGAGGTCAGGAGCGCGGCGAAGAAATACTCGTTCCAGGTCAGGACGAGGCTCAGGATGAAGGCTGCCACCATGCCGGGCAGGGCGATGGGCAGGATGATGGTGAGGAATGCCCCCCAGATCGACAGCCCATCGACCAGCGCGGCCTCTTCCAGCTCGGTCGGAATGGTCTCGAACTGATCCTTCATGATCCAGATCACGATGGGCAGGACCGTCAGGGTGTAGAGAAGGATCAGCCCGATCCGCGTGTCGAGGAGCGCCAGTTCCTTGTAGAGGACGAGGAAGGGCAGGGCGAGCACGACGGGCGGCAGGATCAGCTGCGACAGGAAGAAGAACGAGATGTCGTCGTTCTTCATGAAGCCGAAGCGGTAGCGGAACCGCGACAGCCCATAGGCCGCCAGCGACCCCAGCACCACCGCCAGCGTCGAGGCCGACAGCGCCACGATGGCGGAATTGCCGAAGCGCTTCAGGAACTCGGCCCGGACCGTGCTTTCCTGTCCGATGGTCGAGGGCGACAGCCCGATCGATTCCCACCCCTTCCACTTCGGCTCGTAGAACAGCTTCTTCGCCCAGTCGCCCTCGGGCGTCCAGTCGGCGGGCCAGGGGATCATCTGGCCCTGCATCACGTTCGGGGCCATCTTGAAGCTGGTGGTGGCGGTCCAGTAGATCGGGAACAGGCAGATCACCGCCCAGAGCGCGAGGACGCCGTAGATCGCCGTCCGCCCGGCCCACCATTTCATCCGGAAGCCACGGTCCGCGTCGCTGTCGCGGAAGATCTGCGCGGGGGTGTCGGTCATCGTGGCGTCCCCCTCAGGTGCGTGGCCGCGTCAGGCGCGCGGCGAGTTTCATCAGGATCGTCATGCCGATCACGATCAGCACCAGATAGACCATGGCCAGCATGGTGCCGTAGCCGACGTTCGACCTCTCCCGGTATTCGCGGAAGATGAAGCTGGTCACCGTGTCCGTTGCCCCACCGGGTCCGCCCGAGGTGATGGTGATGACGATGTCGGCGAGCTTCAGCTTGAAGATGATGCGGATCAGGATCGCCGTGACCGAGACCGGCAGCATCAGCGGGAAGGTGATCTCCCAGAACGACTTCCATCCCGTCGCGCCATCGACGCGGCTGGCCTCCTGCAGCTCTTTCGGGATGGCCTGGAGGCCGGCCAGCAGCATGATCATCATGAAGGGGATGAAGGTCCAGGCATCCAGTACCATGATGGTGAGCTTCGCCATCCAGGGGCTTTCGAAAAAGCTCGGCTGCTCGACCCCCAGCGCGCGGGCAAGACGGGCGAGGGGGCCGAAGCGGGGCTCCAGCATCGACTTGCCGATCATCCACGACACGGCAACCGGCGACAGCATCAGCGGCATCAGGAACGCCACCCGCCAGAACTTCCGCGCCCGGATCTGCCCGGCCAGGATCAGTGCCAGGCCGAAGGCGATGGCATATTCCACCACGATCGCCGCGACATAGATCACCATGTTGCCCAGCGCGTTCCAGTAGAACGGATCGTGCCACATCTGCACGAGGTTCGCCGTGCCGTTGAACTGCCGCCCGGAAAGACTGGAGAGGTTCCAGTTGGAAAAGGCGATCAGCAGACCGAAGAGCAGTGGAAAGACCGTCAGCGAGACCACGAACAGCGCGGCGGGCAGGACGAAGAGGGTCCGCTTGCCCTGCTCGCCCCGGATTATGACCTGCGCCCAGCACAGGCAGGTGGCGAAGAGGCAGTAGGCATAAAGCGTCGGCCGCCAGTTGGCGAAACCGAAGTCGCGCCAGCCCAGAACCTGCGCGGACTGCGCCAGCGCTACCAGCGCCAGAAGCCCGGCCGAGCCCCAGATCATCCCCCGCCCGATCCGGCGCCGGTTGTCGGAAATGTCGTCGCTGGTCACGACGTGAAGTTGGTCGCCGCCGCTCAACGCTCAGCCCTGCTTCTGGAGAAAAGGGGCGCGCGGTCCGTCCGCGCGCCCCGGTCTGTCTTGGACGGGATCACATTCCCAGAGACGCCTTGTAGAGTGCGATCTGGCTGTCGCGGCCGATCTGGTCGGTGATCTTTTCCCAGGCGGCGGCGATGGCGTCCGCGGTTTCCTGGGCCGACTTGTATTGGCCGGCAAAGCCCTTGGCCAACTCGTCCTCGGCCACCGAGTAATACTGGAAGATGCCCGGGATCCGCGGCTCGATCGCGGCGTTGGGGTGGTTGTAGCTGTCGCGGTTCGAGCCGAGGTAGTCCTCGATGAAGGCCCGGTCGTAGCCTGCCGCTTCCCATTCGTCGAAGTTGAAGTGGCTGTTGCGGTAGGGCTGGAACCCTGACGGATAGGCCGCCATCCACAGCGAGATGTCCTTGCCACCCAGATGCGCCGCCGCCGACCAGGCCGCCTTGCGCTTCTTCTCGTCGCCCGAGACGCGGTTGGTGACATAGATCCCCCAGCCGAGATAGGCCAGGTTCGGAGCGAAGTTCTCCTTCTCTTCCCAGGCGCCGGTCTTGGAGTTCCAGACCTTCTTCGCGCCGGGGTTCATGTCGAAGCCCACCACGTCGCCCACGACCGAGGTGTCCGAGGTGCGTGCGTTCGATCCGACGTCACCCCACCAGGTCAGCGCCGCGCCGGTGCCGGCGAGGAACTGCTGGAAGGCGGTGGTGCCGGGGTCGGCGTTGATCTGGTCCGGCGGATAGGTGCCGGCGGCGATCAGGTCCATCACGTCCTGGATCGCCTGCACCCAGGCGGGGTTGTTGACGCGCGGCTTCATCGTGTCGGGGTCGAAGAGCCAGGCCGGATCGTCCGGGTGCTTGGCATAGGCCGAGGCGCGGTCTTCGAGGAAGTAGAAGCCGAAGCCGCCCCAGCCTTTCAACGGGTCGAGGAAGCCGTAGGCCGGAAGCCCGGTCAGCGGGTCGGTCTGGCCCTTGACTGCGATCGACATCGCGTTGACGTCTTCCCAGTGCCGCGGCATCTCGGCCCCGCCGATCGCCCCCTCGCCGAAATAGTCCTTGCGATAGGCCAGCGTGTGGCAGTCGCCGTCGATGGTGATGCGGTAGGACTTGCCGTCCCAGGTGCCCACCGGGGGTTGCAGATAGGCAACCAGGTCGTCGGCCTCGATCTGTTCCTTGACCCAGTCGGGCATCGGGTCAAGCAGGCCGCGGCCCGCGGTGTCGCCCTCGAAGGGCGCGCCCATCTCGATGATGTCGAAGTCCACCGTGCCGGTCGCGATCGACTGCTGGAGGCGCGGGTTGTAGTCGGCCTGCGCAAGGTCGATCCAGTTGATCTTGGCGCCGGTATAGGCCTCCCACGGCTTGAGGAAGCCGCGGAACAGAACGTTGTGCAGGTTCTGGTTGTTCAGGCCGAGGAAAGTCAGTTCCACGCCGGCGAATTCGCCTTCGGAAACGAACTTCTTGACCGGGCCGAGGCACATCTCGCCGACCTTCTGCCAGTCGGCATCGGTGGGGCTGCCGGCGCCGACGCCCGGGATCTTGAGGATTTCGGCGCGCAGGTTGTCCTGGGCCGAGGCCGGTTTCGGCGCAAGTCCGGCGGGCAGGGCGCCGGCGGCACCCAGCGCGGTTGCGCCCATCAGAAAGCGGCGGCGGCTGAGCCGGCTTGCGTATTCGTAAAGTCCTGGTTTCACGTTTGGTCCTCCCTAGGTTGGCTTGGTGCCCCTTTGCGGGGTCGTATCCGGCGACAGGTGCAGGCTGATGCGGCCCACCGACCGATGCCTGACACTTGTCCTTGCGGCAACCTTCGCAGCCCGGTCGGGCCTCTGTCAAGTTTCTAACATGTTAGTATGTTCAGCGGATGGACAGCGGCTTGCGGCTGCGCTTAGTCTGGCCGCAGGGAAACGGGGAGAGGGTGGCCGATGGCCGAAGTGACGATCCGGGCGCTGGAGAAATCCTATGGCGGGCTGAAGGTCATTCACGGGCTGGATCTGGACATACCGGACGGGGCCTTCGTGGTTCTGGTAGGGCCTTCCGGCTGCGGCAAGTCCACGCTTCTGCGGATGATCGCGGGGCTGGAGGAGATCAGCGCCGGCGACATCCTGATCGGCGCGCGGCGGGTGAACAACCTGCCCCCTTCGGAACGCGACATCGCCATGGTGTTCCAGAACTACGCGCTTTACCCGCACAAGACGGTGGCCGCGAACATGGGCTTTGCGCTGAAGATGCGCGGCATGGACAGGGGCGCGATTCGGGCCAAGGTCGAACAGGCGGCGGTGATCCTGGGGCTGACGCCCTATCTCGACCGCTATCCCCGGGCGCTGTCCGGCGGCCAGCGCCAGCGGGTCGCCATGGGCCGTGCCATCGTGCGCGACCCGCAGGTGTTCCTGTTCGACGAACCGCTGTCGAACCTCGACGCCAAGCTGCGGGTGCAGATGCGGGCCGAGATCAAGGAACTGCACCAGCGGCTGAAGACCACCACGGTCTATGTCACCCACGACCAGATCGAGGCGATGACCATGGCCGACCGGATCGTGGTCATGCAGGGCGGCCGGATCGAACAGGTCGGTGCGCCGCTGGAACTTTACGACCGCCCCGCCAACACCTTCGTCGCGGCCTTCATCGGCAGCCCCTCGATGAACCTTGTCGAGGGGCGGATCGGCGGCGGGATGGTCGAGGTCGCGGGCGCGCGCCTGCCGATGCCGGCGGGGGCGCAGGCCGGGGAAGGGCGCGAGGTGATCTACGGCATCCGGCCCGAGCATCTGGCCCTCGCCGGCGAGGGGCTTTCCGGCACGGTCGCGGTGGTCGAACCGACGGGGTCGGAAACCCATGTCGTCGTCCGCCTCGAGGGGCGCGAGCTGACGGCGGTGTTCCGCAACCGGGTTGCCTTCGGGCCGGGGGACAGGATCACTCTGGCGCCCGACGCGGGCTTGGCGCATCTATTCGACAAGGCCACCGGCCAGCGCCTTTAGGACCAAACGGGGGGAGACATGCTGAAAGGGATCGACAACCGGCTGAATGCCGATGTGCTGAGCGTCTTGCGCGCGATGGGGCATGGCGACGTGCTGATCGTCGCCGATACCAATTTCCCCTCCGATTCGGTGGCGCGGGCCACGGTCACCGGCGAACTGCTGCGGATGGAGAACCTGACCGCCGCCCAGGCGGTGCAGGCGATCCTGTCCGTCCTGCCGCTGGACACTTTCGTGGACGATTTCGCCGGGCGGATGGAGATCGTGGGCGACCCCGCCACAATCCCGCCCGTCCAGGCCGAGGTCCAGGCCGAGATCGACCGCGCCGAGGGCCGCCATCGCCCGATGATCGGCATCGAACGCTTTGCCTTCTACGACATGGCGCGGAAGTCCTATGCCGTGATCCAGACCGGCGAGCGGCGGTTCTACGGCTGCTTCATGTTCCGCAAGGGCGTGATCCCGCCGGAGGCCTGACCCATGAAACCCATCGTGATCCTCGGCATCTTCGTCGCCGACACCGCCTACCGCGCCGAGCGCCAGCCGAAGATGGGCGAGACCATTCTCGGCACCTCCTTCGTGCTGGGGCCGGGGGGCAAGGGCTCGAACCAGTCGGTCGCCGCCGCCATGGCAGGGGGGCGCGTGCATTTCATCACCCGCCTCGGTGCCGATGCCTTCGCCGACATCGCACAGGCGACCTGGGCCAAGGCGGGGGTCATGCCCGAAGTGAAGGTGGACCGCGAAAGCTACACGGGGGCCGCCTACATCTTCATCGAGAACGCCACCGGCAACAACGCGATCATCGTCGCGCCGGGTGCGGCGGGGCGCGTCTCGGCCGAGGATGTGGAGGAGAAGGCCGAGCTGATCCGCTCCGCCTCGATCTTCGTCACGCAGCTGGAACAGCCGATCCCGGCCGCGCTGCGCGCGCTTCAGATCGCGCGCGCGGCGGGCGTCACGACGATCCTGAACCCCGCGCCCGCCGCCAGCCTGCCGGACGAGATGCTGGCGCTGTGCGACTATGTCACCCCGAACGAATCCGAGGCCGAGGCTCTGACCGGTCTGCCGGTGAGCACGGTCGATGAGGCGAAGGCGGCAGCATCTGCGCTTCTGGCAAGGGGCGTGGGGGCGGTGGTCATCACCCTGGGCGACAAGGGCGCGCTCTATCACGATGCGACCCGCACGGTGCATGTGCCGGTGATCTCGGCCGGTCCGGTGGTCGAGACGACGGGGGCGGGCGATGCCTTCAACGGCGGCTTCGCCGTGGCGCTGGCCGAGGGGCGCGACGTGATCGAGGCGGTACGCTTCGGCTGCGCTACGGCGGGGATTTCCGTCACCCGCCCCGGCACGGCCCCGGCGATGCCGTCACGGTCCGAGATCGAGGCGCTGCTGGCGAAGGTGGCGGGCTAAGGCGCCACCCGGATCACTGTCCCCCAGTGACGGGCGGCGGCGGCGAGGTCCTCGGGCGGGTCCTCGTCGGTGACGAGGATGTCGATGTCGCGCGGATCGCCCAGCAGGATCGGCGCAGTGCGGTGGAACTTGCGGCTGTCCGCCGCGACGATGCAGCGTGCGGCTTGGCTGACCATCGCGCGTGCCAGCTGCGCCTCGGACAGGTCGGAGAACATCAGCCCGCGCTTCGGACAGATGCCGGAGGTCGAGATCACCGCCAGGTCCAGCCGGAAGTTCTGCACGAAGGCCAGCGCCTCGGGCCCGAAGCTGCCGCCGTCATTGGCGCGCAGCTCGCCCCCGGCGAAGAACACCCGGTTGCCGTTGCGCATCGCCAGCCGGTAGGCGACCGCCACCGAATTCGTTACGACGTTCAGCCCGGAGTGGCGTTGCAGCGCCTCGGCGATCAGGCTGGTGGTGGAGCCCACGTCGAGAAACAGCGAGGTGCCGTCCTCGACCAGCCGCGCGACCTCTTCGGCGATGCGGCGCTTGGGTTCGGCATGTTCCTGGAGCCGGGTGTTCAGGTCGGCCTCGACCGCGCGTTCCACCAGCCGCGCCCCGCCGTGGTGCTTCTGCACCAGCCCGCCCTCGACCAGCCGCCGCAGGTTCCGCCGGATGGTTTCGTCCGACACCTCCAGCGTGCTGGCGAGGCTCTGGATCCGCGCCGATCCGCCCGCCTTACGCAGCGCCTCGAGGATCTCGGCCTGCCGGTGGTTCGAGGTGCTGTCGAGATCGCTCATCGGTGCCCGCTTTCGTGGATCTGTTGAAATCTAGCGCAGGAAGCCACGGAAATCCACATCTTGTGCGGGAATCGCGAGGGATATGTTGGAAATTCGTTGCGGCATGTTGGGTTGGTGTTACCTTTCGCCCATCGCATCGGGGAATCACCCTGCGTCACAAGAACCGGAAAACAGGGAGTCGACGGATGAAGAAGATGCTGCTCGCTTCGGTAGCCTTGGTGCTGGCGCAGGCCGTGACGGTCGGCGGCGCGCTGGCCGAGGTCGAAAGCCCGGACCCGATCAAGATCACCACGCATGACTGGTCGGGCAACATCATCAGCGCGAACATCATGTCCGAGGTGCTGCGCAAGGCCGGTTACAACACGGAACTGGTGCAGGCGGATTACCTGGCGCAGTTCGCGGGTCTCAAGACCGGCGATCTGGACCTGGCGATGGAGATCTGGGCCACCACCGGCACGGATGCGCTGGAAGAGGCCGTGGCCACCGGCAACGTGGTGAACTTCGGCGAGACAGGCATGATCTCGCGCGAGGAATGGTGGTATCCCGCCTACATGGAGGAACGCTGCCCCGGCCTGCCGGACTGGCGCGCGCTGCTGGACTGCGCGGATGCCTTCGCCACCCCCGAAACCGCGCCGAACGGGCGCTATCTGGGTGGGCCGGTGACCTGGGGCGGCTATGACGAGGAACGGGTCGAGGCGCTGGGCCTGCCTTTCGAGGTCGTCCATGCCGGCACCGACGCAGCGCTGTTCGCCGAGCTTCAGGCCGCCTACGAGCGCAAGGATCCGATCATCCTGTGGATCTACCAGCCGCACTGGGCGCCGGCGAAATACGAGGGCAAGTTCATCGAATTCCCGCCCTATGAGCCCGCCTGCTATTCCGACCCGGCCTGGGGCGAGAACCCCGACATGGCCTATGACTGCGGCAAGCCCCTGGGGCCGATCTGGAAGGCCGGCTGGGTGGGGCTGGAGAAGAAATGGCCCGGTGCCGCGAAGATCATCCGCAACTTCACCGTCACCAACGACGAGATGGGGGCCATGGTCTACAAGGCCGATGTCGAGGGGATGAGCATCGAGGCGGTTGTCGCCGAATGGATGGCCGCGAACGAGGCCAAGTGGCAGGCCTGGATCCAGTGACCGCCGCCACGGCCCCGGTTGTCCCGGGGCCGTCCGATTCCCAGCCGCCGGAATGTCACAGGCCGATGGACCGCCCGACCGTCCTTGAATGCCGCAATGTCTGGAAGCTCTACGGTCCGCAGGCCGAGGCGTTTCTTGCGCGCCACAGCGGCACCCCCTCGACCGAGGCGCTGCGCGAGGCCGGCATCGTCCCCGCGGTGCGGCAGGTGGATGTGACGGTCGCCAAGGGCGAGATCTTCGTCATCATGGGCCTGTCGGGGTCGGGCAAATCGACACTGGTGCGCTGCCTGTCCCGGCTGATCGAGCCCACGGCCGGCGAGATCCGCTTCGAGGGGCGCGATCTGCTGAAGATGTCGGAGGCCGAGCTGATCGAGCTGCGCCGGCACAAGATGGGCATGGTGTTCCAGCATTTCGCCCTTCTGCCGCATCTGACCGTGCTGGAGAACGCGGCCTTCCCGCTGGAGGTGCAGGGCGTCGATCGCCGGACGCGGCTGGACCGCGCGCGGCAGGTGATCGAACTCGTCGGCCTGACCGGGCGCGAAATGCGCTATCCGCACCAGCTTTCGGGCGGGCAGCAGCAGCGGGTGGGCATCGCGCGGTCGCTGATCGTCGAGCCGGACCTGTGGTTTCTGGACGAGCCCTTCTCGGCGCTTGACCCGCTGATCCGGCGCGAGATGCAGGACGAACTCTTGCGGTTGCAGGGGCGGTTGCAGAAGACCGTCGTCTTCATCACCCATGACTTCGACGAGGCGATCCGCCTGGCCGACCGGATCGCGGTGATGCGCGACGGGGCCATCGTGCAGACCGCGACGCCCGAGGAACTGGTGCTGCGCCCGGCGACCGATTATGTGGCCGAATTCACCCGTCATATCCCCCGTGCCAAGGTCATGCGCCTGGGCACCGCCGCCCGGCCCATGACCGGCAGCGACTTCGCGGGGGACCTGCCGGCCACCGCGCTTGTCGCCGCCGTCGCCGACCGGATCGAGGCCGCCGGCAAGCCCTTCCGGGTGATCGGCGCGGCCGGAGAGGTCCTGGGCCAGGTCGATGCGCGCACCATCGTCGACATCCTGATCGGGCGGGACCTGCCCGCATGATCCGCGGACGCGCCGCAAGCTGGGCCTTCTGGCTGGGGCTGGCGGGGATCACCGCGGTCCTGTCGCTGAACGGCAAGGAAATCGCGCAGGCGACCGGCTGGTCGTGGCTGACGAAGTATCCGCAAGCCTGGCAACTCCACCTCGACCGCCAGATCTCGGCCGCGCTGAAATGGCTTCTCGAGGAGGCGACCTTCGGGCCATTCCAGTTCCGCGATTTCACGCGGCTGCTCTCGGCCCTGATCGAGGCGCCCTATACCCTCTTGCGCAACCTCGTCGTGGACGGCTTTGCCTGGGGGCGGGGACAGCAGGCCGTGCCCATCCTGCCGCCGATGGCCTGGTTGCCGGTGATCCTGGGCTTCGGCCTTCTGGCCCTGCGGCTGGGCGGGGCAAGGCTCGCGGTGCTGGTGACGGCGGCTTTCCTCTACCTGCTCCTCTTCGGGCTCTGGCAATCGGCGATGGTGACGCTGGTCTCGGTGGTGATCGCGGTGCCGCTGGGGGTGCTGGGCGGGGCGGCGCTGGGGATCCTGGCCTTCCGGGTGCGCTGGATCGACCGCGCGCTGCGCCCGGTGCTGGACCTGATGCAGACCGTGCCGGTCTTTGCCTATCTGGTGCCGATCCTGTTCCTGTTCGGCTTCGGCCCCATGGCAGCGCTGGTCGCCACGGTCATCTATGCCATGCCGCCCATGGTGCGGATCACCACGATCGGCCTGAGGGGTGTGCCGGAAGAGGTGGTCGAGGCCGGGCGCATGGCCGGCTGCACCCGGCGGCAACTGCTGTGGAAGGTCCAGCTGCCCTCGGCCCGGCGGATGATGATGGTGGGCGTGAACCAGGTCATCATGCTGACGCTGAACATGGTCATCATCGCCTCGATGATCGGGGCGGGGGGCCTTGGCTATGACGTGCTGACGGCCCTGCGCAAGCTGGACGTGGGCCGCGGGGTCGAGGCGGGCTTCGGCATCGTGGTCCTTGCCATCGCGCTGGACAAGCTGAGCCAGGCCGCCGCCAACCGCGGCCCGCGCGACCCCTCAGGCGGGTCCTGGCTGCACCGCCACCGCGGGCTTCTGGCCTGGGCGGCGGTGGTCGTGGCGAGCTACCCTCTCGCCATGGCGATCCCGGCGCTCGCGGTCTATCCCGTGGGCTGGCAGCTCTCGACCGGCGGGTTCTGGAGCGCGGTCGTCTCCTGGATCAACCTGAACCTCTACGACCAGATCGAGGCGGTGAAGGTCGCCGCGCTGACCTGGGTGCTGGTGCCGGTCAAGAGCTTCCTCCTCGGCATCCCCTGGGCCTGGGGGCTGGTCCTGGCCGGGACAATCGCGGGCGGGATCGGCGGCTGGCGGCTGGGGGTGATGGCGGTCCTGATGACCGGCTTCATCATCACGGCCGGGCTCTGGCCCGAGGCGATGATCACCATCTACCTCTGCGGTGTCTCGGTCGTGATCGCCATGCTGATCGGCGTGCCCATCGGGATCCTCGCGGGGCAGAACGACCGCGCCTATGGCGTGGTCACGCTGATCCTCGACACGCTGCAGACCCTGCCGAGCTTCGTCTACCTGATCCCGGTGGTGATGCTGTTCAAGGTCGGCGACTTCTCGGCCATGATCGCGGTGGTGATGTATGCCATCGTCCCGGCCATCCGCTATGCGGCCGTGGGCATCCGGGAGGTGGACCCGCAGCTGGTCGAGGCGGGCATCGTCTCGGGCTGCACCAGGGGCCAGCTGATCCGCAAGGTCAAGCTGCCGCTGGCCATGCCTTCGATCCTTCTGGGCCTGAACCAGACCATCATGCTGGCGATCTCGATGCTGGTCATCACCGCGCTGGTCGGCACCCGCGACCTCGGGCAGGAGGTGTATATCGCGCTGACCAAGGCCAATGCCGGCAAGGGCATCGTCGCGGGTCTGGCCGTGGCCTTCATCGCCATGATGAGCGACCGCATCATCACCGCCGCCATCGCCCGCCGCACCGCCGCGAGGGAGACCCATGCCTGACACCGCATCCCGCCTGATCGAGGCTGCCCGCCGCCTGGCCTGCTTTGCCGCCCCCACCCGCGTCGAACTGCTGGAGGGCGGCAAGACCAACCACAACGTGCTTGTCGAGGATCAGGGCCGCCGCTACGTCGTGCGCTTCGGCACCGACATTCCCGAACACGGCATCCTGCGCTGGAACGAAATGGCGATCACCCGCGCGGCCGAGGCCGCCGGGGTCGGCCCCGCCGTCCGCCATGCCGAGCCAGGCCTTCTGGTCCTCGATTTCGTCGAGGCCCGCCCCCTGACGCCCGAGGACCGTTCCGACAAGTTGCTGATCCCGCGCCTCGCCGATCTGGTGGCGCGCGTCCACCGCGACGTGACCGAGGCCGTCACCGGCCCGGTCCTGTGCTTTTCCGTCCCGCACATCCTGCGCGACTATGCCCGGCTTCTGACCGGGCGCGGCTCGCCGCATGGCCCCCTTCTGCCGGGCCTGATGGCCGAGGCCGGGGAACTGGACCGCGCCATCGGCCCGTCCGAAATGCGCCTCTGCCACAACGACCTTCTGCCCGGCAACATCCTGATCGGGGCCGGGGACATCTGGCTGATCGACTGGGAATATGGCGGCTTCGGCAATCCCCTGTTCGATCTGGGCGGCATCGCCTCGAACAACGGCTTCGCGCCCGCCGAAGAGCGGTTGCTGATCGAGGCCTATCACGACCGCCCGCTGACCGATGCGCTCTGGCGCAGCTACACGGCGATGAAATGCGCCTCGCTCTTGCGCGAGACGCTTTGGAGCATGGTCAGCGAACTGACCTCGACCCTCGATTTCGACTACGCCGCCTATACCGCCGAAAACCTCGCCGCCTATCGCGCGGCCCTTCAGGACTTCCGCAGATTGTAAGGACCGATCATGTCTGAACTCCCCTCCGCATCGAAGGTCGTCGTCATCGGGGGCGGCATCGTCGGCTGCTCCACCGCCTACCATCTGGCCCGGATGGGGGTGGAGGTCGTGCTTCTGGAACGCAGGAAGCTGACCTCGGGCACGACCTTCCACGCTGCGGGCCTTGTCGGCCAGTTGCGCACCAGCGCGAACGTCACGCAGCTTCTGGGCTATTCGGTGGACCTCTACAAGCGGCTCGAGGCCGAGACCGGCCAGGCGACCGGCTGGAAGATGAACGGCGGCATGCGGCTGGCCTGCAACCAGGAGAGATGGACGGAAGTGAAGCGCCAGGCCACCACGGCGCACAGCTTCGGGCTGGAGATGCACCTCCTGACCCCGAAGGAGGCGCAGGAACTCTGGCCCTTGATGGCGATCGACGATCTGGTGGGCGCGGCCTTCCTGCCGACGGACGGGCAGGCGAACCCGTCCGACATCACCCTGTCGCTCGCCAAGGGCGCGCGCATGGCCGGGGCGCAGATCTTCGAGGAGACCAAGGTCCGCGCGGTCGATATCCGCGACGGCGTGGTCAAGGGCGTGATCCTGGAAGACGGCGGCCGGATCGACTGCGAGAAGGTCGTGGTCTGCGCCGGGATGTGGACGCGGCCCTTCTGCGCGGCGCATGGGGTGAACGTGCCGCTGGTCCCGGTCGAGCACCAGTATATCGTGACCGAACGCATCGAGGGCGTGACCCCGACCCTGCCCACCCTGCGCGACCCCGACCGGCTGACCTACTGGAAGGAAGAGGTGGGCGGCCTCGTGATGGGCGGCTACGAGCCGAACCCGAAACTCTGGCGCGACGGGACGCTGCCGGAGGGCTTCCACTTCACGCTGCTCGACAACGACTTCGACCATTTCACGCCGATGATGGAGCAGGCGCTGGGCCGCGTCCCGGCGATGGAGACGGCGGGCATCAAGCAGATGGTCAACGGGCCGGAAAGTTTCACCCCCGACGGCATGTTCATCCTGGGCGAGGCGCCCGAGCAGAGGAACTTCTTCGTCGGCGCGGGCTTCAACGCCTTCGGCATCGCCTCGGGCGGCGGGGCGGGGATGTGCCTGGCGGAATGGGTGGCCAAGGGCGAGGCGCCCTTCGACCTCTGGCCCGCCGACATCCGCCGCTTCGGCCGGCCGCATTTCGACCTCGACTGGATCCGCAAGCGCACCTACGAGGCCTATGGCAAGCACTACACCATGGCCTGGCCGGGGGAAGAGCACCACTCGGGTCGGCCCTGCCGCAAGTCGCCGCTCTACGAGATCCTCAAGGCCGATGGCGCGGTCTTCGGCGAGAAGCTGGGCTGGGAACGGCCGAACTGGTTCGCCGATCTGGCGGCGGGGGAAGAGCCGCGCGACATCTACACCTATCAGCGGCCGAACTGGCATGCGGCGGTGGGGCGCGAGCACCGCGCCTGCCGCGAGGGCGTGGTGATCTTCGACCAGACTTCCTTCGCCAAGTTCGCGCTGAAGGGGCCGGATGCCGAGGCCGCCCTGTCCTGGATCTGCGCCAATGACGTGGCACGCCCGGTGGGCAGCCTGACCTACACCCAGATGCTGAACGACCGCGGCGGGATCGAGGCCGATGTGACGGTGGTCCGCCGGGCACGGGACGAATACTACATCGTCACCGGCACGGGCTTTGCCACGCATGACTTCGACTGGATCGCGCGCAATATCCCCTCCGGGGCCAATGCGCAGCTTTTCGACATCACCTCGGCCCATTCGGTGCTGTCGCTGATGGGCCCCCGCTCGCGCGAGGTGTTGCAGGCCGTCACCCGGGCGGACCTCTCGAGCGCGGCCTTCCCCTTCGGCACCGCGCAGGTGATCGGCATCGCCGGCTGCCCGGTGCTGGCGCTGCGCGTCACCTATGTCGGCGAACTGGGATGGGAGCTGCATTTCCCCGTCGAATACGCAACCGCTGTCCATGCCGCCCTGCGCGACGCCGGGGCGCCCTTCGGCATCCGCAACGCGGGTTACCGCGCGATCGAGACCTTGCGGCTGGAAAAGGGCTATCGCGCCTGGGCCGCGGACATCGGGCCGGACCATACCCCCGACGAGGCGGGGCTGGGCTGGGCGGTCAAGCTGAAGAAGGACATCCCCTTCAAGGGCCGCGAGGCCGTGTCCGCGCAGCGTGCGCAAGGGGTGAAGAAGCTGATGGCCACCTTCACCACCGCGCCCGAGGTCATCCTTTACGGCCGCGAGACGATCTACCGCGACGGCCAGCGCGTGGGCTGGCTCAGTTCCGGCGGCTTCGGATTCACCGTCAACCGCTCGATCGGCATGGGCTATGTGCGCAATCCCGAAGGCGTGACGGCGGACTGGGTCCTGTCGGGCCGCTACGAGCTGGAGGTCGCCACCGATCGGGTGCCCGCCGAGGTGACGCTGGCGCCGCTCTACGATCCGAAGATGGAGCGAATCAAGGCCTAGAGCCCGCCCGTCGCCGAGGCGAGGCGGAAGCTGATCGCCTCGGCCACATGCGGCTTGCGCACCGATGCGCTGCCGTCCAGGTCGGCGATGGTGCGGGCCACCCGCAGGACGCGATGGTAGCCGCGCGCCGAAAGCCCCATGCGCTCGGCTACCCGGCCGATGAGGGCGCGGCCTTCGGCATCTGGGGCGGCATGATCCTCCAGCGCCGCGCCTTCCAGATCGGCGTTCACGCGCAGGGTCGGGCTGTCCTTGAAGCGGGCAGTCTGCCGGTCGCGGGCGGCGGCGACGCGGGCGGCGATGCTGGCCGAACTTTCGCCGTTCGCCGGCAGGTCGAGATCAGCGAAGGCGACAGGCGGGACTTCCACCCGCAGGTCGAACCGGTCCATCAGCGGTCCTGAAATGCGGCCGAGGTAGTCTTCGCCGCAGATCGGCGCCCGGCCGCAGGCGCGGGCGGGGTCGGTCAGGTAGCCGCATTTGCAGGGATTGGCCGCGGCGATCAGCAGGAAGCGGCAGGGATAGCGGACATGGGCATTGGCGCGGGCGACCATGACGCTGCCGGTCTCGATCGGCTGGCGCAGCGTGTCGAGCACCATGCGGGGAAATTCCGGGAACTCGTCGAGGAAAAGGACGCCGTTGTGCGCCAGGCTGATCTCGCCCGGCTTCGCGCCCCGACCGCCGCCGATGATCGCCGCCATCGAGGCGGTATGATGCGGCTCGCGGAAGGGCCGCTCGCGCGAGATGCCGCCTTCGGTCAAGAGCCCCGCGAGCGAATGGATCATCGAGGTCTCGAGCGCCTCGGGTGCGGACAGGGGCGGCAGGATGCCGGGCAGGCGTGCGGCCAGCATCGACTTGCCCGATCCGGGTGTGCCCACCAGGAACAGGTGGTGGCGACCGGCGGCGGCGATCTCCATCGCGCGCTTGGCGCGTTCCTGGCCCTTCACCTCGCGGAAATCGCGCGGCTGCGCGGGGCCCTGCACCTCGCCCGCCTCCGCCGGTATCAGCGGGCGGCGCCCGGTATAGTGCTGCAAGACCTCGTCCAGCGAGGCGGGGGCGAGGACCGTGGTCGCGCCGACCCAGGCGGCCTCGGCCCCGCAGGCCCTGGGGCAGAGCAGCGTCCGGTCCTCGACCGCCGCCGCCATCGCCGCAGGCAAGGCCCCGGCCACCGCGATCAGCCGGCCATCGAGCGACAGTTCGCCGAGGGCAACGGTGCCCTCGACCTCTTCCCGCGGGACGATGTCGAGCGCGGCGAGGAGCGCGAGCGCGATGGGCAGGTCGAAATGCGACCCTTCCTTCGGCAGGTTGGCGGGCGAGAGATTGACGGTGATGCGCTTGGCCGGCAGGGCGATGGACAAGGCCTGCAGCGCGGCGCGGACCCGCTCCCGCGCCTCGGACACCGCCTTGTCGGGCAGGCCGACCAGCATGAAGGCCGGCGCGCCGGGCGAAACGGCACATTGCACCTCGACAAGACGGGCCTCGACGCCTTCGAAGGCGACGGTATAGGCGCGGGCGGTCATCGCGGCGCCTCGCGGGTTGGCCCGGTTATCGAATTGCGCGCTTCGCGCAAGCCTTTTGTCTCGCCTCTGCGCGCCAGAGGCACGCAACCGGCTCGGGCGGTGCCTCCGGCGGGGATATTTGCGGACAGATGAAAGGCCAGGGCCGCGGCCGCCGTTCGAGACCTGTTGTCGTGACGTCCCTGCATGGCGCCCCACCCGATTCACCTTGGTTAACGGGTAGGGCGAATTGGTTTACGAGTGGTAAAGCGCCATGAATTTCGGCCAGGCCTCGGCGTCGGCCAGGGTCTTGTCGCGGCAGAAGGCGTTGCAGAAGCCGAAGCGGCGCCCGTAAAGCTCCAGCGCATGGGTGACGGGCTTGCCGGAATAGGGGCAGGCCGCGTTCACGGTGTCGGCGCAGTCGACCGCCCGGGCCGGCAGGGGCACCGGGCCGGGCCAGTCGCGGCGGGGCCATTCGCGGCGGTAGAACTCCTGGTCGGCACCGTCCACCATCCCCATCGCGCGCCAGCGGCGGAAACTCGGCTGGGCGAGGTGCGCGTTGACGTAGAGCATGGCCTCGGCATCGACCGGCAGGTTGTAGGTGGCGATCCGGCTGCCGACGGGGGCGAAGAAGGCATCCGCCGCGGAATAGGCGCCGCAGAGCCAGGGCGTGGTGGACCGCGTCGTCCGACGCGCCCAGGACCACAGCGTCTCGAGGCGGCGGAGGTCGGCCAGGACCTCGTCCGGCGGCTGGCAGTCGGTGTAGCTGACCCGCAGGTTCATCGGGCAATGGCTGCGGAGCGCGCTGAAGCCGGCGTGCATCTCGGCAGCGAGGACCCGGGCGGTGGCGCGGGCCTGGGGCTCTTGCGGCCAGATCCCGGCCTCCGGGTGGCGGGTGGCGAGTTCCTCGGCGATGGCGATGGTCTCGGGGACGACGGAGCCTTCGGGGGTGCGCATCGTGGGGGCGGTGCGCGCCGGGGGAAAATCGCGCAGCACGGTCGCCAGCTCGTCGGTGTAGAGCCGGGCCGAGATCGTGCGCACGAGGATGCCGAAGGCGTCGAAGAGCAGCCAGCCGCGCAGGCTCCAGCTGGAATAGGCGCGGTCGCCGATCACGAGGTCATAGGTCATGTCTGTTGTCCTTTCCCGCGCATTGAACCCTGCGGCGTCGTGCAAGGGAAACGAAGAATCGTGGCCGGTTGCATCACGGACGGTGATTGATTGCGAACACGCGGGGCGGGGGGCCGTAGGTGAGACAGGTGACCGATAGGGTGTCGATGCGATGGGCGAAGACCTGCCCGGGCGTCAGGCCCTCGGCGCGTTGCAGGGCGGCGAGGATCGGGCCGAAATGGGCGACGACAACGATGTCCTGGGCAGCGCCCCGCAGGCGGTCCAGCGCCGACCAGGTGCGCGCGGTCAGCGCGTTCCAGCTTTCGCCGCCGGGCGGGCGCACCTCGCCCGGCTGGTCCCAGAAGGCGCGGATCAGATCGGGCTGCTCGGCCTCGACCTCGGCGAAACCACGGGCCTCCCACGCGCCGAAATGGATTTCGCGCAGGTTCGGGTCGTGTGGCAGGCGCGGGCGATTCCCTAGCGCATCGGCGGTGGCGATGGCGCGGGACAGGTCGGAGGAGATGACGGGCGCCCCCGCGGGAAGATGCGCGGACAGGCGGGCGAGCGCGGCGCGGTCCGAGAGGTCGGCCGGCAGGTCGGTCCAGCCGATCATCGTCCTCGCATGGGTCGGTCCGTGGCGGACGAGCCAGAACCGGGTCACGGAAGCCTGCCCTTCAGTACCATCGGCAGGCCGGCCATGACGGCAACCACCAGGTCCGCGTCGCCGGCAAGCCGCTGGTTCAGTCGGCCCTGTTCGTCCCGAAACCGCCGGGCGAGCGCGTTCTCGGGAACGATTCCCCATCCCGTTTCGTTACTGACGATGACAACCGGGGCCGGGCAGGCGGACAGGGCGGCAAGCAGGCGCCCGGTCTCGGCGGCAATGTCGTGGTCGGCAAGCAGGTGGTTGGTCAGCCAGAGCGTGGCGCAATCGACCAGCACCGCCTCCTCGGCCCGGACCGCGGCCAGGGCGGCGGCCAGGTCGAGCGGGGCCTCAACGGTGATCCAGCCGGTGCCCCGGTCGGCGCGGTGCCGGGCAATGCGGTCGCGCATCTCGTCGTCCCAGGCTTCGGCCGTGGCGATGTAGCGGCGGGGGCGGCCAGAGCCGGCGACCAGGCCTTCGGCGAAGGCGGATTTGCCCGACCGCGCGCCGCCGATGACCAAAGTGAGGGGCGGGAGTGATCCAGTCACGGGTTGGCCTCGTAAGACGGACAAGAACAGGCGGAACCGCCGCGGCAGGATGATCTGGAGGTGGTCATGGCACTTGACGGATATACCGATCTGAACGTGTCGCGCCAAGCGATGAAGGCCGAGCTTCTCGATGCCGAGACCGAGCTGCAACTGGCACGCGCCTGGCGCGACCGGCGCGACGAGCGCGCCTTGCACCGGCTGATCACCGCCTACATGCGCCTGGCGATCAGCATGGCAGCGAAGTTCCGCCGCTACGGCGCGCCGATGAACGACCTGATCCAGGAGGCCTCGCTTGGCCTGATGAAGGCCGCCGACAAGTTCGATCCCGAACGCGGCGTCCGGTTTTCCACCTATGCCGTCTGGTGGATCAAGGCCTCGATCCAGGACTATGTGATGCGCAACTGGTCCATGGTGCGCACCGGATCGACCTCGAGCCAGAAGGCGCTGTTCTTCAACCTGCGCAGGGTGCAGGCGAAACTGGAACGCGAGGCCTCGCAACGCGGCGAGGTGCTGGACCAGCACCAGCTACGGCAGATGGTGGCAGCCGACATCGGCGTGCCGGTGGCCGATGTGGAGATGATGGAAGGTCGGCTTTCGGGCAGCGACTATTCCCTGAACGCGACCCAGTCCGCCGACGAGGACGGCCGCGAATGGATCGATGCGCTTGAGGATGACGGCGCGCAGGCGGCCGATGTCATCGAGGAAGCCCATGACGGAGCGCGACTGCGGGGCTGGCTGGTCAAGGCGATGCAGGGCCTTAACGCGCGCGAACGCTACATCGTGGCCGAGCGCAAACTGAAGGACGAAGGCCGGACCCTGGAATCGCTGGGCGAGGAACTGGGACTGTCCAAGGAACGGGTGCGGCAGCTGGAGGCTGCGGCCTTCGCCAAGATGCGCCGGTCTCTGGAGATGCAGTCGCGCGAGGTGCGGCATTTCCTGGCCTGACCGCGCCGGCCGGTGCGCTGTTCGCCCTGGACGCCTGTCCAATCGAGCGCCTTGCGGCGCAAGCCTGTGTCTCGCCGCCTGCGCGTGAAGGACGCGCAGGCGGCTCGGCGGGGCGGTCAGGGTGTTGAAGTTGGCCCGTCCGGCCCCTACACCTGACGGCAGGCCATGGGAGACCTGCCGATGTTGTCTGGCAAGCGCATACTTCTGGTGATCGGGGGCGGGATCGCGGCCTACAAGGCGCTGGAGCTGATCCGGCTGATCCAGAAGGCGGGCGGGACGGTGGTGCCGGTGTTGACCCGGGCGGGGGCGGAATTCGTGACGCCTCTGTCGGTGGGGGCGCTGGCGAAGTCGAAGGTGTACGAGGCGCTGTTCGACCTGACCTCCGAGGCCGAGATAGGGCATATCGAGCTGTCGCGTGCGGCGGACCTGCTGGTCGTGGCCCCGGCGACGGCGGACCTTCTGGCGAAGATGGCTACGGGCCGGGCCGACGATCTGGCCTCGACGCTGCTTCTGGCGACGGACAAGCGGGTGCTGGTGGCGCCGGCGATGAATGTCCGGATGTGGCAGCACCCCGCGACGCAACGGAACCTGGCGCTGCTGCGGGGCGACAGGGTGCTGATGGTCGGCCCGGACGAGGGCGAGATGGCCTGCGGCGAATACGGGCCGGGGCGGATGGCGGAGCCGGCGGCGATCGTTCAGGCCATCGGCGCGGCGCTGGGCGGCGGGCCGTTGGCGGAGAAGCATGTGATCGTGACCTCGGGTCCGACGCATGAACCGATCGATCCGGTGCGCTACATCGCCAATCGGTCTTCGGGGGCGCAGGGGACGGCGCTGGCCGCCGCGCTGCGAGATCTTGGCGCCCGCGTGACGTTCGTGACCGGGCCTGCGACCGTGCCTCCGCCCGGCGGAGTGGAGGTCGTGCGGGTGGAGACGGCGCAGGAAATGGCGGCGGCGGTCGAGGCGGCGCTGCCGGCCGACGCGGCGGTGATGACGGCGGCGGTGGCGGACTGGCGGGTGGCCAATGCGAGCGGGCAGAAGCTGAAGAAGGACGGGTCTGGCAAGGCTCCGGCGCTGGAGTTCGCCGAGAACCCGGACATTCTGGCCACGGTCTCGAAGGGGGCGAGGCGGCCCCGGCTGGTGGTGGGCTTCGCGGCCGAGACGACGGACGTCGTGGCCCATGCCACGGCCAAGCGGGCGCGCAAGGGCTGCGACTGGATCGTGGCGAACGATGTGTCCCCCGCGACCGGGATCATGGGCGGGGCCGAGAATGCGGTGGTGCTGATCTCGGAGGCGGGCGCCGAGGCATGGCCCCGGATGGGCAAGGACGAGGTCGCGCGGAAGCTGGCGGCGCGGATCGCCGAGGCCTTGCGCTGATTGCGGCTGCGGGAGCCTCCGGCCGGGATATTTGGGGACAGATGAAAGGCGTGGCGATGGTGCCGGTTGTTCAGGTGGTGTGGGAAGACTGGGCCGACCGGAGCCTGCCGTTGCCGGCCTATCAGACCGCAGGGGCGGCGGGGGCGGATCTGTGCGCGAATTTTCCGGAGGCCGAGCGCGCGGCGGGTCTGACGCTGGCGCCGATGGGGCGGGCGATCTGTCCGACGGGGATCCGCGTGGCGGTGCCCGAAGGGTATGAGATGCAGGTGCGGCCGCGCTCGGGCCTGGCCTCGAAGCACGGGATCACGCTGCCGAATACTCCCGGCACGATCGACAGCGATTACCGGGGGCCGCTGGGGGTGTCGCTGGTCAACCTCGGGACGGAAGCCTACACGGTGCGGCATGGCGACCGGGTCGCGCAGGTTGTGGTGGCGCCGGTGGTGCAGGTGGGCTTTGCGGTGGTGGAGGCGCTGGACGAGACGGCGCGGGGGACGGGCGGGTTCGGCTCGACCGGGATGCGGTCGTGATCGGACTTCTGGGGTTCATCGGGCTTTGGGCTCTGTCCCGGTGGCGCGGTTGGGGCGAGCGCTGGCTGCTGCTGGCGGCAGGCTGGTGGGCGATCCTGATGGTCGTGCATCTGCCGCTTCAGGTGGAGAACCCGATGGCGAGGGTCGTCGGGGGAGACTTGGCGGGCTGGACGGTGTTCGGGCTGCTTGCGGCTGTCGTCCTTGGCTATCGCCAACTGCTGCGGGCGCTGCGACGGCGCAAGGCCCCGGAGCCTGCCGCCTCGTCGCCCCCCCCGGGGACCTTCCGCGAGGCGGAGCTGGACCGTTATGCCCGCCACATCATCCTGCGCGAGATCGGCGGGCCGGGGCAGAAGCGGCTGAAGGGGGCGAAAGTTCTGGTGGTTGGGGCGGGGGGGCTGGGTTCTCCGGTCCTGCTTTACCTCGCGGCGGCGGGGGTGGGGACGATCGGGGTGATCGATCATGACGTGGTCGAGGGGTCGAACCTACAGCGACAGGTGATCCATACCGACGGGCGGATCGGGATGCCGAAGGTCTTCTCGGCGGAAGCTGCGATGCGGGCGTTGAACCCGTTCATCGAGGTGCGGCCCTATCATCGGCGGCTCACCGAGGAGATCGCGGCGGACCTGGTCCGCGACTACGATCTGGTCCTGGACGGGACGGACGATTTCGACACCCGCTATCTGGTGAACCGGGCCTGTGTGGCGGCGGGGGTGCCGCTCATTTCGGGGGCGATCACCCAGTGGGAGGGGCAGGTTTCCCTGTTCGACCCCGCGAAGGGCGGGCCGTGCTATGCCTGCGTCTTCCCGGTGAGGCCCGCGCCGGGGCTGGTACCGACCTGCGCCGAGGCGGGCGTTGCGGCCCCGCTTCCCGGCGTGATCGGGTCGATGATGGCGATGGAGGCGGTCAAGTGGGTCACCGGGGCCGGAGAGACGCTGGCGGGGCGGCTGATGATCCACGATGCCCTCTACATGGAGACCCGGGTGATCGGGGTGAAGAAACGGGCCGATTGCGAGGTCTGCGGGGGGCGGCACTGAATCTGTCCACGGTGGACAAGCGCCGGAGTCAATTTGAAATCAACGGCTTGGCGTTTTTCGTTTACCTGGTCTTAAGGATGGTTGCGCGGCCCCCCACCCCCATCGTCGTGGCAGTGCCCCGACCCCCACGGAGGGGGAGGGGAGGCGCCTTGGGCCGGGGCGTCTTTCGGGTTGGAACGGTTGATGGGTCGTGCGCTGCGCGCAAGCCTGTTGTCTCGCCTCTGGCGCTGCGCGCCAACCGGCTCGGGCGTGCCTCCGGCGGGGATATTTCCGGACAGATGAAAGTGGGGGAGCGTGAGATGCGTGCCGGGGAACGCGGTCTTTTGCTTGGGGAGAGTCGGGCTGAAGCCCGGCCTACGGGGTCACGGCGGGGATTTCGGGGGCGAGGAGGTCGGCGAGGTCGAGGAGGATATGCTCGTTCCCCCGGTCGGCGAGGGCCTGGATGCCGAGGGGGTGGGGCGGAGTGTGGCCCGTGGTGACGGTCAAGCCGGGGAGGCCCATGAAAGGGGGCGCGATCTGGGGCATTTGCGCTTCGATGACGGCGGCGAAGGCCTCGGGGCTGGAGGTGTCGTAGTGGTCGGGGAAGGGGAGGGCGCCCGAGACCGGGGTCAGGAGGACCGGCCATTCGGCGAAGAAGCCGCGCCAGAGGCGGGCGAGGCGGGCGCGGGACTGGAGCGCGCGCATGAAGCTTTCGAGCGTGGGACGCGGCGCGAGTTTCGTGAGTTCGCGGTGGACGAAGCTGGCGTCGGGGTCGCCTTCCCGGGCCACGGCATCGGCGCCGCCGAGGCCGAATTCGGAGAGCCAGAGGGTGAGTTGCAGCTCCATCGGCTCGCGGAAGGGAGGGAGGGGCGGGGTGCCGATCTCCCATCCGTTCGCTTCCAGAGTTCGGGCGGCGGCGGTCAGGGCCAGCCGGATCGCGGGATCGGTTTGCAGGCCGTCCGGTGCGAGGGCGAGGGCGGCGCGTTTGCGGTAGGGGGCGAAGGTGGCGGGGGTCCACCACGGATCGCGCGGGTCTGGCTGCGAGAGCGCGGCGAGGCCGAGGCGGAGGTCGGCCGCCGACCGAGCGAGGGGGCCGGAGACGGCCATCAGCTGCCCGCCGATCAGCCGGTCGCCCGCCGTGGCGTTAAAGGCGGGGACACGGCCGAGGCCGGGGCGCAGGCCATGGACGCCGCAGGCGTAGGCGGGGTAGCGGATGGAGCCCGCGATGTCGGTGCCATGGGCGATTGGGCCGAGGCCGGCGGCAACTGCGGCCGCGGCGCCCCCGGATGATCCGCCGGGGGTCAGGCCGGGGAAGGCGGGGTTTCGCGTCGCGCCGTGCAGGCTGTTGCGGGTGAACCAGCGCAAGCTGAAGGCGGGCGTGTTGGTGCGTCCGACGATGACGGCCCCGGCGCGGCGAAGGTTCGCGACGGGCGGACTGTCCTCGGTCGCGATCAGGTCGGACTGGATCTTCAGGCCGTTCGTCGTGGCGAAGCCGGCCTGGTCGATGTTCACCTTGACGGTGACGGGGACGCCGGCGAGGGGGCCGGGATCCTCTCCCTTTGCGATCTGCACGTCGATGGCGCGGGCGGCGGCGAGGGCCTGATCGTCCATCCGCTGGACAATGGCGTTGAGCGCGGGGTTCAGCCGGTCGATCCGGGCGAGCGTCGCCTGCACCGCCTCGACCGCGGACAGCTGCCTTGCGCGGATGAGGTCGGTCAGAGCGGTGGCAGTGAGCGTGGCGGGGTCCATGGGCGGCTCCATTCTGCGGGCAGGGTGGACCGGTTCGGCCGGGTTGAAAAGGGGGAACCGGCCGGACAAAGGCCCGCCTTGCATCGGCGCATGGGCATGGCATAGTCGGGATTTGATCAATCAGCCCCGGAGACGGACCGATGAAACTGACTGCTGCTGCCTTGCTTGGACTTGCCGCCCTGACTGCGCCCGCGCTGGCGCAGGACCTGCCGGACCTTGGCGGGAAGGAGGTGGTCGTGGTGACCGAGAACGCTTATCCGCCGCTGCAGTTCCTGGACAAGGAGGGCAAGGCGATCGGCTGGGAATACGACGCCATGGCCGAAATCGCCAAGCGGCTGAACATCACGGTCAAATACGAGAACACCAGCTGGGACGCGATGATCCCCGCCGTGTCCGAAGGGCAGTACGACATCGGCATGACCGGGATCACCATCAAGGACGAGCGCAAGGAGAAGGTGGATTTCAGCGAGCCCTACATGCGCTCGGAGATGCTGATGATCGTGCGGGGGGATGAGGAGCGGTTCACCGATGCCGCAAGCTTTGCGGCGAACCCAGACCTTCTGGTCTCGGCCCAGCCGGGGACCTCGCCCTTCTACGCCGCGGTCTATGACATCCTGGACGGCAACGAGGAGAACCCGCGGATCATCAAGTTCGAGACCTTCGGCGCGGGGCTCGAGGCGCTTAAGGCGGGCGACGTGGACCTGACCCTGTCGGATTCGACCGCCGCCAACGGCTATGTGCAGGCCTCGAACGGCGGGCTGAAGATCATCGGCGCGCCGCTGGCCTCGGAGGACTTCGGCTTCATCTTCCCGAAGGGTTCGGAACTGGTGGCGCCGATCAACGCTGCGATCGCGAGCATGAAGGCGGACGGCACGCTGGATGCGCTGAACCAGAAGTGGTTCGTCGAGTACAAGATGGGCGAGTGAAGGACAGCCCCCGGCGCGGGCCGGGGGCGATCCGATGGCCCCGAACGCGGACCCCGACAAGGACTTTCCCTGGTGGCTGGTGATCCTGTGCGTCACCGGCCTCTGGCTTTTGTACGAGATGCTGGCCGATCCGGTCTATGCCTCGGCGCTGCGGGTGCTGTCGAAGGGGCTGGCGGTCACGTTGACGGTGGCGGTCGTGGCCTATCTGGGGGCCTGCGCGATGGGCCTCGGACTCGCGGTCATGGGGATGTCGCGGTTCCTGGTCGTGCGGCAGATCGCGCGGCTCTACATCGAGGTGATGCGGGGCGTGCCGATCGTGGTGTTGCTGCTGTATGTCGCCTTCGTTCTGGTGCCGGGGGTGGTGGCCGGGGTGAACGCGCTGGCGGGCGAGGACCTGCTGCGCACGCGGGACGTGCCGCTCTTGTGGCGGGCGGTGGTGGCGCTGATGCTGGCCTATTCGGCCTTCCTTGCCGAGATCTTCCGCGCCGGGTTGCAGGCGGTGGACAAGGGCCAGATCGAGGCGGCGCAATCCCTGGGGCTGAGCGGCTGGCAGAGGTTCCGGCATGTTCGATTTCCTCAAGCGATCCGGCTGATCCTGCCGCCTCTGGGCAATGATTTTGTTGCAATGGTGAAAGACAGTTCTCTGGTCGCCGTGCTGGGCGTGTCGGATGTGGCGCAGCTGGCAAAGGTGACGGCAGCCGGGAACTTCCGCTATTTCGAGACCTACAACGTCGCGGCCTTCCTCTACCTGGTCATGACCATCGGCCTGTCGCTGCTGTTGCGCAGGTTCGAGGCGCGGATGCGGATGCGCGGGCGGGACGGCTGACGAATTGCGCGCCCTTGCGGGCGCAAGCCTTTTCTCTCGCCTCTGTGCCTGCGGCACAACCGGCTCGGGCAGCCTCCGGCGGGAGTATTTCGGGAATGGGCAAGGCTGGACCTTCGCCTGGTCCGGGCCTAGCCTGCCGGGAAAAGGAGAACCGGGATGAACGTGCTTCTGGAGAAATGGGAGACCCCCTTCGGCCTGCCGCCCTTTGCCGCGATCCGGGACGAGGATTTCGGGCCGGCTTTCGACGAGGCGCTGGCGCGGGCACGGGCGGCCATATCCGCGATTGCGGAGGGCCCGGGGACGGGCTTTGCCGAGGTGATCGAGGCGCTGGAACTGGCCGAGGGCGATCTCGACCGGGTGGCGGGGGTGTTCTACAACCTCGCGGGCGCGGATTCGACCGAGGCGCGCGAAGCGCTGATGCGGGAGCTCGCGCCGAAGATGTCGGCGTTTTCGTCCGAGGTGACGAACAACAAGGCGCTCTGGGCGAAGATCGAGGCGCTCTGGCAGGCGCGCGGGGGGCTGGGGCTGACGGCGGAACAGCGGCGCGTGCTGGACCTGTACCGGCAGATGTTCGTGCGAAGCGGCGCGGCGCTGGAAGGGGCCGCGGCCGAGCGGCTGACGGAGGTGAAGGCGCGGCTTGCGGTGCTGGGCACGCAGTTCAGCCAGAACCTGCTGGCCGACGAGCGGGCGTGGCACATGGAACTGTCCGAGGCCGATCTGGCCGCCTTGCCCGGCTTTGTTCAGGAGGCGGCGCGGGCGGCGGGGGCGGAGAAGGGGCTGGGGCCGGTGGTGACGCTGAACCGCTCGCTCATCGTGCCGGTCCTGCAGTTCTCGCCCAACCGCGCCTTGCGGCAGAAGGCCTATGAGGCCTGGGTGGCGCGCGGGGCCAACGGGGGGGCGACGGACAACCGGGGGATCGCGGCCGAAATCCTCGCGCTGCGCCATGAACGGGCGCAGTTGTTGGGGTACGCGGACTTTGCGGCCTACAAGCTGGAGCCCGAGATGGCCAAGACGCCCGATGCGGTGCGCGACCTGTTGCTGCGGGTCTGGGCGCCGGCCCGGGCCAAGGCGCTGGCCGACGCCGCGGTGCTGGAGGCGATGCTGCATGCGGACGGCTTCGCGGGGCCGCTGGAACCCTGGGACTGGCGCTACTATTCCGAGAAGCGGCGCAAGGCCGAGCATGACTTGGATGAGGCGGCGCTGAAGCCTTACCTGTCGCTGGAGGCGATGCTGGGGGCGATGTTCGACTGCGCGACGCGGCTTTTCGGGCTGGAGTTCCGCGAGATCGAAGGGTCCTTCTACCACCCGGACGTGCGGGGCTGGGAGGTCATGCGGAACGGCGCGCATGTGGCGGTCTTCCTCGGCGACTATTTCGCGCGGGGATCGAAACGCTCGGGCGCCTGGTGTTCGGCGATGCGGTCGCAGCGGAAACTGGGCGGGGACCAGCGGCCGATCGTCGTGAACGTCTGCAACTTCGCCAAGGGCGACCCGGCGCTTCTGTCCTATGACGATGCGCGGACCCTGTTCCACGAATTCGGCCATGCGCTGCACCAGATGCTGTCGGACGTGACCTACGGCTTCATCAGCGGGACATCCGTGGCGCGCGACTTCGTGGAACTGCCGAGCCAGCTTTACGAACACTGGCTGGAGGTGCCGCAGGTGCTGGAAGCCCATGCGCGGCACCATGAGACCGGCGAGCCGATGCCCGCCGACATGTTGAAGCGGCTGCTGGACGCGGGCACCTATGACCAGGGCTTTGCCACGGTGGAATTCGTCAGTTCGGCCATGGTGGACCTCGAGTTCCACACCGGCCAGCCGCCCGCCGACCCGATGCAGCGCCAGGCCGAGGTGCTGGAGGCGCTGGGCATGCCCCGCGCGATCCGCATGCGCCACGCGACGCCGCATTTCGCGCATGTCTTCAGCGGCGACGGCTATTCCAGCGGCTACTACAGCTACATGTGGTCCGAGGTGATGGATGCCGACGCCTTCGCGGCCTTCGAGGAGGCGGGCGATCCCTTCGATCCGGCCACCGCCGCGCGGCTTGAGCGCTTCATCCTCTCGGCCGGCGGGTCGGAGGAGGCCGAGGCGCTGTATCTGAAGTTCCGCGGCCGGATGCCGGGGGTCGAGGCGCTGTTGAAGGGCCGGGGGCTTCTGGACGCGGCCTGAGACGGGGGACCGGCCCCCCGCGCCCCCCGGGATATCTGTGGACAGATGAAGGGCCGGGGTCAGCGGCGCAGGCTGCCCGGCGACTGGCCGAACCGGGCCCGGAAGGCGCGCGACAGGGTCGAGGGGCTGGAAAAGCCGGTGCGCAGCGCGACCTCGGCGACGGGGTGGCGGGTGTCGGTGAGCATCCGCCGCGCCGCCTGGAGGCGCAGGTCGAGCGCATGGGCGGCCGGGGTGGTGCCGAGGGCCGACTTGAAGAGGGACTCAAGACGGCGCGGGGACAGGCCCACAGCCTTCGCGGTGGCGGAGGCGGCTTCGGGGGTGTCGATGCGGGCCTCCATCCGTGCGAGTGCCTGAGCTACGCGGGGGTCGAGGGAAGGGTCCTGGGGAGTGGTCTGGGGTTCGTGGCCGGGGTGGTGGGTTGCAAGGAAACTGGCGGCGACCTGACGGGCAAGTGCGGCGCCGTGGCGGCTGCGGATCAGGTGCAGCATGAAGTCCTGGGCCGGGGCCGCGCCCGAGATCGTCGCACGGTTGCCGTCGATGACGAAGCGGTCGGGGACGACGTCGATGTCGGGATGCGCGGCGGCAAGGTCCTCGAGGTCCTCCCAGTGCACCGTGGCGCGGTGGCCGTCGAGGAGACCGGCCCGGGCCAGCACCCAGGGGCCCGCGTCGATGGCGCCGACCAGGCGAAAGCGCGGCGCGATGCGGCGCAGGTCGCGGATCAGCAGGCGCGTCGCCACCTCGGCCAGCCGGTAGCCCGCGACGACGATCAGCGCCTCGGCGCCCGCGGCATGCGAGAGGGGACCCGAGGACGGCAGTTCGATCCCGCAGGTCAGCGGCACCGGCGCCCCGTCGGGCGAGACGACGCGCCAGCGGTAGGCTTCATGCCCGAGGTGCCGGTTGGCGTTGCGAAGGGGGTCGAGGGCCGAGGCGACCTCCAGGATCGAGGCTTGCGGCAGGACGAGGAGCGCGATGGTCAGCGGCTGGTCCGAAGGCTGGAAGATGGCATTTTCCGTCATACAGATTTCGTAAAGTGCAAAGCGTGCGGCGGCAAGCGGGCTATGGTGGCATAAAGCCAAGGGGAGGTCCGCGATGCCGCTGAACATGAACAAGGAAGTCTTCATCACCTGCGCCGTCACCGGCTCGGGCGGGACGCAGGACCGCTCGCCCCATGTGCCACGGTCCCCCAAGCAGATCGCCGACAGCGCGATCGCTGCGGCAAAGGCGGGCGCGGCGGTGGTGCATTGCCATGTGCGCGACCCCGAGACGGGCAAGCCCAGCCGCAAGCTGGAATACTACCGCGAGGTGACGGAGCGCATCCGGGATTCGGATACCGACGTGGTGCTGAACCTGACCGCGGGCATGGGCGGCGACATGTATTTCGACGGCACCGAGAAGATGACAGAGATGGCAGCCATCTCGGACATGTGCGGGGCCGAGGAGCGGGTGGCCCATATCGTCGAGTGTCGGCCCGAGATCTGCACGCTGGACTGCGGCACGATGAACTTTGCCGAGGCCGACTATGTGATGGTCAACACGCCGGGCATGCTGCGCGACATGGCCCGGCGGATGACGGCGGCGGGCGCGCGCATCGAGATCGAGGCCTTCGACACCGGGCATCTGTGGCTGGCAAAGCAGCTGGTGTCGGAAGGCGTGATCCCCGAGCCGGTGCTGGTGCAGCTGTGCATGGGCGTGCCGTGGGGCGCGCCGGATGACCTGAACACCTTCATGGCGATGGTGAACAACGTGCCCCAGGGCTGGCATTTCAGCGCCTTCGGCCTTGGCCGCAACGAGATGGCCTATGTCGCCGCCGCGACCCTTGCCGGCGGGAACGTCCGTGTGGGGCTGGAGGACAACCTCTGGCTGGAGAAGGGGGTCCTGGCGACCAACGCCCAGCTGGTCGAACGCGCGGCGACGATCATCGAGAACATGGGCGCGCGGGTCATCACCCCGGCCGAGGTGCGGGCGAAACTCAAGCTGGAAAAGCGGGCGCCGGTGGCGAAGTAGGGTGGCCGGCGGCGCCCGGGGGAACCTGTGCCTCGGGCGGGGATATCTGGGCCAGTATGAAAGGGAAGCCCTCGAGGCGGGGGCCGGGAGAGGACTGACATGGTGCGCAAGGCGGCAATCATCGGGGGTGGGGTCATCGGCGGCGGCTGGGCCGCGCGGTTCCTGTTGAACGGCTGGGACGTGGGCGTCTTCGACCCCGACCCCGAGGCGGAACGCAAGATCGCCGCCGTGCTGGCGAACGCGCGGGCGGCGCTGCCGGCCCTGTCGGACGTGCCCATGCCGCCCGAAGGCAAGCTCACCTTCCACGGCACCATCGGCGAGGCGGTCGAGGGCGCGGAATACGTGCAGGAGTCGGTCAGCGAGCGGATCGAGCTGAAGCACAAGGTCTATGCTCAGTTGCAACAATCGAACCCTGGCGTGCTGATCGGCTCGTCTACGAGCGGATTCAAGGCCAGCGACTTGCAGAAATCGAGCGTTGCGCCGGAAAACATCATCGTCGCGCATCCGTTCAACCCGGTCTATCTGCTTCCGCTTTCCGAAATCTCCGGCTCTGCTGCCAACCCGCCCGAGGTGGTCGAGAAGACCGTGCAGATCATGAAGGACATCGGGATGTTCCCGCTGGTGATCCGGCACGAGATCGACGCCTTCATCGGCAACCGCTTTCTGGAGGCCGTCTGGCGCGAGGCCTTGTGGATGCTGAAGGACGGCATCGCCACGACCGAGGAGATCGACGAGGCGATCCGCATGGGCTTTGGCCTGCGCTGGGGGCAGATGGGCCTGTTCGAGACCTACCGCATCGCCGGGGGCGAGGCCGGGATGCGGCATTTCATGGCCCAGTTCGGCCCGGCGCTGAAATGGCCCTGGACGAAGCTCATGGACGTGCCCGAGTTCAACGACGAACTCGTGGACCTGGTGGCCAGCCAGTCCGACGCGCAGTCCGGGATGTATGGCATCCGCGAACTCGAACGCATCCGCGACCGGAACCTGGTTGGCTTCCTGCGCGCGCTGAAGGAGCGGAACTGGGGCGCGGGCAAGGTGCTGAAAGAGCACGACGAACGCCGCGCGGCGGCCTTCAACGCCGAGATGCAGAAGGGCCTCGACACCGGCGCGAAACCCGCGGCCTTGGTCATGTGGCAGGGCCAGGTCCTGCCGGGCTGGATCGACTACAACGGCCACATGACCGAAAGCCGCTATCTCTTCGCCTGCTCCGAGACGGTCGACAACTTCCTGCGGCTGATCGGCGCGGGGATGGACTACGTGGCGGCAGGGCACAGCTACTATACCGCCGAAACCCATATCCGCCATCTGGGCGAAGCGAAGCTGGGCGACCAGCTGCGCGGCGAGCTGCAGATCATTTCGGCCGACGAAAAGCGGTTCCGCAGCTTTGTCTGGATCAAGCGCGGTCAAACCTGCGTGGCGACGGTCGAACAGCTGTGCCTGCACGTCGACATGAAGGCGGGCAAGACCGTGCCGGCGGCGCCCGAAGTCTGGCGGAACCTCAAGGCTATCGCCGACGCCCATGCCGGCCTGCCCCTGCCCGAGGGCGCCGGCCGCGCCGTCGGCCAGAAGAACCAGAAGAAGGAGTAGCGCGATGGATTTCGGCCTTACCGAAGAACAGCGGATGATCGTCGACACCACGCGCGCCTTCGTGGAGACCGAGCTTTACCCGCACGAGCAGATGGTCGAACGCAGCGGCCACCTGCCGCTGGAGCTGATCCGGGAGATCCAGCAGAAGGCCATGGCGGCGGGGCTTTATGCCGCCAACATGCCGGTCGAGGTGGGCGGAGCGGGGCTCGATACCCTGTCCTGGCTTCTCTACGAAAAGGAACTGGGCCGCGCGAACTATGCGCTGCACTGGACCTGCGTGGCGCGGCCCTCGAACATCCTGCTGGCCGGCAATGCCGACCAGCGCGAGCGTTATCTGATGCCCTGCATCCGGGGCGAGACCTGGGATTGCCTCGCAATGACCGAACCCGGCGCGGGATCAGACCTGCGGGGGATGAAGGCCTCGGCCCGGGAGGAGGGCGGCGACTGGGTGCTGAATGGGACGAAGCATTTCATCAGCCATGCCGATCTGGCCGGTTTCGCCATCGTCTTCATGGCGTCGGGCGAGGAACGGACCCCGCGCGGGCCGAAGAAGTTGATCACGGCGTTTTTCGTGGACAAGGGCACGCCCGGCTTCACGGTGCGCGAGGGCTATCGCAACGTCAGCCACCGCGGCTACACCAACGCGGTCCTCGAATTCGACGATTGCCGGGTGCCGGCGGCCAACGTGCTGGGCGAGGTGCACAAAGGCTTCGAGGTGGCGAACTCCTGGCTCGGCGCGACGCGCCTGCAGGTGGCCTCGACCTGCCTGGGGCGGGCCGAGCGGGCGCTGGGCCATGCGATTTCCTATGCGGCGGAACGGAAGCAGTTCGGCCAGCAGATCGGCAAGTTCCAGGGGATCAGCTTCAAGCTCGCGGACATGGCGATGGAGCTTAAGGCGGCGGAACTGCTCACGCGCGAGGCTGCCTGGAAATACGACCAGGGCACGGTGACCGAGGCGGACATGTCGATGGCGAAGCTCAAGGCGACCGAGGTCCTGGCCCATATCGCCGACGAGGCCATCCAGATTCACGGTGGCATGGGGCTGATGGACGAACTGCCGCTGGAACGGATCTGGCGCGATGCCCGGGTGGAGCGGATCTGGGAAGGCACCTCGGAAATCCAGCGGCACATCATCAGCCGCGAACTGTTGCGGGCGGTCGGGGGCTGAAGCGTCGGAGCGAGGGGTTTCACACCCCTCGCGCTCCCCGTGGGATATTTGGGAACAGAAGAAGCAACGAAATGTTAACCTCGACTCGCCACAGTTGGGTCACGGTACAGGCGGGGACGCCGATGACCGTAACGGGAGAAGGCGCCTCGTCCGGTAAGGCCGGGCGAGGCGTTGCTGTCTTTGGCTCTTTCTTCTGTTCTCAAATATCCCGGGGGTCCGGGGGCTGGCCCCCGGCGCTTGATGCCGCAAGGCGAGGCCGCGCATGAGCCGCCTCGACCGCCTGCTCCGCCCGCGCCACATCGCCGTCCTGGGCGCCGGCTGGGCGCTGAACGTGATCGAGCAGTGCCGCAAGATGGGGTTCCAGGGGCCGGTCCGGCCGGTGCATCCGACCAAGGCGGAAATCGGGGGCCTCAAGGCCTATCCGAGCCTTGCCGACCTGCCCGAGGCCCCCGATGCCACCTTCATCGGCGTCAACCGCTTTGCCACACTTGACGTGGTGGCCGAGCTTGCCGCGATGGGGGCGGGGGGCGCGATCTGTTTCGCCTCGGGCTGGACCGAGGCGGGCGAGCCCGGGTTGCAGGACCGGCTGGTCGCTGCGGCGGGGGACATGCCGATCCTGGGTCCGAACTGTTACGGCGTCATAAACTACCTAGACGGCGCGCTTCTCTGGCCGGACCAGCATGGCGGCGTCCGGGTGGAAAAGGGTGTGGCGCTGGTCAGCCAGTCGTCGAACATCGTCATCAATATGGGCATGCAGCAGCGCGGGCTGCCGGTGGCCTATGTCGCCTGCCTGGGCAATGCCGCCGTGGTGGGCCTGGCCGAGCTGACCGGGGCGCTGCTGGACGATCCGCGCGTCACCGCCGTCGGGCTGTATATCGAGGGGATCGACGATGCCCCCGCCTTCGCCGCGCTGGCCGAGAAGGCGCGCGCGATGGGCAAGGGTGTGGTGGCGATCAAGTCGGGGAAGACCGAATTGTCGCGGACGGCTGCGGCTTCGCACACGGCTTCGCTTGCGGGCGGAGGGGCGGCGTCCTCGGCCTTCCTGCGGCAGATCGGGGTGGCAGAGGTCAACACGCCTTCGGAACTTATCGAGACGCTGAAGATCTTCCACGTCCACGGGCCGCAGATCGGGACGCGGATCTGTTCGCTGTCCTGTTCGGGGGGCGAGGCGGGGCTGGTGGCGGACCTGGCGGCGCCGTTCGGGCTGGACTTCCCGCCGGTGCCGGCGGCCACGCACGACCGGCTGTTCGCCGTGCTGGGCGAGATCCCGACGATCAGTAACCCCCTGGATTACCACACCTTCATCTGGGGCGACGGGCCGAAGACCACCGAGGTCTTCAGCGCCATGCTCGACGCCTATGACGCGGGGCTCTACATCATCGACAGCCCGCGCGCCGACCGCTGCAATCCTTCTGGCTATGATCCGGCCTTCCGGGCGATCATCGCGGCGCAGAAGGCCACCGGCAAACCTGCCTTCCCTGTCGCCTCGATGGCCGAAAACTTCGGCGAGGGGCGCGTGCAGGCGATGATGGCGGAGGGCGTCTGCGCTCTGTTGGGGCTGGAGACGGCGCTGGCGGCGGTCAGGGCGGCGCAGACCCCGCCGGGGGTGGAGGGCTGGCGGCCGGTGGCTGCGCTGTCCCTGCGCGAGACGCGGATGCTGACGGAGGCGGAGGGCAAGGCGCTGCTGTCCGGGGCAGGTGTCGCGGTGCCGGGGTCGGCGACCGGGGCGACGATCGCCGAAGTCGCCGCAAAGGTGCGTTTCGCCGCCCCCTACGTCTTGAAAGGCCTTGGCTTTGCGCACAAGACCGAGGCCGGGGCGGTGCGGCTGGGGCTCACCTCGCTGGAGGGGCAGGCAGACATGCCGGGGGCAACCGGGTATCTTGTCGAGGAGATGGTGACAGGGGCGGTGGCCGAAATCCTGCTCGGCCTGCGCCGCGACCCGGTCTATGGGGTGACGCTGACGCTGGGGATGGGGGGAGTGACGGCCGAGGTCCTGGCCGACACGGTGACGCTCGTCCTGCCGGTGACCGAGGCGCAGGTGCTGGAGGCGGCGAAGGGGTTGCGGCTCTGGCCGCTGCTCGACGGCTATCGGGGCCGGCCCAGGGCCGACATGCGGGCGGTCGCCGAGATCGCCGTTCGGCTTGGCGCGGTGATGCTGGCGGACGACAGCCTTGAGGAAATCGAGATCAATCCGGTCATGGTGCGCGAACAGGGCGCCGTGGCGGTGGATGCTTTGGTCAGGAGGGTGTGATGGCCGAGATGCAGATGCGAACCGAGGGTCCGATCCTGACCCGGCGCGAGGGCGCCATCCTGGAGGTCACGCTCGACCGGCCCAAGGCCAATGCGATCGACCTCAAGACCAGCCGGATCATGGGGCTGGTGTTCCGCGACTTCCGCGACGATGACAGCTTGCGCGTCTGCATCCTGCGCGCGGCGGGCGAGAAGTTCTTCTGCCCCGGCTGGGATCTGAAGGCCGCGGCGGATGGCGATGCCGTGGACGGCGACTATGGCGTCGGCGGCTTCGGGGGCCTGCAGGAACTGCCGAACCTCAACAAGCCTGTTATTGCGGCGGTGCAGGGCATCTGCTGCGGCGGCGGGCTGGAACTGGCGCTGTCGGCGGACCTGATCCTGTGTTCGACGAATGCCACCTTCGCCCTTCCCGAAATCCGGTCGGGCACGGTCGCCGATGCCGCCAGCATCAAGCTGCCAAAGCGCATCCCCTATCACGTCGCCATGGACCTTCTGCTGACGGGGCGCTGGTTCGATGCCGAGGAGGCGCATCGCTGGGGTCTCATCAAGGAAATCTGCGCGCCCGAGGACCTATTGGCGAAGGCCTGGGATCTGGCGCGGCTTCTGGAAAGCGGCCCGCCGCTGGTCTATGCGGCGATCAAGGAGATAGTGCGCGAGGCCGAGGACATGCGGTTTCAGGACGCGCTGAACCGGATCACCAAGCGGCAGTTCGCCACGGTTGACCGGCTGTATTCCAGCGAGGACCAGCTGGAGGGCGCCCGCGCCTTTGCCGAAAAGCGCGATCCGGTCTGGAAGGGGCGGTAGGGGCGTCAGAACACGCCCGTCACCTCGTACATCACCGGCTCGAACCCGCGGCAGAGCTCGTTGATCCGGCGGTTCCTCTCGCGCATCTCCGGGGTGCGCAGCATGGCCTGGTAATCCTCGCGCGAGCGCCACTGGGAATAGTTGCAGATGCGCGTCCGGGCGTCGTTCATGTGCAGTCCTGCCGCGATGAAGCCGGGCTGGCGGCTGATGCAGTCGCGGTAGGCGGCTTCCAGCGCCTCGGCCAGGTCGAAGGCCATGGCCGGGGTGGTCTCGAAGGTGGTGATGACGGTTTGTCCTTGGAAATCCTTGACAATCTGGGGCATGTCGTCCTCCCTTGACCCAGTCAGGATGCCATGAACGGGGGGCCAAGGGCCATGAAATTTCTTGATCCGAACGACCCGTTCTTCCGCCACGCCTGGGTGCGCTGGCTGGTGGTGATCCTGCCGTTGGCCTGGGGCGTGGTCGAGTTCGTCTGGATGCAGGCGCCGTTCTGGGGCGTGATGTTCCTGGCCGCCGGCGCCTATGCGGGCTACATGCTGTTCTTCCAGCGCGACAAGGAATAGGGCTCAGTTCATCCAGTCCGGTTCCGGCAGCCCGAAGGCCTGCGGGTCCGACAGATAGACCGCGCCCAGCGCCAGCGCTGCCACCACCAGCACCGCGAAGGCGATCTTCCAGACCGACCAGGGGCGTTCGCCCTGCACCTCTCCGGTCTGGCCGTTGACGAGGAAGCGGTAGCTTTTCCCGTTGTACTTGTAGGCCGCCATCCAGACCGGCAGAAGGATTTGCTTGAAGGTCTCGTCCGACCAGCGGGTCTCGATCTGGTGGATGCGCTGTTCGTCGCCGCCGATGTCGCGGCGCACGTCGCTGCGGATCACGTTCTCCATCCGGCCGCGCGCCTCGCTGTGGCCCTCGGCCAGGGGCACGGTGTAGCCCTCGGCCTGGAAGCCCGCGAGATAGTCCGGCGCATAGGGCACCAGCGCGCCGAGGTCCCAGGGGGTCAGCTCGTCGCCCAGCCTCTTCGGCAGGCTGCGCGAGGCCATGACCAGCATGTCGTCGAAGTCCCGCGCCACGCGGCCCGAGGCGGGATACCAGCGCGTGCGGCGGACCTGTTCCTGCCGCGTCTCCATCCGGCCGTTGACGCGGACCTGCACGGTCCGCGTTTCGTAATAGTATTCGCCGCGTTCGCCGGTGTAGCGGCTGGCGGTCGCAGCGTCGAAGGTCCAGAAGGGCACATAGATCCCGGTCAGCGCGCGGCCCTTGCGGGCATATTCCAGAAGCGTGCCGGGCGCGAACCAGAGGCTGCCCATCCAGGCGATCATCCGTTGCCGCGCCTCGGACTCGCTGAGAACGAAAGGCACCAGCGCCTGCGGCTTGATGTGGCGTTCGGTCCCGGTATCCAGCACGACCGGCGTGTCGCAGAACGGGCAGGAGGTGGCATGGGTCGCGCCCGTGACCTCGACCTTGGCGCCGCAGCTTGGGCAGGAGGTGGTGCGCACCTCGACCATGTCGGCGCCGGAGAGATCGTTGCGCAGGCCCCGGGCGAGGTCCAGTTCCTGCAACGCGCGCGCGCGACTGCGGGGCGGCTCGGCCGGGATGTCCTGTTCATGGCCGCAGTGGGCGCAGACCAGATGCGTCTGGCCCGGCGCATAGCGCAACTGGGCGCCGCACTGCGAGCAGGGCCAGCGGTATTCGTCCTGCGGCATGGGAAATCAGGGTTTCGGCGGCGGGGGCGGAACCTGGTCCAGAAGGTGGGCAAGCTCGGTCTCGGCGGCCATCTTCCAGCCGTCCTGGCCGGGGGTCCAGACCATGGTCGCTCGGCCAAGCCGACCCTCGGAAGCCATGCGCGCGAGGTCGCCTTCGCCAAAGGGGCCGGAGGTCGCGCCATCGACCGCCAGATGCCATTGCTTGCCCGCGGGCGGCGGCGGAGGAGGAGGAGGCGGTGCGGCGGCCGCGCCGGGCTGCTGCGCGCCCCAGGGCCCCATGTTCCTCGCCATCTCGGCGCCCATGCCCATGCCCATCCCGGCGCCCATGGCGGAACCCATGGCGCTGCCCGGCTGAGACATGCCTTCGGCCGCGTTGAACTGCATGTAGCGGTTGAGGTCGCCCACCACGCCCATCGAGGTGCGCTTGTCCAGCGCCTTTTCCACCTCTTCCGGCAGGCTGATGTTCTCGATGTAGAATTCCGGGATCGACAGCCCGTATTCGGCGACCTGCGGCGTGATCGCATTGGCGATGATCTTGCCGAGGTCCTTCAGGTTCGCCGCCATGTCGAGGACCGGGATGCCGGACTTGGCCAGCACCTGCGAGGCGTCCTGCACGATGATGTTGCGGATCTGGAAGCTGATCTCGTCGGCGGTGAACTCGCCGTCGGTGCCAACGATCTCGGTCATGAACTTGCCGGGGTCGGTCACGCGCATCGAATAGGTGCCGAAGGCGCGCAGCCGAACCGGGCCGAATTCGGGGTCGCGCGCCATGATCGGGTTCTTGGTGCCCCATTTCAGGTCGTTGAAGCGCGTGGTGTTGACGAAATAGATCTCGGACTTGAAGGGCGACTGGAACCCGTGGTCCCAGTGCTGGAGCGTGGTCAGGATCGGCAGGTTGTTGGTTTCCAGCATGTAGAGGCCGGGGCCGAACACGTCGGCCAGCTGGCCTTCGTGGATGAAGACCGCCGCCTGCCCTTCGCGCACCGTCAGCTTGGCGCCATACTTGATCGCCTGGCCGCGCCGGTCGAACCGCCAGACCATCGTGTCGCGCGTGTCATCCAGCCAGGAGATGACGTCGATGAATTCGCCCTTGAGGAAATCGAAGACCATGGGACCCTCCGTTTCTGGATCAACTGTCGCCGCCGGTCAGCCGGCGCGCAAGGGAATTGACGATGGGGCGGGCCTCGGCCGCGGACATGCCGGGGCGAAGCTCGGGGCTGTAGAGGATGCGCAGGAGAAGCTCGTCGTGATCGGTCAAGAGCGCGAATTCCTCGTCGTCGTTGAAGATCGAGGGCCGCGCGCGGGGGGAATCGTTCGGCAGGCCAAGGCCCTGCGTCAGTTCCTCGTGCAGGCATGAGAGGCGCAACAGGTCGGGATGTTCGGCGCGGATCACTGCGAAGGCGCGGGTATAGGCGCCCGTCCGGCTGTCGGCCAGCGCATAGACGAGGCAGTAGGTGGAGCGCGGCATGGCGGTGATTCCGGCGACCTCGGCCGGGCCGAGCCCCGGGAGGGCGGCGCGGATCACGGGCCCCAGCGCCTCGCGTTCGTCTTCCGAGACGAAGTGGATCAGGAAGTTCGGCGCGCGGTCGTCGACCGAGATCGGATGGCCGGTGATCCGCGACAGGCGCGCGGCGAAACTGGCGACGCGCGCCCGGTCGGTGGATTGCCGATCGGGTGGAACCGTGGCGCCGAAGCGCAGGCCGATGCGGATCGGGATTTCCCAGCGCCGCAGGCTGCTTTCGGTCTCTGCCCGCACGAACCCGCCCGCGTCCCGGCGGTATTCGTCGAAGAGCGCGATGCGCATGAAGTTCTCGGCCAGCATCCGGTCGGTGAAGGGTATGTCGGTGCCGGGATCGGTGCGCATCATGCCCTGGGACAGAAGCGATTGCTGCACCTGGGCGTAATAGGCGATGGCGGCCGCGCTTTTCGGCGTGGGCGGAAGCGGTTGCGCCGGAGGTTCCGGCACGGGCGGCAGGGGGCCGTTCCCGGGCGCCGAGGCAATGCAGCCCGCCAAGGCAAGGCACGCGGCGCCGGTCACAAGCGATCTGACTGTTCTTCCGCGTGCCATTCCGTCGCGCCTGGCCTCAGGCCGAAGCCCGCGGCGTGATCTGGCGTGCCTTTGCCGCCGCCAGGGTGTCGCGCAGTTCCGCCTCCATCTTCACCAGTTCGGCTTCGGCCGCCGCGCGCCGCGCCTTGCCCTCGTCGGCGATGGCGAGGCTTTCATTGATCGTGGCGATCAGCGTCGCATTGGCCTCGCGGACCGTCTCGATGTCAAAGACACCGCGCTCCATTTCCTCGCGCACGACCTTGTTCGCCTGTTGCAGGTTCTCGGCGTTCGACTTCAGGAGTTCGTTCGTCAGGTCGTTGGCGTCGCGTACCGCCTCGGCCGCCTCCTTGGAACGCTGGATCGTCACCGCCTGAGCCAGCTGGGTTTCCCACAGGGGCACAGTGTTCACCAGCGTCGAGTTGATCTTGGTGACCAGCGACTTGTCATTTTCCTGCACCAGCCGGATCGAGGGCAGCGACTGCATCGTCACCTGCCGCGTCAGCCGCAGGTCATGCACCCGCCGTTCCAGGTCGTCGCGCGCGGCGCGCAGGTCGCGCAGTTCTTGCGCCTTCATCACCTGATCCGCCTCGGGCGCGGCGGCGACCTCAGCCTCTTTCGCCGGAATCGTGACGCTGTCGGTCTCGGCCAGTTTGGCCTCGCCCGCCGCGATGTACAGGGCGAGTTCGTTGTAGAAGGTCAGCGTCTTGTCATAGAGGATATCCAGGCTCTTGATATCCTTGAGCAGGGTATGCTCGTGGGTCAGGAGTTCGCTGGTGATCCGGTCAATCTGGCCCTGGACTTCCTCGTACTTGGCGACGAACTCGGCGAAGGGCGCGGCGCGGCCCAAAAGGCGTTCCCACCAGCTGGCCTCGCGGCGGAGGTCCAGTTCATCAGTGGCAAAGCCGCGGATGGTGGTGACGATCTTGCGCAGGGAGTCGCCCGCAGGGCCCACATCCTTGTTCTTTACATCCTGCAACATCGCCTGGCTGATGACCTGAAGCTCGGCCTGGGCCGAGGAGCCGAAGGAGATGATCGACTGAGTGCTGGTCAGGTCCACCTCGGCCATGCGCTTGCGGATCGCTTCGGCCTGGGGCGCGGGGGCCTCTTCCAGCGGCACGACCTCGGCCATGGGTTCGGGCAGGATGACGGCGGTCACCTTCTCGACCTCGGTCAGAAGCGCCTGGGCATCGGCTTGGACGGATTCGGACATCGGATTTTCCCTTCAGGTCAATGGTCAAGCTTGAGTCGGTCGCGCAGGACGGCGATCTCGACGTCCAGGTCGCTGCGACTGTTCGTAAGGAAGGTCTTCGACTTTTCTGCGAAGGTCGTTTCGAGATCGGACAAGAGCGTCTCGTAATCCGTGCGCGCTGCGGCATCGCGGCTGCGCGCGTAATGGTCGGCGAACTTCACCGTCGCGTCCCGCGCGCCCATCAGATAGACCGACAGGTACTTGCGCGCGGCCGTCAGGTCGCCCGGGTCGGATTCGATGGTGCGAAACAGGCCACGTGCGGTCGCGGCGAACTGGTCCACCCGCCGCTCCAGGCCCCGGTCGCCCGCGCGCAGGATCGCGTCCTTCATCGCCGCCAGGTGCCGTTCGCCTTCTTCCACCGCCTTTGCCACACGGCCGGTCTGGAAGGCGTCGACGCCCTCCATCCCCTTGTCGGCCATCGGGTCCAGCCCGAAGGCCCCTAGATGCAGGCCTGCGCCGACAAGCGCGAAGAGCAGCGGATAGACGATCCCGTGGTCCGCGATCAGCCCACCGACAAGCAGCGCCGCCCCGGTCAGAACCGCGCCCGCGAGCTTGCGCGGGAAGGCCGGGCGGCGGGCGATCTTGCGGGCGTCGTAGGCGGCCTCGGCCCGTTGCCCCTCGCGCGTGAGCGAGGCGGAAAGGATAAGGAGGCCGCCGGCGGCCAGGCCCATCAACATCTCGCGCGGACCGTCTCCGAAGGCGGGGAACAGGAACAGGAAGGCGGTCAGGAACAGGATGGATGTCCGCCAGCCACCCTTTGGCCGGATGTCGGCCGGGGCAGAGGACTGCGCAGGGGGACGGCTGGACTGGGGCGAATACTTGCCGCCGAAACGCTCGGCCATCATGCGCCCCCGGACCAGGCGACATAGGCAATCAGCATCACCAGAAGCACCAGCGAGAGGTTCCGGAGACCGGTTCCCGACATTGCGTGACCTCCTGCAATTGCGACCCTTTCGACCTTAGCCGAGGAGTTGGTGCCATGCCAGCATTGCCGGGGGGAAATCGGCATCAATTCTCCCCGCAGTTCCACTATGTCGCGGGCCGGTCACGCCTTGCGCGGCCCACCGGGGCGCGGTCCGCCGGTCCGGACAGGTCGGCCGCCCGCAGGTCGGTCGGTGGACTTGCGGGCCGGCGGGCGGGTCGCTTCGGCCCAGGCATCGGACAGCTGGTGCAGTCCTTCGCCCGGCTTCAGCCTGAGCTTCGTCGGCTTTGCGGCCGTATCCGGGGCAGGGCTTCGCGTCGGTTTCGCGGCTGGTCTTGCGGACGCCTTCGGGGCCGGCTTGACCGCGGGTCGGGTCGCCGCCTTTCCTGCCGGCTTTGCCGGTGCGCTGTCCTCGCCAAGCCCCAGCTGGTCGCGCAGGATGCGGGGCTTGACCTCCTCGACCTCGCCCGGCTTCAGCTCGTTCAGGCGGAAGGGGCCGTAGGAGATTCGGATCAGCCGGTTCACCGTCAGGCCGATATGGGACATCGCGCGGCGGATCTCGCGGTTCTTGCCCTCGCGCAGTCCCACGGTCAGCCAGGCGTTGGCGCCCTGGTGGCGGTCGAGCCTGACATCCATCGGCTGGAATTTCTCGCCGTCGATGGTCACGCCCTTGCGCAGCGGTTCCAGGTCCGGGTCGGTGGGGTTGCCCTTGACCCGCACCCGGTATTTCCGCAGCCAGCCGGTCGAGGGGAGTTCGAGGCGCCGCTTGAGTTCGCCGTCATTGGTCAGGAGCAGGAGGCCCTCGGAATTGAGGTCGAGCCGGCCGACCGACATGACGCGGGGCATGTCCTCGGGCAGGTGGTCGAAGACGGTGTCGCGGCCCTTCTCGTCGGCGGCCGAGGTCACGAGGCCCTCGGGCTTGTAGTAGAGCCAGAGGCGGGGCGGTTCGGGCTGGCCCACGGGTTCTCCCCGCACGGTAATCTTGTCCTTTGCGGTCACGTTCAGCGCGGGGGAGGTGATGACGCGGCCGTTGACCTTGACCTCGCCCAGTTCGATCAGCCGCTCCGCCTCGCGGCGCGAGGCGATGCCGGCGCGGGACAGGACCTTGGCGATGCGCTCGCCCTCGGGGGTGTCTGTCGCAGGGGGCTGCTTGTCTTTCGGCGCCATCACGATGATCCTTGGGCGCGGGGTGGCCAGCCCCGGGGGTTTTCCACCCCCGGACCCCCGAGGATATTTGAGGACAGATGAAAGAGCAACGCGAAGGGTTCCGGTCGTTCATGGACCTGGCGCTGGAGGAGGCGCGGGCGGCTGCGGCCAGGGGCGAGGTGCCGGTGGGTGCGGTTGTGGTTCGGGACGGGGCGGTGGTGGCGCGGGCGGGAAACCGGACGCGGGAACTGGCCGATCCCACCGCCCATGCGGAGATGCTGGCGATCCGCGCGGCCTGCGGTGTGCTGGGCTCGGAAAGGCTGGTCGGCTGCGATCTCTACGTCACGCTCGAGCCCTGCCCGATGTGTGCCGCCGCGATCTCGGCGGCGCGGATCGGGCGGCTCTATTTCGGGGCGGCGGACCCGAAGTCTGGGGGCGTGGCGGTGGGGGCGCGGGTGTTCAGCCATCCCCAGTGCCACCACGTCCCCGAGGTCTATGACGGGATCGGGGCGGCGGAGGCCGAGGCGCTGCTGAAGAGGTTCTTTGCCGGACGGCGCGGTCAGTGACCGCGCTGGACATTCCGGCAAATCGCAATGATTCCAAAGACATGGGCGCGGACGTCAGGCATCCGTAAACCATGTCGGGACCGCCGGCTCAGAATGCGATCGGGTCCAGAACATCGTGTTCGATCACCTCGATCCCCGGGGGCAGCCCCGCCCGCAGCGCAGAGGCATCCTGGGCGAGGATCGGGAAGGTCTTGTAGTGGCAGGGGATCACCCAGCGGAAGTTGAAATACTTGCGCGCGGCCCAGGCGGCGCGGTCCATGTCCATCGTGTAGTGCCCGCCGCAGGACAGGATGCCGATGTCGGGCTGGTGGTATTCGGCCATCCAGGCCATGTCGGCCATGATGTCGGTATCGCCCGAGACATAGATCGTGTGCCCCTCGCCCGCGATCATGAACCCGGCGGCCGAGCCCGCGGGCAGAAGGCCCTTGCCGGCAAAGTCGATCGAGGCGGAGTGGACGGCGTTGACCATCGTCACCTTCGCGCCGTTCAGCGTCAGCGTGCCACCCTTGCCGAAGCCCACGGTTTCGACGCCGCCCTGGGCGTTCAGCCATTCCGAGACCTCGTGGATACAATGGACCTTGACCCCCAGCTTGCGCGCCAGACGCGCGGCGTCGGAGGCGTGGTCGCCATGGGCGTGGGTCAAGAGGATATGGGTGCTCCCGGCGACGGCCTCGTCCTCCTTTCCGGCGGGGAAAACCGGGTTGCCGGTGAGCCAAGGGTCGATCAGCAGGACGGCCTCTTCGATCTCGATGCGGAAGCCTGAATGGCCGAGCCAGGTGATCTGCATGGGTCTCTCCTTCTGGTCTTTCGGGATGACGATCCCGACCGGCGCTATCATCTAGGGCTGACGGAGAGATGACAACCATGTTCCAGCCTATCGACGCCTACTGCGAGCGGACCTCGGCCGCCTACTGGGCCGAGCCGGTGAACGCGCTGACGAACGTGGCCTTCCTGGTCGCGGCCCTGATCATGTGGCGGCGGACGGCGGGGTTGCCGCTGGCGCGGGCGATGTGCGGGGTGCTGGGGGTGATCGGGCTGGGGTCGTGGTTGTTCCATACCCATGCCAACCGCCTGACCGCGCTGATGGACGTGCTGCCGATCCTGGGCTTCATCCTGCTTTACCTGCATGCGGCGACCCGCGACCTGCTGGGTCGGCGCGGCTGGTGGCCCTGGATCGCGGTGGCCGGGTTCCTGCCCTATGCCGCGGGCGCCGGGGCGGTGCTCGGGGCGCTGTTGCCGCTGGGGTCTTCGGCCGCCTATGCGCCGATCCCGCCCCTGATCCTGGCCTATGCCTGGGCCGTTGGCCGGGTGGGGCCCGAGACGGGGAGGAAGACGGGGCGGGGGCTGGCGGTGGGGGCGGCGATCCTGATCGTCAGCCTGACCTTCCGCACGCTGGACGGGCCGGTCTGCGAGGCCCTGCCGCTGGGCACGCATTTCCTGTGGCATCTCCTGAACGCGCTGATGCTGGGCTGGATGATCGAGGTCTATCGGCGTCACATGCTTGCGAAGGCCCAGTCCCCCGGCTAAACGGGGCCAAACCGTTGGAGGGGCCCCATGGCCATTGACATCGACACCGCGCGCAAGGTGGCCAAGCTGGCGCGCATCCGGGTGGAGGAAGGCGATCTGCCCGCGCTGGCGGAGAAGCTTTCGGGCATCCTGGGTTTCATGGAGCAGTTGAACGAGGTGGACGTGACGGGTGTCGAGCCCATGGTCAGCGTCACGCCGATGCGGCTGAAGCGGCGGAAGGATGTGGTCACGGATGGGAACATCCAGGCGCAGGTGCTGAAGAACGCGCCGGATGCGCGCGAGGGGTTCTTTGCCGTGCCGAAGGTGGTGGAATGAGCAATACCTGGACCATCGCGGCGGCGCGGGATGCGTTGCGCAAGGGCGAGATTTCGGCGGTCGATCTGACCATGTCCTGCCTGACGGCGATAGATGCGGGCGACGGGCTGAATGCGTTCGTCCACAAGACGCCCGAGATCGCGCTGGAACAGGCGCGGGCGGCGGATGCGCGGCTGAAGGCGGGAGATGCGCCCTCGATGTGCGGGATTCCGCTGGGGATCAAGGACCTGTTCTGCACGAAGGGCGTGCCGAGCCAGGCGGCGTCCAACATCCTGAAGGGGTTCCGGCCCGAGTATGAATCCACGGTCACGTCGAAGCTGTTCGAGGCCGGCGCGGTGATGCTGGGCAAGCTGAACATGGACGAATTCGCCATGGGCTCCAGCAACGAGACGAGCTGCTATGGCAATGCGGTGAATCCGTGGAAGGTGGATGACCGGCTTCTGACGCCGGGCGGATCCTCGGGCGGCTCGGCGGCGGCGGTGGCGGCGGACCTGTGTCTGGGCGCCACGGGCACGGACACGGGCGGGTCGATCCGGCAGCCGGCGGCCTTCACCGGGATCGTCGGGATCAAGCCGACCTATGGCCGGGTCAGCCGCTGGGGGATCGTGGCCTTTGCCTCGTCGCTGGATCAGGCCGGGCCAATGACGAAATCGGTGCGCGATGCGGCGATCATGTTGCAGGCGATGGCGGGGCATGACCCGAAGGATTCGACCAGCGCCGACATTCCGGTGCCGGATTTCGAGGCGGCGCTGACCGGGGACATCCGCGGCAAGGTCATCGGCATCCCGAAGGAATACCGGATGGACGGCATGCCGGCGGAGATCGAGGCGCTCTGGGCGCGCGGCATCGAGATGATGAAGGATGCGGGCGCCGAGGTGCGCGACATCAGCCTGCCGCATACGAAATACGCGCTGCCCGCTTACTATGTGATCGCGCCGGCCGAGGCGTCATCGAACCTCGCCCGCTATGACGGGGTGCGCTATGGCCACCGGGCAAAGCTGGCGGCGGGCGACGGAATCACGGAGATGTACGAAAAGACCCGGGCCGAGGGCTTCGGGCCGGAAGTGCAGCGCCGGGTGATGGTTGGCACCTATGTCCTCTCGGCCGGGTTCTACGACGCCTATTACAACCGCGCGCGGAAGGTGCGGGCGCTGATCAAGCGCGACTTCGAGGTGGTGTTCGCGGAAGGCGTGGATGCGATCCTGACCCCGGCCACGCCGAGCGCGGCCTTCGGCCTGGGCGAGATGGCGGATGCCGATCCGGTGCAGATGTATCTGAACGATGTCTTTACCGTCACGGTGAACCTTGCGGGGCTTCCTGGCGTGGCGGTGCCGGTCGGTCTGGACGTGCAGGGCTTGCCGCTGGGCTTGCAGCTGATCGGCCGCCCCTGGGAGGAAGCGCAGTTGCTGAATTACGCACATGTGTTGGAATCGCGGGCGGGCTTTGTGGCCAAGCCGGAAAAATGGTGGTAATGGGCGCCGAAATGCACCCGTCGAGGCAGTAATGAGCCGAACCTTTCTTTCCGCCGCTGGCGTAACATCTGCTGCGCTGATGCTGGCCGCCTGCACCCCGACGACGACCGAAACCGGGTCGGGTGTCGGATTCCAGGACTACAACAGCTATGTTCGCGGTGCCGCCCCGGGCCCGGTCGGCGCCCCCGTCACCGTGCCGCCGCCGGGCGGAGACTTCGACCCGGCCGCCGCCGCAGCGGCGATTGACCGCGCGCAGGGTGTCGCCCCCGTCGCATCGGCGCCGCTTGCCGCCGCGCCGGTGGCCCCGGCGGCAGCGCCCGCCCTGGCTGACAGCTCGTCCCGTCCGCGCGGCGGGCCGCCGGCCGGAATCAAGGTGGAATCGGGCGAGGTCGCGAGCCACGCCGGCATCTCGGACGAACAGGATTTCGGCGCGGTCGCGGCGCGGGAGACCATCGAGAGCGACGCCGAGCGGATCGCGCGGAACCGCGCCGAATATGTCGTTGTGCAGCCGAAGGACCTGCCGACCCGTCCGGGCGATACCGGCCCGAACATCGTGGAGTTCGCGCTGGCGACCAAGCATGCGCCGGGCGTGCAGATGTACAAGCGGTCCGGCCTCGGGGTCCGCGACGTGAACGCGGCCTGCGCCAAGTATCCCTCGTCCGACAAGGCGCAACAGGAATTCCTGGCCAAGGGCGGGCCGGAGCGCGACCGGATGGGCGTCGATCCCGACGGTGACGGCTTTGCCTGCGCCTGGGATCCGCGCCCGTTCCGCACCGCGTTGCAGTGAGCCTGACGCTGCCGTCGCCGAATTTCGGGGACCGGCGGGGCAGGCGGGTCGAACTGGTGGTGCTGCACTATACCGCCATGGCCAGCTGTGCCGAGGCGCTTGAGCGGCTGTGCGACCCTGCGACCGAGGTCTCGGCGCATTACCTGATCGACGAGGACGGCACTCTGCATGCGCTGGTGGACGAGGCCCTTCGCGCCTGGCATGCCGGTGCGGGGGCCTGGGCGGGCGAGGGGGACGTGAACTCGCGGTCGATCGGGATCGAACTGGCCAACCCGGGCAATCGGCCCTTCGCCGAGCCGCAGATGCGGGCACTGGAGGGTCTGCTGGCCGCTGTGCTGAAGCGCCACGGACTGCCGCCGCAGGCGGTGATCGGCCACAGCGACATGGCGCCCGAGCGCAAGGGGGACCCGGGGCCCCGGTTCGACTGGCGGCGGCTGGCGTTGCAGGGTCTGTCGGTCTGGCCCGAACCCCCTGGCCCGGATGCCCCCCCACCCCATCCCTCCCCCACGGGGGGGGAGGGAGGCTCTGCGGCGGAGATGGCGGGCTTTCTGGCCGATCTTCGCGCCTTCGGTTATCCGGAGGCCGCGCCGGACGTCCTGCTTACGGCCTTCCGGTTGCGCTTTCGACCCTGGGCGACCGGCCCGCTGGACGCGGAAGACCGCGGGCTTGCGGCGGGCCTGCGCCGGATTGTGGTTGACGGGGCGACGGTCAGCGCCTAACTGAGCCGCGCGCGGAGGGCTGGATGGCCGCGGGGTTCGCGCCCCGAGGAAAGTCCGGACTCCCGTTGGCAAGGGTGCCGGGTAACGCCCGGCGGGGGCAACCCCAGGGAAAGCGCCACAGAGAACAGACTGCCCTGCATGCAGGGCGATGGTGAAACGGTGGGGCAAGAGCCCACCGCGGGACGGGCAACCGGACCGGCACGGCAAGCCCCACCCGGAGCAATGCCAAATAGGGGCCTCGCGCGGGGGCTGGTCCCGGATCTTGGTCCGGGATACCGCCCGCAGGGATGCCAACGCCCGAGAGGCCCGGGTTGGCAGCTTGACCGCCGTGGCGACACGGTCGGCAGAGGAATGGTCATCCAGGGGAACCGCCGAAAGGTGTGGCCCCGGACAGAATCCGGCTTACAGGCTCTCCGCGCAGTTCTGTCCTGGCTCCGGGTTCGGCGAAAGGTCGTGATGCCGTGTGCTTGACCTGCGTCAACGCAGATGGAGAATGGCCGGTGTTTTCTGGGTGGGCGGCGTCGATCCGCCGCCAGAGACAGGAGAGCGCGCGATGTTCAGGACTTTTGCAGTGGTTGCCGTATTGGGACTGTCCGGCGCCGTGCCGGCGTTGGCGCAGGGCCAGCCCGGATGGGGCTGGTGGGGCAATGGTCCCGGCTGGAACATGGGTCAGGGCTGGGGCGGCGGTCCGGGATATGGGCAGGGTCCCGGATACGGGCAGATGCCGGGGCAGGGCATGGGGCCGGGCATGGGTCCCGGAATGGGGCCGGGCATGTCGCCCGGCATGGGGCAGGGCTGGGCCGGTGGTCCCGGCTATGGTCAGGCTCCGGGCTTTGGCATGGGACCGGGCGGAATGGGGCCGGGCTTTGGGATGGGGCCGGGCTTTGGGATGGGGCCGGGCGGCGGCATGATGGCGGCCATCGACACCGATCAGAGCGGCGATGTCTCGGCCGAAGAGGCTTCGGCCCATGCCGAGGCGATGTTCGCCGCGATGGATGCCGACGGTGACGGCGCGCTGATGCCGGACGAGATGGGTGCGGGCCGGATGGGGATGATGAACCCCCGGGCCATGTCGCAGGCAATGCAGGAGCGCCATGCTGCCCGCTTTGCCGCGAAGGACGCGGACGGCGACGGCAAGGTCACGGCAGCGGAATTCCTGGCCGCCGAGAAGGCGCAATACGATGCCGCCGACAGCGACGGCGATGGGAAGGTCACGCCCTGGGAACTGCGCGCCGCGATGTGGCAATAAGCGCGCCGATACCGGTTGACTCTGCCGTCCGCTTGGCTAAAAGGCGGGCTTCAAGGATTTCACCGGGGGATCAGGATTCCCCGATGCAGGAGTAGCGACCATGGCGAAGCCCGCCACCATCAAGATCCGCCTGAACTCGACCGCGGGCACCGGCCACTTCTATGTGACCAAGAAGAACGCCCGCACGATGACCGAGAAGATGGTCATCAAGAAATACGATCCCGTAAAGCGGGAGCATGTCGAGTACAAGGAAGGCAAGATCAAGTAGGATCTGCCGATCTGTCGTTTCAGGGGCCGTGCCTTCCGGGGCGCGGCCTTTTGATTTTTTGGTCCTGGTAAGCCCGCGCTTGCGTTTTCCTGACCTATGTCATTGACCCGGCGGCCGTTTGCCGTCCTTTCTGGCTGAAGTCAGAGGAGAGGCGCCATGGAACGCAATCACCGGGAAGAGCATTACGTCGCACGCGTCGGCTGGCTGCGCGCGGCCGTCTTGGGCGCAAATGACGGCATCGTCTCGACCGCCGCGCTGATCGTCGGCGTCGCGGCGGCCTCGGGCCGGGCCGAGGTGCTGGTCGCCGGCGCGGCAGGGCTGGCGGCTGGGGCGCTGTCGATGGCGGCGGGGGAATATGTCAGCGTCTCATCCCAATCGGACACCGAAGCCGCCGACATCGCGCGCGAAAGGGCCGAGATCGCGGCGGACCCGGAGGAGGAGCTGCGCGCCCTGGCCGGCATCTACGAGGCCCGCGGCGTGCCATCCGACCTGGCGCACCAGGTAGCCGCGGCCCTGCACGCCAAGGACCCGCTGGCCGCGCATGTGCGCGACGAACTGGGCATCTTCGAGCATACCGAGGCGCGGCCGCTGGTGGCCGCGGGGGCCTCGGCGCTGACCTTCGCGGTGGGGGCGGCCCTGCCGCTGGCCACTGCCGCCCTTGCCCCCGAGGCGCAGATCGCGCTCTGGGTCACCGGTCTTTCGCTGGTGTTCCTGGCGCTGCTTGGTGCCGTCGGGGCGCGGGCGGGCGGAGCGAGCATCCCGCGCGCGGTGACGCGGGTCACCTTCTGGGGTGCGGTGGCCATGGCCGTGACCTTTGGCGTGGGGCGCATCTTCGGCGCGGTCGTCTGACCCGGCAGCCCTTTCCTTTTGGTGCCGGCGCTCCATTTGCCGGAAGATGACACCGACACTCTCTGTCCGGCAGGCCTCTCCGGCCGACATCGCTGCCGTGGACACCTTGCTGGCCCGCAGCTATCCGCGTCTGCTGGCGCCGGACTATCCCCCCTCGATCATGGTGCTGGCGATTCCGAGGATTGCCCGGGCCCGGCCCGAGCTTCTGGCATCGGGCACCTATTTCCTGGCCGAGGACGGGGCGGGCAGGGTGCTGGCGGCAGGGGGGTGGACCCGGGGAAATCCGCTGGGACCGGAGGGTAGCGGTGGCAGCGGCCACGTCCGGCATGTCGCGACCGACCCCGACCTGACCCGGAGGGGGATCGGCCGGGCGCTGATGGGCAGGGTCATGCTGGATGCGAGAAGGGCGGGGGTGGAGTGGCTGGATTGTCTGTCCACCCGGACGGCGGTGCCCTTCTACCAGGCGCTGGGGTTCAGGGCCTTGCATCCGGTCGACGTGCCGCTGGCGCCCGGCATCGTCTTTCCCGCAATCAGGATGATGGCCAACCTGCGCCAGACCGCAATCTGAGCGCCGAAATGGAAAAGGGCCGGTCCGAAGACCGGCCCCCAAGGGTGCTTCCGCTTGCCCTATTCCCGGTTGCCCATGAACTGGAGCAGGAACATGAACAGGTTGATGAAGTCCAGATAAAGCGTCAGCGCGCCCATGATCGCGGACTTGCCCAGCCATTCCTGGTCCATCGCCACCGCGTGCTGGATGTAGTCGTTCTTGATCCGCTGGGTGTCGAAGGCGGTCAGGCCGGCGAAGATCAGCACGCCGATCACCGAGATCGCGAAGGCCAGCGCCGAGGAGGCAAGGAACAGGTTCACGATCATCGCGACGATCAGGCCGATCAGACCCATCATCAGGAAGGTGCCCATGCCGCTGAGGTCACGCTTGGTCGTGTAGCCGTACAGCGACAGGCCCGCGAAAGAGATCGCGGTAATGAGGAAGGTCTGCGCGATGGAGACGCCGGTGAAGACCTGGAAGATCCAGGCCAGCGACAGGCCCATCGCCGCCGCGAAGGCGTAGAAGAACAGCTGCGCCGCCGCGGCCGACATCCGGTTGATCAGCGCGCCGAAGGCGAAGACCATGATCAGCGGCAGGAACATCGCCACCCAGCCGAGGATGGTCATGGACCCGGTCGCAGGGTTCCGAAGGATCGAGAACAGCTGTTCGGACGAGCCGACCGCCCAGGCAACGCCGGCGGTGACCAGCATCGCCACGGACATCAGCCCGTAAACCTTGTTCATGTGGGCGCGAAGCCCTTCGTCGATCTGCGCGCGGGCGCCGACGCCTACGCTGCGGATCGTGTCAAACTGAGCCATGTGAAGCCTCCGATGTTGTCCCTAAGGGCAACGCCGGGGGAACCGGCGCGACCTCGTGGGTCGAATATCGGTATCGCACCGGGCCATTTCAAGCATTTCCGATCCGGATCATGGCGAAAACTGTCAGCCTTTCAGTCGTGCCAATGCGACGGCGCATCCCAGAGGGGCCGCCGCGCCTCGGCCTCGGCGTCTTCGCGGCTGAGGCCGATGTCGGCAAGGAGGTAGTCGTCGAGATGCTTGAGCGCCCGGCGCGTGCGCGCCACCATGAGGGCCTGCCAGAGACGAGCGGGCAGCGAAGGGTGGGCCGGGGCGGAACGAAGCGGGCGGGACAGGGCAGAGGGGCGCATGGCGGGCCTTTCATCGGGTTCTGTGATGGCGGTGTCGGGTTCGATCAGAATGCTTGAACGATGCCAGTTTCTGATGCATCATGGAAACGAATGATCGTGACGCCATCCATCAGGATATGTGATATGCCGCGCAATCTCGACCTTGCCGCCCTGCGGTCCTTCGTCACCGTCGCCGATGTGGGCGGAGTGACGCGGGCGGCGGGCTATCTGAACCTGACGCAATCCGCCGTCTCCATGCAGATCAAGCGGCTGGAAGAGTCGCTGGGGATGCAGCTGTTCCTGCGCGCGGCGCGGAAGCTGGCGCTGTCGCCGGAGGGCGAGCAGCTTCTGTCCTACGGCCGCCGGATGCTGGCCCTGAACGACGAGGCGCTGTCGCGCTTCAACGCCACGGCCTGCTGCGGCACGATCCGGCTGGGGGTGCCGCATGACGTGGTCTATCCGGCGATCCCCGGCATCCTGAAGCGGATGGCGCAGACCTATCCGCGGGTGCAGGTGAATCTGGTCTCGTCCTTCACGCTGGCGATGAAGGAGGAATATGCCCGTGGCGGATTCGACGTGATCGTGACCACCGAGGACGCGCCGGACCCCGGCGCCGAGGTGCTGGGGGCGCGGCCGCTGGTCTGGATCGGTGCGCCGGACGGCACGGCCTGGCAGCGCCGGCCGCTGCGGCTGGGGTTCAAGGACGGCTGCATCTTCCGTCCGGCCGCTCAGTCGGCGCTGGACCGTGCCGGTATCTCCTGGGACCTGGCCACGGGTGGTGAAAGCGAGCAGGCGGTCGAGGCGATGGTGGCGGCCGACCTTGCGATTTCGGCGCGGATGGTCGGCAACATTCCTGCAGATACCGAAGTCATCCAGGCCGACAACCAGTTGCCGCCGCTGGGCGAGATGAAGCTGGCGCTCTACCGTTCGCCGGCGGCGACGGGCGAGGCGGTGGACATGCTCATGGCCGAGCTGCGCCTGGCCTACTGCTGCTGAAGCCGGATCACGACCTTTCCGGTCGCCCTGCGGTCGCGCAAGAGTGCCAGACCCTCGGGAAAGGCGTCAAAGGGCAGGACATGGCTGACATGGGGACGGATCAGCCCCTCGGCCCGCCAGCGCAGAAGCTCGGCCAAGCTGGCGGCGACCAGGGACGGAGCGTGCGTCTCCATCCCTCCATACCAGAATCCCGAAACGGTGAGGTTCTTCACCAGAAGGAGGTTCGCCGGGATCTGCGGAACCTCGCCCGAGGCGAAACCGATCGCAAGAAGCCGCCCTTCGGGCCGGCAGGCGCGCAGCGCGGCATCGAAGGCCGGCCCGCCGACAGCGTCATAGACGACATCGACGCCGCCTTCGGCCCGCAGCGCCTCTTTCAGTCCGGGCGCCTCGCTGTCGATCAGTACGTCCGCCCCCGCCGCGCGGGCGATCTCCAGCCGGTCTTTCCCGCGGGCGGAGGCGATGACCCTTGCGCCCAGCCGCTTGCCGATCTCGACCGCCGTCAGCCCCACGCCGCCGGCGGCGCCGGTCACGAACAGGGTCTCGCCCGTCCGCAGCCGCGCCGTATGCGTCAGTGCCAGATGCGAGGTTCCGTAGGCGATGGGAAAACCGGCGGCTTCGGCAAAGCTCATGCAATCGGGAAGCGGGCAGACCCGGGTAGCGGGCAGCGCCACATGTTCGGCGAGGGCGCCAGAGGAGCAGGTGGACAGGACGCGGGTGCCGGGGGCGGGACCTTCGGTTTCCGGGCCCAGCGTCTCGACGACGCCCGAGAGTTCCATGCCGGGAACATAGGGAAACGGGTGTCGGACCTGGTACTTGCCCTGGATCGAGAGCATATCCGCAAAGTTGAGCCCGACTGCTTCCACGCGGACAACGATTTCGCCTTTAACGGGAACCGGGGAGTCAACCGAACCTAGTGTCGGTGCGGCGCCGGGTTCGCTGACCTGCCAGGCCTGCATGATTGGCTCCAATTCCAGAGGCTGTTTCTACTACCTACGGTGTAGGCAATTTAGGCACCATACCGTTTCTTGCAATGCAATGATCGATTTCTTCGCAATATGCGAAGATCTCTTTGGGGTCTGTGCAAAATGCAATGCGAAACGCGATACCACTTTGAGGAGAGCTCTGATTCGGTCCTGCGCGTTTCTTCGCCCGGTAAGGACAACCGCACCGTGTGTTATACGCATGGATAATTCGACTTATCCAAAAGGACAGGTTTTCGGGCGGCTCAGGATTTTTTTTCACGGGCTCCGTCCATTCCGCCGTTTTGGCATGCAACTTGCTTACAAGACCGTGAGGGGAATGGACACACGTTTTTGGAGTATAGAATGAAGCATCCCGTAGACGCACATGTCGGCAAGCGCATCCGTCACCGCCGCTGGATGGTGGGCATGACGCAGCAGCAACTGGCCGACAAGGTCGGAATCAAATTCCAGCAGATCCAGAAGTACGAGACCGGCATGAACCGGGTCAGCGCCTCCCGGCTTTGGGACATCGCCGATGCGCTGGGCGTGTCGATCTCGTTCTTCTTCGAAGGTCTCGCCGATGGTCAGGTCACACCGACCTATGCCCACGGCGACATGATGTCGGACAAGGAGGCGCTGGAACTGGTGCGCTCCTACTACGCCATCCCCGAGGCGCAGCGCCGCCGCCTGTTCGACCTGGCCCGGGTTCTCTCGGAAGCCGCCTGACTGCCTTGACCTTGCCCCCGCGCGCGGTTAGCGCCCGGGGACGGGGCCATCGGGCCCTTCAGGTCGGAGAGGAATCATGCGGGTTTCAGCGGCGCTTGCGGCGGAATTGGTCGCCACGGCGCATGAACTGGCCGATGTGGCGCGCGTTGCCACCCTGTCGCATTTCAGGACGCGCGCGCTGGTGGCCGAAAACAAGGAAACCGACCGGTTCGATCCGGTGACTGCCGCAGACCGTCTGTCCGAAGAGCGGATGCGCGAGGTTCTCGCGCGCCGGCGTCCGGACGACGGCATCCTGGGCGAGGAGTTCGGATCGGTCGCGGGCGCCAGCGGGTTGACCTGGGTGTTGGACCCGATCGACGGCACGCGCAGCTATCTGGCCGGCACGCCGACCTGGGGCGTGCTGATCTCGGTCCGCGATGCGGACGGGGTGCTCTACGGCATCATCGACCAACCCTACATCGGCGAACGTTTCGAGGGCGGTCTGGGTCGGGCCTGTGTCAAGGGGCCGATGGGCGAAGCGAACCTTGGCGTCCGCACGCCGCGCCCGCTGTCCGAGGCCATCCTGTTCAGCACCTTTCCCGAGGTCGGCACACCGGAAGAGGGTGCCGCGTTCCGGCGGGTCGCCAAGGAGGCGAAGCTTGTCCGGTATGGCACCGACTGCTACGCCTATGCGCTGATCGCGGCGGGCCAGATCGACCTGGTGATCGAGGCGGGGTTGCAGGCCTATGACGTGCAGGCCCCGATCGCGGTGATCGAGGCGGCGGGTGGCATCGTGACCAACTGGCAGGGCCGCCCTGCGCTGGAGGGGGGCCGGATCCTCGCCGCAGCCAGCCGCGAGCTGCACGCCGAGGCGCTGGCGCTGCTGAACGGCTGAGGCCTGCTGGCGGCTCGCGCCTTCCGGCTGCGTTTGAAGCACCTTTCTCCGGAGCGTAAGGTTGCCGGCCTGCCCGGTCGCGGGCTATCCTGCCTGTGCCGGTCGTGTCCTTCGCCCTTCTGACGACTCGCCAGGGTTTCCCATGAAACCGAAGGGTGCGCAAAAGGTGCACCGATGCCCGACATCCTGATCCGCAATGCCGATGTCGTGGTGACGATGGATGCCCGGCGGTCCGAACTGCGTGGGGCAGACGTGCTGATCCGCGGCGGCATCATTGCCGGGGTTGGGCCGGGCCTGTCTGACGAAGGCGTCGAAGTGATCGAGGCGCGGGGCTGCGTGGTGACGCCGGGCCTGGTGAACACGCACCATCACCTCTACCAGACGCTGACACGCGCGGTGCCCGGCGGGCAGGACGCGCTGCTGTTCGGCTGGCTGAAGACGCTGTATCCGATCTGGGCGCGTTTCGGGCCGGAGGAGATGTTCGTCTCGGCCCAGGTCGGGCTTGCCGAGCTGGCGCTGTCGGGCTGCACCCTGACCTCGGACCACCTGTATCTCTTTCCCAACGGGGCAAGGCTGGACGACACCATCGCCGCGGCAGGGGAGGTCGGCCTGCGCTTCCACCCCACGCGCGGGGCGATGTCGATCGGCGAAAGCGCCGGGGGCCTGCCGCCGGACAGCCTGGTCGAGACGGAGACGGCGATCCTGGAGGACATGATCCGGGTGGTGGACCGTTTCCACGATCCCCTGCCGGGGGCGATGGTGCGGGTGGGCCTCGCGCCCTGTTCGCCCTTCTCGGTCAGCCGCGAGCTGATGCGCGATTCCGCCCTGCTTGCGCGCGACAAGCGGGTGATGCTGCATGCCCATCTGGCCGAGAACGACGAGGACATCGCCTATTCGCTGGAACGCTTCGGCTGTCGTCCGGGCCAGTATGCCGAGGACCTGGGCTGGACCGGTGCCGATGTCTGGCATGCCCATTGCGTCAAGCTGGATGGTTCGGAAATTGAACTTTTCAACCAATCAAGGACCGGAATTTCCCATTGCCCGTGTTCGAATTGTAGACTCGGTTCCGGCATCGCGCCGATCCGGGCGATGCGGGACGCAGGGTGCCTGGTTGGGCTGGGCGTGGATGGCTCGGCGTCGAACGACGCGGGCAACCTGGTGGCCGAGGCGCGGATGGCGATGCTCTTGCAGCGGGTGGCACTGGGGGCGGACGCGATGGGAGCGCGCGAGGCGCTGGAGATCGCCACCTTGGGTGGTGCGCAGGTGCTGGGGCGGGATGACCTGGGTTCGGTCGAGCCGGGCAAGCGCGCCGATCTGGCGATCTGGGACCTTCGGGGCGTCGAGGCGGCAGGCGCCTGGGATCCGGTGGCCGCGCTGATCCTGTGCGGGCCGGGCCGGGTGCGCGACCTGATCGTCGAGGGACGGCAGATCGTGCGGGACGGGCAGCTGGTCAGGCTGGACCTTTCGCGTCTGCTGGAGCAGCAGCGCCGGCTGGCCGTCCGGCTTGCCGGCTAGCACATCTGGTTTTCCGGCCTTTTCGCCAGCAGCCCGGACCGGGCATGGTCTGGCCACCTGCAACCGGAGACCCGCATGCACAAGCTGTCCGCCCTGATCCTGTCGATGATCCTCGCCCTTCCCGCCGGTGCGCAGACCGTCCTGTCCGAGGCCAGCGGCAACTGGGCGGGGGCGTCGAACCAGGGGTTCTTCTTCCTGGCGCGCCTGACCCAGAACGAGGACAAGCTGCGGCTGACGATCTGGAACGGGGCGATGGAGGGCGTCCCCTCGCCCGACGCCGAGCCGGAGTTCGACAACCCCGCCATCGCGCTGGGTGCCTTTGCCACCCGGCAGGCGCTGGAAGTGCTGGATGGCCCGGACGGCGCGATCCTGCAGATCGTGGTCGAATACGCCGACGAAGAGGCCGAGGGCCGGTCGGTGACGCAGCTTCAGTTCATCGACAACCAGTACACGGTGGTCGGCTATGCCGGGCATTCGACCTTCCAGGCGCTTGATGGCCCGCCCGAGACCCGCGACTGCGAGGTGGATCTGTGGCGGATGACCTCGACCGAGAACGGGACGACGCGGCAGCTGGAACCGGTCGGGTTCGAGGCGCTGAACGCCAGCGACTGGACCTGGGACGCGGCCTTCGAGCGGGGCTTCTGCACGCGCGCCGACTAGGCTAGAACGGCCGCAGGAGGCCGCCCATGCCGCACGATTATGCCGCCCAGCGGCGCGAGACGTTCCAGACCTTCCGCATGTCGAAGGGGGTCAGCCTGCCCAAGACGGCGGTTGTGGAATATGCCTTCTTCATCGAGGAGCTGGATGCCTCGTGGCCGGCCTTCGAGCGGGCCTTGCGGCAGGCGGGTTTCCGCACCCGGCGGCTGAAGGACGGCGAGACGCTGATTGCCGCCATCGGCCCCATTCCGGTGACGCCCGAAGCGATCTGGGAGCAGGAACGCATCGCCACGGAGATCGCCCTGCGGCACGACTTCTATCCAGACGGCTGGGAACTGGCCGAGTGATCCGGCCGGATCCGGTGCGACGCACAGGACGACCCTCGGACTTGGGATGCCGGGCTGGCCTGTCGCGGCGTGGGTAGGCGCGGTGCCGTGGGCCGGATCCGATACCGCGCAGGACCGCGCAGGTTTCCTGGCCTCGGCCAGGAAAGGCAGGTTCAGTGCCGGCGTTCCTTGCGGCGGCGGTTCCAGGAACGGATCGACGCGACGGTCCCTGTCGGAAGCAGGCGTTCGATGAAGGACTTCGACCTTCGGACCGCCCGCTGCGCCGTGAGCGACACCGCCGATTGCCCCGGACCGGGTCGCCCGAAGCCGGCGGTCCCCAGACCGTCCACCACCTTGCGAAGCCGAACTGCACGCGCCGCGTAGAAGGCCTTGGGATCAACAGGAGCGGACGTCACGGGCTTTCGCATGTGGACAAAGAATTCGAGCCCCAGAGTCTCGGTGACCTCGATGATCTCCAGATCGACAAGGCCCAGAAAGCGCAGATCCCAAAGCATGTTTTCCAGTGCCGCGCCAAAGGTGACCGTGCAATGCGTGTCACGATAGGGCTGAGGCGAGGAGATCCGCTCCAGATACTCTGCATAGGCGTCGCCGAGATCATTCGTGGGCTGGAAGTGACGCGGATCGTCAAGGCTGATGTCGCAGCCCACGGCTAGTTTGCCGACCCGGTCGTATTGGGCCAGGTTCGAGAGCGCATCGAAGATGGTTTCGGGCGACGGCTGGCTGCGCTGGTCATGGTAGGCTTGCAGCCAGTCGGACAGGCGTGTCGGCATCCGGAAATGATCGAAACACGCCCGCCCGTCGGGCACCGCCATGCTGAGGACTCCACCTGGCGACAAGGCAAGCGAACACCCTTGCAGGAAGCGGATCGGATCCGGCAGGTGCTCGAAATTGTGCGACGAGAGGACGTAGCCGAATTGTCCCTGCTTGCCCAGTCCGGTCACGGCCTGTCCCAGCGAGGAGGCATCGCAGACGATGTCGACCTCCTCGATCTCGGCAATCCGGTCGTCGGGAATGCTTGGATCCGCGCGTGCGTTCTGCCGGAGAGCATCGGTATCGAACACATCGACCGTCAGAACCCGGTAGCCATCGCGCTTTGCTAGCGCGGGGTTGAAATATGGTGCAATTTCAATACCTTGCGCTGCGGCATCGATATGTTTGAGCAAAAGGGATCTGCGGTCGACCATGAGTGTCAGCCATCCGGGGGCGGGTGATCGGCACCAAGGCGCGCCATGCACCAGACATTGGCACTGGTTCGATCGACTTTCAACCGCGCCTTTGCCCGCCCACCCAGACCTCGGCAACGGCGCGGTCGTCACCCATCATGATCGTCGGGAAAAGCTGCTGCCAGAGCGTCTCGGCCCGCCGCGTCGCCTGTTCGATGGCAGGCGTCGAGGCGAGGTCGATCACCACCAGATCCGCCTCCATCCCCGGCGCGATGTTGCCGATCCTGTCCTCGGCATGCAGCGCGCGGGCAGAGCCTTGCGTCGCCAGCCACCAGAGCTGCGCGGGGTGTAGCGACTGGCCGCGCAGCTGGGCCACCTCGTAGGCGGCAGCCATGGTGTGCAGCATGGAGAAGTTCGACCCGCCCCCGGTGTCGGTGGCCAGCCCCACGCGCAGGCTTTGCGCAAGGCCCATGTCGAACAGGCCCGAGCCGATGAAGGTGTTCGAGGTCGGGCAATGGACGAGCGACGCCCCCGCCTCGGCAAGCCGCGCGCGTTCGCGGTCGGTCAGGTGGATGGCATGGCCATAGACCGCGCCTTCGCGCAACAGGCCCTGCGCCTCGTAGGTGTCGAGATAGTCACGCGACTGGGGAAAGAGGTCGCGGACCCAGGCGATCTCGTCGGTCTGCTCGGAGAGGTGGGTCTGCATCAGGCAGTCGGGATATTCGCGCCAGAGCGCGCCGAGGGCCGCCAGTTGCTCGGGCGTCGAGGTCGGCGAGAAGCGGGGGGTGATGACGTAGGACAGGCGGTCCACCCCGTGCCATTTCTGCAAGAGGCGCTTCGAATCGTCGTAAGCCGATTGCGCGGTGTCGCGCAGTCCCTCGGGCGCGTTGCGGTCCATGCAGGTCTTGCCGGCGAAAAGCCGCATGCCGCGCGCCTGGGCGGCGGTGAAGATCGCGTCCACGCTGGCCGGATGGATCGTGGCATAGGAGCAGACGGTGGTGGTCCCGCGCGCCAGCACCAGGTCGAGATAGCGGTTCGCGATCTCTTGCGCATAGGCAGGGTCGGCAAAGCGCATCTCTTCGGGGAAGGTGTAGCTGTTCAGCCAGTCGATCAGCCGCTTGCCCCAGGAGGCGATGATCGCGGTCTGGGGATAGTGGACATGGGCGTCGATGAAGCCGGCCGAGATCAGCCGGTCGCCGTGGTCATGCAGCCGGGCCTCGGGATAGCGGGCGCGCAGGTCAGTGGCCTCGCCCACCGCGACGATCCGGCCTTCGTCCACGGCGACCGCGCCCTTTTGATGGTGGTGAGCGGCCTCGATGCCGTCGCGGAACGGGTCTCCGTCGAAGCGGATGACCTGGCCAATGAGAAGATCCATGGACACTATCCCCTTGTCTCGCCGCCAGACTAAGGGCATTCCGGTCCGGGGTAAATTTGCCGGGCGCCCCTGTTTCGGTGAAACTGTTTTCGCCTGGGACGCGGCAATCGGATGGGGGCGCGCATGGCGGAAGACCAGGCAGAGGCCGAAGACGTGGCGCTGGACCAGGACCGCATCGACGCGGTGCTGGAGGCGGTCGAGGCTGGCAACCGCGAGGCCGTCGATGCGCTGATGGAGCCGCTGCACGCCGCTGACATCGCCGACCTGCTGGAACAGATCGGTCCGGGCGACCGGCGGGCTCTCTTGGCACTCTGGTCGCACGAGATCGACGGCGAGATCCTGTCCGAGATCAGCGAGGACATCCGGGAAGAGGTCGTCGAGGCCCTTCCGCGCGAGGTGCTGGTCGAGGCGGTGCGCGACCTTGAGACCGACGATGTCGTCGACCTGCTGGAAGACCTGGAACAGCCGCAGCAGGACATCATCCTGGACGCGCTGGAGGATGCCGACCGGGTCGCGGTCGAGCAGGCGATGTCCTACCCGGAATATTCCGCCGGCCGCCTGATGCAGCGCGAGGTGGTGGTGGCGCCGGAACACTGGACCGTAGGCGAAACCATCGATTTCCTGCGGAAGGCCGAGCATCTGCCGGATCAGTTCTACCATGTGATCCTGGTCGATCCCCGGATGAAGCCGGTGGGCTATGCCACGCTGGGGCGCATCCTGTCCTCGGGCCGCGACGCCAAGCTGGCCGACATCGTCGAAGACAGCTTCCGCACCATCGAGGCGACCGACCCCGAGGCCGACGTGGCCTATATCTTCAACCAGTATCACCTGATCTCCTGCCCGGTGGTGGACGAGGGCGGCCGGCTGGTCGGCGTCATCACCATCGACGACGCGATGAACGTGCTGGACGAGGAGCACGAGGAGGACATGCTGCGCCTTGCCGGCGTGGGCGACGAGGCGAGCGTCAACGACGGCGCGGTCGAGACGGCGCGGCAACGGCTGCCCTGGTTGGTGGTGAACCTGTTCACCGCGTCGCTCTCGGCGCTGGTGATCAGCCAGTTCGAGGGGACCATCTCGGCGCTGGTGGCGCTGGCGGCGCTGATGCCGATCGTGGCGTCGACCGGCGGGATCGCGGGGACGCAATCCCTCGCGGTGGCGGTGCGGGCGCTGGCGACGCGCGACCTGACGCAGGCCAACGCGGGCCGGGTGATCTGGCGCGAGCTTGGGGCGGGGATCCTGAACGGGCTGGGCCTGGCGCTGATCCTGGGCGCGGCAGGGACGCTGATCTTCGGCGACTGGCACCTGGGGCTGGTGCTGGCCATGGCGATGATCGTGAACCAGATCGTCGCGGCGCTGGGCGGCGTGCTGGTGCCCCTGACGCTGGAACGCCTGGGGCTCGACCCGGCGCTGGCCTCCGGGACCTTCGTGACCACGCTGACCGACGTGATGGGGTTCTTTGCCTTCCTGGGGCTGGCGACGGTGATGCTGTTATGAGCGATGTGAAAGCGGCGGCGCGGGCGGCGGCCTTTGCCCGCAGGGCCGATGCCTTTGCGGCAGGGCAGGGGCAGGCAGCCGAGATCCTGGCGGACTTCCTTGCGCCGCACGCCGGGAAGGTCCTGTCGGGCTACATGCCGATGCGGACCGAGATCGACCCGCTGCCGGCCATGGCCGCGCATCAGGGGACGGTGGGGGTGCCTGTCATCATGGCCAAGGCGACACCCCTGCGGTTCCGGGAATGGTCGCCGGGCTGCAAGCTGGTCGAGGGCGCGTTCAAGGCGATGATCCCCGAAGAGGGCGCCTGGGTCGAACCCGATGTGCTGATCGTGCCGCTTCTGGCCTGGGACCGGCGGGGGTTCCGCCTGGGGTATGGCGGGGGCTTCTACGACCGAACCCTTGCCGGCCTGCGGGCGCGGGGGCCGGTGCTTGCGGTGGGGTTCGCCTTCGCGGCGCAGGAGGTCGAGGCGGTGCCGACGGACGAGTTCGACCAGCGGCTGGATGCGGTCGTAACGGAACGGGGCGTCACGGTCTTTGCGTGACCGCTCGTCGATGACTTCGTCACTCCTCGCGTGCCCGAGGAGGAGACGAAGTCGAACGACGAGGGACCGGGTCAGTGCGCGATGTCTTCCTGGCGGACGAACATGTTGCCCCAGGCGCGGTCGATGAGTTCCGGGGTCATCTGGTAGGGGATGTTCTCGAACTCGCAGACCGCGATCATCTGGTCGATCAGGAAGGTCGGCTGGTAGTTCGCATAGTTGTTCTGGATCGTCGGGAACTTGACCTTCATCAGGTGCATCAGCGCGGTTTCGTCCAGCGGCATCTTCTTCTTGCGCGCCACCATGGCGAAGATCTTCAGGAAGTTCTCCTGGCTCGGCCCGTCGATCTTGATCTTGAAGAAGATCCGCCGCAGCGCCGCGCCGTCGAAGATCTGGTTGGGGTGGAAGTTCGTCGAGAAGATGACGAGCGTGTCGAAGGGCACGGTGAACTTCTCGCCCGATTGCAGCGCGAGGATGTCGCGCGATTCCTCCAGCGGCACGATCCAGCGGTTGACGATCTTTTGCGGCGGCTCGGCCTGACGGCCGAGGTCGTCGATGATGAAGATTCCGCCGGTGGCCTTGAGCTGCAGCGGCGCCTGATAGGTCCGCGCGGTGGGGTTGTAGGCGAGGTCGAGCATGTCGAGCGACAGTTCGCCGCCGGTGATGACCGAGGGGCGCTCGCAATAGACATAGCGGTTGTCGAAGCGGTTCGAGGTGCGGCGCAGAGAGTTCGGGTCATCCACGGCCATCTCGGCGGCGGCATGGACGATCGGGTCGTAAACCGAAATGATCTGGCCGGAATATTCGATGGCGCGGGGCACATAGACCTTGTCGCCAAGCGCGGCACGGATGCCGTGCGAGATCGAGGACTTGCCGTTGCCGGGCGGGCCGTACAGGAGGATCGAGCGGCCCGAGGTGACGGCGGGTCCGAGGTTGTCGATCAGGTCGGGCGGCAGGATCAGGTGACCCATGCCGGAGAGGAGCTGTTCGCGGTTCAGGCGGATGTCGCGGACCGACTGGCGCTTGATCTGCACCGAATACTGGTCGAGCGGCACCGGCATCGCGCCGTAGTATTCCGACTGCGACAGCGCATCGAGCGCGCGCGCCTTGCCGGCGTCCGTCAGTTCGTAGGCCATTTCGTTCGACGCAGTCGCCGACATCGTGCCCATCGCGGTCAGAAGTTTCTGCGTCCGGGCGAGGTCCACCAGTTCCTGGGTCAGCGGCACGGGCAGGCAGATGACCTTGGCCAGCGCCGAGACCTGCGACTGGTTGGTGCGGAACATCGTCTTCAACAGGATGTCGCGCATCGTGATGATCGACAGGCCGGTATCTTCCAGCGTGCGAGGGGAGGGCGGCGGTTGCACGCCCGACACCGGGGCCTCAGCGTTCATAGGGCAAGCTCCGTGGACAATCTAGCGCAGGTTCGCGCATTGAGTCGTAAACGTGACTTGTGTCAGCCCTGTGGCCAGATGACGGCAAGAAGATAGACGATGACGATTGCGGACAGTGCCAGACCGAAGGGGAAGTAGCGCCGCTTGGTCCAGCTTTCCCAGTCGGGCGTGGCGTTGCGCACCCATGGAATGCTGCGCAGAAGCCTGTGGACGACCAGCGCGCCGACCATGCAGAGGAAGATGATGAGGAGGATCTCGCCGATGTTGCCGCCGACGAAAAGGCCGGCCATCGCCGCGGCGAACTTGGCATCGCCGGCCCCGAAGGTGCCGGTCAGATACATCAGGAAGCCCGCGACGAACACGATCGCCATCAGCGCGAAGCCCCAGGCCCAGACGGTCAGCGTCGGCGACACATACCAGCCGAGCAGCGGCCAGACCGCCGCCATGGCCAGGACGGAGGCATTGGGGATCTTCATCCGTTTCAAGTCCGACAGCGCCGCCCAGATCGCGATGGGCAGCACGGGGACGAGAAGGATCATCGCATCGGTCGGCTCTAGCATCAGGTTTTCACATTCGCATCAAGAGCTTGCAGGCTGCGCACCGCGGCTTCGAAATGCTGCGGGTGCGTCTCGATCGCCTGGTTCAGCAGGCTTTTCCCGACCGAGACGTCGCCCTGCTTGATGGCGGCAAGCGCCATGGAATACAGCATCTCGGCCCGTTCAACCTGCGTCATCCGCACGACCGGCAGATCATACTTGCGCTGGGCCGCCCGAGCGAGGACCAGGTTGTTTTTCGCGGTGAAGAGGCCCGGATCGTAGGTCAGCGCCTCAGTGAACAGCTTCTCGGCACCTGCTGCATCGCCACGGGTGAGCTTGGAGAAGCCCCAGTTGTTCAGCACCCCGGCCGGCGTCGTGGTCAAGCCGGCGGCGATCTCGTAGAAGCTGTCGGCCTTCTTCCAGTTCTTGTCGCTGTCGGCCACCATCGCCTCCAGCCGATAGCGGTCGTAGGTTTCGTGCGTCGGCGGGATCTGGTTCAGTTCGGCCTTGGCCTCGGGCCACTGGTTCGATCGGATCAGCGCATCGGCCAGCATCACCCGGTCCTCCGGGGTTGAATCCTTGTGCGCGACCGCGTTGCGCCAGACCTGCGCCGCCTCGGTCGGCTTCTGGGCCCGGGTCAGCGAGCGAGCCAGGCCCCGCATCAGGTCGATGCGGTCGGGGTTCTGTTGCAGGGTGCGGGTGAAATAGGCGACGGCCTCGTTCGGGTCGGCGACCGTCATCATCACGTCGTTGAGGTTGGTTTCGTCAACGACGTTCACGTCCTTGAGTGCCCGTTGGACCTGTGCGTCAGAGTTCTTCTGACAAGCCGACAAGGCGACTGCGCCGCCAAGGCACAGCACTACGAAAGCCGGATGGCGCATCTTCAGCGTCCTTTTTGTTGACTGCCCGTATCGTCTTGGACGTGCCGCCGCCTAGAGATCGGAGAGAAGGACATATTTGCCCTTTTCCTGCCGGACCAGACGGAACCCGCCTTTTTGTTCTTCTTGTTGAGGATCATACACCTTCGCCTCGCTTTGCGCGATAGCGAGCATCAGATTTTCGCGGATCGAGTCCGTTTCGCCACTATCCAGCGCAAAGGCGCGCTGGAACAGGACCCGCGCCTCGCCGGTCTGGCCCTGCTCCATCTTCACCACGCCCAGATTGTTCACGGCAGGGACAAAATTCGGATCGAGCTCCAGCGCGCGCTTCAGCATCTTCTCGGCCTGGCCGAGCCGCCCGAGCGCAAGGTTGGCCGAACCGATCGACGACAGCACATCCGCGTTGATTCCGGTTTCGGAGGCTGCACGAAGATAGGCCTTCAGCGCCAGCTCGTGCTCGCCCGCGTCCATCAGCCGGTGGCCGACGGTCATCCCGTCCACGGCTTCGCCCCGGGCATCCACGCCATAGGGATTGTTCCGGGAAACGCCGCTGGCCGGCACGCAGCCGGCCAGGAGAAGCGCAGAACACAGTGTCAGGACGACTGCCTTGCGCAAGTCACATACCGCTCGGTCCTAGAGGCCGCCCGCGAGTTGGGTCAGCATTGTCACCATCCCGTAAACGGAAGGCCCAATCAGAATGACCAGAAGCGGCGGAACTGTAAACAGCATTGTGCCGAGCGTCAGTTTGGTCGGCAACATGTTGGCCTTTTCCTCGGCCCGCATGATGCGCTTGTCGCGCATGTCGGCCGAATAGACGCGCAAGGCGTCGGCGACCGAGGTGCCGAAGGTGGCCGACTGGATGATTGTCGTCACGAAGGAGGCCACGTCGGGCACGCCCACACGTTCGGCCATGTCCTTCAGCACCGCGATGCGTTCCTTGCCGGCCTTCACCTCTTGCGCGACCATGTCGAATTCGTCGGCCAGCGCCGGATAGCCCGCCCGGCTTTCCTTGCCGACACGGATGATCGACTGGTCCAGCGACTGACCGGCCTCGACGCAGACCAGCATCAGGTCGAGCGCATCGGGGAAGCCTTCGATGATCTCGTTCTGGCGCTGCTTGACGCGCTTGTTCACCCAGTAGCGCGGCAGGTAATAGCCGATGGCGCAGGGCAGGATGCTGTGCAGGACAAGGTCGACACCGGACATTTCCTGCGACATCGACTTGACGAGCGCGATGATAAGGCCGCCGACCAGGAACAGGATGGCCAGCAGGAACTGGATCGCGTGGAACATGCGGACCGAATTCTTGCCGGTATAGCCCGCCCGCAGCATCGTCAGCTTGGCGGCCGACAGTTCCTCTTTCTTCTGCGGTTCGAGGAAGTGGGCGAATTTCTCCAGCTTGTCCACGCGCTCGGTCTTGCGCAGGGCGCGCTTCTTGTCCTTGGCGCTGGTCGGCGCCTGTTCCTTCAGCTCGCGAAAGCGGTCGCGCTGGCGTTTCATGACCACCGGCAGGGCCAGCAGCACCAGAAGGAGGCCAAGGAGTCCCACGGCGAGGAGCGGGGCCATCGGCCCGAAACGCTCGGTTATGCCGGACATCAGGTTCGCAAAGAATTCCATGGTCCAGACCTACACTTTGATGTTGGTCATCACCTTCATGTAGATGATGTTGATGATGAGGAAGGTGACGACGAAGAGCGCCGCGGGGATGTACGCCGAGGTGCCCTTGACCTCGTCATAATAGTCGGGCTGAACCACATTGATCATGATCAGCGCGACGATGGGGAAGCCCGACAGGAACATGCCCGACCACTTCGCCTCGGCCGTGATGGCGCGGACACGCCGGAAGAGCTTGAAGCGCGCTCGGACCACCTTGGACAGGCCTTCCAGGATCTCGGCCAGGTTGCCGCCGGATTGCTGCTGGATCGACACGGCCACTGCGAGGAAGCGCAGGTCCTGGCTGTCCATCCGCTCGGCGAAGGCCTTGAGCGATTCCGCCACGTCGCGGCCATAGGCCGCCTCGTCGGCGATGACGCCGAACTCGGAGCCCAGCGGGTCGGGGATCTCCTTGGCCACGATGCCGATGGCGGTCGAGAACGGATGGCCTACCCGCAAGCTGCGAACCATCAGTTCGATGGAATCGGGCAGTTGCTCTTCCAGAAGGCTCATCCGCTTTTTCGCCGTGCTGTTGACCCAGAAGAACACGCCACCCACGCCCATCGCCACGCCCAGCACCAGACGCAGGCCAAGTTCTGCGGCGGTGAAGGCAGAGAGCATCAGGAAGGCAAAGACCGACAGAAGCGCCATGATCCCGATCAGCGCCTGGGGCGAGAAGGCGATGTTCCCGCGCTGCGCCTTCTTGGCCAGCACGGAATACAGCGGGATGTTGCGTGCGTTGAGGTGCTGGTTCATCTCCTTGCGGAGCTGTTCCAGCACCTGTTCGCGGTTCGCGTTCTTTTCCAGAAGCGTCAGGCGCCGGCTTACGCGACTGTTGAGACTGATCGATTTCCCGAAGACGATCAGGTAGATACCGTTGACGATCACGACGACCGCAACGAAGATCATCAGGTAGATCAGGGGGGCTGCGCTGATTTGCATGGCGGTCAGACGATCGGTTCGTAGATGGAGGCCGGCAGGTCGAATCCCCACTGGCGGAAGCGGTCCGAGAAGGCCGAGCGGATGCCGGTCGCGTTGAAGCGGCCGATGATCTTGCCCGAAGGCTCGACCCCCAGGCGCTCAAAGCGGAAGATTTCCTGCATCGAGATGACTTCGCCTTCCATCCCGGTGATTTCGGTCACCGAGGTCATGCGGCGCGTTCCGTCCTGCAGACGGCTGGCCTGAACCATCAGGTTTACGGCCGAGGCGATCTGGCTGCGGACGGCTTTCAAGGGCATCTCGATCCCGGCCATGGCGACCATGTTTTCCAGACGCGAGATGGCGTCGCGCGGGTTGTTGGCGTGGATCGTGGTCATCGAGCCGTCGTGGCCGGTGTTCATGGCCTGCAACATGTCGATGACCTCTTCACCCCGGGTTTCCCCCACGATGATGCGGTCAGGACGCATACGCAGCGCGTTCCTCAGGCAGTCGCGCTGGGTGACTGCACCCTTGCCTTCGACGTTGGCCGGGCGGCTTTCCATCCGGCCCACATGGACCTGTTGCAGCTGAAGTTCGGCGGTATCCTCGATGGTCAGCACGCGCTCGTGGTTGTCGATGAATGACGACAGCGCGTTGAGCGTGGTCGTCTTACCGGAACCCGTACCGCCCGAGACGATGATGTTCAGCCGGCAGGACACGGCGGCCTGGAGATAGGCGGCCATTTCCTCGGTGAAGGCTCCGAAGCGGACGAGATCCTCGATCTTCAGCTTGTCCTTCTTGAATTTCCGGATCGAGACGAGCGACCCGTCCACCGCGATCGGCGGGATCATGCAGTTGAAGCGGCTACCGTCGGCAAGACGGGCGTCGCAGTAGGGGTTCGATTCATCGACGCGGCGACCCACGGCGGAAACGATCTTGTCGATGATGCGCAGAAGGTGGCGTTCGTCGCGGAAGGTGACATCCGACAGCTGCAGCTTGCCGGCGCGTTCGACGAAGATACGCTTCGGCCCGTTGACCAGGATATCGCTGATCGTCTCGTCCTTCAGCAGCGGCTCCAGCGGACCGAGACCCATGACCTCGTCGTAGAGCTCTTGCGTCAGGGCGAGGCGGTCTTCCTTGTTCAGCGCGACGGACATTTCGTCCAGCGCCTCGTTGGTCAGGGCCGCGATTTCGCCCCTGAGCGACTGCTCGGTCGCCGATTCGATGGCCGAGAGGTTCAGGTCCTCGAGAAGCCGCTTGTGGATTTCGACCTTCAGTTCGGTCAGGCGCTCCTTGCGCTTCTTCTCCTTGTCGGCGGCCATGGCCTCGGCCGCAGCGCGCTGCTGGACCGCGGGCTGCTGGGCGGCGCGAGCCGCAGATGCAAAGGGCGCCTTGTCGGCAACCTGGCTGACGGGCGCCAGCCCCCCGGTGGACGGGGTGGAACCGGCGGGAGTATCTTTCTTGAACCGACTGAACACGGACTGTTCCCCCTAGATCAGGCTTTTGCGGTTTCGGCAGATTTGTTCAGATCGTACAAGGACTTGGCGAGCTTTTGCAGTTCCTTGCGCAGGATGTTCTTGTTCGCGCTTTCGGCGATGGGCAGGCCGTGGTCGTTGGCTTGCGTCACCTGTTCGCCGCCATCGGGCAGCTGCACTTCGATGTCGATGTCAAGGCTTTCAGCCATCCGCTTGACCCGCGCCTTGGCCGAGAGGTCGGTGAATTTCGGCGCGCGATTCAGAACGTAGCGCACCTTGTCATGCGGCAGAGCCTCGGCCTTCAGCGCCCGTATGAAGCGCAGGATGTTCTGGGCAGAGCGCAGGTCGAGTTCGAGCAGCGCGAAGTAGACATGTGCGCGCGTCAGCACCGCTTCGGTCCAGGCGACCACGGTCGTCGGCATGTCGACGATGACGAAGTCGAAGTTGGCCTGGGCTGTGTCGAGGATGCGGCCGATGTCTTCCGGGGTTATCATCTCGAGCGGCAGCATGTCGGCCGGCGCGGTGAAGACGTGCAGCTTTTCGTTGAAGGTCAGCATCGACTTCATCAGCGCGTCGGCATCGATGGCCGCGGTATCGGTCAGGATCTCGAGAACGGCCTCCTTGCGGGGGAGGTCCAGATAGGTAGCGACAGAGCCGAATTGCAGGTCGAGGTCGATCACGCAGACCCGCATGCCTTCGGCTTCGGGGATCAGGCACAATTCCCAGGCGAGGTTTGCGGCGAACGTCGTCGCGCCGACGCCGCCGGCCATGCCATGCACGGGAAGGATCACGCCGTTGCGGTCGCCCCGCGGTTTGTAGACCGGGTTGAAGGTGCCGGTTTCGGGATCGTAGCCGTCCGGCAACACCGGAGCCGGCTTGCGCAAACGTTCGATGGCGTCATGCAGCGCGCCTTCGGGCAGAGGGTAGGGCACGAAGTCGTCGGCCCCGAGCTTGAGCATCTGGTGCAGGACCGAAGGGCTGACCTGGTTGGCGATCAGGAGAACCTTGATCTTCTTGGCCTTGGCCGCCTTGATGACGTCGTTCATCTTTGACAGTTCGGACTCGTCCTCGCTGTCGACGGCGATGGCAACGAACTGCATCCCGGTGCTGTCGGGCTGCTTGAGAAAGACCAGAGCGTCCTCGAAATTGAGGTCTCCCCAGGCCTCGCCCAGTTCGGCTTCCATGTCGTCGATCAGCAGATCGAATCGCTGCACATCGCGCGAAATCGTGCATGCGAGGATCGGTGCAGGATCGCTCTGAACTGTGGCTTTGCTCGTCATCTCGCGTCTGGTCCTTTTGGTGCGGGGCTTTTGTACATAAATTGCAGGTAGTTAGCTTGGAGGCAGAGAGGCTTTCGACCTGTGGAACAACGGACCCCGGAACTCATCCTATCTGGGTGACCTTGTTCAAGAATGGTGGCGATATTTGGGCTAAAAGGGCCTGTTTCTGGGATTATCACGATTATGGAAACGAAGAGGCCGGGCACATGGCCCGGCCTCCTGTCAGGTGATCCTGCGGCGGATTTGTCAGCCGCCACCCTGGCCCGTTGCGTCGGCGGCTGTCGTTGTATGCGGGCGCGTGGCGCTGGTCACATATTCGCGCCAGATGATCTCGGCGTACTTGCCGTTCAGCACCAGGGGATGCGACTTCACGAAGCCCGAGACCTCGGTCACGGTGCGGCGGTTGCGCTGTTCCGGCTGGCTGGTCTGGATGATTGGGCGGGTCTTGCCATAGCTTACCACCGCTTCCAGCCGCGACCGGGAGATCCCCTGCGAGGTCAGATAGGCGACGGCAGCCTGGGCACGACGCAGGCCGAGACGCTGGTTGTAGGCTGCCGAACCGACGAGGTCGGTATGGCCGTAGACGCGGAAACGAACCTCCGGGAACTGGCGGATGAAATTCGCCTGCTTGCGCAGGATATCCATCGCCTCGGGCGTCAGCTGCGCGCTGTCGAACGCGAAGGTGATGGTGTCCGGGACCTCGGCCGCAAAGCGTTCGGCCAGGGCGACGGTGTAGGTCAGCTCTCCGGTCTGGAGCAGCGTGTTGTTCATCGTCGCGTTGCCGAACTGGCCCTTGTCGACCTCCGAGCCAAGCTCTCGGTCCCAGGAGACCGAGGATTCGCCGCAGGCGGTCAGGGCCAGAAGGGCCGACGTGGCCAGGAGTTTGGGAAGCATGCTGGTCATCGCCTTACTCCATCACATAGCCGTAGGACGAGCTGAAGTCCTGCCGCGCCACTTCGGCGGCGGCACCGCGCTTCGGACCCTTCGCCACATCGCCGAACAGGAAAAGCTCGCGTTCTGTCGGGATGCGCACCCGGTCGGTCGGCAGCGCCAGTGCGGCACCGGCCACCGGGCTGACGAGGTGCGGAGTGACGATGATCACAAGTTCGCTCTGCGAGCGCTGGTATTCCGACGAACGGAACAGCGCGCCAAGGATCGGGACGTCGCCGATCCAGGGCAGCTGGGTGTTCAGGTCGCGGAAGTCGTCCTGCAGAAGGCCCGCGATGGCAAAGCTTTCGCCGTCGCGCATTTCGACCGTGGTCGAGGTTTCGCGCCGCTTGAAGGCGTCGATGTTGAAGCCGGACACCGTGATACCGTTGGCCGGGTCGATCGAGGACACCGCCGCGCTGATCGAGAGGTTGATGATGTCCTGGTCGACCACCACCGGGGTGAAGTTCAGTTCCACACCGAAGGGTTTGAATTCGACCGTGACCGTGTTGTTGTCCTGTGACACCGGGACCGGGTATTCACCGCCGGCAAGGAACTTGGCTTCCTGGCCCGACAGCGCGGTCAGGTTCGGTTCCGCCAGTGTGCGCACCATGCCCTTGGATTCGAGGGCTTCGAGCAGCACCTCGAATTCGAGGCCGCCGATCCCGCCGCCGAAGGCGATACCGCCCGCGACGTTCTCTCGCAGGCTCAGAGCCGCACCGATGCCGTTGCCCGTTCCGAGATAGGTGCCGGTTTCGCCGCGCAGGCTGCCGCTGTCCCGGATGGCCAGCGACGAGGACAGGTTCTTCGAGATCGTCCGGTTCACCTCGGCGAAGCGGACCTTCAGCATCACCTGCTGCGTGCCGCCGACCACCATGAGGTTCGACACCCGGTCGGGCGCGTAGCGGTTGGCAAGATCGAGCGCCCGGTCGAGCTTGGCGGTCGAAGAGACCTGGCCCGACAGCACGATGCCGTCATTGGCGGTGCGGACCTCGATGTTCTCGCCCGGGAGGATCTGTTGCAGCCGTTCCTTGAATTCGGCGATGTCGGGGGTGACATGGACATCGACGTTGGAAATCAGTTGCCCGTCCGGCGACAAAAGCGTGAGCGTGGTGCGCCCGGGGGCCTTGCCGAGGACGTAGATGGACTTGTCCGACAGCGTCGAGATGTCGGCGATGCCGGGGTTTGCGATCGAGAGTTCCGCGAAGGGAACATCACTTTCGACGACAACGGCCCGGTTCATCGGAACGTTGAGTGCGTTGGAAGCCTGGCCCTGCATGACGCGCAGAACTTCGGCCGAGACTGGCGTCAGCGCCGTCGATGCGAGACACGCACCAAGATAACCTGCTACCAGGAGTCGTTTCATGTTCATGTGATCTGCCCTTTCGACCACGCCTCGTTTGGGTCTTGAACGCCCTTATGTGTGGGCAGAATGACCCAAGCCCGGTTTTTTTGCAAGAATCAATGATTTGAGGGCTGACCTTGATGTGGATAAACTGCAACAGGTCGCAACGGATTGAAGAATGGAAAGGGCGCGGCCCCATATCATGTGGCCGCGCCCCTTCATTTCGGAAAATCCCCGAACTAGTTGGAACAGGGGATCTCGACGTCGGTTTCGATGACCTGACCGCCGCTGCGCTGCTTGGCGTAGCACTTCTTGACTTCCGGCGCGACGACTTCGGGAGCAACCACTTCCTCGACGATTCCGAGCATGGCCTTGGTGTTGGTTTCCACCGTTCCTTCAACGGTTTCGCTGGCATCGCGGGCAAGCGACAGGGTCAGTCGGCCGGTCGCCTGGGCCTGAGCGAGACGCGCAACCTGTTCCGGGGTCGCGGCGACTGTGACCGTCTGGGCAACAGTGTCCGAGGTCACTTGTCCCTCGTTGATGGCGTTGTCGACAGCGATGACCAGGATCGCGCTTTCGATCTGGCGCGTGATGCCGCCTTCGACACCCGAGACGTTGCCAGTCCAGAGGATGTCGATGTAGTCGTCGGGCTTCACGAAGTTCGAGATCCCCGAATTGGTCCCGACCTTGATCGCGAAGGCACGCTTGCCCTTTTCCAGCTTGGAGGTCAGGTTCGCCAGTTCGCCCGGCTCGGTGACGCGGCTGGCCAGGACCGGCTCGAAGGCCTCGGTCGAGCGCATGATGTAGCGCGGGCCCTTGGCGTTTTCGGGGAAGAGCGTCGCCTTGTCGCGGAAGATCGTCGCCGGCAGGCTCTTTTCCGGCCAGTAGATGGCGACGACATCGTCCTCGGCCAGCGGGTCGCCGTATTTCTTCGGCTTGGCGAAGACGAACACCTCGACCAGCTTGCCGGCCTTGGCGTTGAAGGCCTGCTCCTTCCGCAGGGCGGCTTCAAGATCGGCCATGTACCCCTGGATCATGTAGACCGCCACGCCGGCCAGAGCCATGCCGACGACAAGGACCAACGCGAATACTGCTCTCATTTCTACCTCTGGTGTTCTGGGCGCGACCACAGGTCATCTGCGGCGGCACGCAAGGCTGTAATAGTGGCGGGCACAACCCGGCAAGACACGGATCCGACATCCGCGACTCGAATGGAGTCAACGTCGTCATGCCATGCCTCGACGACATTGCGAGTCAGTTCGTCGCGGTGTCGGCCGGCCGTCATGCGCCTGATTCCATTTCCTGGGCCAAGAAGTCTCACTCGCGACTTTGGCCGTTGAATGCGGCGAAAATTTAGCATTGGTCGGGCATCAATGCCGCGGTGAGTGTCTTACTGTTTCCAGAGGTGTCTGGAAGCCGCGGTCTGACAATGGAAAGGCCGCGCCTCGGCGAGGCGCGGCCTGAACGATGGTCGATCGGTCTTACTGGGTGCAGCCGAGGGCGTTGTCTGCGGTCATGCACGCCTGGGCGTTGCCGAGTTCGGTGTTGATCGCTTCGGCCAGGTTCGACACGGCCGGGCGGACCCAGGAGAAGATCAGGAGGCCGAGGCCCACGACGGCGGCGGTCAGAACGACCCAGTCAACGGTCACGGCGCCGGATTCATCTTTCAGGAAAGCGGAAAACTTGGTCATCGTCTTGTCCCTTTCTAAGGTATGCATCTGTTTCTCAACCGTTCCGTGAGTGGCTGTCGCTGTCGCCTCTGCCGTTCGGTATGAAGCCATATAGCCGTTGAATCATGGCAAGAGTTTGGATCGCATGGGTTATTTCTGGGCCGACGACAAGAATTGCCATGGTTCCAGACAAGCATGAGTAGAATCCTGGGAAATGCCATCTGAGCACTGGCGGGACGTTCGCGGGCACAGCCTTGCGGCGATCAGGCGGAACCCGGGTGGATGAGATCCGACGCTGTCCTGCAATCGGGAACGTGCATGTCCTGCCAGAAAACCAACCAGGGCGTGGGAACGGGGACGCGCATTCCCCGTTGGGCGTGCCCGAACTGCTACTGCCCTTGCATCCTGTTGAAAAGGGAAAAGGCCGCGCTTCTTTCGAAGCGCGGCCTGACTTCTAGAGGAAGTCAGAGATCAGGGGGTGCCGCCGCCAGCACCGCCAGCGCCTGCGGTGGACATGGTGGTCTGGGCGTTGCCGAGCTCGGTGTTGATCGCTTCGGCCAGGTCCGACACGGCCGGGCGGACCCACGAGAAGATCAGGAGGCCGAGGCCCACGACGGCGGCGGTCAGAACCACCCAGTCAACGGTCACGGCGCCGGCTTCGTCTTTCAGGAAAGCGGAGAACTTGGTCATTTGTCTGG
>NZ_JBKBLV010000003.1:0-131591 GCF_046295235.1 Tabrizicola flagellatus
CCCACCCCGGTTGCGCCCGGCGGCCTGCCTTGGCACGCTCGGCCCATGCCGGTCCGCCTCGCCCTCGCCCTCTCCCTCCTCCTCGCCCCCGCCGCCGGGGCGCAGGGCCTGACCTTTCCCTTCGATGCGACCGGCAGGGCGGCGCTCGAAACCGGCCTCGACATGGCCGCTGCGTCTCTCGCCAACGCCCTCGTCTTCTCCCGCGATGCCGCCTGGGAAGCCGGGACCCAGCCCATGCCGCCCCACATCCGCCAGGCGCTCCTCGCCTGGTATCCGGCCGACCTCCTCGACAGCATCGAGTACCGTGTCGGCATCGCCGAGGATTCGACCCTGCAATCCCTCGCCATGCGCTACGGCGAGGCCAATGCCGTCACCCTGATCGACACCATCGTCTTCGCCGACCCGAAGGAAGCCGAGAGCGACATCGCCCTCTGGGCGCATGAGGTGAAGCACGTCGAACAGGTCCGCCGCTGGGGCCTGATGGGATTTGCGCAGGCCTATGTCCGCGACCACCAGTCGGTCGAGGCCGAGGCCTATGCCATCGGCGCCGAGGTCAAGGCGCGGCTCGGCGGCAACTGATCCGCCGGCGCAAGTGTTAACGCCAGGTGAACGCCCGCGCGCAACCCGTTGAATTTGCTTGATCCAGAATCCTGTCCACCGTGGACAGCTAGCCCGCCACCGCCCGCAGGCTTGCCGCCCGCGCGGCCGGCACCCGGTCCACCTCGACGCAGGTGAAGACATGCAGCGTGTCCAGCTCCCGGTCCACCACCGCGTGATCCGAGACCCAGCCCCCCATCCCCAGATAGGTCCGCAAGAGGGGCGGCAGCCCCGCCAGCGCCGCCCGCCTGTCGCCAACCGGCCCGGCCTCGGCCAGCGCCACCACCTCCTCGGCCTTCCGCCCGGGCAGATGCTCCACCGGCCCCACGAACTCGGCCGCCAGCAGCGCCAGCCCCGCCCGGTGCCGCGTCCAGTCCGCCCCCCGGAACGAGGTGCAGCCGACCAGAAGCCCCGCCTGCCCCTCGTCCACGATCCGCGTCATCGCCCCCCACGCGAGCCGCAGCACGTCGGGATGCACGCCCCCCGGCGCCACGCAGAACCGCCCCATCTCGGCGATGGGCTTCGCATAGCCCGACAGCGGCCCCACATCGTAGAACCGCGCCGCATAGCCCTGCGCGAGCCCCGCCCCCCAGCCGAACAGCATCACCCGGAAATAGGCCAGCATCCCGCCCTCGCCTTCGACGACGACATGCGCCGACAGCGCATCCTGCGCGTCCTCCTCCCGGCCCGAGACACGCGGAAAGGCGGTGGACCGGAAGGCCATGACCCGCGCCATGTCGGCCCGCCCCCCGGCCAGCCGCGCGATCAACTTGCCTTTCCGGATCGGCTCCACGACTTTTCTCCCGGCCCCTCGCGGATTACATGGATCGGACAAAGGAGACCCGCATGGACAAGATCGTCAAGACCGACGCCGAATGGCAGGCCCAGCTTTCCGACCTCGCCTACAAGGTCACGCGCAAGCATGGCACGGAACGCGCCTTCACCCACGACGATTTCCCGAAGACCCCCGGCACCTTCCGCTGCGTCTGCTGCGGCGCGCCCCTGTTCGACCAGGCGACCAAGTTCGACAGCGGCACCGGCTGGCCCAGCTTCTACGCCCCCATCGACCCCGAGATGGTGGGCGAACAGGAAGACCGCAGTTGGTTCATGCGCCGGACCGAGGTGCACTGCAACCGCTGCGACGCGCATCTCGGCCATGTTTTCCCGGACGGCCCCGCGCCTACCGGCCTGCGCTACTGCATCAACGGGGTCGCGCTGACCTTTGAGCCCGAGGACTGAAAGTCCGGCCCTGCCACTGATCGACGATCACTGTCCCCGACGGCTGAAGACGTCGGCAGCCTGCACCCGACCGAAATTGCCCAGGAGCTGCTGGATGAAGGTCCGGCTCTTGACGTTCGTCTGCGTCACCCGGCGCGACAACTCGATCACCCGGCCATCCTCCAGCCCGTAGCGGGCGATGTTCTCCACCACTCCCTTGTCCGAGAAGGTCACCGCCAGAACCTGGCGGTCGACCTCCTTCGGTTCGCGCGGGCCTACGGTCTTGTAACGGCTCTGCACATAAAACCAGCCGACATCGTTGAGAAGGCCCGAGGTCGAGGGGCGTCCGATCTTCTGGCCAACCGTCTCGCGGGTATCCTTGCCGACCTCGATCTGCGCCAGGTCTTCCTCGGCTGGCACATAGCCGTGGTTGCGATAGATCGGCGAACACGCCGCGACAATTGCCGCCACGACCAGGACCAGCCCCTGCCTGCGCGCAAGGTGGCAGGCCGCAAGGACCGACCGCGCCAACCGGAAATCTGCCATCCCTGCCCTCATGCCCATAACAACGCCGGTGCCCGACGCGGGTTCTTCAAAACCCTTGGCGTTCGGGATAACAGACTAAGTGCCCCGAGTTCAAGAATGGAACGCCGCACCCGTGATGGTCCGGCCCAGCCGGAAAGGCCCCGCGATGTCCGATCCCGCCTCCGCCGCCCCCGTCCGGTTCCGCACCGGCGCACTCAGCCCTCGCAAGCCGACCCGCTTCCGCTTTCTGCCCGATGCCCCGGCCCGGGCGGCGCTGGCCGAGGATCTCGACCTGCTGGCGCTGCACGCGCTGGAACTCGTGGGCGAGATCCGCCCGGTGGGCCGCGACGAACTGGTGCTCGAGGCGCGGCTGACTGCCCGCGCCGACCAGGCCTGCGGGATCACCCTGGCCCCGGTCCCCGCCGTCATCGACGAACCCGTCCGCCGCCGCTATGTCGCGGGGCTCGCCACGCCCGAGGGCGACGAGGTCGAGATGCCCGAGGACGACACGACCGAGCCGATGCCCGAGGTGATCGACCTGTCCGACATTGCGGCCGAGGCCCTGGCGCTGGCCCTGCCGCTTTTTCCCCGGGCGCCGGGCGCCGAATTCGGCCAGGCGCTGCACGCCGAGGACGGTGTCACCCCCCTGTCGGACCCCGATCTGAAGCCCTTCGCGGGCCTGCAGGGCCTGGCCGCGAAGCTTGCGGCCAAGGGCGATCCGCGCCCGGAGGAAGGTTGATCCGACCCCCGTGCAACCGTTGCTGCGGGGCTGCGAAAAGGGGCTTGCGCCGCCCCGAAATCCGAGTATGTTCCGCGCCTCGTTCAAGCTGCGCAGCAGCATCCGTCACCTGTTGCCGAATCCGGCCGGATGGTGCTTATGCGCAAAGGAAATCCGGGGCGCATGTCCCCACTGCCCGAGGTTGAGACATGGCTGTTCCGCAGAACCGCACCACGAAATCCCGCCGCAACATGCGCCGTGCGCATGACGCCCTGGTTGCCGCGAACCCGAACGAATGCCCGAACTGCGGCGAGCTGAAGCGCCCGCACCATGTGTGCAGCGCCTGCGGCCACTACGATTCGCGCGAAGTCGTCTCGATGGCGCGGGAAGTCGATCTGGACGAAGACGCGGCGTAAGCCGCGCAACGCGCGCGTGACCCGATGGCACTCGGACCCGAGTCTGCGTCTGCCCCGGCCACCGAGCGCGTCGTCATTTCAGTTGACGCCATGGGTGGCGATCGCGGGCCGGCAGCCGTCGTTGCCGGCCTTGCCGATTCAGTCAGAAGCTTTCCCCGCCTCGACGCGATCCTCCACGGCGACGAGACGACGCTGCGCCCGCTCGTGGCCAGGCATCCCGGCCTTGCCGGCCGGGTGACCATCCGCCATGCCGAGCGCGTGGTGAAGATGGAGGACAAGCCCGCCCAGGTCATGCGCCACGGCCAGGGCACCTCGATGTTCGCCACCATCGACGCGGTGAAGGATGGCGAGGCGGCGGCGGCGGTTTCCTGCGGCAACACGGGCGCGCTGATGGCGGTGTCGATGCTGCGGCTGCGCAAGCTGCCCGGCCTGAACCGACCGGCTATCGCCAGCCTCTTTCCTACCCCCACCCCGGGCAAGATGAACGTGATGCTGGACATGGGGGCGGACGTGAAGGCCGACCCGGCGGACCTGCTGCAATACGCCTTCATGGGCGCCTCCTATGCCCGCAACGGCCTTGCCATCGTCAAGCCGCGGGTGGGCCTCCTCAACGTCGGCACCGAGGATCACAAGGGCCGCGCCGAGCTGCACGAGGCGCAAGCGCTTCTCGCCCGCAGCGCCGAAGCGGGCAGTTTCAGCTACATCGGTTTCGTCGAGGGCACCGACATCCTGTCCGACCGGGTGGACGTGATCGTCACCGACGGCTTCACCGGCAACGTGGCGCTGAAGGCGATCGAGGGCACGGCGCGGCTGGTTGGCGACCTCCTGCGCCAGACGCTGACCTCGACCTTGATGGCCAAGCTGGGCGCGGTGCTCGCCTCGGGCGCCTTCCGGCGGCTCCAGATGCGCATCGACCCGCGCCGGGTGAACGGGGGCGTGTTCCTCGGCCTGAACGGCACCGTGGTCAAGTCGCACGGGTCCGCCGATGCGACCGGGATCTCCGCCGCCATCGGATTGGCCTACCAGCTGGCACAGGTGCGTTTCCTCGAACGGCTCGCCGCGCGGGTTGCATCCGCCGAAGCCGCGGGGCAGGATGCCGCCCGTGAGGAGGCCGACCGCGACGCCGCGGGGCCAGCGACCGGAGGCAATCCGACCGAATGACGATACGCGCCGCAGTCAGGGGCGTCGGGCATTACCTGCCCGAACGTGTCGTCCCGAATTCCGAATTCGAGGCCATCGTCGATACCTCGGACGAATGGATCCGCACCCGCTCCGGGATCGAACGGCGCCATTTTGCGGCTGACGGGCAGATGACCAGCGACCTCGCCACCCGCGCCGCGACCGCCGCGCTGGCCGATGCCGGCATCAGTGCCGACCGGGTGGACGCGATCGTCGTCGCCACCTCGACCCCCGACCTCACCTTCCCCTCGGTGGCGACCATGGTCCAGGCGGCGCTGGGGATCACCCGCGGCTTCGCCTACGACATCCAGGCCGTCTGCGCCGGATTCGTCTATGCCATGGCCAATGCCAACGCGCTCATCGTCTCGGGCCAGGCCAGCTGCGTCCTCGTCATCGGGGCCGAGACCTTCTCGCGCCTGATGAACTGGCAGGACCGGGGCACCTGCGTCCTGTTCGGCGACGGGGCGGGGGCGGTCGTGGTCGAGGCCAGCGAGGGCACCGGCACCACCGCCGACCGCGGCGTGCTGGCCACCGACCTGCACTCGGACGGGCGCTACAAGGACATCCTCTATGTCGATGGCGGCACCTCGACCGGCACGACCGGGCACCTGGTGATGGAAGGCAGGGAAGTCTTCCGCCATGCCATTGAAAAACTGGCTGAAACCGCCCATGCCGCGCTCGACAAGGCCGGGCTGACCAGCGCCGATGTGGACTGGATCGTTCCCCACCAGGCCAATATCCGCATCATCGAGGGCACGGCCAAGCGCATGCAGGTGCCGATGGACCGGGTCGTCGTCACCGTGCAGGACCACGGCAACACCTCGGCCGCCTCGATCCCGCTGGCGCTCTCGGTCGGCAAGGCGCGGGGCCAGATCAAGCCCGGCGATCTTCTGGTGATGGAGGCGATCGGCGGCGGTCTCGCCTGGGGCTCGGTGGTGCTGCGCTGGTAGGCGCCTTTAAGCACGCGCCACAAGTGGTTGATATTGACTCGGAAATCCATCCGCCGCATCCTCATGCGACAAAGACGTGGGGGGATGAGATGAGCGAGAAGACACTGACCCGGATGGACCTCAGCGAAGCCGTCTTTCGCGAAGTCGGTCTCAGCCGCAACGAATCCGCACAGCTGGTCGAATCCGTGCTTCAGCACATGTCCGACGCGCTCGCCGCAGGCGAGACGGTGAAGATCTCGTCCTTCGGCACCTTCTCGGTCCGCTCCAAGACCGCCCGCATCGGCCGCAACCCCAAGACCGGCGAGGAGGTCCCGATTTCCCCCCGCCGCGTCCTGACCTTCCGCCCCTCGCACCTCATGAAGGACCGCGTGGCGGCCGGAAAGAAGCGCTGAAAGGGGCCTGAGGCGTGGACAAGTCGCCCGAGGCCTTCCGCACCATCAGCGAGGTGGCCGAACATCTCGACACGCCCGCGCATGTGCTGCGTTTCTGGGAAAGCCGCTTTCCGCAGATCAAGCCGGTCAAGCGCGCGGGCGGGAGGCGCTACTACCGGCCTTCGGACGTGGCGCTGCTGACCGGGATCAAGCGGCTTCTGCACGACGAAGGGCTGACGATTCGCGGCGTGCAGAAGATCCTGCGCGACCATGGCGTGCGCCAGGTCGCCGGGCTGACCGACGACAGCGTGACACTGGACGACCTGGCCCTGACCCCTGCCCCGCCCGCGCCCGAACCCGTGCCCGAAGCCGGCTTCATCGCCGTCGAGGAGGACAGCGAGCCCGAGGCACAGGTCAGTGCGCCACAGGCCCCGCCCGCCGCACCATCCGCCGCCCCGGCCGCCCCCGTGCAGACCGGCCTGCCGCTCTTCGACGCGCCGCCCGCCTTCGGCACGGCCACGGCAGCCCCCGCCGCACCCGCCGCGCCGCGCAAGCCCACCCGGCGCGACGACGTGACATTCGCCAGCCTGATCAGGGCCTTGCCGCCCGGCGCCCTGCGCCCCCGCACGCCCGAGATCGCCGGCATCGCGCAGCGGCTGCGCGCCTTGCGTGACCGGCTCGCCGCCCGCGCCGAAGGTGGCAGCGACTGAGCCCCTCATGCGCTTTCCCGCTTGCACCGGCCCGGAATACCGGTATGTATCCCCCCGTGTCGGGCCGTAGCGCAGCCTGGTTAGCGCGTCCGTCTGGGGGGCGGGAGGTCGAGAGTTCGAATCTCTCCGGCCCGACCATCGAAAACCCGCCCGCCTGCCCTCCGGCAGCGCGGGCGGTTTCACATCCGGCCTGCGGGAGGGCGACATGACATCCGGTGTGCTGCCCGCCCAGACCCTGCGCCGGCTGATCGCCGAAGGCGCGCTGTCCGCCGCCCCTGCGATCCGCGACGACCAGATCCAGCCCGCCAGCCTCGACCTGCGGCTTGGCTCGGTGGCCTACCGGGTGCGGGCCTCGTTCCTCGCCGGCCACGGCCGCAGGGTGCAGGACCGGCTGGAGGAATTCACCATGCACCGGGTGAACCTTGTCGAGGGCGCGGTGCTGGAAAAGAACTGCGTCTATGTCATCCCGCTCGCCGAGCGTCTGGCCCTGCCCCCGGGCGTGACCGCCGTCGCCAACGCGAAAAGCTCCTCGGGCCGTCTCGACCTCCTGACCCGCACGATCACCGATGGCGGCAGCGAATTCGACCGCATCCCCGAGGGCTACACCGGCCCCCTCTATGCCGAGGTCTGCCCGCGCAGCTTTTCGGTCCTGGTGCGCGAGGGCCAGCGGCTGAACCAGATCCGCTTCCGCCAGGGTCAGGCGGTGCTGTCGGACGCGGACCTTGCCGCGCTCCATGCCACCGACCCGCTGGTGACGGGCGAGGCGGTGATATCCGAGGGCCTCGGCTTTTCGGTCGATCTGAAGCCCGCCACGGGCACGCTGGTCGGCTACCGCGCCAAGCCGCATACCGGGGTCGTCGATCTCGACCGCATCGGCCATTACCCGGCGCAGGACTTCTGGGAAGAACTGCATACGACCGACGGCCGCATCATCCTCGACCCCGGCGCCTTCTACATCCTCGTCAGCCGCGAGGCGGTGACGATTCCGCCCGACTACGCCGCCGAGATGGCGCCCTACCTCGCCATGGTCGGCGAATTCCGGGTGCATTATGCGGGCTTCTTCGACCCCGGCTTCGGCCATGCCGCCGCGGGCGGCGCAGGCTCGCGCGGGGTGCTGGAGGTGCGCTGCCACGAGGCGCCCTTCGTCCTGGAGCACGGGCAGGTGGTGGGCCGGCTGGTCTATGAACGCATGGCCGAACGGCCCGAGACGCTATACGGCGCGGGCATCGCCTCGAATTACCAGGGTCAGGGCCTGAAACTCGCCAAGCAGTTCCGGTCGGGTTGACCGGGCCGGAGGCTCGGCGCCGCTAGCGCCACAGCCGGCGCGCGATGTTCTGGAACTTCCGCGCCCGTGCCGCAAGATCGCGCGCCTGTTTCGCCTGCTGCCGCTCTTCGGGCGTCATCTCGGCCTCGGGCTTGCCCCTGCGCGCGATGTGGTCGAGGCCTGCATCCATCGCGCTGCGGAACAGCATCCGGGTCAGCCTGTTCCAGAGCCCGTTCAGGTCCATCCTGACCTCTGTTCAGTCTTCGAACAGCTCGCTCTGCCCGGTCGCGGCCTCGTCCTCGTCGTCAGATGCCAAAGCCTGCCCGGGCGCGGGGCGGTTGTCCAGCAGGCCAGCCGCCCGCAATTCCTTCAGCCCCGGCAGGTCGCGGGCGGATTCGAGGCCGAAATGGTCGAGGAAGGTTTCCGTCACCACGAAGGTGACCGGCCGCCCCGGCGTCATCCGGCGCCGGCCGAGGCGGATCCAGTCCAGCTCCAGAAGCTGGTCAATCGTGCCCCGGCTCACGGCAACGCCACGGATTTCCTCGATTTCGGCGCGCGTCACCGGCTGGTGGTAGGCGATGATCGCCAGCGTCTCGATCGCCGCGCGCGACAGTTTCCGCGTCTCGACCGTCTCGCGCCGCATCAGGAACCCCAGGTCCGGTGCGGTGCGGAAGGCCCAGGCATCGCCCACCCGCACCAGATGCACCCCCCGCCCCTCGTAGCGTTTGCGCAGATGCACCAGCGCCTCGGCCGGGTCCGAGCCATGCGGCATCCGCGCCACCAGTTCGGCCACCGAAACCGGCTCGGCGCTGGCGAAGAGGATGGCCTCGACCATCCGCTCCTGCTCGCCCATGGGGGGCGCGTCGAACAGGCTGCCTTCGTCCTCGTGCTCCTCGCGCATCATCCGTCCTTCAACCGCAACTCGATGGGCGCGAAGGTCTCGCCCTGGCGCAGGCTGATCTGGCCCCGTTTGGCCAGTTCCAGCACCGCCGCGAAATGCGCCGCCAGCGCCGAGCGGCGGGCCATGGGACTCACATCCCAGCCCTCGGGCAGGAAGCTGACCAGCGTGGCCCAGTCCCCGGCATAGCCGATCAGCCCGCGCATCCGCTCCAGCGCCTGTTCCATCGTGAACACATGTTCGCGATCCATGACGAAGGGGCGGAACTCGTCCTTCGTGCGGATCCGCGCATAGGCGCGCATCAGATCCAGCAGCGAGGCGGTCCAGACCACCTTGCGATGATGCGTCATGTCCTCGGGCACGCCGCGGGCGAAGAAGTCGCGCCCCAGCTGGTCGCGCCCCATCAGCCGCGCCGCCGCGTCGCGCATCGCCTGCAAGCGTTCCAGCTGGAAAGCCAGATGCGCCGCCAGATCCTCGGCGCTTGGCCCCTCGTCGCCCGGTTCCGGCGGCAACAGGAGGCGCGACTTCAGGAAGGCCAGCCAGGCCGCCATCACCAGATAATCCGCCGCCAGCTCGATCCGCAGGCTGCGGGCGCGTTCGACGAAGCCCAGATACTGCTCGGCCAGTTTCAGCACCGAGATCTTCCGCAGGTCCACCTTCTGCGTGCGGCTCAGCGTCAGCAGCAGGTCCAGCGGCCCCTCGAAGCCATCGACATCGACGATCAGCGCCTCGGCCGCCAGCCGGTCCTCGGGCGCGAGGCGCTCGGGCTGATCCCAGTCTTCCGCCTCAGCCATGCGCCAGCTCGGCCAGCGCCGCCTTCACATCCACCTGCCCCACCCGTCGCGCCGCGATCGCCGCCTCGGCTCGGGCGCGGGTCTCGGGGCCCATGGTTCCGGCCGCCCCCGCCACCGCGACCATCTCGGCGAGGTCGCCCTTGCAGTGCAGCGCGATGTCCACCCCCGCCGCAATGGTCCGCGCCGTGCGCTCGGCGAGCGTTCCCGACAGGGCCTGCATGTTCAGGTCGTCCGACATCAAGAGGCCCCGGAACCCGATCTCCTCGCGGATCGCCCGGATCACCGCGGGCGATTGCGTCGCCGGGCGGTCGGGGTCGATCGCGGCAAAGACCAGATGGGCGGTCATCGCCATCGGCAGGTCGGCCAGCGCCCGGAACGGCGCGAAATCGACAGCCTGCAACTCGTCCCGCGACACGGTGACCGTGGGCAGGTCGTGGTGCGTGTCCACATGGCTCAGACCATGGCCCGGCATGTGCTTCATCACCGGCAGCACGCCGCCCGCCAGCAGCCCCTCGGCCACCGCGCGCCCGATCCGCGCCACCGTTTCCGGGTCGCGGCCATAGCAGCGGTTCAGAAGGAAGGGGTGCGTCTCGGGCCGCGCCACGTCCAGCGTCGGGATGCAATCGGCGTCGATCCCCACCGCCGCCAGTTCCGCCGCGATCACCATGGCGCGCAGGCGCATCTGCCGCTCGGCCGCCGCGACCGACCCGGCGGCCTCTACCGTGTCGAGCGGCGGCGTCCATTCCCGCCAGTGCGGCGCACGCAGCCGTTGCACGCGTCCGCCCTCCTGATCGACCAGGACCGGGGCCTCGCGCCCCACGGCCTCGCGCAGGTCATGGCTCAGGCGGCGCAGCTGGGCGGGATCCTCGACATTGCGGGCAAATAGGATGAAGCCGAAGGGATCGGCGTCGCGGAAGAACCGGCGTTCGTCCGGCAGAAGCACAGGCCCGGCACAGCCGAAGATCGCGGCGCCCGTCCCGACGCTCATTTGTGCGGAACCGGAATGCAGGTCGCGCCTTCCGAGACGAAGGCCGAGCAGAAGCGGCGTGCATCGTCCTCGCCGTCGAAGCCGTGGCCACGCAGCCGGTAGAAGGTCCGCCCGCCGCTTTCAGCCGGCTGGACGACCATCCCCTTGCCAGCCATCAGTTCCCCGAACCGCACCTGCAACTGTGCCCAGGCCGCGCGCGCCTCGTCGGCGGTGTCGAAGGTGCCGAACTGCACCAGCCGCGTGCCGGGCGCGATCGACGCCGGATCGACCTCGTTCGCCGCGGGCAACGCGGCAGCGGCAGTGGATGCAGCGGGTGCCGCGACCCGCGCCACGGGTCGCGCCCGGGGCCGGATCGAGACCGCCATCCCCCCCTCCGGCACCGGTTCGCCGGCCAGGTCGATCTCTTCCAGGTCCGGCGCGTTGTCCGCCGACGGATCGTAGAGTGCGGCATCCGGGATCTCGCCCAGGGCCTCGGCCAGGGCTGCGTCGATGGCGATTTCGGTCGGATCGGCGCTTTCGGTCGGCGGCACGGCGGCCAGCGCCAGGTCCCGGTTGCCGGCAGCGCCGCCGGTCGGTGCCGATGCCTCGGTCAGGCCGGGGGTCAGCATCCCAGCGAGTCCGGCGGTATCCTCGGGTTGCAGGTCCATCGGACGCGGCGCCAGCACCAGCCTTTCGGGCGGGGGCGAGGCGGCCCCGGTCTCCGCCAGTTCGTTCACCGCAAGCCCCTGGTGATCGGCGATGGCCCCGCCGGGGTCGGCCGGGGCGACGCGCATCGGCCCTTCCAGAGCCTGGATCACCGGGACGCCGTTCACATCCCGCACCGCAAGCCGATAGCCCCAGACGCCCAGCCCGATGACCAGGGCCAGCGAGGTTACGGCTCCGCCGATGTTGACAAGCCTTTGCAGGCGCACGGCGAGGTCGGGATCGCGCAGCCCACGCGGCGCCACGGCCTCGTCATGTGAGAAGCCGCCGCCGAAGTCATAATCCGCGTCCGCCATCTGCTGCCCCTGCCTGCGGGACGGTTGATCCGTCCCTGCACTCGCGCCTATCGCCGGCCCGGGCGCCTGTCCTCAGCGCATTTCCTCGACCGGAGTGACGCCAAGGATACCAAGGCCTGCGCAAATAACAACGCCCACGGCCCGGGCTAGGGCGATTTTCGCCGCAGAAATTGCGGTATCCTCCTGGATGAACCGCAAGCTGTCGTCGTCATTGCCCTTGTTCCACAGCCCGTGGAAGTCCGAGGCGAGCTCGTAGAGGTAGAAGGCCACCCGGTGCGGCTCGTGCCCCTTGGCGGCGATTTCCACCAGCCGCGGCCATTCTCCCAGCTTGCGGATGACCTCAAGCTCGGCCTCGTGGCCGAGATGCGCCAGATGCGCCGACGAAAGCGAGGCATCGCTCACATCCAGCCCCGCGTCGCGTGCCTTGCGCAGGATCGAGTTCACCCGGGCATTGGCATACTGGACGTAGAAGACCGGGTTGTCCTTCGACTGTTCGGTCACCTTGTCGAAGTCGAAGTCCAGCGGCACGTCGTTCTTGCGGGTCAGCATGACGAAGCGGACGACATCCGGCCCCACTTCGTCGATCAGGTCGCGCAGCGTGACGAAGGTCCCGGCGCGCTTCGACATCTTGACGACCTGGCCGCCCTTCAGCAGCTTGACCAGCTGGATCAGCTTGATGTCCAGGTTGACCCGGTTCTCCGACAGCGCGCTGACCACGGCCTTCAGCCGCTTGACATAGCCCGAATGGTCCGCGCCGAAGATGTTGATCAGCTCGTCGAAACCGCGCTGCACCTTGTTGTAGTGATAGGCGATGTCGGGGGCAAAATAGGTCCATGAGCCGTCCGATTTCTGCACCGGCCGGTCCTGGTCGTCGCCGAAGGCGGTGGACCGGAACAACGTCTGCTCGCGCGGCTCCCAGTCCTCGGGCGCCTTGCCCTTCGGCGGCTCCAGCACGCCCTGGTAGATCAGCCCGAGGCCGCGCAGGCGTTCGATGGCCGCCTCGATCTGGCCGGTGCCGTAAAGCGCCTTCTCGCTGGAATAGACGTCCATCGTGACTCCAAGCGCCGCAAGGTCGTGCCGGATCATCGCCATCATCATGTCGGTGGCGAAGGTCCGCACCTCTTCCAGCCATTCGCTTTCCGGCTGGTCCAGCAGCCGGTCGCCGTGCATGGCCTTCAGCGCCTCGCCGACCGGGATCAGGTAGTCGCCGGGATAGAGGCCCTCGGCGATCTCGGGGCTCAGCCCATGCGCCTCGCGGTAGCGTTCATAGGCCGACCGGGCCAGCACATCGACCTGCCCGCCCCCGTCGTTGATGTAATACTCCCGCGTGACCGCATAGCCCGCGAAGTCCAGCAGAGAGGCCAGAGCGTCGCCCACCACCGCGCCGCGCGCATGGGCCACATGCATCGGCCCTGTGGGGTTGGCGCTGACGAACTCGACGTTGACCTTGCGGCCCCCGCCCATCGCCGACCGCCCGAAATCCGTCCCCTTGACCAGCACCTCGCGCACCAGCCCCTGCCAGGCCGCGGGCTCGAGCCGCAGGTTCAGGAATCCCGGTCCCGCCACATCGGCCCCGGCGATCCGGGGGTCCTCCATCAGCCTCACCGCCAGCGCATCGGCAATCGCGCGGGGCTGCATCCCGGCAGGCTTGGCCAGCACCATCGCCGCATTTGTCGCCATCTCGCCATGCCCCGCGTCGCGCGGCGGCTCCACCGCGACCTGCGACAGGTCCAGCCCCGAAGGCAGCACGCCCGACGCCATCAGCGCCTGCAACTCGGCCACCACAAGCTCACGGATATCGGCGAACAGGTTCATTTGATCACATCCTCTGATACCCAAGGCCATGCCAGAGGCCCGATCAGAGGTCAAGGATCGGCGGCAGGATCACCCCCGCCGCCAATCCTCCAGCGCCGCGTTCTCCTCGGGTGCGGCCCCCGCCTCCGCCGCATAGGGCGACACCACCGCCCGGTTGCGGAAGTAATGCGTCTCCCGCGCGCCGAAGTAGAAGGCGACGATCGCCCCGAGAAGCCACCACAAGGGTTCGGGCACCGCGTTCAGCCCCACCATGCGGAAGGCGAAGGCCTGCGGATCGACCATCGCATAGACGAACAGACCGATGGTCCCGAAGGCAAGGAACGGCCGCGGCAGCCGGTTCAGCCCGTTCACCATCCGGTCGAACCAGGACAGCGCGGGGTGCTGGTATTCCTCCCCCAGCTGGCGCAGGGCCGCCATCTGCGCCTCGGCCGAATATTCCATCCGCTTGGTGGCACTGGGCACGAAGACCTCTGCCACCCCCTTCGCCGCCTCCCCCAGCGCCGTCACCGCCCCGGGCGCGCCCACCAGCTTGCCGATCACCCCCATTTGGCCACCCGTGCCCGGTGTTGCGCCTCGGTCAGCCGGTATTTCGGCGCCATGAACTCCTCGGCCCGCACGATCCAGCCGCCCTTCCCGCCATCCTTGCGCCGCGCGAATTTCCGGCTCGCCGGGCGGGCGTCGGCCAGGGCGTAATAGTAGTTCCGCCGCGCAATCGCATAGGCATCCGCCAGATGGGTCGGAGCCGCCTCATACGCCATCTGCGCCGCCCGGATCGTCTGCGGCCCAATCGTCCCGTCCGGATCGCAGGGGAACCCCATGTCGGTCAGCAGGCGCTGCAGGATCTTCACCGCATTGCCGCCCGCATTGACATACATGTCGAAGACCGACGCCTGGATCGCCTCCGGCAAGGCCGCGATCCCCGGGCGCCTGTAGTAATGCTCCAGATAGATCTCGACCGCCTGCTTGCGGGTCAGCGCCCTCACGTCGGCCACATCGATCCGCGTGTCGCGGTTCACATCGATCCCCAGACGCCGCAGCGTCCCGATGGTGACACCATAGTTGGTGGCCCCGCCTGGATCGTCCGGGTCGTTCACGAAACCGCCCTCGCGGCCCACGATCTCTTCGGCAATCTGACGAACATCCGGCATCGGCACCCCCGCTCAACCCGAGGGAAGCCTGGCAAACCGCCGTTAACGCCGCCCTTCGGCAGCGCGCGCTCAGCTTTCGGGCTTGGCGTTCGGGTCGACGTAGACGCCTTGCTCCTTCAGCGCATCGACCACTTCCTTCGGCATGTAGGTCTCGTCATGCTTGGCCAGCACTTCGGTCGCAACGAAGGTGTCGCCCTCCATCCGCCCCAGCGCGACCATCCCCTGCCCTTCGGCAAAGAGGTCCGGCAGAATGCCATTGTAGCGCACCGGCACTGTCGCATTGGTATCGGTGACGGCAAAGGAAACCTCGGTGCCCTGCCCGCGCTGGATCGAACCCTCGACCACCAGCCCACCGATCCTGAAGGTCTCGCCCGGGCCGGGCGGCGCCTCCAGAACCTGCGTGGGCGAGCGAAAGAAGTTGATCCCGTCGCGCATGGCATAGCCGACAAGCCCGGTCGCACCAATCAGCGCCACCGCCGCCAACGCGACGATCTGGACGCGCCGCTGCTTCTTCAGCCCCTTCAGACCCCGGAATTCCTTCTTCTCGCTCATTACCCGCGCCCCTTGCCGTTCTCCGGCCCATGCCAAGCCCAAGGTGGGCATACCTTGATGCGCGTCAAGTCCTACGGGAAAAACGGGGCTCAGGGGAAGACCGGCGCCAGCATCAGACCTTCGGTCTCGGGCAGCCCCAGCATCAGGTTCGCGTTCTGGATCGCCTGCCCCGAGGACCCCTTGGTCAGGTTGTCCAGGACCGAGACCACCACCGCGCGCCCCGGGATCCGGTCGCCGATCACCCCCAGATGGCAGAAGTTCGACCCCGCGATGTCACGGGTCGAGGGCAGCGACCCGAAGGGCAGGACCTCAAGGAAAGGCTCGTTTTCATACGCCTTTTCAAGTACCTGATGCACGGTCTTCGCATCGCCCTTCACATAGACCGTCGCCAGGATCCCCCGGTTCATCGGCAGAAGGTGCGGCGTGAACTGCACCCGCACGGGCCGCCCCGCGACCTTCGAGAATTCCTGGTCGAACTCGCCCAGGTGCCGGTGCTTGCCGCCCGCCGAATAGGTGTGGGTGCCGCCGGACAATTCCGCGTGAAGCAGGTTCTCCTTCAGGCTGCGACCCGCCCCCGAGACGCCTGCCTTCAGGTCGATCAGGATGTCGTCCAGGTCGATGCAGCCCGCCGCGATCAGGGGCCGCAGCGCGAATTGCCCGGTCGCCGCGTTGCAGCCCGTGCCCGCCACCAGCCGCGCGGACCTGATCTCGTCGCGGTAGAACTCGGTCAGGCCATAGACCGCTTCCTTCTGGATCTCCACCGCCGCATGCGGCTGGCCATACCACTTCTCGTATTCCGCCGGATCGCGCAGCCGGAAGTCCGCCGACAGGTCCACGATCCGCAGGGTCTTCGGCAGTTTCGCGATCACCTCCTGCGTCGTTGCATGCGGTAGCGCGCAGAAGCACAGATCGACCCCGGAAAAGTCGATCTCGTCGATCTTCTGCAACCGGGGCAGGTCCAGATGCCGCAGGAACGGAAACACCTCCGCCATGCTCATCCCCGCCTTGCGGTCTGCCGACAGCGCGACGATGCGCATGGCGGGATGCGTCGCGATCAGGCGCACCAGTTCCGCGCCCGTATAGCCCGAGGCCCCGAGGATGGCGATGCGATGGGTCATGGCGCGGCTCCCGCAGAAGAAACGCGCCTTCTTTGCGCCCCTTGCGCCCTCAATGCAAGACCGCCGAATGTCACCGGCACAATTCCGGCCTGTGGCTTGCCCTTTTCTGAAATACTCCCGCCGGAGGCATGCAACGGAGGAGACGAGGCAAGGCCGACCCCTTTCGCGCCCTCCTTGCAGCCAGCGCCTCCCCTCCCCCTTCGTGGGGAGGGGCCGGGGGTGGGGGGCCGCCGCCGAACATCCTTTCCAGATGGTTTACGTCCGCGGCCATCCTTCTGATTCAGAATTGAAATCGGAAAATGTCCACCGTGGACAGATCACGGCACCGGGGTCCACATCACGTCATCGATCCGAGGGGCGCCGGTGGCCAGCATCACCACCCGGTCGAACCCCATCGCGATCCCGGCGGCTGCGGGCATCCCCTCCAGCGCCGCCAGGAAATCCTCGTCCAGGGGATAGCTCTCCCCATAGACCCGCGCCTTCTCGGCCATCTCGGCCTCGAACCGCCGCCGCTGCTCGCCCGGGTCGGTCAGCTCGCCGAACCCGTTCGCCAGCTCCACCCCGCAGGCATAGACCTCGAACCGTTCCGCCACCCGTGCATCCCCCGGCACCTTCCTTGCCAGGGCAGCCTCTGCCGAGGGATACCGGTCCAGGATAGTCACCCGCCCCTGCCCCAGCTTCGGCTCCACCTTCTCCGAAAGGACCCGGCTCAGCATGTCCGACCAGGTATCGTCCGAGGCTCGCCGCAGCCCGATCCGGTCCAGTTCCTGGCCGAGGGCTCCGGCATCCGTGGTCCCGTCCGCCCGGATCGAGGCCATCAGATCCACCCCGGCATGGGTGGCGAAGGCCTCGGCCACCGACAGCCGCTCCGGGTCCGGAAACGGATCGCAGACCCGGTCCCGGAACCGCAGCACCGGCGCCCCCGCCTCGCGCGCGGCCAGCCGCAGGAAGGCCATCGTGTCAGCCATCAGGACCTCGTAGCCCTCGCCCACCCGATACCATTCCAGCATCGTGAACTCCGGGCTGTGCAGCGCCCCCCGCTCGCGGTTCCGCCAGACGTGGGAGAAGGCATGAATCCGGGTCTCCCCCGCCGCGAGAAGCTTCTTCATCGCGAACTCGGGCGAGGTGTGAAGGTACATCCTCCGCCCCACCCCGTCGTTGCCGATGGCCTGCGTGGAAAAGCCGTGCAGGTGCGCCTCGTTCCCCGGGGAGATCGCCAGCGCGGCCGGGTCCACCTCGGTGAACCCTTCCGCCGCCAGCCAGCCCCGGATCGCGGCCTGGATCCGGTTGCGGGTCGTCAGGACCGGGCGGCGGTCGGCGTGGCGAGAGGGGTTCCACCAGGCGGATGCGGGATTCATCTGGAAATTCCGGTTGGGATCGGTTAGGGGCGCGGGCAGATGCGGGTCCTTCAGGGACCGCGCCCCCGATATAACAAGGACCCGACCTTTGAAAGTCATCGCCTCCTCGCTCCGCAAGGGCAACGTCGTCGAGATGGACGGCAAGCTCTATGTCGTCCTGACCGCCTCGAACTTCCACCCCGGCAAGGGCACCCCCACGACCAGCGTGGACATGCGCCGGATCTCGGACGGGGTGAAGGTCTCGGAACGCTGGCGGACCACCGAGATGGTCGAAAAGGCCACGGTGGACGAGCGCGAGTACGACTACCTGTACGAGGACAGCGAGGGCTTCCACTTCATGGAGCCGAACACCTACGAACAGGTCGTCGTGACCGAGGACGTGATGGGCGGCAACAAGCCCTACCTGCAGGAAGGCATGCGCTGCTACCTCAAGACCTTCGAGGGCGTGCCGATCGCCATCGAGGTGCCGCAGAAGATCACCGTCGAGATCGTCGAGACCGAGCCGGTCACCAAGGGGCAGACCGCCTCGTCCAGCTACAAGCCCGCGATGACCTCGAACGGGCTTCGGGTCATGGTGCCCCCCCATATCGGGCCGGGCACGCGGATCGTCATCAACACCGACGACGACTCTTACGTCGAGCGGGCGAAGGACTGATCTGTCCACGGTGGAAAATCTGCGGTTTCGATGCATTGTCAGCAGCTTGGCCGCGGACGTTAGGGAATTGCAAAGGTTTGGAAAGGCATGCCGCGGGGCATGCCTTTTCGCTTTTCCGGGGGCCGCAAGCGGCTATTGTGGCACCCGAAAGAGAGGTTTGGGATGCCCAGCGACAGCCATGACGCCTACAGACCGGCCGAGATCGCGGCGCTGATCGAGACGGCAGGCGTGGCCAAGGCCGCGCTGCCCCTGCACCGGATGGCCACGCTTGCGCTTCTGGCCGGGGCCTTCATCGGCTTTGGCGCGGCCTTCTGGTGCGTGGCCATGGCGGGCGCCGACCCCGGCTTCGGGCCGCACCGGGTGCTGGGCGGCGCGGTCTTCGCGCTGGGGCTGATCCTGGTCGTCGTGGGCGGGGCGGAACTCTTCACCGGCAACGCGCTGATGGTGATGGCGGCGGTGGACCGCCGGATCACCCCCGGAGCCCTCATGCGCAACTGGGGCATCGTCTATGTCGGCAACCTGGTCGGCGCAGCAGGGTTGGCGCTGGCCTTCGGGCTGACGGGCCTTCTGGACGGACCGATGGGCGCCACGGCGGCCAAGGCGGCGACGGCGAAGGCCGCCCTGCCCCCGCTGGAAGCTTTTGTTCGCGGCGCGCTGTGCAATGCGCTGGTCTGCCTCGCGGTCTGGCTGAGTTTCGCTGCGCGCACGGCCACGGACAAGATCCTGGGGGTCCTCTGGCCGGTCACCGCCTTCGTGGCGCTGGGGCTGGAACATTCGGTGGCGAACATGTTCCTGTTTCCGGCGGGCGTCTGGGCGGGGTCCGAGGCCGCGCCGGCCGGGATTCTGGGAAACCTTCTGTGGGTCAGCCTGGGCAATGTGGTCGGCGGCGCGGGCGGCGTGGCGCTGGCCTACCGCTTTGCCTACGGCGCAATGCGGGCGTGAGGGCGGTGGGCGGATCGCCCCCCTACCACTCCCGCGCGAGGCAACGGAGGCTGCCAGGGATGGGCGCGCCGGACGGTGCGCTGTCGCGCACCCTACGATCTCACGGCGCGAGTTCCCCGGCCTCGATGCGGAACGGCAGGATGTTGCCGGGCGGCGGCAGGGGGCAGATCGCGAAATCGGTGAAGGCGCAGGGCGGCGATATGGCACGGTTGAAGTCGAGGGTGATCTCGGTCCCGGATGGATCCTCGCCGAAGAGGAAGCGGCAGGCCGGGTAGGTCTCGCCCGCCGTCGCGTCCCGGAAGACGAACATCGGCTTGCCCACCTTCCAGTGCGTCGGCATCAGGGTGATGGTCTGCCCCATGTGCCGGAAGGTCGCCCGGTGCGTGATGGTCACGGCGGCGGTCGAGCCGTCCTTCATCGCCACCTCGGCAGCCTGCGGGGCCAGGCTTTGCCACTCGGCCCGGATCGTCCAGGCCGGATCCTCGGGGTAGTGGCGCAGCGCGACCTGCGGCGCCAGCGTCAGATCGCGCACCCGCAGCGCCGGAACGCCGTCAACCGTATGGATTTCCAGCAGGAATGGATCCACGCGCAGCTGCGGAAAGGCATCGGGGACCGGCAGGAAGGGCTGCGGCGCCTGTCCCGGCCGGGCAAAGCTGGCGCCCGCCTCGGTCAGGTAGAGCGTGCCGAGGAGGTCGGGGCCGGAGGGAAGCCGCAGCCCCTGCGCCGCCCCGACCAGGTGGCGGCCGGGGGCAAGCTCGATCCGGGCGACCAGGTTCAGCCAGCCGTCCGGCGCGGTCAGGGCGGCAAGCCGCTCCGCCCGCCAGGCGGCCAGCGGCAGCATCAGGCCGCCTCGAAGATGATCTTGCGGCGCAGGAACTGGGTGGCCTTGTTCGAGACATAGGCCGGATCGCCGGTGGTCAGGAACCTGGACCGGGTGCCGGTGCCGAGGAACTGCGGGCGGCGGGTCAGGTAGTCGGCGAGGCTTTCTGCCACCAGATTGGCCTGGGAATAGACCTTCACCCCCGGCCCCAGCGCATCCTGGAAGGCCTTCTCCATCAGGGGATAATGCGTGCAGCCCAGGATCGCCGCCTCGGGTGCGGGCATCCGGCGCTTCAGCGCCTCGACATGGGAGCGCACCAGCGCCTCGGCCAGGATCTCGTCGCCCTGCTCGATCGCGTCCACCACACCGCCGCAGGGCTGGGCCTCGACATCGACGCCGATGGCGCGGAAGGCAAGCTCGCGCTGGAAGGCGCGGCTTGCCACCGTGGCAGGGGTGGCGAAGAGGGCCACATGCTTCACCGCGACCTCGCGCGGGGGCGAGTTGTCGCCCCATTGCCGTTCGGTCAGCGCCTCGATCAGCGGCACGAAGACGCCGAGCACGCGCTTGTCCGGGGGCACCCAGGTTTCCTGCATCCGTTTCAGCGCGGCGGCCGAGGCGGTGTTGCAGGCCAGGATCACCAGGTCGCAGCCCTCGGCCCAGAGGCGTTCGGTCGCGGCACAGGTCAGGTTGAAGATGTCATCGGCGGTGCGCACCCCATAGGGCGCATGGGCATTGTCTCCGAAATAGACAAAGGGCACCTCGGGTAGGCGCTTTGTCAAGGCATCAAGAACAGTCAACCCGCCAAGGCCCGAATCGAATACGCCAACTGCCATGCCTGCCGCTTTCCCTTGCGCGCGATCGTGCCGCGCCTGCCCTTTCCGAAATCATAAGATGGACCGTGGCAGGGCGAAAGACCAAAGCAAAGCCGTCAAGATGGGGACAAGCGGGCTTTACATCCGTGGGCGATTCCCTATCTGCGACGGGTCGTGCTAGGGTTCGAGTGGATTTTGGAGAATTCGGATGGACTGGGACAAGCTGAGGATCTTTCACGCGGTCGCGGAAAAGGGCAGCCTGACCCATGCCGGCGAGGTGCTGCACCTGTCGCAATCCGCCGTCAGCCGCCAGATCCGGGCGCTGGAGGAAAGCCTGTCGGTGACGCTCTTCCACCGCCACGCCCGGGGGCTGATCCTGACCGAACAGGGGGAACTTCTGTTCGATGCGACCCAGCAGATGGTGCGGCGTCTGGATGCGACGGCGGCGCGGATCCGCGACAGCGAGGACGAGGTCTTCGGCGAGTTGCGCGTCACCACGACCACCGGCTTCGGCACGCTGTGGCTGGCACCCCGGCTGGCGCGGCTTTACGAAAAGTATCCGGCCCTGAAGATCGACCTGATGCTGGAAGAGCGCGTCCTTGACCTGCCGATGCGCGAGGCGGATGTGGCGATCCGCATGAAGGAGCCGAGCCAGGCCGACCTGATCCGCAAGCGGCTGATGCAGATCCGCATGCAGCTGTTCGCCACTCCGGAATATCTGGCGGCACATGGCACGCCCGAGACGATGGACGATTTCAGCAGCCACCGTCTGATCTCGCAACATGCCGGCACACCCCAGGTGGCGGCAGGGGCGCTTCTGGTGGCGGACCTGATGACGCATGACATCCCCTCCACCCTGACGGTGAACAACTATTTCGGGGTGTTGCAGGCGGTCTTGAACCACCTGGGGATCGGGGTCCTGCCCGATTACCTGACCGAGGATTTCCCGAACCTTGTCCGCGTCCTGCCGGACGTGCAAAGCGCCGAGGTGCCGGTGTTCCTGGCCTATCCCGAGGAACTGCGCCATTCCAAGCGCGTGGCCGCCTTCCGCGACTTCGTGACCGAAGAGATCATGGCCTTCCGCCGCCGCCAGTCCGAGGATGCCGCAGCCTGATTGCTGCCATGCAGCATCTGCATAGCGGCCTTGCCCAAACGTCGGGCATTCCGGACTTGTTTGCGCAAGCATGCGGCACTATCTGAACTCTCGAAGCGGCGATGAGCTTGGCTCTTGCCCCTTCGTACCTCCCTGTTGGACTTGGCCGGGCGCAAGCTCGGCCTTTTTTTTATCGCGTCGCGTCGAGGGCGTCGAGCCGCGCCTGCAGGAAGGCGCGGTCGGCGGGCGAAGCGGCCCGGGCAATGGCCTGGGCATAGGCCCCGCGCGCCAGGCCGGTCTGGCCGGTGCGGGACAGGACCTCGGCCCGGGCGGCGTGGAAGGGTTGGTAGTCGATCAGCTCTGCCGCAATCGCATCGAGGATCTGCAATGACACATCCGGGCGCCCGGCCTCGGCGATGGCGACGGCGTGGTTCAGGCGGATGATGGCGGTCGGCTCGTGGTCGAGAAGGCGCCCGTAGAGGGCCGCGATCTGCGGCCAGTCGGGAGTGTCGCCCGCGTGCAGCGCGGCGATGGCGGCCTTGATCTGGAACGGCCCGGGGGACCGCCGTGCGATGGCGCGGTCAAGAAGCGCCGTCCCTTCCTCAAGCATCGCGCGGTCCCAGAGCCTGCGATCCTGCGCGGCGGGCGGCAGAGTGACACCTTCCGGCGACACGCGCGCCCCGGCACGCGCCTGCGTCAGAAGAAGGAGCGCGAGGCAGCCTTCGACTTCGGGCTGGTCCGGCGCGAGATTTAGCAGAAGCCTCGCGAGTAAGATCGCCTCTGCGCAGAGGTCCAGGCCAGCTTGCGGACCCTGGGCGTAGCCCGCGGTGAAGATGAGGTAGACGACGGTCAGGACCGAGTTCAGCCGGGCGGGCAGATCCTCTGGCCCCGGGATGGCAAAGGGGATACGCGCGGCGGCGATCTTGGCCCTGGCGCGCGACAGGCGCTGGCCCATCGTCGGTTCGGCGTCCAGAAAGACGGCCGCGACCTGCGGGGTGGTCAGGCCGCAAAGGCTGCGCAACGTCAGGGCAACGCGGGTCTTTTCCTCCAGCGCGGGGTGGCAGCAGGTGAAGATCAGGCGCAGGCGGTCGTCGGGGATGGTCTGGGGGTCGGGGTCCGCGGCTTCTTCGGCGGCCAGGACGGCAAGGGTGGCGCGGTGGCGGGCAAGGGTCGCATCGCGGCGGTAGCCGTCGATGGCCTTGCGCAGGGCGGCCCGCAGCAGCCAGCCCGTCGGACTGGCCGGAAGCCCCGCCCTGCCCCAATGCACCAGCGCCGCAGCGGCGGCATCCTGCAGCGCATCCTCGGCGCGCTGAAAGTCGCCGGTGCGCGCGATGAGGGCGGCCAGAAGCCGCCCCCGGTTCCGTTGCAGGACCCTTGCCAGGAGGGCCTGTGGCGACATCAGTAGTTCATCACCGGGCGCACCTCGACCGAGCCGTAGCGGGCGGCCGGAATCAGCTCGGCAAAGCGCAGCGCGGCGTCAAGATCAGGGGCCTCGATCAGGTAGAAGCCGCCGAGGTGTTCGCGGGTCTCGGCAAAGGGGCCGTCCATCGTCTCGACCTTTCCGGCGCGCTTGCGCAGCGTGGTGGCGGTCTCGACGGGTTGCAGCCCTTCGCCGGACAGAAAGGTGGCGATGCCGGGGATCCCGGACCCAAGCGTCATGTATTCGCCCATCATGGCGTCGAATTCCGGCGTGCCGGGGGCGGGCTCGGCCCCGGGCGCGGCGTAAAGCGTCAGAAGGTATTTCATCGGCGATCCTTTAGTCTGTCGGTCACGCGGCGGGATTGCCGCGCAATCCTAGACCAAGGACGCGCGGCAGGAAGAAATTTCGACATTGCCGGCGGCGGGGCACAAATTTCTTCGACGAAGAATTTTGCGGCACAGAGGGTGGGGGTGGTTTGCCCTTGCCACTCCTTTACCTTATGAGGCGGGCCAAGCCGCAAAAGTGCCTGCCCAAGGGGATGCCATGCAAGAGCCCGCCATCACGCCGGAACTGATCTCCACCCACGGAATCAAGCCCGATGAATGGGAACGTCTGCTGGACATTCTGGGGCGGCAGCCGACTTTCACCGAACTTGGCATCTTTTCGGCGATGTGGAACGAGCATTGTTCCTACAAGTCCTCGAAGATCCATCTGAAGAAGCTGCCGACCACGGGCCCGCAGGTGATCTGCGGACCTGGCGAGAACGCAGGAGTCGTCGATATCGGCGACGGACAGGCGGTGATCTTCAAGATGGAAAGCCACAACCACCCCTCCTACATCGAGCCGCACCAGGGCGCGGCGACGGGCGTGGGCGGCATCCTGCGCGATGTCTTCACCATGGGGGCGCGGCCCATCGCGGCGATGAACGCGCTGTCCTTCGGCCTGCCGAGCCACCCCAAGACCGCGCATCTGGTCAAGGGCGTGGTCGAGGGGATCGGCAGCTATGGCAATGCCTTCGGCGTTCCCACCGTGGGCGGCGAGGTGCGCTTCCATCGCGCCTACAACGGCAATTGCCTGGTGAATGCCTTTGCCGCGGGCCTCGCGGATGCGGACCGGATCTTCTACTCGGCCGCCTCGGGCGTCGGCATGCCGGTCGTCTATCTGGGCGCCAAGACGGGCCGCGACGGGGTGGGCGGGGCCACGATGGCCAGCGCCGAGTTCGACGACACGATCGAGGAAAAGCGCCCTACCGTGCAGGTCGGCGACCCCTTCACCGAGAAGCGGCTTCTTGAAGCCTGTCTGGAACTGATGGCCTCCGGTGCGGTGATCTCGATCCAGGACATGGGGGCTGCAGGGCTCACCTGCTCGGCGGTCGAGATGGGCGACAAGGGCGGGCTTGGCATCAAGCTGCAACTCGACGACGTGCCGCAGCGCGAGACGGGGATGACCGCCTACGAGATGATGCTGTCTGAAAGCCAGGAGCGGATGCTCATGGTGCTGAGGCCCGAGAAGGAGGCCGAGGCGCGGGCGATCTTCGAGAAGTGGGATCTGGACTTCGCCATCGTCGGCGAGACGATCCCCGAGGACCGCTTCCTGATCCTGCACGGCAACGAGGTGAAGGCGGACATCCCGCTGTCGAAGCTGTCCTCCAGCGCGCCGGAATACGACCGTCCTCATGTGCCGACCCCTGCCGCCGCACCGCTGGGCGAGGTGCCGCAGATCGGGGCCATCGCGGGTCTGAAGGCGCTGATCGGCAGCCCGACCTATGCCCACAAGGCCTGGGTCTTCGAACAGTATGACAGCCAGGTCGGCGCCGACACGCTGGTCACGCCGGGCCTGCCGGCGGGCGTGGTGCGGGTGCACGGGACGCAGAAGGCGCTGGCCTTCACCAGCGACGTGACGCCGCGCTATGTGAAGGCGAACCCGGTCCAGGGCGGCCGGCAGGCGGTGGCCGAGGCCTACCGCAACCTGACCGCCGTGGGCGCGCGGCCGCTTGCCACCACCGACAACCTCAACTTCGGCAACCCGGAAAAGCCCGAGATCATGGGCCAGTTCGTCGGCGCCCTGCAGGGCATCGGCGAGGCCTGCCGGGCGCTCGACATGCCGATCGTGTCGGGCAACGTGTCGCTCTACAACGAGACCGACGGCCAGCCGATCCTGCCCACGCCGACCATCGGCGCGGTGGGGCTGTTGCAATCCATGGACGAGCTGATCGCGGGCCGCCCGGAAGAGGGCGATCTGGCGGTCCTGGTGGGCGAGACCAAGGGGCACATGGGCCAGTCGGCGCTTCTGGCCGAGGCCTTCGGGATCGAGGCGGGCGATGCGCCCCCCGTCGATCTGGAAGCCGAGCGGCGCCATGGCGAGTTCATCCGCGCGCACCGCCGCCTGATCCGTGCCTGCACCGACCTGGGCGACGGCGGCCTCGCGCTGGCCGCCTTCGAGATGGCCGAAGGCGCTGGCCTGGGCGTGACACTTGAGGCGCGGGACACCCCTGCCCTCTTCGGCGAGGATCAGGCGCGCTATCTGGTCGCGGCCCCGACCGAGGATGCCGAGGCGCTGGTCGCGGCAGGCAAGGCGGCGGGCGTGCCGGTCGCGGTCGTCGGGCGCTTCGGCGGGCCGCTGGTCGATTTCGGCGGCGACAGCGCGCCGCTGGCAGACCTTTCGCGGCTTTACCGGACGGCCTTTGCCGCGGCGCTGGGTCTGTGATGCTGCGACCGGCCGGTGAGGCTGACATCGCCTTCATCCGCAGCCTGACCACGCGGCCCGACTACGCGCCCTTCATCGGCGACGCGGACGAGGCTCAGCTTCGGGCCTGGATCGCCGATCCCGCGGTCCGGGTGCTGATCTGGGAGGGTGCGGCGCGCGGCTTTGCGATTTTCCGCAGCGTCGGTCAGCCGGTGGTCGAACTGTTCCGCATCGCGCTCGACCGCGCGGGCGGCGGGCACGGCGACGCCTTCTTCCGCGCGCTGGTGGACCATGCCTTCCGCGACCTCGGCGCGGAGCGGCTGTGGCTGGATGCCAGCGCCGAGAACCCGCGCGCCGTCAGGGTCTATGCCCGCGCGGGCTTCCGCGAGGAGGGACGGCTCCGCGCGCACTGGTTCCGCCCTGCCCTGGGTCGGGCGGTGGATCTGATCCTGATGGGGATGCTGCGGTCGGAATGGCAGGCCCTTGAACCGCCCGCGCCGCAGGCCTAGGTTCCAAGGCAAAGGAGACGCCCGATGCCCATCGAAGCCCGCGACATCGAAGCCCTGATCCGGGAAAGCTTTCCCAACGCGAAGATCAGCGTGCAGGGTGACGACGGCGCGCATTTCGCGGCGGAAGTCATCGACGAGTCGTTCCGGGGCATGAACCGGGTCCAGCAGCAGCGCGCGGTCTATGCGGCGCTGAAGGGCAAGATGGATGGGCCGAACGGCGCGCTTCACGCGCTGGCCCTGACGACGAAGGCGCCGGACTGATGGCGCTGGGTGCGGGTCTGGGCGGGTCGGGCGTCGGCGGGCTGGTCACGGCGATCCTGCCGCTCGTGGGGATCGTCACCATGCTGCGGGCGCGCCGGCAGCGCAGGAACGGCACACCGCCTCCGGTGGACGAGGCCTCCGAAAGGCGCCGGGCGGCGACTTTGGAAAGCGAGCGGCGCATGGCCGCCTATCTGGCGCAAAGCCGGTCGGGCGGTCATGAGGCCGATGGGGATGACGAACAGGAGATCAGGCGATGAGCGCCGAGGCGATGATCCGCGAGACGATCGAGAAAAACGATGTGGTGCTGTTCATGAAGGGCACCAAGATGATGCCGCAATGCGGGTTCTCGTCCCGCGTGGCGGGGGTCTTGAACTTCATGGGCGTGGAATACCAGGACGTGAACGTGCTGGCCGACCCGGAGATCCGGCAGGGGATCAAGGATTTCAGCGACTGGCCGACGATCCCGCAGCTTTACGTCAAGGGCGAATTCGTCGGCGGCTGCGACATCGTCACCGAGATGACCCTCTCGGGCGAGCTGGACCAGCTCTTGGAAGCCAAGGGCGTGGCCTTCGACAAGGCGGCCGCCGACAAGATCCGCGAAGCCAACGCCTGACGCCGAGGCTGGCGGGGGCACCAGTGGGCGAACCGCCCTACCCTGCGTTGCAGGTCAGAAGCGGCGTCTCGCCCTCGGGTGTCTTCCAGTACAGGGTGGCCTCGTCACCCTTCGTCCACCAGACATAGCCGGAGCCGTCCGAGGGCCAGCCGTAGCGCGCACCTGACGCGGCCGGCTCGCCAACCAGCGTGATCTGGCGGCCATCGACATGGATCACCGCAAGGTTTTGATCCGGGCCGTTCACATAGGTCGCCGGAACCTGGACACCCCGGTCGCAGCCATAGGTCAGGGTAGAAAAGTCCTGCGCGACGGCGACCGAAGGCAGGACCGCAAGCAGCCAGAGCGCCCTCATCCGCGCACCTGTTCCTCGATCCGCGCCGCCATGGCCTCGGCCCGGGCGGCAATCTCGGCGAGGGTATCCGAGACCTGTTTCGGCACCACCGCCACATCGCGCGTAGCAACCGGACGCGCCTCCAGTTCGGCCACCCGGGCGCGCAGGCTGCGCAATTCGTCCTCGACCGCGGCGGTCTTGTCGGCCAGCATCAGGCCTGCCATCAGCAGCATCTTCGCCTCGGGCAGGCGGCCCAGCTGAGAGACGATCGGTTGCGCCTCGGCGTCCAGCATGCCCGCGGCCGCGCGCAGGAAATGCTCCTCCCCCGGCTGGCAGGCGACCTGGAACGAGCGCCCGCCGATGATGACTTCCAGATCAGGCATGGCTGGCCTCCGTCAGATGGGGTTCGAGCGCGGCAAGGATTTCGTCCATTTCGGCGATCTCGGTCAAGCGCAGGGCGCGGAGCGCCTCCAGCTCGGCCAGCATCGCCTTGTTGATCTGGCCGGGGTCGGCCACGCCAGAGGCCTGTGCGGTGCGCAGCGCCTCGAGCTGTTCGCGCAGCGACGCATTGACCCGGCGCATGCGCTGCAATTCCAGACCCTGCACGTCCAGTTCCTGCGTCAGACGGTCGATCTTGTCCTGAAGGTCACCCTTCGCCTCGCGCGCCGAGGCCGCACGCAGGCGGGCCTGCAACTGGGCGTTCAGCGCCTTCTCCTCATCGAGCTGGGCGCGCAGCTGTGCCTCGGTCGCGCCCGCCGCCGCGGCGGGGCCGGACGGCGCGGCGCGTGACAGTGACGGCAGACGGTCCAGACCCTTGCCGATCCGTTCCAGTGCCGCGGCGATCCGCTTTTCCAGTTCGGTGATTTCCTGCATCCCTACCCCCTGCACCCGGGCGCAAACCTGCGCCCGCACCCCTAGACGACCCTGTCCCGAATCGCCCGACCGATACTTCCGCCGATCTTAGCGCGAAACCCGGGAAAGGCGACCGGCCTTTCTTCCCAAGGCCTTGGGCAGCAAGCTTGATCTTGCCGGTCGCGCTGGGTAGGACGCTTGCGCGACCCCCTGCCCTTGTCGAAGGAAAAGCCCCGTGGACATCCAGACCCTCCGCCAGAAGAACCCCGACCACTGGATGCGCGCCACAGCGATCCGCGCGCTGGCGCTGGATGCGGTTGCGGCGGCGAACTCGGGCCATTCGGGGATGCCGATGGGCATGGCCGACGTGGCGACGGTCCTGTTCGAGAAGCATCTGAAGTTCGACCCCAAGGCCCCTCGCTGGCCGGACCGCGACCGGTTCATCCTGTCGGCAGGGCATGGGTCGATGCTGATCTACGCGCTGCTCTACCTCACCGGCTACGAGGACATGACGCTGGACCAGATCAAGGCGTTCCGCCAGTGGGGCGCGATCACGGCGGGCCACCCGGAATATGGCCATGTCGCAGGCGTCGAGACGACGACGGGTCCGCTGGGCCAGGGGATTTCCAACGCCGTGGGCTTTGCCATGGCCGAAGAAAACCTGCGAGCGCGCTGGGGGGCGAAGATCCAGGACCACCACACCTGGGTCATCGCCGGTGACGGCTGCCTGATGGAGGGGGTCAGCCAGGAAGCCATCGGTCTGGCGGGCAAGCAGCAGTTGTCGCGGCTGATCGTCCTTTGGGACAACAACGGCATCACCATCGACGGCAAGGTCTCGATCGCCGACATCACCGACCAGAAGGCGCGCTTTGCGGCGAGCGGTTGGGACGTGTTCGAGTGCGACGGGCATGACCCGACCGACATCGACCGGGCGCTGACGGCGGCCAAGGCCAGCCCCCGCCCGGCGATGGTCGCCTGCAAGACGCATATCGCCCTTGGCCACGCGGCGCAGGACACCTCCAAGGGCCATGGCGCGCTGACCGACAAGGCGCAGCTACAGGCGGCGAAGGATGTCTATGGCTGGCCGGGCGGGCCGTTCGAGGTTCCAGCCGACGTGAAGAAATGGTGGGAGTCGCTTGGCGCCCGTGGCGCCAAGGCGCGCGCCGAGTGGGAGGCGCGGCTGGCGGCCCTGTCGCCCGCGAAACAGGCCGAGTTCGCCCGCATCTTCGCGCTGGAGGCGCCGGCCAAGCTGGCCTCGGTCATTCGCGGCGTGAAGAAGCAGGCGGTGGCCGATGCGCCGAAGCTGGCCACCCGCGCAGCCTCGGAAAAGGTGCTGGCGGCGGTGAACCCGGTCGTGACCGAAACCATCGGCGGCTCGGCCGACCTGACGGGATCGAACAACACCAAGACGCCGGACCTGGGCGTCTTCACACCCGAGGACCGCAAGGGGCGTTACGTCTACTACGGCATCCGCGAACACGGCATGGCGGCAGCGATGAACGGCCTTGCGCTGCATGGTGGTGTGCGCCCCTATGGCGGCACGTTCATGTGCTTCACCGACTATGCCCGCCCCTCGATGCGGCTGTCGGCGCTGATGGGGGTGCCGGTGGTCTATGTCATGACGCATGACTCGATCGGTCTGGGCGAGGACGGCCCGACCCATCAGCCGGTCGAGCATCTGGCGATCAGCCGCGCCACGCCCAACACGCTGGTCATCCGCCCCGCCGACCTGGTCGAGGTGGCCGAGGCCTGGGAGATCGCGCTGACCGAGAAGACCCGGCCCACGGTGCTGGCGCTGAGCCGCCAGAACCTGCCCGCCGTGCGCAAGACCCACACCAACGCCAACATGGTTTCGAAAGGCGCCTATGTGCTGGCCGAGGCCACGGGCAAGCGCCAGGCAATCCTGATGGCCACGGGGTCCGAGGTGGAAATCGCGCTGAAGGCGCGCGCCGCGCTTGAGGCCGAAGGGATCGGCACCCGCGTCGTCTCGATGCCCTCGATGGAGCTTTTCGCCGAACAGGACGAGGCCTGGCGCCGCAAGATCCTGCCCCCCGGCCCGGTGCGCGTCGCCATCGAGGCGGGCGTCCGGCAAGGCTGGGACCGCTGGCTTCTGGGCGAGCGGGGCCGCGAGGCGAAGGCCGGCTTCGTCGGCATGTCCTCGTTCGGCGCCTCGGCACCGATGGAGCGGCTTTATGCCGAGTTCGGCATCACCGCCGAGGCAACCGTGGCCAGGGTCAAGGCGCTGCTCTGAGCCTTTGGTTTAGGATCGGCGATTAAGCGGCGGCTTAGGGCCGCCGCTGTTTTTTGGCTGACCTTGGGGGTCCTGCTGGCTAGGGTCCGACCCACAGGGAGGGTCGCCGGATGCGATTGCTGAAAACCGTTCATGGTTGGCTTGGGGTGATCGTGTTGCCCTGGGTCATCGTCATCGGCCTTACCGGCCTGTTCCTGAACCACGAAAGGCTGGTCATGGGCTGGCTGGAGGGCGAGGGCTACGACGAGGCCCAGTTCAACAACTGGCCCAGCGCGCGGGCGCTGACTGTCGGCGAGGCGCAGGCCGTGGCAGAGGCGGTCCTTCCGGGCGCCGACATCAGGCTCAACGAGGACAAGACCTATCACGGGCGCGAGGTGGCGACGTTCGACGCGGGCGAGACCCGGGTGATCGTCGCGCTGGCGACCGGGCATTACTGGGTCAAGACAGACTTCGCGCGAACGACATACGCCCCGGACGGGACGGTGCTGGAAGCCAAGATCTACTGGGAAGGCATCTTCAAGCGGCTGCATGTGCGGGGCTGGCTGACCGCGACCCTCGGCACCTGGCTGGCCGATATCACCGCCGCGGCGATGGTGGTCTTCGGGCTGACCGGAATCGTGCTGTTCCTGATGCCGCGGTTGCGCCGCAGGCAGAACCATCGGCGCATGCGTCAGGCGGGATGAGCCGCACCAGGTCGCTGCGCAAGGGCCGCCCGTCGCGGGCGGCCTTTTCATTTGCGCCGGCCCGGGTCAGGGTTCCCCGTGAGCGGGGGGAGAGGCGACATGGCGGGATGGCGGGGCGTGATGCCGGCGATGGCCGGGCCGAGGGCGCTGGACCTGGCGCGGGCCGGGTGCGGGGCGGCGCTGGGGTTGCTGCTGACCGGCCTCCTCCTACGTGGCGCGGGGATCGGCTGGCTGATCGCGCCCTTCGGCGCCTCGGCGGTTCTGGTCTATGCGGTGCCGAACAGCCCCCTGGCGCAGCCCTGGTCGGTGGTGGTGGGCAATGGCGCGTCGGCCGTCGTGGCGCTGACGCTGACTGCCCTCTTGCCCCCGGCGGACTGGGTGGTGCCGCTGGCGGTCGGCACGGCCATCGCGGCCATGCTGGTCCTGCGGGCCTTGCACCCTCCGGGGGGCGCGGTCGCGCTTCTCCTGTCGCTGGGAGGCTCGGGCGGCTGGGGTGCGAGTCTGGCGACGGTCCTCGCCGGGTCCGTGGCGCTGGTCGGCGTCGGGGTGCTGTGGAACCGCGCCACGGGTCGGGCCTATCCCTTCCGCCAACCGGCGCAGGCCGGGGCGCATGGCACCACGGACCCGGCCCCGCAGGCGCGGATCGGGGTCGATCCCGCCGAATTGCAGGCGATCCTCGAGGACTACCGCCAATCGGCGAACCTGGGCGTCGCCGACCTCGCCCGGCTTGTCGGGGCGGTGGAACAGGCCGCCGCCGCGCGGCGCCTGGAACGGTTCACCGCCGCGGACATCATGTCGCGCGACCTGGTGACGGTAGAGCCCGAGGCGCCCCTTTCAAAGGTGGCCGACCTGTTCCGCCGGCATGGCTTCACCTCGCTTCCGGTGACCGAGGGCCCCCGGCTGGTCGGCGTGATCTTCCAGATCGACCTGATCCGCCGCGCGCAGGACGATGCCTTCCGCCAGCACCACGGCCTGCTGCGCAGCCTGACGCGGCTGGTCGACAGGGGCAGGGCGCGGCCTCCGAAGGCGGGCGCGATCATGGAAACCGGCGTGGCGCGGGTCGCGGCGGACACGCCCGTCGGCGCGCTGCTGCCGCTTCTGTCCGACGGCGGCAGCGAGGCGGTGCCGGTCCTCGACGGTGCGCGCCTTGTCGGGATCGTCACGCGGACCGATCTTGTGTCGGCGCTGGCGCGGCGGCTGGCGCTGGGGGCCGCACCGGCCGAGCCCTAGTGCGCCGCGGCCTTCTTCCCGGTCAGCGCCGCCCAGAGCGGCCCGATCACCCGCGTCGCGACCGGGATCAGCAGGACGCCGAGGATCAGGCCGAACACCCCGTCCAGCGCCGCCGTGGTCAGCCAGCCGACGACGCCCGCTGCGGCCGGCACGGCATGGGCCGCGGCCTCGGCGATGTGGTGGATGGTCTCGTAGGGCCAGGGCCAGAGATGCGTGACCTCAAGCCCGTGGACGACGATGTTGCCCCCGACCCAGAGCATCGCGGCGGTGCCCAGGGTGGACAGGAAGGCCATGAGCCGGGGCATCCCCTTGACCAACCCGCGCCCGAGCGCCCTGCCCGCCCCCGTCCGCCCCGTGGCGGCCATGTGCAGGCCCACGTCGTCCATCTTCACGATCAGCGCCACCGCGCCATAGACCGCGACGGTGATGAGTGTGCCGACCACCGCCAGCGTCACCGCCTGAAGCCAGAAGCTGGGGCTTTCGATGGTGGCCAGCGCGATGGTCATGATCTCGGCCGACAGAATGAAATCGGTCTTGATCGCGCCGGCGACCTTTTCCTCTTCCAGATGGGTCGGATCCCTGGTGTCGAAATCCTTCTCAACTTCGCGGTCGGCATGGGGCGCGAAGGCGTGGAGCAGTTTCTCGGCGCCTTCAAAGCACAGGTAGGCGCCGCCCAGCATGAGAAGCGGCGTGATGACCCAGGGCGCGAAATGGTCAAGCGCAAGGAGACCCGGAAGGAGGACGACCAGCTTGTTGCGGAGGCTTCCCAGTGAAATGCGCCAGATGATCGGGAGTTCCCGGTCGGCGGAAAAGCCGTGGACGTATTTCGGCGTCACCGCGGCATCGTCGATCACCACGCCCGCGGCCTTGGTCCCCGCCTTGGCGGCCGCGGCGGCGATGTCGTCCACCGAGGCCGCCGCCACCTTGGCGATGGCCGCCACGTCGTCAAGAAGTGCGAGAAGTCCGCTCATGCCCTGCCCCGGATTGCGCTCAACCGATGATGTAGCGGCAAACGCGGGATTCGGCAAAGCGGAGCGGGGGGTTAGCGCAAACAGGCGAAGATTGCGCTAACATCATGAAACTATGTCGTTTTCCGCCTTGCATGTGATGCTGGACCGGCTAGGGCAGGACCAGCGCATCCAGAGGGGAATTTTCGCATGACCGTGACTGTCGGCATCAACGGCTTCGGCCGCATCGGGCGCTGCACGCTGGCCCATATCGCGGAATCGAACCGCAACGACGTGCAGGTGGTGGCGATCAACGCCACCGGGCCGGTGGAGACGAACGCGCATCTTCTGCGCTACGACAGCGTGCATGGCCGCTTTCCCGGCGTGGTGAAGGTGACGGAGGACGGCCTTGACCTCGGTCGTGGGCCGATCCGCATGATGTCGAGCTATGACCCTTCAGAGCTGGACTGGCAGGGCGTGGACGTGGTGCTGGAATGCACCGGCAAGTTCAACGACCGCGACAAGGCGGCGGTGCATCTGGGGCGCGGGGCGAAGCGGGTCCTGGTCTCTGCACCGGCCAAGCGGGCTGACCTTACGGTGGTCTATGGCGTGAACCACCGGAGCCTCCTGCCCGAACATCTGGTCGTCTCGAACGCTTCCTGCACCACGAACTGCCTGGCTCCGCTGGCCAAGGTGCTGAACGACGCCATCGGGATCGAGAGCGGGATCATGACCACGATCCACAGCTACACGGGCGACCAGCCGACGCTGGACCGGCGGCACAAGGACCTCTACCGCGCGCGGTCGGCGGCGATGGCGATGATCCCGACCTCGACCGGGGCCGGCAAGGCCATCGGCGAGGTGCTGCCGGAACTGGCGGGCAAGCTGGAGGGCAGCGCGATCCGGGTGCCGACGCCGAACGTCAGTGCGGTGGACCTGACCTTCATCGCGGCAAAGTCGGTCACTGTGGCCGAAGTCAACGAAATCGTAAGGGAGGCCTGCGCAGGCTACATGGGCATGGTCATGGCCTATGATCCCGAACCCAAGGTGTCGATCGACTTCAACCACACGCCGCAGTCCTCGATCTTTGCGCCGGAGCAGACCAAGGTCGCCGGGCGTTCCGTTCGCGTGCTGGCATGGTATGACAACGAATGGGGCTTCTCCTGCCGGATGGCCGACGTGGCCGGCGTGATGGGGCGGCTTGCGCAGTAGCGGGGCACGTGGCCCCGGCAGGGGACCGTCTTGACCAATACCATCGCGCTCTGGCTCGGGCTTGTCATCGTGGCGGGGATCATCGCCGACTTCGCCCTGAACGGCGGCGCAGCGCTGCTGTTTCTGGCAAGGAAGTTCCTCGACCTGATGGAATGGGTGGAATTCTGGAACTGAGACCGTCAAACTCCGGTTGCAATTCTCGCTGATATCGCTTTGTTAGCGCTATCGGGAACGCCCCAGCTTCGGAGGAAGAGTCATGGCCGTCAAGGTTGCCATCAACGGGTTCGGACGCATCGGTCGCAACGTGTTGCGTTCCATAATCGAGTCGGGACGGACCGACATCGAAGTCATCGCGATCAACGACCTGGGTCCGGTCGAGACCAACGCGCATCTCCTGCGCTACGATTCGGTGCACGGCAAGTTCCCGGCGACGGTGACCACGGGTGCCGACACGATCGACGTGGGCCGCGGGCCGATGCGGGTGACGGCGCTGAAGAACCCCGCCGACCTGCCCTGGGGCGACGTGGACATCGTGATGGAATGTACCGGCATCTTCACGTCCAAGGAAAAGTGCCAGGCGCACCTGGAAAACGGGTCGAAGCGCGTGCTGATCTCGGCCCCAGGCGACGGGGCGGACAAGACCATCGTCTATGGCGTGAACCACCACACGCTGACCAAGGACGACATCGTCGTCTCGAACGCCTCCTGCACCACGAACTGCCTGTCGCCCGTGGCCTATGTCCTGAACAACGCCATCGGGATCGAGAAGGGAATGATGACCACGATCCACAGCTACACCGGCGACCAGCCGACGCTGGACACGATGCACAAGGACCTCTACCGCGCCCGCGCGGCGGCGCTGTCGATGATCCCGACTTCGACGGGGGCGGCGAAGGCTGTGGGGCTGGTGCTGCCGGAGCTGAAGGGCAAGCTCGACGGATTCGCCATGCGCGTGCCGACGCCGAACGTGTCCGTCGTGGACCTGAAGTTCATCGCAAGGCGCGCGACCACGGTCGAAGAGGTGAACGCCGCGATCAAGGCCGCCGCCGACGGCCCGCTGAAGGGGATCCTCGGCTACACCAACGAAAAGCTGGTGTCCTCGGACTTCAACCACGACCCGCATTCCAGCGTGTTCCACATGGACCAGACCAAGGTGATGGACGGGACCTTCGTGTCGATCCTGTCGTGGTATGACAACGAATGGGGCTTCTCCAACCGCATGGCTGACACGGCCGTGGCGATGGGCAAGCTGATCTGAACCCATTGACAGAACAGGAAAAAGGGCGCCGGATGGCGCCCTTTTTTGCCGCGCAAGCCATGCATTCTGCGCATAGCCGCACCGCAGCATTGTCCGTTGTTTGCGCTAACGGGCCGCTTATCTTGCGTCTTGCGAGAAGGAAAAGCAGACCTCTCGCAGATATAGAAGGACGATGAAGATGATTTCCGTATATGAAATGCTGAAGACCGCAGCCGCCAATTACGCGCTGTACCGCAAGACCCGCGACGAGATCGCGAACCTGCCCGCCGACATCGCGCTTGACCTGGGCCTGCTCCCCGGCGACGCCGACAAGATCGCGCGCGAAGCCGTCTATGGCAAGGCGGCCTGACCGAAACGGTCAGTAGTCGAATTCCAGGCGGGCCTCGGTCCCGCCCTCCGGGCGGCGCTCCATCACCAGGGTGCCGCCCAACTGTTTGGCGAACTGCCGCGCGATCGACAGGCCCAGGCTGTGCGCCTTCTCGATGTCGAAACCGTCGGGCAGGCCCTGCCCGTTGTCCCGGATCTGCAACAGCGCCTTGCCCTCGTCCGGCCTTGCCCCCAGCGTCACGCCGATCCTGCCGGCGCTGTCCCCCGGAAAGCCGTGTTCCAGCGTGTTCGCGACCAGTTCGGTCGCGATCAGCCCCAGCGGCACCGAGACATCCGGCCCGACCAGAAGCGGATCGGCCCGCACCTCCAGCGAGACGCGATCCGCCGCGCCCGCGCTTTCCAGGATGTCGCGCCCGGTGTCGGCCAGGAACCGTGCCATGTCCACGGTCTGGCCCGAGGGGTCGTGCAGGTTGCGCATGATCCGGGCGACGAGGTCGATGCGGCGAACCGAATCCTCCAGCGCAAGGCCGGCGGCCTCGTCGCTCACCGCCCGGCGTTGCAACTTCATCAGCCCCGACACCGTGGCAAGATTGTTCGATACCCGGTGCTGCAACTCGTGGAACATCAGCCGACGCTGTTCGGCAAGGGTCGCATTGGCCTGTCGTTCGACCTCCAGCGCACGCATCGCCTTCTGGACCCCATGGATCAGCAGGATGATGGTTCCGGCGATGACGACAAAGAACGAAAGCGCCAGCACGCTGGCTCCGTCCAGCGCAAGACTGTTGAGGGGGGCGATAAAGAAATACCAGGCGGCCAGGAGGCTCGCCACGGCAATCGCGCCCCCTGGCGCCGTGCCCAGGAAGTAGGCACCAAGGATGATGGCCGGAAGGAAGGTCAGATAGGGAAACCCGGGCGGCAGCGCGCCTTCCAGCTCGTAGCGGAGGGCGAAGGCCAGTAGAAAGGCCAGCGTGGCGCCACCCCAGCGGAGCCAGGCCGGCAGAGCGTTAGGATCCCAGTGACTGATCCTTTCAGTAAGCCTCAAGCTCGTCCCCCGGCGTCCTTGCGCTGCGTTCCTGTCACGACATTCCCTGCGGTTCCGAGAGTTCAGGGCCCCGCGGCACGCCGTCAGCCCCTCCGCTTGGCTTCCAAGGAAAGCTGAACCGCGGGCGTGACGAATTTCGAGACATCACCGCCCAGGCGCGCGATCTCCTTGACCAGCTTCGAGGCAATCGCTTGCCGGCGGGCATCCGCCATCATGAACACCGTCTCGATGCTGGCATCCAGAGCGCGGTTCATCCCGACCATCTGGAACTCGTATTCGAAATCCGCCACCGCCCTGAGGCCGCGGATGATGATCCCGGCCCCCACGTCGCGGGCGCAGTCGATCAGCAGATTCTCGAAGGGGTGGACAACGATCTCGCCGCCCGTGCGGGCCTGGATCGCGCTGCACTCGGCCTCCACCATGGACACCCGCTCTTCCAGGGAGAACATCGGCCCCTTGTCGCGGTTGATCGCCACCCCGATCACCAGCCGGTCCACCAGCGCCATCGCCCGCTGGATGATGTCGATATGGCCGAGCGTGATCGGATCGAAGGTTCCCGGATACAGACCGATGCGCATGGCTCTCCTCGCCGCCCCAAGACCTGCGCACGCAACAATATTGCGCGCGCCGGTGCAAGCGATTTCCCGACGTCAGAAGCCCTTGATCATGCCTTCCAGCGCATCCTTTTCCGCCGCAAGCTCCATCAGCCGGGCCTTGACCACGTCGCCGATGGAAATCAGCCCGACCATCTCGTCGCCCTCGACCACCGGCATGTGACGGAAACGGCCGTCGGTCATCCGGCCCAGCACGCTGTCGGTGCCTTCAGTGCGGCTGCACGAGACGATCTTCGCCGTCATCAGCGATTCCACCGGATCGGTCAGGCAGGCCGCGCCGCGCTTGCCAAGCTCGCGCACGATGTCGCGTTCCGAGACGATGCCGCGTGCCTTCTTGCCATCGGCCGAAACGATCACCGCACCGATGCGGCGGGACGACAGGATCCCTGCAACTTCCTGGACCGTGCTTCCCGGCGCCACCGTAACCACCTTGAAGTCACCCTTGGATGCGAGGATTTGCTGAACGAGCATGGGACGGCCCCTCCCTCTGACCGGAGGTCAAGCGTCGGACCGGACAGGGGATTCTGTCAAGCGCAGCTTTCATCCCCCCTTAGCGCCGCCTCCAGCCGCGCCATCTCGGACCGCGCCTCGCGGGTCAGCTGGTCGGCGAAACGGTTCAGCCGGTCGAGCCGCGCGTCGCTCTCGTGCCGGATCAGCCAGAAGGCGCGGGTGAGGCTGATCCGGTCGGTCAGGATCCGCGTCAGATTCGGCGCTGCGGGCAGCGCGAAGTCGTGCACCACCCCCACCCCTGCCCCGGCCCGCAGCCAGTTCAGCTGCACCGAAACCGAGTTGGACGTCAGCACCGCCGGCCCGATCCCGATCTCGGCCAGGTAATCCAGTTCCTTGTCGAAGATCATGTCGGGGATGTAGCCGACGATGCGGTGACCTTTCAGGTCGGCGGGCGCGCAGATCGGCGGGGCGGCGGCCAGGTAGTCGCGGCTGGCAGCCAGGTGAAGGCGGTAGTCGGTCAGCTTCTGCACCGTCAGCCGCCCGGCCTCGGGGCGGCTCACGGCAATCGCCATGTCCGCTTCGCGCTTGGACAGGTTGAACACCCGCGGCAGGGCGACGATCTGTACTTCGAGCCCCGGATTGGCGTCGCAGATCCGAGCCAGCACCTGCGGCAAGAGGTAGTTCGCGCAGCCGTCCGGCGCGCCGAGGCGGATGAGGCCGGTAAGACCGCCGGGGCCGGACAGGCTCTCCTCGGCGCCGAGCGCGGCGCGTTCGGCCGCCTCGGCATGGGGGATCAGCCGCGCCCCCTCTTCGGTCAGCGCATAGCCCTGCGGGGATTTGGTGAAAAGCCGCGTCTTTGTCGCCTCTTCCAGCCGGGCGATGCGGCGCCCAACGGTGGCTGGGTCGATCTTCAGCCGCTTGCCCGCCGCCGACAGGCTTTCCGTCCGCGCCACGGAAAGGAACACGCGCAGATCGTCCCAGTCCACGGAAAACTCCTCGTGCGCTTTCGCTTCTCGTCGTACGCCCCCGACGAGCGCATGAAATGCGACGAGGGGGCGTGCGATTTTGCAAAACCCTTTTGGGAGATTGCCGCTTTGTCTGGCGTTTGTGCAAGGGTAAAAGGCGCGGCAGGCAAAGGGAGGATTCCATGCAAGAGATCGGTCACTGGATCAACGGAAAGCGCGTCGCCGGCACCTCGGGCCGCTTCGCCGATGTCATGAACCCCGCCACCGGCGAAGTGCAGGCGCGTGTTGCGCTGGCCACGCTGGCCGAACTCGACCACGCCATCCAGGAGGCCGCCAAGGCCCAGGTCGGCTGGGCCGCCACCAACCCGCAGCGCCGCGCGCGGGTGATGATGGCCTTCGGGGCGCTCATAAACGCGAACATGGACAAGCTGGCCGAGATGGTGGCCCGCGAGCACGGCAAGACCATCCCGGACGCCAAGGGCGACGTGCAGCGCGGCCTCGAGGTGATCGAGGTCTGCATGGGCGCGCCCGCCATGCTGAAGGGCGAGGCGATGGACAGTGCCGGCCCCGGCATCGACCTTTACGCCATCCGCCAACCCCTTGGCGTCGTTGCCGGAATCACGCCGTTCAACTTCCCTGCGATGATCCCGCTGTGGAAGATCGGCCCGGCGCTGTCCTCGGGCAACGCGATGATCCTGAAGCCTTCGGAACGGGTGCCCTCGACCTCGCTGTTCCTGGCCGAACTCCTGCAACAGGCCGGCCTGCCGGATGGCGTCCTTCAGGTCGTCAACGGCGACAAGGAAGTGGTGGACGGCATCCTGGATCATCCCGTCATCCAGGGCGTGGGCTTCGTCGGCTCCACACCCATCGCGCAGTACATCTACGGCCGCGCCGCGGCCAACGGCAAGCGCGCCCAGTGCTTCGGCGGGGCGAAGAACCACATGATCATCATGCCGGACGCCGATCTCGACAAGGCCGCCGACGCGCTGGTGGGCGCGGGCTATGGCGCGGCGGGCGAGCGGTGCATGGCGATCTCGGTTGCCGTGCCGGTCGGCGAAAAGACGGCCGACGCGCTGATCGAGCGCCTCGTGCCGCGGATCGAGAAGTTGAAGGTCGGCCCCTATACCGCTGGAAACGATATCGATTTCGGCCCGGTCATCACCAAGGCATCGAAGGACCGCATCCTGGGCCTGATCGACTCGGGCGTCGAACAGGGCGCGAAGCTGGTCGTGGACGGGCGCAGCTTCAAGCTGCAAGGCTACGAGAACGGCTTCTTCGTCGGGCCGTCGCTCTTCGACCATGTCACCCCCGACATGGAGATCTACAAGCAGGAGATCTTCGGGCCGGTCCTGTCCACCGTCCGCACCAAGTCTTATGACGAGGCGCTGAAGTTGGTGATGGACAACGAATACGGCAACGGCACCGCGATCTTCACCGCTGACGGCGACACCGCGCGCGACTTCGCGAGCCGGGTGAACGTGGGGATGGTCGGCATCAACTTCCCGATCCCGGTGCCCTTGTCCTATTTCAGCTTCGGCGGCTGGAAGAAATCGGCCTTCGGCGACCTGAACCAGTACGGGCCCGATGCCTTCCGCTTCTACACCAAGACCAAGACGGTCACGGCGCGCTGGTTCTCGGGCATCAAGGAAGGCGCGAGCCTGAACTTCAAGGCACTGGACTGACCGCGCCGCAACCGACGCAAGGGGGCCTCCGGGCCCCCTTTTCGCTTGCGCCGCGCCCGCCGACCGGCATGATCGCCGCATGTGGACCCTGCCCCCCGATCTTGCCTGCGACCTTGCCCCCGAAAGCTGCAAGCTGCTGACAGACCTGCCGAATCGGGTAGTCCCAAAGGGCCAGGTCCTGTTTCGGGCCGGCGATCTGGCGCAGGGCTTCGTCATCGTGCTCTCGGGCCGGATCGAGGTGCGCCTGACCGCCGCCTCGGGGCGTGAGATCCTCCTGTATGCGGTGGAACCCGGCGAAAGCTGCGTGCAGACGACGCTTGGCCTGATGGGGGACGAACCCTATTCCGGCGAGGCGGTGACGGCCTCCGAGGTCGAACTGGTGCTGATCCCCCGGCCCATCTTTGCCCGGCTTCTGGACAGCGATCCGGGCTTCCGCGCCTTTGTCCTGCGTGCCTTCGGGCAGCGCATGGCGGAACTGACGCAGCTTTTGGAGCGAGTCGCCTTCGGCCGGGTCGAGGTGCGGCTGGCCGAGGCGCTTCTGGACCTGGCTGATGGCGAGCTGGTACAGGCCACCCAGGCAGAACTGGCCGCCCGCATAGGTTCGGCGCGCGAGGTGGTATCGCGCCGGCTGGAGGCCTTCGCCCGCCAGGGCTGGGTCAGCGTCGAGCGCGGCCATGTCCGCCTGCACGACCCCGAGGAAATCCGCCGCCTGGCCGCTCAGGCAGTGTGATCTGGTCACAGACCGACTCGGTCGCCTTGTGCTATTCAGGAAGCATGGCCATGACGGCCGCAAGGAGGCTGAAATGTTCAAGACCAATGTAGGCGGCGTGGACCGCGTGCTGCGAATCGTGGTGGGCATTGCCCTGCTGGTCTGGTTCTTCGTCGACCGGGGTGAGGGCTTCTGGCACTACGCCAAGCTGATCGGCGTCGTGCCGCTGGCCACGGGCCTGTTCGGCACTTGCCCGCTCTATTCCATTCTCGGGATCTCCACCTGCCCGATGAAGAAGGCGTAACGAGTGCGGCGGCGGATCACTCCGCCGCCATTTTCCTCGGCTTGAGCAGGTCCTTCAGATAGCGGCCGGTGTGGCTGGCCGCGACCTTCACCACGTCCTCGGGCGTGCCGGTCGCCACGATCTCGCCGCCGCCATCGCCGCCCTCGGGGCCGATGTCGATGACCCAGTCGGCCGTCTTGACCACGTCAAGGTTGTGCTCGATCACCACCACCGTATTGCCCTGATCCACAAGGGAATGAAGAACTTCCAGGAGTTTCCTAACATCCTCGAAGTGCAGGCCCGTGGTCGGCTCGTCGAGGATGTAGAGCGTCCGACCCGTCGCCCGGCGGCTGAGTTCCTTCGACAGCTTCACCCGCTGCGCCTCGCCCCCTGACAGGGTCGTCGCCTGCTGGCCGACCTTGATGTAGCCAAGGCCCACCTCGCAGAGCGCCTCCATCTTCTCGCGGATCGCGGGGACGGCCTGGAAGAAGTCGCGCGCATCTTCGCAAGTCATCTCAAGAACGTCGGCGATGCTCTTGTTCTTGAACTTGATTTCCAGAGTCTCGCGGTTGTAGCGGTGGCCCTTGCAGGTCTCGCAGGTGACATAGACATCGGGCAGGAAGTTCATCTCGATCTTCAGCACGCCGTCGCCCTGGCAGGCTTCGCAGCGCCCGCCCTTGACGTTGAAGCTGAACCGCCCCGGCCCGTAGCCGCGCGCCTTTGACTCCGGCAGGCCCGCGAACCAGTCGCGGATCGGCGTGAAGGCCCCGGTGTAAGTGGCTGGGTTGGAACGCGGAGTCCGCCCGATCGGCCGCTGGTCGATGTCGATCACCTTGTCCAGATGCTCGAATCCCTTGATCGTCTCGCAGGGGGCCGGCGTCTCGTGTGCGCCGTTCAGGCGCATGGCCGCCGTCTTGAACAGCGTCTCGATGGTCAGCGAGGACTTGCCGCCGCCCGAGACCCCGGTCACGCAGATGAACTTGCCCAGCGGGAAATCGACGGTGACGTTCTTCAGGTTGTTGCCCGTGGCGCCCACCACGGTCAGCATCTTGCCGTTTCCCTTGCGCCGCGCCTTCGGCACCGCAATCTCCCGCGCGCCGGAGAGATACTGGCCGGTCAAGCTGGCCGAATCGGCGGCCACCTCGGCGGGCGTGCCGTGGCTGACCACCATCCCGCCATGCACCCCGGCGCCCGGTCCCATGTCAAAGACATAGTCGGCCTCGCGGATCGCGTCCTCGTCATGTTCCACCACCAGCACCGTGTTCCCCGCATCGCGCAAGTTCTTCAGCGTGGTCAGAAGCCGGTCGTTGTCGCGCTGGTGAAGGCCGATCGAGGGTTCGTCCAGCACATAGAGCACACCCGTCAGGCCCGATCCGATCTGCGAGGCAAGGCGAATCCGCTGCGATTCCCCGCCCGACAGGGTGCCCGCGGCGCGGCTCATCGTCAGGTAGTTCAGGCCGACATTCACAAGGAATCCAAGACGTTCGCGGATTTCCTTCAGAATGGCCCGGGCGATCTCGTTCTGCTGTTTCGTCAGCGTCGCGGCCACGCCTTCCACCCAGGCGAAGGCCTCGGTGATTGACATTTCGACCACCTGGCCGATGTGCAGCCCGGCAATCTTGACCGCCAGCGCCTCGGGCTTCAGCCGATAGCCGCCGCAGGCCCCGCAGGCGCGGTTCGACTGATAGCGCTCCATCTCCTCGCGGCTCCAGGCGCTGTCGGTCTCGCGGTAGCGGCGTTCCATGTTGGGGATGATCCCCTCATAGACCCGCTTGACCTGATAGACCCGCCCGCCCTCGTCATAGCGGAACTCGATCTCCTCGCCCTTCGAGCCGCGCAGGAACAACTCCTTGATGTTCTCCGGCAGGTCCTTCCACTTGGCCTTGAGGTCGAAGCCGTAGTGCTTGGCCAGGGCCTCCATCGTCTGGGTCAGATAGGGCGATTTCGACTTGGCCCAGGGCGCGATGGCGCCTTGCAGCAGCGTCAGGTTCTGGTCGGGCACGACAAGGCGTTCATCGAAGAACAGTTCCATCCCAAGGCCGTCGCAGACCGGGCAGGCGCCGAAGGGTGCGTTGAAGCTGAACAGGCGCGGCTCGATCTCGGCGATGGTGAAGCCGCTGACGGGACAGGCGAATTTCTCGGAATAGGTGATGCGGGTGGGCTCCTCGCCCTCTTTCAAATCGGCCAGTTCGATGACCGCGATCCCGTCGGCGAGGTTCAGCGCGGTGCGGAAACTGTCGGCAAGCCGCGTCTCGATCCCCTCGCGCACCACGATCCGGTCCACCACCACGTCGATGTTGTGGCGGAACTTCTTGTCGAGCGTTGGTGGCTCCTCGAGCTCGTAGAAGGCCCCGTTGACCTTGACGCGCTGGAAACCCTGCTTGCGCAGTTCCAGGAACTCCTTCTTGTATTCCCCCTTCCGGTCCCGGATGATCGGGGCGAGGAGATAGGCGCGCGTCCCCTCCTCCATCGCCATCACGGCATCCACCATGTCCTGCACCTGCATCGCGGTGATCGGCAGGCCGGTCGCGGGGGAATAGGGCGTGCCGACGCGGGCAAACAGCAGGCGCAGGTAGTCGTAGATTTCCGTCACCGTGCCGACGGTAGAGCGCGGGTTCTTCGAGGTCGTCTTCTGCTCGATGGATATGGCCGGCGACAGGCCCGAGATGTGGTCCACGTCCGGCTTGCCCATCATGTCCAGGAACTGCCGGGCATAGGCCGACAGACTCTCGACATAGCGGCGCTGCCCTTCCGCATAGATCGTGTCGAAGGCTAGCGACGACTTGCCGGACCCCGACAGCCCGGTGATGACCACCAGCTTGTCGCGCGGAATATCGACATCCACGCCCTTGAGGTTGTGCTCGCGCGCGCCGCGCACTTCGATGAACTTCTGTTCCGCCATGGCCGACCCCAAAGGTGCAGGCGCAAGACATAGGACGGTTTCGACGAGTCTCCAACCGGAAAAAGTGAACGTAGCATGAACATGCTGCCGACGCGAAAAAGGGGCTTCACATTTTCATCTAGCAAGCTATATAGGTGAAAATCCACAACCGAGGTGCTCCATGTTCTCCTTTCTCCGTCCGGGCCAGACCACTGCACGTCCCAGCATCGCCGAAGTCGCCGATCTGGTCGCGCAGGAAAGAATGGTTCTGCTCGACGTGCGCGAAGTCGCCGAGGCCAAGGCCTCGGGCATCGCCAAGGGCGCGCGGCTGATCCCGCTGTCGATTCTGGGCATCAAGGCCGATCCGAAGCACCCGGACTGCGAACTGCCGCACGGGCTACCCATCGCGGTCTATTGCGCCTCGGGCGGGCGGTCGGGGATGGCGGCGGATGCGCTAACCCGGCTGGGCTACGGTCCGGTCTACAATCTTGGCGGCCTGCGCGACTGGGCGGCAGGCGGCGGCCAGGTCGTCGCCTACTAGAGCCGCAAGCGGCGGGCCTTCTGGACCGCGTGAACGGCGATTCCCAACGCTGAAAGCGTGACGGCAGCGATGGTCAGCCCGGCCGGCCCGGCGCTGGCCATGAGCGTGGCCAGAACCGGCGTGCCGGTCGTGGTGCCCAGATTGCCCAGTTGCGCCACCGCCCCGGCGGCGCGGGCGCGGTCCTCGGCGCTGGCGTTCAGCTCGGGGATCGCAGCAAAGCTCGCCCCCTGCACGATGCCGAGCGCGGCCGAAAGCAGGAAGCCCCCCGCCACCATCCCGGCCCCCTGCCCCCAGAACAGCCACAGGAGCAGGAAGCCGGGGATCGCCACGGCATAGCCCGCCTGGACCAGCCGGACCGCGCTCATCCGGCCCAGGAGCCAGACCCCCAGCGTCAGCGAGACGGCGATGGAAACGAGCGGCATCCCCGCCGCTATCAGCGCGCGGTGGGTCGCGGGCGTTTCGGGCGGCAGCAGTGTCAGGACGGCGACGTAGAGGAAGGTATAGCAGCAGAACCCCATCGCCGGGGCCGCGAGGCGGGGCGAAGCGTAGATCCGGGCGTGCTGGGCCAGGAGGTTGTCCATCGGCAGCGCCTGGCCCCGGGGGTCGGGCGGCAGGGTCAGGGCGAGGATCGCCGCCAGCGCGGCCATCCAGGCGGCGTGGCCGAGGAAGAGGCCGGTCGGCGTTGCCATGGGTCCGATCAGCGCGAGGATCGTGTAGGTCACCCCGAAGAACGACGACCACAGCGTCATCGCCAGCGGCCGGCGGTGTTCGGGGGCAAGCGCGGCGATCATCGTCGGCCCGACGACAACGATGGCAAGGTGGCTTGCCCCTTCCACGATCCGGCTGGCCAGCATCAGGGGGTAGGCGGGCAGCAGGCTTTGCAGCGCCGACATCGCCGCCCCTGCCGCCAGCGCCGCGACGATGGCCCGGCGCGGGCCAATCCGGGCGACCAGCAGGCCGGCGGTGGTGCCGAAGATCAGCCCGACCATGCCGACGATCGACACGACGAGGCCAAGCGCGACTTCTCCCCCGCCGCCGTAGGTGGTGCGCAGGGTCTCGTAGAGGATCGAGATTTTCCCGAACTGGGCGGCGGCGCCAAGGCCGGCGGCCCAGAGAAGGAGGACGAGAAGCATGGGGGGAAGCGGGCGCATGGGGCAGTCGTAACCGGAACGATCGCGCGACGCCAGAGCCTGTCCCGCTTGGACAGATCGGGATAATCCTTCGGCGTCAGATGTTTGGCTGCGGGCGCCAGGGAATTCGCAAGAGTCTTCGCACGGCGACTCGGCCCGCTGCGGCCTTGTCGCAAAACGTGACTTCACAGCTTCATGTCGGACTTGCAAAGTTTTCATGAAAGTTCAGCATGGCTTTCATGACACCTCTTGCCGCCGCCCTGCTGGCCACCGCCCTTCTCCTGGCCCCCGCGGCCCGGGCCGGCGAGCGATGCGCGCTGGTCGCCGGGCTGAATCGCGTCCTGACCGACAGCACCGCCTACGCGCCGGTCCCCTGCCCCGAGATCGGCTTCTCGGCGCTGGAGGGCGCGGCGGGCCTGCGCTCGCAGGCCGGGGCCTATTTCCCCGAGACCGGGCGGATCGAGCTGGCGCCGGATCTCGACCTGACCACCGCCTACGGGCAAAGCTTCCTCCTGCACGAGATGGTCCATGCCGCGCAGTTCGCGGAAGGTGCGGACGCCCGCGCGCCCTGCCCCGCCGCGCTGGAGGCCGAGGCCTACCGGGTGCAGGCCGATTTCCTGCATCGCGCCGGGCTGACCCGCGACGCGCTGCTGACCCGGATGCTGGGTGACCAGCTGGGCACCTGCGGGGCCGCGCCGGACTACTGACCGGCGGCTCCTCGTCGGCTTCGCCGCTCGTCGCTGTAGGTTCCCCACCGACGAGGACCCGAAGGCGAACGAGGAGGCGCAGGGGTCAGTCCTTCTGCGCCATGGCCCAGGTGACAACCGGAAAATCGGGATCGTCGGTCAGGTCGTCGTCGTCGCGCAGTTCCGGCGGCCAGGGAGTTTCGAGGTTCCGCCGCGCGACATGGCGGTTGCCCCATTGGTGCGCCTGGATCCGGTCCGCGGCGAACCCGGCCTCGATCAGCAGGTTCTTCAACCCCCGCGCCGTCCAGCGCGAACAGTCCACCGGGGCGGCGTGGTAGGGGATGAAGAAGGGCACCGCGAGCCAGAACCAGCCGCCCCTGCGCAGCATCCGGTAGATGTTGCGGGTCGCGGCATGGGGGCGGTCCACATGTTCCCAGACCTGGTCCGCCATGATGAGGTCGAAGCGGACCACCTTGCCCGCCCCGTCCAGCATCGGCCCCTTGCAGGGGTCGAATTTCCAGCGGTTCAGCGCAAGATAGCTGCGGAACGGAAAGCTCTGGCCCCATTTTCCCGACAGTTCCAGCACATCCAGCCGCTCGGGGCCGAGACTGGTGATCCAGTCCCGGCTGGCCTTCTGCACCACGACGCGGTTCAGCGACCGCATCAGATGTGCAGCGCGCGTCCGTAGGCGTCGAGCACGGCCTCGTGCATCATCTCGGACAGGGTCGGATGCGGGAAGACGGTGTTCATCAGGTCTTCTTCCGTCGTCTCGAGCGTGCGGCCCACGACATAGCCCTGGATCAGTTCCGTCACTTCCGCGCCGACCATGTGGGCGCCGAGAAGCTCGCCGGTCTTGGCGTCGAAAACGGTTTTCACCATGCCTTCCGGTTCGCCAAGCGCGATGGCCTTGCCGTTGCCGATGAAGGGGAAGCGGCCGACCTTGACCGTGTAGCCCGCGTCCTTCGCCTTCTGCTCGGTCAGGCCGACCGAGGCTACCTGCGGGTGGCAATAGGTGCAGCCGGCGATGGAGTTGGGCTTGATCGGGTGCGGATGGCCGCCCGCGATCAGTTCGGCGACCATCACGCCCTCGTGGCTCGCCTTGTGCGCCAGCCAGGGCGCGCCCGCGATGTCGCCGATGGCGTAAAGCCCGGGAACCCCGGTGCGGCAGAATTCGTCGGTCACGACATGGGTGCGGTCGATCTTCACCCCCAGCGCCTCGAACCCGAGGTTTTCCACGTTGCCGACGATGCCCACAGCCGAGATGACGGTGTCGAAGTCCTGCGTGGTGACCTTGCCGTCCTGTTCGATATGCGCGGTCACGCCCTTGCCGGGATGCCGGTCCAGCTTCTTGACCGCGGCCTTTTCCAGGATCTTCATGCCCTGCTTGACGAACTGTTTCTTGGCAAAGGCGCTGATCTCGGCATCTTCAACCGGCAGGATGCGGTCCATCACCTCGACCACAGTGGTATCGGCGCCAAGCGTGTTGAAGAAGCTGGCGAATTCGATACCGATGGCGCCCGAGCCGATCACCAGAAGCTTCTTCGGCATCCGGCTGGCGACCAGCGCGTGCTTGTAGGACCAGACCAGATCGCCGTCGGCCTCGAGCCCCGGCAGCTCGCGCGCGCGGGCGCCGGTGGCGAGGATGATGTGCTTCGCCGTCAACTCCTCGCTGCCCTTGTCGGTCTTGACGCTGACCGTGCCCTGCTTCGGCAGCGTAGCAGTGCCCATGAACACGGTGACCTTGTTCTTCTTCATCAGGTGGCCGATCCCGCCCGAAAGCTGTTTCGCCACCGCGCGGCTGCGCGCGACGACGGCGGGCAGGTCGTAACCGATTGCTTCCGCCTTCAGTCCGAATTCCTTGGCGCGGTGCATCAGGTGGAAGACCTCGGCGCTGCGCAGAAGCGCCTTCGTCGGGATGCAGCCCCAGTTCAGGCAGATGCCGCCCAGATGTTCGCGTTCGACGATGGCGACCTTCAGGCCCAGCTGGCTGGCCCGGATGGCGGCGACATAGCCCCCCGGTCCGGCACCGATCACGATCACGTCGAAGCTTTGGGCAGCCATCTTTCCCTCCTCCAGAAAAAGTAGTTTGCCATTAAACTATATGGAAACCCCTAGCAACGCTGGGGCTGCCGTGGCCCTATGCATCGGGCGCATGGCTTTTCAGCCGATTTACAACGGCCATGTAGCCGCCCTCGTCGAGATATTTCTGCTCTTCCGGGCTGCTGATCCGTCCCAGCGCGGCATTGCGGGTGGGAAAGCGACCGAAGCGGGCGATAACCTCCTGGTGCGCGCGGGCGTGCAGCGCCATCTCGGGGTCCGAGGCGACGCGCTCGGTCAGAAGCCGCACCGACAGAGCCTGGTCCTCCGGGTCCTCGGAATGCTCGAAGGGCATGTAGAAGAACTGCCGTTCGGGTTCGGGCGCGCCAAGGTCCCAGCCGGCCTGCAGCGCCTTGCGGGCGGCGGCGCGGGCCTGCGGGTCGGTCGCGAAGGCCAGCGCCGTGCCGCGGTGGATGTTGCGCGGGATCTGGTCGGTCAGGATCAGGTAGGCGAGCGTGCCAACCGTGCCCTCGGCCCAGTGCTCCAGCCCGCCGTCACGGGCCGCCTGCCAGAGATCGGCAAAGCGATCGCGGCAGAGGCTGTCGATCTCGTCCCCGCCCGCATACCAGCCCTCGGGGCCGATCTCGTGAAGCCAGAAGTCCAGAAGAGCGATCGGATCGGACATGGCAGCCCCCCTTTCCCGGCAAAGACTTGCAGGGAAAGCGCGCCGGCGCAATCGAAGATGTCAGGCGGCCTTGTCGGCGGGCGGTTCGTCCTTGACGGCTTCCTCCAGCACCGCCTCGACCGCCAGTGGCGAGGCGCCCGGCGAGACGCTGCGGAAGGCGCCGGTGACGGTCGGCGCGGCGCGGCGGGTCATGCGGTAGAGCGCGTAGGCGGCAAGCGCGACGTAGAGCAGCCCGATGAACAGGAAGAAGCCCGAGGGGCCGACCTCCTCCATCATCCAGCCGGTGGCGGTGGGGCCGAAGATCGCGCCGAAGCCGTTGAGGAAGATCAGCCCGGCCGAGGCTCCAGCCATCTGCTCGCGCGGGAGGAAGTCGTTGGTATAGGCGATCAGCAACGCATAGACCGGGTTGGTGATCCCGCCCAGCACCATGCCGACCGCGACCAGCGCCGGGAAGGGCAAGGTTACGAAGGCCGCCAGCGCCATGGCCAGCGCCGCCACCGCCGACAGGCCCATGATCAGCGTGCGGCGGTCCATCCGGTCGGAGGCCCAGCCGACGGGATATTGCAGCACCAGCCCGCCCACATAGATCGCGCCGACAAAGACCGAGATCTGCCCGACCGTCAGCCCCTGCTGCGCGCCCCAGACCGCCGCCATCCCGAACATGGCCGAGAAGATGCCCCCCGTCAGCAGCATGCCCACGCAGCCCAGCGGCGAGATGCGGAAGAGCCGCGCGAAGGACACCCGCCGCGATCCGTCGAAGGCGGGGGCCGGCGTGGGGGCCAGCAGGATCGGCAGGAAGGCCAGCGAGACCAGGACCGAGGGCAGGATGAACAGGGTGAAGCCGCTCGGGTCGGGCAGGTTCAGGATCACCTGGCTGGCGATGATGCCGATCATCTGCACGATCATGTAGGCCGACAGCGCCTGGCCCCGCGTCTCGTTCGAGGCGGTGTTGTTGATCCAGCTTTCGGCGGTGATGTAGATGCCCGAAAAGCAGAACCCTGCCAGCACGCGCAGCGCCGTCCAGGCCATCCAGTCGGGATAGACCGGGTAGATCACGAGCACCGCCGAGATCAGCGAGCCGAGCGCGGCAAAGACCCGCACATGCCCCACCCGGCGGATCATCCGCGGCGCGGCCCAGGAGCCGAAGAGGAAGCCCAGGAAATAGGCCGCCATCACATAGGACAGCTGATAGGTGGTGAAACCTTCCAGGTTGCCGCGGATACCGAGGAGCGTGCCCTGCACGCCATTGCCGACCATCAGGAGCATCACCCCCATCAAGAGCGGCCAGGAATGGGTCAGAACCTTCAGCATCGCCCCTTGCGCCCCCGCGGACTGCCCGCCGCCTTCTGCCTGCCCGAACTTCGCCCGCATGGCAAGCCGCCCCCGATACCGTCCGGCAGGATTGTTTCGGGTACAGCCGGTTGAATCCCGGCGCCAAGGCCCCATCTGCTACGAAACCCATCGATTCCAGCCGCAGGAGAACCGCCATGGCGCGACCGGACAATCTAACCTCCAGAAAGCGTTTCGATGGCGTGCTGACGGGGCCGGAGCTGGCCATGGCGCGGGCGGCGGGCATGGACCTCGCCTATTGCCCGCTGCAACAGGGCTGGGTCGCCCTTGGCGCGGCCGAGGACGGAGAGACGGGACCGCCGCTGTCCTGGCATGTGGGCCGGCTGCCGCTGTTCAAGCAGATGCCGGGCCGGCCGGTGCATCCTCAGCCCGAAAGCCTGACGTTGCGAGTCTGGGTCGAGGACGACCTGCCCGCCTATCGCGCGCTGCTGTCGGACCCCTCGCTCTGGACCTGGATGCTCGAGGACCGGCCACGGCAGCTGGATGACGACACCTGCCGCGCCCTGATCGCGCTGTCCACCGAAGGCACGCACCACAAGGTGCGCGTGGCGACGCTGGCCGGTCAGCCGGTCGGTCAGGTGCGGCTGGAATACGGGGCAGATCCCGGCACGGGGGAGCTGAGCTACTGGCTGGGTGCGCCCGCGCGCGGCAAGGGGCTGGGGCGGCAGATGGTTGTGCGCTTCCTTGGCCGGCTGGCAGCCCGCCGGCCGGACATCCGCCGCATCACGGCGCGGGTGCATCCCGAGAACCGCGCCTCGATCCGCCTGCTTCAGGCCTGCGGCTTCACCCCCTGCGACCGCGACAGGCTGGGTCTGGCGCCGCGGGGGCGCGACGACGGCAGCTGGCTGGGCTTCCTGCGACAGTCGGGTTGAGCCTGGGGAGGCTCAGATCGGCAGGCCGAGGCGCGGCGCAAGCCACAGCAGCAGAAAGTACAGCCCGACGGTAACGGCACAGCCGATGCCGAGCGACAGCCAGAACCCGAGGCCCTGACGCATCAGCCAGGGCAGGATCAGGAACATCGGCAGCGAGGGCAGCACATACCAGAAGGTCGCTTCGGCATGGCTGGCGATCCGGGCCCCGTCGCCAGTATCCCGCCAGAGCCAGATCATGCCCAGAATCGACACCAGCGGCAGCGAGGCGACCAGCGCCGCGAAGCCCGGACTGCGCCGCGCGATCTCGGAGATGGCCGCGATCAGGATGCCGGACAGGATGGCCTTCAGCGCGAAGTAGCTCATTTGGTGCCCTCGGGGATCAGGAGCGAACTGTCGCCGTAGGAGAAGAAGCGGTAGCCCTCCCGGATCGCGTGGTCGTAGATGCGGCGGATGCGGCCGTGACCCATCAGGGCGGCCACCAGCATCATCAGCGTCGATTTCGGCAGGTGGAAGTTGGTCATCAGCGCGTCGGTGACGCGGAACCGGTAGCCGGGATAGATGAAGATGTCGGTCTCGGCCTCGAAGGGCTGGACCGTGCCCGAGGCATCCGCCGCGCTTTCGATCAGGCGCAGCGCGGTGGTGCCGACCGGGATCACCCGCCCGCCCGCGCGTTTCGTCGCGTTGATCTCGGCCGCCGCCGCCGCCGAGACCCGGCCCCATTCGGCATGCATGCGGTGGGTGGTCACGTCCTCGACCTTCACCGGCAGGAAGGTGCCCGCGCCGACATGCAGCGTGACCTCGGTGAACTCCACGCCCCTGTCGGCCAGCCTCCGCAGGAGATCCTCGTCGAAATGGAGCGAGGCGGTTGGTGCCGCGACGGCGCCCGCGTGGCGGGCGAAGACCGTCTGGTAATCGGTGCGGTCCTGGTCGTCGGCCGCGCGCTTGGCGGCAATATAGGGCGGCAGGGGCATCACCCCCGCCTCGGCAAGGGCCGCGTCGAAATCCTCGCCGGTCAGGTCGAAGGACAGGGTCAGGTCGGTTTCCGACTTCTCGACGACTGTCGCGGAAAGCCGGTCGGAAAAGCGGATCACCTCGCCCGGCTGCACCTTGCGCAGGGGCTTTGCCAGGGCCCGCCAGCCGCCCCCGGCGCGGGGCTCCAAGAGCGTCACCTCGACCTTCGCCACCGCCTCGCCGCGCTGGCGGGTGCCGAAGAGGCGCGCGGGCAGGACCTTGGTGTTGTTCAGCACCAGCCGGTCGCCGGGGCGCAGGATGTCCACCAGGTCGAAGACATGCCGGTCGGCGATCCCGTCCCCCTCGGCCAGCAGAAGCCGCGCATGGGTCCGGGGCCGGGCCGGCCGGGTGGCGATCAGCCACTCGGGCAGGTCGAAGTCGAAATCGGAAAGCTTCATCCGCCCGAGCCCCCTTCGGCAGCGGGCAACTTCGGCGGGCGCTGGCGGAAGATTTCGCGGAACATGCCCGGCGTCAGCACCGACAATGGGTTGACCGAGACGTTCGGCGCCTCGGCCGTGCCGGTCAGCCGGTAGTTGAAGCCGAAAAGCCCCTCGCCGCGCCGTGTCAGGATCTGTCCCACCCCGTTGACCAGATAGATCGGCGAGATCACGCCCTGAAGGTCGATCCGGCCCGAGCCGCTGAGATAGAGCCCGGCGAAGGAAATGCCAAGCGAGGCGCCGACGGCCGAGCCTTGCGTGATCTCCACGCCCGCCGGCGTCATCACGAAGGTCACCTCCCCATTGTTGAACGCGAGGCCCGACCCGTTCATCTGTTCCAGAAGCCCCACGACCGAGATCGCCGAGAGGAGTTCGGCCAGCGCCGGGGCGCCCTGCACGCGCAGACGCTCGAAGGTGGCCTTGCCGTTGTATGCGCCCTTCGGCCCGCGCGGGACCAACGACAGGTCCAGCGACCCGCCGCGTCCCTTGTCGAAGATCCCCGCCGCCGCCATGACCGCGCCGGCGTTTTCCGAGGTGATGCGGACGGCGGTGCCGCCCTTGACCGGCCCGACCATCCCCCGGATTTCGGCTGCGCCGTTGACCCCGGCAACGAAGCTGCCGTTCAGGCCGCCCTTGGAACCGAAATCGCCGCGGAAGCCGGTCAGCCGGATCCCGTCGGAGATGCGCAGCGCGTCGAGCCGCACCTTTACCGGCCCCCCGGTTCCGCCGTTGCCGTCCGGCATCCGCCGCAGGTCGAGCGTGCCCCCGGTGACCGACACATCCGGCGCGGCATTCCGGCCACGGCCGGTCAGCGTGACACCCGCGCTCAGCCAGTCTCCGGCCACGACCTTGTCGAACACTGCCTTGTCCAGCCCGCCGCCATCGCGCGTCGTGACCGTGCCGCGCGCCTCCAGCCCGGGGCCTTTCAGCGTCATGCGGTCCACCACCGGGTTTCGCGACAGTGTCGCCTCGAGGTCGAGCGAAGCCCGCGTCTTTGCCGCCTTGGACCAGCCCAGGGCATCCAGCCGCAGCGCAAGCCCGGTAAGGTTCGAGGTCAGCGTCAGTTCCGGCGGGCGGTCCTTGACCAGCGCCAGGTCGATCGCGGCCGGGCCCTCGCCCCGGACCGACCCGGCCGGCAGTTCCACCCCGAAATCGCGCAGGACCGCGTCGGACAGCATCACCGTGCCGTTGACCCGCGCCCGGCCCTTCTGTTCGGGGCCGAAGCCTTGCAGGTAGGTCAGGTCCACCGGCATCCGGTCCAGCCGACCCGCGGCCGAAAGCTTCAGGCCCTCGGTATCGACCGCGACCACGACCTCGGGCGCCGAGAGGATCCGACCCGGCACCAGCGCGGGCGAGGTGAAGTCGCGGATCTTGCCTGCGACGGTAAAGCTGACCTCCTCGAAGGGGATCTTCGGCTTCAAGGGCATGATGACCGTGGCCCGAAGCTCTGCCCGTCCGTCGCCCAGGTTGTAGGGTTGGCCGGCCTTGGAGAAGAAGCTGAAGGGCTCCTGGTCCAGAAGCGACAGGGTGGCTGTCAGGCTGGCCGAGGTCACCAGATCGACCCTTGCCGTCGCGGGCCGCTGGGTGATGTCGGGGATCTGGAACACCGTGCCGTCCGCCTCGATCCGCCCACCTTCGGGCGCGATGACATGCCCCTTCGCCAAGGCAACGATGTAGCTGCGGTTGTCCAGCGTGGAATGGCCCTTCCCGTTCAGGATCGGCGGCAGGGTGCGGACAAAGCGGACATCGGTATCCGAGAACTCGTAGGCGAGGTTGAAGACCGGCTGCGCGCCGGGCTTCAGCCGCAGCGCCGCCTGGACATCGGTCAGCTGCCCCTGTCCCACGTTCTCGGCGAACCACTCCCGCGTCCTGGGCACCACCGAAACCGGCCAGACCTTCAGCAGCCGCTCGGTCTCGATCTGGTTCAGATGCAGGTCCAGCGCCCCGGTCCAGCCCGCCTCATCGGCCGAAACCGATCCGGACAAGAGCAGCCGCTCGGTCCCCTCGACCAGGGAAAGCTGGCCGATGTCGGCGCGGAACGGGTCCAGCTTCAACCGCAGGTCCAGCGCCCCCTTGCCGAAGCGGACCGGGGCCTCGAACAGGCCCTCGGGGTCGAGCATCACCTCCTCAAAGGCTATCTGGGCTTCGATGCTTTCCGGCAAGGCTCCCGGCGCAAGCGGTTGACCGTCGCGGCCAAGCAGATCGCCATGCCCGGTGGCCTTCAACCGAAGCGATGCGCTTTCCACCGTCAGCCCGTCCAGCCGGATGCGCGCGGACGCCGGATCGTAGCCAAGCGACAGCGCCGCTCTGTCGAAGGCCACCGGCCGCGCGCCCTGCCCCGGCGACAGGCTGCCCGAGGCAAGGCCAAGCCGACCCGAAAACCCGGCAAAGCGCCCGCCCTCGTCCAGCCGTGCCTCGATCTGGCCCGAGATCGGCGCGTCGACGAAACCGAGGAAGGCCAGAGGCGGCGCCATGGCCGCAAGGTCGGTTGCGGCGATGTTGTCGACCTTTGCGGTCAGCCTGGCGGTTTCCGCCGTCTTGTCGGACACCAGCGTCAGCACCGCCTGCGCCGGATCGGTGCCGTCCAGCAGCGTGAGCCCGAGTTCCGCCGAAAGCGTGGCCTGCCCGTTCTCGATGACCAGGCGACCGTCGCCGACCTGCCAGCTGCGGCCGGCGCGTTCGTCGGTCAGCGACAGGCTCAGGCCCTCGACCTCGATCACCCGCAACGAGTACAACGCCGGGCTGGAAAACACCCGTTCGGCAGCGTCCAGAATCTCGGACGGGTCGCGCGCCCCCGCCTCCGGCATGCGATCGTCGAGTTGCAGGTCGACCGCGCCGGTCACATCCCGGCGCACCGCCAGCCGGGCGCCGGTCAGCCGCAGGTGGCTCGGCCGGACCTTGCCGGACAGAAGCGCGCCGGGATCGAAGGCCACCGTCGCCTCGGGCAGGGTCAGGAGCGACCGGCCGTTGCCGCCGATCAGGCGGATGTCCTGCAACCGGAAGCGCGGGAAGAAATCGCCCCCCACCGCCAGTTCCACACCGCCCAGCGACAGCGCTGTCCCCGGCGGCAGGCGCGCACCGGCGAGATTATCGTTCAGTCGCGACTCGATCTCGGCCACGCCCCATGTCGGCACCTGCAATGTGCGGCCGGTATGGGCCAGCGTGAGGTAGACCAGCGTCAGCGCGATCAGGACGAGGGTCAGGATCACGGTCAGGCTCAGCCGTCCCCGTCCTCGCGTCGGGCGACGGGGGGGCCGGACTGCCCGTTTCTGGCGCTCGGGCTCGGCAACGGCCATGGTCCCGCCGTCCGCTCCCGCCCTCTGGTCGTCCATCTGAGCTGGCGCCTCGCTGCCCGTGGTGCGCGCCCCGCGTCGGGGCTTGTTGATTGCTGCTCTGCTGCCTTTATCTTTGCGCGAAGACAACTAGATGGAAAGTCACATTCCCTTTTCGGCAAGGAGCCGCGCATGATTTCCGCAGGACAGACCGCCCCCGATTTCACCCTTCCCCGCGATGGCGGCGGCACGGTCACGCTCTCGGCCCTGCGGCCGGGCAAGGTGGTCCTGTACTTCTACCCCAAGGACGACACGCCGGGCTGCACACTGGAAGCCCAGGACTTCAACGCCCGCCTGGCCGATTTCACCGCCGCCGGGACGACGGTGATCGGCGTGTCGAAGGACAGCGTGAAAAGCCACGACAAGTTCTGCAAGAAACACGGACTGTCGATCATCCTGGCCTCGGACGAGGCGGGCCACACCTGCGAGGATTACGGCGTCTGGCTGGAGAAGAGCATGTATGGCAAGACCTACATGGGGATCGAGCGGACAACCGTGCTGATCGACGGCGAGGGGAAAGTGGCGCGGGTCTGGAACAAGGTCAGCGTCAAGGGCCATGCCGACGAGGTGCTAGCGGCCGCACGAGCACTGTGAAATAAACCCGGTTCGCGCAAATTCCTTCGAGGGAATTTGCAAATCTTTTCGAAAGGATTTGCGGGAGCCCGAGCGATGTCCCTCTCTCTTGCCGAAATGGCCGTGGACGTGCTGACCACCGCCGACGGCCGCGCCAAGACCGCGCTCGGCCGTTCCCATGCCGCGCGCTGGTTTGCCGCGCGCGAGGCTGGCACCCCCCTGCCCATCGGCCGGGCCGAGCCGCCCCGGCGCCCCGCCCGCCCCGACCGGCCCGAGCTGCTGGCGCCGAAGGATGTGCCCCGCCGCCGCCCCGGCAGCCGCGAGGGCCGCATCGCGCTTCTGCACGCCGTCGCGCATATCGAGCTGAACGCGGTCGACCTGCACTGGGACATCATCGCCCGCTTCACCGACCATCCGATGCCGGCCGGTTTTTACGACGACTGGGTGAAGGCCGCCGACGAGGAAGCCAAGCATTTCAACCTGATCTGCGATTGTCTCGAGGCGATGGGCAGTCATTACGGCGCCCTGCCCGCCCATGCTGGCATGTGGCGCGCGGCCGAGGACACGGCCGGGGACCTTCAAGCCCGACTGGCCGTGGTGCCCATGGTGCTGGAGGCGCGCGGCCTCGACGTGACGCCGGGCATGATCGAGGTCTTCCGCAAGCATGGCGAGACGCAGGCACTGGCCGCGCTCGAGGTGATCTATGCCGAGGAGGTCGGCCATGTCGCCTACGGGTCGAAATGGTTCAACTGGCTCTGCGGACGGGCGGGCACGGACCCCAAGGAGGTGTTCCACGCACTGGTCCGCCGCCACTTCCACGGTGCGCTGAAACCCCCGTTCAACGAGGAAAAGCGCGCCGATGCCGGCCTGCCGCCCGACTTCTACTGGCCCCTTGCCGAAGAGACTGCCTGATCGGCGGTTTCTTGCCGATGAAAAGTCCGTCCCGCGCGGAAAGTCCCTGAATATGGTCAAAATTGTTGCGGGCCTGAAATGCGGTGGATAATCAGGGTCGAACCCGGGGTGCAGACCTTGAGGTAACGTAGCGAAGCCTCTGCCAAGGCTATGAACGGATGACCCCAACGTGCTGAATCGCCTCGCCTATCGCTTTCACCAGAGCCTTGAGCGGCACTTTCCCGAGCAACGGCTGTTCCTGAAGTCCGATACCGAGACCCGCTTTATCCGCCTCCGTCCGGGGACGCAGATCATCGCGCTGGTCGGCGGAACTCTTGCGCTGGCCTGGACCATCGTTGCCACCGCCCTGATCATGATGGACTCGATCGGTGCCGGATCGGCGCGCGAGCAGTCGGTGCGCCAGCAGGCGCTTTATGAACAGCGGCTGAACGCGCTGTCCTCCGACCGAGACCTGCGCGCCGAAGAGGCGGCGCGGGCGCAGGAACGCTTCAACATCGCACTCGCCCAGATCTCGGAAATGCAGGAGAAGCTCCTCGCCTCCGAAGACCGCCGGCGCGAGCTGGAGACCGGCATCGAGGCGATCCAGGGCACGCTCCGTGAAGTCATCAAGGAACGTGACGTCGCCCGTGGCGAGGTCGAGCGGGTGACGCTGGCACTGAACGAACAATCGGGTGTCGCGACCGAGGCCGGCCGGGTCGCGGATGCGATGGCGACGCTGGAATTCCTGACCGGTGCCCTTGGTGACGCTGCCGAGGAGCGCAACGCGGAACGCGCCGAGGCCGAAGCCGCGCGCGAAGAAGCCCGCCTGATCGCCGACGCGAAAGAGGCGCTGGAACTCCGCAACGACGCGATCTTCGCCAAGCTCGAAGAGGCGCTGACCGTCTCGGTCGAACCGCTGGACAAGATGTTTCGCGAGGCCGGGATGTCGCCCGACGACCTGATCGGCGCCGTGCGCGAGGGCTATTCCGGCCAAGGCGGCCCGCTGACGCCGATCTCGTTCTCGACCTCGGGCGGCATCGTCACGCCCGAGGAAGCGCGCGCGAACGCGATCCTCGGCGGGCTGGACCGGATGAACATGTATCGCATCGCTGCGTTCAAGCTGCCCTTCGCAATGCCGGTGAAGGACGCTTTCCGCTGGACCTCCGGTTTCGGGTATCGCCGCGATCCGAAGGGCGCCGGCACCCGGATGCACGAAGGCACCGACATGGCCGGCAGCTACGGCACGCCGATTTACGCCACCGCCGATGGCGTGGTGATCCATGCCGGCTGGGACAACGGCTATGGCCGGCTGGTGAAGATCCGCCACGACTTCGGGGTCGAGACGCGGTATGCCCATCTCAGCCAGATCCGGGTCGAGGTCGGCCAAAGGGTCTCGCGCGGCGACCGGATCGGTGATATGGGCAATTCAGGCCGGTCCACCGGGACGCATCTTCACTACGAGATCCGTCTCAGCGGGGCACCGATCAACCCGATGACCTTCATAAAGGCAGCGAAGAATGTTTTCTAAGAGCCGCATCAACGAGCCCGGCCCCAAGGCTGACGCCGACAAGCCCAAAGCCCCGGAGGCCCCGATGACCAAACCCGCGATGGACTTCACCGCCTCGGCGCCGAAGGGCAAGGCGGGGGCCTCGGTCCTGTCGTCCGACCTGACCGTGGTCGGCAACCTGCGCACCACGGGCGACATCCAGGTCGAGGGCACTGTCGAGGGCGACATCCGTGCGCATCTCCTGACCGTGGGCGAAAGCGCCACCATCCGCGGCGAGATCGTCGCCGACGACATCGTCGTGAACGGCCGGGTGATCGGCCGCGTCCGTGGCCTGAAGGTGCGGCTGACCTCGACCGCGCGGGTCGAGGGCGACATCATCCACAAGACCATCGCCATCGAATCCGGCGCCCATTTCGAAGGCTCGGTGCAGCGGCAGGAAGACCCGCTGGCCAATGGCCGCCCGGGCACCGCGCCCCGGCTGGACGTGACCGCCGCCGCCGCCAGCGACGCCGAATAAGCCAGACCCGATCATGACGCTTGCGCGGGCATCGGAGGGCACTCCGGTGCCCGTTTCCTTCTGTGCGGACACCGACCGCCGGGTCATCCTCTGGGCCGCGATCCTCGCCTCGTCGATGGGGTTCATCGACAGCTCCGTCACCTCGATCGCGCTGCCCGCCATGCGCGAGGCGCTGGGGGCCTCGCTTCCGCAGGCGCAATGGATCAACGCGGCCTATCTGCTGGCCGTCTCCTCGCTGGTGCTGGTCGGGGGCGCGATGGGCGACCGCTTCGGCATCGCGCGGATCTTTTCGCTGGGCATCCTCGTCTTCGTTGCCGGATCGCTCGCCTGCGCGGTCGCGGTGACGCCGGAACAGATGATCGCCGCCCGCGCGGTCAAGGGCGTGGGGGCGGCGATGATGGTGCCGGGATCGATGGCGATGGTCTCGCGCGCCTTCCCCCGGGCCGAACGCGGCCGGGCGCTGGGTCTCTGGGCGGCGGCCTCGACCCTGACCACGGCGATGGGGCCGGTCCTGGGCGGCATGTTCGTCACCTGGGGCGGCGAGATCGGCTGGCGGCTGGTCTTTGCGCTGAACCTGCCCCTGGGCCTGGCCGCGCTGGCGCTGGTCCGGGGCCGGACGCCGGGCGATGTCGGCAAGCCGGGGGTGCGGGTGGACCTGGCCGGGGCGGGGTTGGCGACGCTGGGCCTCGGCCTGATGGCCTGGGCGCTGACCGAGGCCGCGGCGCCGGTCTGGGTGCCTCTGGCAGCCCTGGCGAGCCTTGCCGCCTTCCTGGCCTGGGAGGCGGTGACGCCTGCCCCGATGCTGCGCCTCGGCCTGTTTCGCAACCGCACGCTGAGCGTCACCAACATCGTGACCTTCGTCCTGTATTTCGCGTTGAACGGGGTGATGTTCTACCTGCCCATGGCCGCCGTGACAGCCTGGGGCGTGACCGCGCTGGAGGTGACGGCGGCCTTCCTGCCGATCTCGGTCCTGATCGGAGTGCTGTCGGCCCCGGCGGGCCGGATGGCGGACCGCTGGGGCGCGGGGCCGCTGATGGCGGCGGGCTCGGCGCTGGTGGCGCTGGCCTATGCGGGCCTGTGGCATTTCGCGCCGGACGGGCGGTTCTGGGCCCATGTCGTGCCCTTCACCGCGCTGGCGGGGGTCGGGCTGGGCCTGACCGTCGCGCCGCTGACGGCGGCGGCGATGCAGGGGGCCGAGGATGGCGAACAGGGCGCGGCTTCGGGCATCAACAACGCCGTGGCGCGGGTCGCGGGCCTGGTCGCGGTGGTGCTGCTGGGCCGGGTGGCAGCGGCGGCCTACGGGCCGGGCGCGCCCGGGTTCGGCCTTCCCGGCGAGACGCCCGAGCATCTGGCGGCGACCGGGGCGGCCTTCGGCAGCGTGGCGCTGGTGGCAAGCGGGATGGCGGCCCTTGCCGCCGTTCTGGCGCTGTTCGTCGCCCGACCCGTCAGGTGATCGCGCGGCGGTAGAGGTGCCAGCTCGCGTGGCCAAACAACGGCAGGACCACGAATAGCCCCAGGAAGGCGGGCAGCATGCCAAGGAACAGGCAGACCGCGATCAGCGCGCCCCAGCCCAGCATCACCCGGGGGTTTTCCCGCACCAGCGCGAAACTGGTCAGCATGGCGGTGACGAAATCCACCTCGCGGTCCAAGAGCATCGGCAGGCTGACCACGGTCAGGCAGAACAGAAGCGTCGCGAAGGCCGCGCCCACCGCCGTGCCGAAGGCCAGCATCGCCAGCCCCTGCGGCGACAGGAACACCGCCAGCGAGGACGAGACATTGGTCATCGTCGCGTTCCCCAGGAACAGCGCGAAGATCATGTGGGCGAGAAAGTTCCAGAACAGGAAATAGACGACGATCACCGCCGCCATGGCGGGGATCTGGCGATCCTTCTGGTGGAAGATCACGCCGAAGATCTCGGAGGCGACCAGCGGCTCGCCCTTTTCCAGCCGGCGGGAAATCTCGTAGAAGCCACAGGCGATGAAGGGCCCGAGGATCGGAAACCCGGCGCTGGCGGGCAGCGTCCACCAGACCTGGCCCTTGGTCGTCATAGCCCACACGATCAGCCAGCCGCCCAGCACATAGACCGCCGAGAAGACCAGCCCCAACAGCGGCGCCCGCCTGAAGTCCCGCCACCCGGCCGCAAGGCTGAACCGCAGGTCGGAGGTCTCGACCAGGTTGATCTCGGGCGCGGCGGGCGGATGGGTGACGCTCATGCCGCAAGTCTAAGCGCGGCGCGAAGCGTCGGGCAAGGATTTTGCAGCGTCAGTCGACGTCCGCGATCTCGCCCCGCTTCTTGCCGCTTGCGTTCAGCGCCAGCGTGGCAGCCATGAACCCGTCCAGGTCGCCGTTCAGCACCCCTTGCGTGTCCGAGGTCTCATACCCCGTCCGCAGGTCCTTCACCATCTGGTAGGGCTGTAGGACATAGGAGCGGATCTGGTTGCCCCAGCCCGCGTCGCCCTTGTTCTCGTAGGCCTCGTTGATGGCGGCGTTCCGCTTGTCCAGTTCCATCTGGTACAGGCGGCTCTTCAGCGCCTTCATCGCGATGTCGCGGTTCTGGTGCTGGGACTTGAGCGAGGAACTGACCACGATCCCGGTCGGAAAGTGGGTGATCCGCACGGCCGAGTCGGTCTTGTTGACGTGCTGGCCTCCCGCGCCCGAGGACCGGAAGGTGTCGATGCGGATGTCCTTGTCCTGCACCTCGATCTCGATGTTGTCGTCCACCACCGGATAGACCCAGACCGAGCAGAACGAGGTATGCCGCCGCGCCGCCGAGTCATAGGGCGAGATGCGGACCAGCCGGTGCACCCCGGCCTCGGTCTTCAGCCAGCCATAGGCGTTCTTGCCGCTGATCTTGTAGGAGGCCGACTTGATCCCCGCCCCTTCGCCTTCGGTCTCCGATTGCAGCTCGACGGTGTAGCCATGCGCCTCGGCCCAGCGGACATACATCCGCGCCAGCATCGCCGCCCAGTCGCAGCTTTCCGTTCCGCCCGCACCCGCGTTGATTTCCAGGAAGGTGTCGTTGGCGTCGGCCTCGCCGTCCAAGAGCGCCTCAAGCTCCTTCGCCTGGGCCACCTTCACCAGCTCGGCCAGCGCCTTCTCGGCCTCGGCGACGATCTCGGCGTCGCCCTCGGCCTCGCCCAGTTCGATCAGTTCGACATTGTCCTTCAGGCCGCTCTCGATCAGCTTGTAGGAGGCAACCGCATCCATCAGCGCCTGGCGGTCGCGCATCAGCTTCTGCGCCTTGGCCGGGTCGTTCCACAGGTCCGGCGCCTCGATCATGGCGTCGAACTCCTCCAGCCGGTGCGGCGCGGTCTCCCAGTCCATCCGCTGGGCCAAGAGCTTCAGCGTCTTTTCGATCGCTTCGACATTCGCTTGGGTTTCGGCACGCATCGGTCGGGTCCAGTCCTTGATCTCGCGGGCGGTCATAAGGGTTTGACCGCGCCCCGGCAAGGGCGCGGCCGGAAGGCGGCGTCGGTGTCAGTAAAGCCCGCCGGACGAGACGGTGCCGAAATCGGCCTTCTTCGGCACGACAACCTGCTTGCCCTGGGAATTGGTCACCGTCTTGCCCTGGTCGCCCTGGCCCTCGCCCTCGCCATAGGCAAAGAGGGGCAGATTCTCACCCATTGCAAAACCGCCGTCCACCACGTTGCCAAGGCCGATCAGCGCCTCCTCGCCTTCGCGGAAATATTCCGAGACCACGTTGTCGCCGGTGGCGTCGTCGGGCAGTGGCATGCCGGTATAGCGGTCGATCTTGCGGAAATAGCCGCCCGGCGGCACCTTGAACTCGCCACCACCGTATTTCTTGATGGCGGTCTTCATGAAGCGTTCGAACACCGGGCCGCAGAACCCGCCGCCCGAAGCACCGCCGCCCAGCGTGCGCGGCTGGTCAAAACCGATGTAGCAGCCAGCGGTGATGTTCGAGGTGTAGCCGATGAACCAGACATCCTTGGCGTCATTGGTCGTGCCGGTCTTGCCGGCCACCGGCACCGGCAGGTTGATGCCGCGCGCGGTGCCGCGCTGGACCACGCCCTGCATCATGCTGGTCAGCTGATAGGCGGTGATCGCGTTCATCACCCGCTCGCGGTTGGTGGTGATCCTGACGCCCTGCCCGTCCGGGAGATCGGCGGCGGCGCAATCCTCGCAGACGCGCTGGTCGTGACGATAGATCGTCTTGCCGAACCGGTCCTGCACCCGGTCGACCAGCGTAGGCTCAACCCGTTCGCCGCCATTGGCAAACATGGCATAGGCCGCCACCATCTTGAACAGTGTCGTCTCCTGCGCACCCAGAGCGTTCGCCAGATAGGGGCCCATCCGGTCATAGACCCCGAAGCGTTCGGCATAGCCCGCAACCGTCTGCATGCCGATTTCCTGCGCGATCCGCACCGTCATCAGGTTCCGCGACTGCTCGATCCCGGTGCGCAGCGGCGCGGGGCCGTAGTACTTGCCCGAGGCGTTCTTCGGCGTCCACAGGCCCTGCGGCGTGTCCACCTCGATCGGCGCGTCCACCACGATCGTCGCCGGCGTGAAGCCCGAATCCAGCGCCGCGGCATAGACGAAGGGCTTGAAGCTCGACCCCGGCTGGCGCGTCGCCTGGGTGGTGCGGTTGAACACCGAATCCTGGTACGAGAACCCGCCCTGCATCGCCAGAACGCGGCCGGTGTTGACATCCATCGCCATGAAGGCGCCCTGCACCTCGGGCACCTGGCGCAGCGACCAGCGGTTGAAGGTGCCGTCCTTGTTGGTGACGGTGCGGACCAGCACCACATCGCCGACCGACACCAGGTCGCCCGCGACCTTGGCCTTCGGGCCAAGCTTGCCGTCCGGCAACCGCTTGCGCGCCCATTTCACGTCCTCGGCCGGGATGAAATGGCCGTCCTCGTCGTCCATCACGCCCTCGATGCCGATCCGGGCGCTGGTCTCGCCCACCTCCAGCACCACGGCCGGGAACCAGGCGGCCACGTCGCGCGGCACATCGACCTTGGCCAGAGCCTCGCGCCAGGCCACTTCGGAGCCCAGCACCTCGGCGGGCAGGGTCTTGCCGGTCCCGCGCCACACGCCCTGGCTGCGGTCGTACTCTTCAAGGCCCTGCCGCAGCGCGGCAGCGGCGGCAGCCTGCAATTCGGGGTCCACCGTCGCGCGGATGGTCAGACCGCCGGAAAAGAACTCCTGCTCGCCGAACACGCCCGACAACTGGCGGCGGATCTCGTCGGTGAAATAGTCGCGGGGCGGAAGCGCATCGCGGAAGGCCTCGAAATCGCCGTTCTGCACCGATTGCAGCGGCATGTCCTTTTCGGACAGGTAGGTGGCCTCGTCGATATAGCCGTTCTGCCACATCTCGCGCAGCACATAGTTGCGCCGTTCGGTCACGCGCTCCTTCGCAGTCACGGGGTGATACTTGCCCGGCGCCTGCGGCATCGCGGCCAGCATCGCGGCCTCGTGCGGGGCAAGCTCGGAAAGCGGCTTGTTGAAATAGGTCTGCGCCGCCGCCGCCACGCCATAGGAGTTCTGGCCGAGGAAGATCTCGTTCAGATAAAGTTCCAGGATCTTGTCCTTGGACAGCGTCTGCTCCAGCCGGGTGGCCAGGATGATCTCCTTGATCTTCCGTTCGACGCTGCGCGAGCCGTCGAGCAGGAAGTTCTTCATCACCTGCTGGGTGATCGTCGAGGCCCCGCGCATGCTTTCGCCCCGGCTTTTCACCGCCTCGATCAGGGCAGCGACCATGCCACGCGTGTCATAGCCGTGGTGCTTGTAGAAATTCTTGTCCTCGGCCGAGATGAAGGCCTGCTTCACCAGGTCGGGGATGTCCTCGCTGGCCACGAACAGCCGGCGTTCCTGGGCGAACTCGTCGATGATCCGGCCCTCGCCCGAATAGATCCGGCTGATCGTCGCGGGCGTGTATTGCGCCAGGTTCTCGTGGCTGGGAAGATCGCGGGAATACATGTAGAAGATCCCGCCCAGCGTCAGCGCGGCAAAGATCAGCCCCAGCGTGACCGTGGTGAAGATACCGCCCAAGACATTGCCGACGAAACGAAGCACCCGGAACTCCCGCTGATTTCGACCCGCAGTATAGCAGACGCGCGCCCGCGTCAAAACCTTGGCCGGTCACAAGTGGCGGCGCGGGCGGCGTTTCGCAAGGCTCAGGGCGCGGCCAGCGCCCGCAGCGTCCGGTCCTCCCCGGACCATGCGACGATGCCCTGCACCACCGCCGCGGCCAGCCGTGCCCGCCAGGCCGGATCGGACAACCGCTTGAAGTCGCGCTCCGAGGACAGGAACCCCACCTCCAGAAGCGCAGAGGGGATGTCGGGCGATTTCAGCACCGAAAATCCGCCCGACTGGCGCGGATGGCGGTGCATGCGGATCTCGGCCGCCCTGATCGCGCCCACCACCGCCTCGGCCAGCCGGTCGTTGCGCGGCCGCGTCTCGGTCCGGGCCATGTCCATCAGCACCTCGGCCACCTGATCATCCTGGTTCGACAGGTCCACCCCGGCCAGAAGGTCGTCGCGGTCATGCCGTTCGGCCAGGGCCGCCGAAGCCGCGTCGGACGCCTCGGGCGCAAGCGTGTAGATCGTCGCGCCCTGCGCGTCGCCTTCGGCCAGCGCGTCGGCATGGAGCGACAGGAACAGGTCCGCCTCGGCCTCGCGCGCGATCGAGGTCCGGGTCTCCAGCGGCACGAAGACATCCTCGTCGCGCGTCATGACCACGCGGAAGCGCCCGTCGCGCAGAAGCGCCTCCTTCAGCTCGCGCGCGAAGGTCAGCATCAGTGCCGCCTCGCTGATCCCGTCGCGTTCGGCCCCCGGGTCGATGCCGCCATGCCCGGGATCCAGCACCACCGTGATCGGCCCGGCGCCCGCCACCGGCGGCGGCTCCAGCTGCACGGCATCCGGCAGGCCCCATTCCGGCAGATCCGGCCGCGACGCCTCGGTCGCGAAACTGGCCGCATCGGTCGGCTCCAGCCGGATGTCGATCCGCGTGGCGCTGCCGGTCGTCATCTCGGCCCGCGCCAGCCGATGCGGCCCGTCCAGTTCCAGCACCAGCCGCGACCAGCCCGGCCGGAAGGACCCCGCCCGCATCGCCAGCGCCGGGCGCACCATGGCCAGAACCTGCGCCCCCGCCCAGTCCACCTCGCGCGTGTCGATCACCAGCCGCGGCGGGCCGTCCAGCATCCGCACCCGCCAGGGCACCGGCTGGCTCAGGGTCAGCTTCAGGTCCAGCCCATCCCCCGTCGCCACCAGCGCCGAGCGCATCGGATCGACCCGGGCCAACGCCGACAGGCCCTCGGCCGCGGCCGGCAAGGGCATGAGCAGCAGCAGAATAAGACAAAGCCGGTGGATCGGTCGCATGGCCGCGTTATCGACGCTTGGGCGCGGGATGTAAATTCCGCCCCGCGCCGCTCTGGCGCCGGCGTTGCCCCCGGATCACAAAGCGGCGAGTGGCTTGTCACCAACCGGCCCCGCCCCTATCCTCGCGTCCGCCAGACCCGGCCATTGCAGGAGACCCTATGACCCGCCTCGCCCTCGGCCTGTTCGCCGGCCTTGCCAGCCTGCCCGCCTTTGCCGAGACCCAACCGGTCGCGCCTGCGATGACCGATGCGGAACGCGCCGCCTTCCGCGAGGAGGTGCGCGCCTATCTTCTGGAAAATCCCGAGGTACTGATCGAGGCGATGGATGTCCTCCAGTCGCGAGAGCAAGAGGCTGCCACCCTGCGCGACGTGCAGATGGTGGCCTCGCTGGGCGACGAGATCTTCAACAACCCCAACGACTGGGTCGGCGGCAATCCGGAGGGCGACCTTACCCTGGTCGAGTTCATGGACTATCGCTGCGGCTATTGCCGCAAAGCCTACGAGGAAGTGGACAAGCTGATCCAGACCGATGGCAAGATCCGCTTTGTCGTCAAGGAATTCCCGATCCTGGGCGAGGCCTCGCTCATGTCGGCGCAGTTCGCAATCGCCGTGCGCCAGCTGCATGGTGACGAGGCCTATGCCAAGGCGCACGACGCATTGATGACGCTGCGCGGCGAACCCACGCCCGAGACGCTGGCGCGACTGGCCGGCGACCTCGGACTGGACGGAAAACAGATCCTCGACCGCATGGGCGCGCCCGAGGTGATGCAGGTCATCAAGGACAATCACGCACTGGCCGACAAGATGCAGATCACCGGCACCCCGGCCTTCGTACTGAAGGACATGGTGATGCGCGGCTATGCGCCGCTGGACGTGATGCGCGATTTCGTGGCCGACGCCCGCTCCGACGGCTGAGCAAGGGCGGGAGGGTCGGCCGGTGGCTGTCCACTGTCCGTTCCGGCGGTGCAAGGGTCGCAGTTGAACGCGACCGTCGCCGCCGTCTCGCACAGGGTAGCGGGTAATGTCACCTATCGAGCAGGCGCATGACCCGGACCTATCTCATCCTTCTGGCAGCCATCCTGGCCGAGGTCGTCGCCACGACCGCCCTTGCCCGCTCGGAAAGCTTTACCCGGCTTGTGCCGTCGCTTCTGGCGATCTGCGGCTATGCGCTCGCCTTCTGGCTCTTGTCCTATCCGCTGCGGGTCATGCCGACCGGCGTCGTCTATGCGATCTGGTCAGGCATGGGGATCGTGCTGATCAGCACCGTGGCCTGGATCTGGTATCGCCAGGCGCTTGATTTCGCGGCGATCCTTGGACTTGCCTTCATCCTTGTCGGAGTGCTGATCGTCAACCTGTTCTCGAAGTCGATCCCGCACTAGGCCTGCACGCGGCTCATGCCTCGACCGGGACAGGCTCGGGCCGCACCGCCTGCGCGACCCAGAGCCCCAGACCCAGCACCACCAGCCCCATGCCCACCGCCGCGAAGGTGCCCGCCAGACCCAGCCAGGCCACCAAAGGCGCCGAGACCAGGGGCGAGGCGAACTGGCCCAGGAAGAAGGCCGTGGTCAAGAGGCCCGCGCCCCGCCCCCGCATCGTCGCCGGCACCCGCGCCATGAACCAGGTGGTGTAGTTGGGCATCGAGATCCCCATTCCAAACCCCGCGATCAGCGAACCCAGCAGCACCCCGTGCCAGTCGCTTGCCGTGGCATGGGCCAGAAAGCCCAGCCCGATCAGGACAAAGGACAAGCCGAAGATGGTCATGGCGCTCAGCCTGGCGCGGATCCGGCCGTACATCAGCGACACCGGGGCCGAGACCGTCACCAGGGCCGCCATCAGCGCGCCGACGACCAGCGGGCTGTGCACCCCCAGCGCCTCGAGGTGGAAGGGCAGCCGGGTCGGCGTGACGTAGAACGCGACCTGGAACAGGAAGGCGAGCGGCGCGATGAAGGCATAGGCCGCCCAGGGGAAACGGTCGGTCGTGGCGGCAAGGGCCTGCGGGCGGGCGCGCTCGGCCGCGATGCGGCGGGCATGGGGGCCAAGCGCCAGGAAGGCCAGCGCGGCGATGGGCAGGATCAGGCCATAGACCGCGAAGGCCCCGCGCCAGTGCCAGCTGGCCAGAAACCCGCCAAGCAGCATGAAGACGATGCCCGCCAGCGAAATCGCCGCGCCCTGCATCCCCAGGAACCGCGCTCGCGCCGGTCCCTGCCAGAGGTCCGAGGCCCAGGTCATGCCGAGGTTCATCGTGCCGGCCACCCCCAACCCCAGCGCCAGGCGCCCGATCAGCATGCCCCAGAGGCTCTCGGCCCAAAGGCCGGAGGTCCCCCCGATGGCATAGAGACCCGCCGTCAGGAGAAGCAGCTTCTGCCGGTCCCAGCGGTCGATCAGAAGACCCATCCCCCCGGCCGACAGCACGATGGCCAGCGAGGGCAAGGTCACGATCAGCCCGGCCAGCGTGTCAATATGGGGGATGTCGGCATAATGCGCGCGCAGGCCCGGCAGCGAGGACGCGACGGTCGCGTTCGCCATGATCGTCATCGAGGCCAGGCCCAGAACGGCAAGGGTCACCGCGCGCGAGGGCGGTGCTTCGGAAGTCGGTTGCATGCGGAATCCCTGGAACGTGTCTTGCGCACCCTGCCAAAATCCATGATCATGGACCAGACAGCTATTATTGCAAGGTGCGTTCCGAATTATGGACAATGATCTTGACCTCACCGCGCTCCGCGGCTTTCGCACCGTGCTGCGCGAGGGCTCGTTCTCTGCCGCGGCGCTGGCGCTCCGGGTGCCGAAATCCACCCTGTCGAAGCGCGTCGCGGATCTTGAGGCCGACCTAGGCGTCCGGCTGATCGAACGCTCAACCCGCACACTTCGGCCCACCCAGGAAGGCGAGGTGCTGGCCGCCCGCGCCGACCGGCTTCTGGGCGAGGCAGAGGACATCCGCCGGGCGCTCGGCGAATCCGGCGGCACCCCGCGCGGGCATCTGCGGCTGGCGGTGCCGCAAAGCTTCGGCAACCTCCTGATCGGCGCCATCGCCGCCCGGTTCCGCAAGCTCCATCCCGAGGTGACGCTGGAAATCCATTTCCTCGACCGCGCGCCCGACCTCTTGGAGGAAGGCTTCGACGGCTGCCTCCGCTTTGGCCCGCTGGAGGATTCCAGCCAGGTCGCCCGCCGCCTGACCCATGGCCAGGCGATGATGGTGGCCGCGCCCGACCTGCCCGGTCTCGACAGCCTGCGCCGGCCCGAGGATCTGGCCCGCTTCGACCTTGTCGGCCTTGCCATGCCCTGGCCGGGCGGCCTGCCCTTGCAGAACGGAGAGGAAGAGGTCGTCCTGCCCTTCGAGCCGCCCTTGCGGCTTGGCTCGCACCTGGCGGTGCGCGACGCGGTGGTGGCGGGGGCGGGCATCGGCGCCCTGCCCGGCATCGTCTGCCGCCCCGACCTCGCCGCCGGGCGCCTCGTGCGCGTGTTGCCGGACTGGTCCACACCGCGGAAGGCGATCTATTTCGTCTATCCCTCGGCCCAGTCCGTCACCGCGCGGCTGCGCGCCTTCATCGACCACCTGGTGCGGGAAATGGGCGAGGACTGATCCGGCGCGTCCGGACAACTCCTCGAGCACTTCGTGCACTCGTCGTGAGCTTCCCTGGCGAGGAGTGCACGCAGTGCTCGCCGAGCCGCGCTATTCCGCCGCCAGCTTCTCGGTCGCCTCGATCTCGGCGGCCTTCTTCTCGACCAGTTCGACGATGTGGTCGATCATCCGGTCATTCGACAGAGTGTGGTCCTGCTTGCCGGCCAGATAGACCATCCCCTTCCCCGCGCCGCCGCCGGTAAAGCCGATGTCGGTCATCAGGGCCTCGCCCGGGCCGTTCACCACGCAACCGATGATGGACAGGCTCATCGAGGTCGTGACATGCGCCAGCCGTTCCTCAAGCGCCGCGACGGTCTTGATGACATCGAACCCCTGCCGCGCGCAGGACGGGCACGAGATGATCGTCACTCCCCGGTGCCGCAGGCCCAGCGACTTCAGGATCTCGTAGCCGACCTTGACCTCCTCGACCGGATCGGCCGAGAGGCTGACCCGGATCGTGTCGCCGATCCCCATCCACAAAAGGTTGCCCAGACCGATGGCCGATTTCACCGTGCCGGACACCAGTCCCCCCGCCTCGGTGATCCCCAGATGGATCGGCGCGTCGGTGGCATCGGCCAGCTGCTGGTAGGCGGCGGCGGCCAGGAACACGTCCGACGCCTTCACGCTGATCTTGAACTCGTGGAAATCGTTGTCCTGCAACAGCCGGATGTGGTCGAGTCCCGATTCCACCATCGCCTCGGGGCAAGGCTCGCCGTATTTCTCCAGGAGGTGCTTTTCCAGGCTGCCCGCGTTCACCCCGATGCGGATGGAACAGCCGTGGTCCTTGGCCGCGCGCACCACCTCGGCCACGCGCTTCGCATCGCCGATGTTGCCGGGGTTGATCCGCAGGCAGGCCGCCCCCGCCTCGGCCGCCTCGATGGCGCGGCGGTAGTGGAAATGGATGTCGGCGACGATCGGCACCGGGCTTTCGGCGACGATCTCCTTCAGCGCCTTCGTCGAGGCCTCGTCCGGCGTCGATACGCGCACGATGTCCGCACCCGCCACGGCGCAGCGCTGGATCTGCTCGATGGTCGCCGCCACGTCGGTGGTCAGCGTGTTGGTCATCGTCTGCACGCTGATCGGAGCATCGCCACCGACCAGCACCTTGCCCACGCGGATCTGCCGCGACGCCCGTCGCGCGATGTTGCGCCAGGGGCGGACGGGGTTGTGAGTCATGGGTCGGGCTTCCCTTGCAATGCCCGCGCAGCATAAGGCGCGCGACGGCCTGCGGCAATGGGCGGCGGGGCCTACTCGCTGACCGTGGGCGCCTGCAGGACCGGCGTCGCATCCGCCGTGGCGAAATTGGCCAGATCCTGATCCTTGCTCAGATCGGCCCGGGCATAGGTCTGGGTCAGCGCCTCGGGCGACAGCTTGATATCCTTGGCGACATTGGCGCCAGGGGCGGCGGGACCATAGGGCACGCCATCCACCACAAAGTAGATGGAACCCGAATTGCCGGTGCGGAACACGGCGGCGGTTTCCAGGGGCGGCACGACATAACGTTCGCCGGCGTCGAGGATCTTCTCGAACAGCACGGTGCCGTCCGCGGCGTTGACCCGAACCCACGATGGGCGCACGGCCAGGACCTCGATCCCTTCCTTTGCCTCCGCGATGACCTGGACATCGCTGCCCAGCGCCTCGTCTATCGCGGCGTCGACGACATCGACCTCGGCCACCTCGGCGAGAACCCCGGTCTGGCGCGGATTGATCGCGGCGATGGGCCCGTCGCGCGAGGTCAGGACCGGCACGTCCAGCGCCTGCGGGCGATAGAGGCGGTCCATCACATCATTGGCGGCAGCGCCTTCTGCACTGGCCACCGCCTGCCCGGCCGGTTCGGCCGGACGGCTGGCTACCATCTGCGGCGCAGCCGTGTCGGCATTCGAAAGAGGGTCGATCTGGGCGACCACGGTCGGGGCCTGGTCTACCGGGGCAAGTTGCACGCGCTGGACTTCCTGCAGCACCGACCAGCCGCCATAGCCGATGGCCCCGATCAGGGCGACCAGCACCGCAATGGACCCGACGGCGCCAGGTTCGATCCGGCTCCAGATCGCCTCGCCGCGCGGGATGAAGCTTGCGTTCGGATCGCCCAGCGGATCGGCGACATCGCGCCGGGCCCGGGCCTTGACGATCTGCTGCGGTGCAGCGGCGGCGGAGAGGCCATGCGACACGGAATAGCCCGCCTCGGCGCAGAAACGCTCGAAGGCCCATTCCGGGTCCATCGCCAGATAGCGGGCGTAGGACCGGATGTAACCAGGGACGAATCCAGGCGTCTCGAAAGCCGATAGGTCGGCGTTCTCGATGGCCGCGATGTAGGTGGCCTTGATCTTCAGCTCTCGCTGAACATCCAGCAGCGACTTGCCCAGCGTGGCCCGCTCGCCACGCATCAGGTCGCCCAGACGCAACTCGAAGTCGTCAAAGCCCTTTGGCTTGTCCTCTTCGGTCGTCGAAGGTTTCGCCCTCCAACCGATCATGCGCGCCCTGTCCCCTTCGGTGCACCACTCTGCGCGGTCGCCTTCCCCAGCGACTCACTGCCTTGTTCTATTGGGCAATCCTTACCACAGGACAAGGCCTTTTCCACGGGGCAAACAGTTCAGGCAACCGCCTCGGCGCGATTCAGCGCACACTGCGCCCAAAGCGCATCCATCGCGCGCACCAGCCGGTCGATCTCGTCCGGCCCATGCACCGGCGAGGGAGTGAAGCGCAGGCGCTCGGTCCCCCGCGGGACGGTGGGAAAATTGATCGGCTGGACGTAGATGCCGTGGTCCTCAAGGAGCATGTCCGACAGCATCTTGCAATGCACCGGGTCGCCGACATGGACCGGGACGATGTGGCTGCCATGGTCGATGATCGGCAGGCCCAGCGCCTTCAGCCGGGTCTTCAGGATGCGGGCCTGGGTCTGATGCTGCGCGCGCAAGGCAACCCCGCCCTCGCCCTTCAGGAACCGGACCGAGGCCGCCGCCCCCGCCGCCACCGCGGGCGGCAGGCTCGTGGTGAAGATGAAGCCCGGCGCGTACGAGCGCACCGCGTCCGCCAGCCGGGCCGAGGCCGCGATGTAGCCGCCGAAGACGCCATAGGCCTTGGCCAGCGTGCCGTTGATGATGTCCACCCGGCCCATCTGGCCGTCACGCTCGGCCACCCCTGCCCCGCGCGGGCCGTACATCCCGACGGCATGGACCTCGTCCAGGTAGGTCAGCGCGTCGAATTCCTGCGCCAGGTCGCAGATTTCCCGGATCGGGCCGAAGTCGCCGTCCATCGAGTAGATCGATTCGAAGGCGATCAGCTTCGGCGCCGCCGGGTCGTCCGCCGCCAGAAGCTCGCGCAGGTGGGCCAGGTCGTTGTGCCGGAAGATCCGCTTCGCCCCGCCGCCGCGCCGCACGCCCTCGATCATCGAGGCATGGTTCAGCGCGTCGGAATAGATGATGAGGCCCGGAAAGATCGTCCGCAGCGTCGAAAGCGTCGCGTCGTTGGCGATATAGGCCGAGGTAAAGACCAGCGCGGCCTCCTTGCCGTGCAGGTCGGCCAGCTCGGCTTCCAGCGCCTTGTGCCAGACGGTCGTGCCGCTGATGTTGCGCGTGCCGCCCGACCCCGCGCCGGTGGCCTCCAGCGCCGCGTGCATCGCAGCCAGCACCTCGGGATGCTGGCCCATGCCGAGGTAATCGTTGCCGCACCAGACCGTGATGTCCTTCTGCGTCCCGTCCGGGCGGGTCCAGACCGCATGGGGAAACTGGCCCTTGGCGCGCGCGATGTCGATGAAGGTGCGATAGCGCCCCTCGTCGTGCAGGCGTTGCAGGCTGGCGTCGATCGCGTCGTCGTATCTGGTCATGCGTTCCGGTTCCTTGTGCGACGGTTCTGTCCCATCCGCCGCAGGGGTGCCTTGATGTCGGTCAATCGGCGCATCGGCGCCAGAAGGCGAATTGTCACTCCCTTCGTTCCAGCCCCTCTTAGCGCAGCCCGCCCGCTCTGGACAGTGCCAAGCCGCCTGCTAGGCTGCTTCCCGATCACATCCGGGAGAGTGAAATGCCCACCCCGTCGCTGGACGCCGTGCTTGACCGCATCGACGAAACCCTGCCGCAGTCGCTCGACCGGCTGATGACGCTTCTTCGCATCCCCTCGATTTCGACCGACCCTGCCTACAAGGCCGACTGCGCCCGCGCGGCCGAACATCTGGCCGCCGACCTGTCCTCGCTCGGCTTCGACGCCCGCGCCGCCGCGACCCCCGGTCACCCGATGGTCGTGGCCCACGGCGGCGAAGGGCGTCGGCACCTCCTCTTCTACGGCCACTACGACGTGCAACCCGTTGATCCGCTTGAGCTCTGGCACCGCCCGCCCTTTGATCCCGAGGTGCAGGAGACGCCGAAAGGCCCCGTGATCCGCGCCCGCGGCGCCTCGGACGACAAGGGGCAGCTGATGACCTTCATCGAGGCCTGCCGCGCGTGGAAGGACGTGCACGGGTCCCTGCCGGGCAAGCTGACGATCTTCCTGGAAGGCGAGGAGGAATCGGGCTCGCCCTCGCTCATCCCCTTCCTCGAACAGCACCGGGACGAGCTGTCCTGCGACCTCGCGCTGATCTGCGACACGGGGCTTTACGACGAACACACCCCGGCGATCACCACCATGCTGCGCGGTCTGTGCAAGGCGGAATTCACCATCCGCGCGGCGAACCGCGACCTGCATTCCGGCATGTATGGCGGGCTGGCGCAGAACCCGCTGCACCTGATGGCGCGGCTTCTGGCGGGCCTGCATGATTCGCAGGGCCGGGTGCAGGTGCCGGGCTTCTACGACGACGTGGACGAACTTCCCGACGCGCTGCGCCAGCAGTGGCAGGCGCTGGCCTTCGACCATGCCGCCTATCTGGCCGAGGTCGGCCTCTCGGTCCCCGCCGGCGAACAGGACCGCACGCCGCTGGAGCGCATCTGGTCGCGCCCGACCGCCGAGGTGAACGGCATGTGGGGCGGCTACACCGGGGCGGGCTTCAAGACCGTGCTGCCGTCCGAAGCCCATGCCAAGGTCTCGTTCCGCCTCGTCTCGCGCCAGGACCCCGAGAAGATCATCGCCGCCTTCAAGGCCTGGGCGGAAGGACAGATGCCCGCCGATTGCGAGATCCTCTGGCACGGCGGCAGCGACGGCGCGCCTGCGAGCGTGATGGAAATCTCCGACCCCGCCTTCGAATCAGCCCGCGCCGCACTCACCGAGGAATGGGGCAAGCCCGCCGCCTTCATCGGCTCGGGCGGGTCGATCCCGGTCGCGGGCTATTTCAAGACCATCCTCGGGATGGACGCGATGCTGATCGGCTTCGGCAAGGATGACGACAACATCCACAGCCCGAACGAGAAATACGACGTGGAGTCCTTCCACAAGGGCATCCGTGCCTGGGCCCGGATCCTCGCGCGGCTCGCGTGATGGTTGAAATACGCGACGCAACCCCTTCGGACGAAGGGGATTTCCTGCGACTCTGGCAGGGGTTCACCGAAGGCTACAACCTCACCCTGCCGGATGGGGTGACGGCCTTCACCTGGGCGCGGCTGATGGACCCCGCCAACCCCCTGACCGCGCGGCTGGCCTGCATCGACGGCGTGCCGCAGGGCTTTGCCATCCACCAGCACCACCCCTCGACCTGGGTGATGGGCGACGACGGCTATCTGGAAGACCTCTTCGTCGCTCCCCAGGCGCGCGGACAGGGGCTTGGCCGTGCCCTGATCGAGGATCTCATCGCCATCGGCCGGGCGCGGGGCTGGCAACGGCTCTACTGGCTGACCGAGATCAGCAATACCACGGCGCGCAGGCTCTACGACAGCTTCTGCGCCGATGACGGGCACATCCGCTACCGGATGCGGCTCTGAACGAAAACGGGGGCCTGCCGGCCCCCGTTTCCCGTTCCGTCGCGGATGGACGGTCACGACTTCTCGATGGTCACGGCGCTCGCCTCGTGCACCGCGCCCTTCATGTCCCAGATCACCGATACCTTCTCGCCCGCCTTCAGGCCGGGATCCTTGAACCCCTTGGGCAGGACGTAGCTGACCCCGTTGTCCAGCGTCAGGGTCATGGTCTTGGCGTCGAAGCTCTTGACCATGCCCACGGTCGTCGTCGGCGCCGCGATCGCGGCCGAGCCGATGGCGGTCATCAGGACAAGGGTGGCAGGAAGGATGAAGGAACGCATGTTCAGTCTCCGGTTTCGGCCCGCAGCGCGGGTCCGCAGTTCGGGTGTCATCCCGGTCCGTCGCGTCGGTGAGAGGTTTCACCCGGCGGACCCTGACGCCCGGCCCGTCAGATACACCCGACCGGATGTTGCGCACAGGGGGTCTCACAGAGGTGTTCCCGGCCGAAACTACCCGTGATCCGCGCAATTTTCTTGCGCCTGCGGCCCTAGCTCCGGACCAGCGCCATCCGCACCAGCTTGGCGATCAGCAGGAGCCATGGCGCCGCGTGCAGGGCGAGATCGAACCAGTCGATCGGCTTCACCAGCTCGCCCGCCGCCAGCATCTTCAGCTTCTCCCAGATATGCGGCTCGGGCAGGAACGGGGCGAGGCCCAGGGTCAGGGCGGCAAGGATCAGGATCGACAGGGGGATCTGGTCAAGGAAGGCCATGGGCAGAGGTCCGGTTCGGTCGGGCCACGCGGGCCGCGGGGTTGCAGGTGGACAGGCTATCCCTTGTGGCGCCCGGCCACCAGCCGGGAGGGGACGGTCATTCCGTCGCACAGGAAGCCACCACTGTGCGCACCGAAACGGTCCGCATCTCCGTGAACTGTGTGTGGGCAAAGCTGGCGCGGTGGACGGGGCTCGAACCCGCGACCCCCGGCGTGACAGGCCGGTACTCTAACCGACTGAGCTACCACCGCGCGTGGCGGGTCAGATAGTAGGTCGCGCGGTGGGCGTCAAGCGGGAAAGGTGCCGGCACCGCCGCCATGTTCCGCAGGGTTGGAGCCGATGCCTGCCGAAGCCGGCGCTCCGCCCCGACGGCGAGTCGCGATCAGCGTCGCCATCGACCGGGACGACGCCGGGACCGTCTCCCGCGGCGCCAGCGTCTCCACCCGGGCGCGCCTCTTCGCCATCGGCGGGATCCAGGTCTCCGCCGCAGCACTCCCCGTGCCCGGACTCGTCTCGTGTGGACAAGAGAGGAGACGCGGAGGCGGAGGTTAAGAAACCCCTAACGTCCGCGATCAATGCACTGAAATCACGACGAAATCGGGAAATGTCCACCGTGGACACCTGCTGGGCTCGTCAACCGGTCAGGGAAGGCTGGCGCGGTGGACGGGGCTCGAACCCGCGACCCCCGGCGTGACAGGCCGGTACTCTAACCGACTGAGCTACCACCGCGCGTGGAGGGCGGGATAGACGCTTCCCCCGGGGGCGTCAATGGGGGAAGCGCGGGTTTTTCACCGCTCGGGGGCGGGGATGAACTCCCGGTCGTCGCCGGGGGGCAGGGAGAAGCGGCCGTGCTGCCAGTCCCCGGCCCGCCAGGCCTCTTTCGCGGCCTCGATCTTCTCGCGGCTGGAGGCGACGAAGTTCCACCAGATGAAGCGGGGGCCGTCCATCGTGGCGCCGCCGAGAACCATCACGCGGGCACCCTGCGGGCCGGCCTTGACCGAGACCCGGTCGCCGGGGCGGAAGACGAGCATCCGGCCGGCCTCGAAGGTCTGGCCGGCGCAGGTGACCTCGCCGTCCAGGACGTAGACCCCCCGGTCCTCGTGGTCGTCGGGCAGCGGGATCGCCGCGCCGGGGGCGAGGCGGGCGTCGGCATAGAAGACCTCGGAAGGCATCTCGAGCCCCACCCTCTCGCCCCACGCATGGCCGAGGATCAGGCGAACCTGTTTCCCCTCGCCTTCCAGCTCGGGGAGCTGGTCCTTCCCGACATGGGCGAAGGCGGCGGCATCTTCCTCGCGGTCCTTCGGCAGGGCGAGCCAGGTCTGCAGGCCCAGCATCGACATCGGCTGGCGCCTCGCCTCGCCGTCGGTGCGTTCGGAATGGGTGATCCCCTGGCCCGCCAGCATCCAGTTCACGGCGCCGGGTTCGATCCAGGCGTCGGTGCCGAGGCTGTCGCGGTGGTGGAGGCGGCCCTTCAGGAGGTAGGTCACGGTCCCGAGGCCAATGTGGGGATGGGGGCGGACGTCGATGCCGTCGCCGGTCAGGAACTCGGCCGGGCCCATCTGGTCGAAGAAGATGAAGGGGCCGACCATCTGCCGCTGGGCCGAGGGGAGGGCACGCCGGACCTCGAACCCGCCGAGGTCGCGGGCACGGGGGATAATCACGGTCTCGATGGCATCGACCGAGTCGCCGATCGGGATAGAGGGGTCGAGAAGCGGGTTCCACATGGGCGTTCTCCTTTGCTGACAAAGGTAGGACCTGGGCGGCGGAATTTCATCCCGATCTGCCCGCGCGGAGCCTGTGCGGGGGTGAACAGGCCAGGGTGTCCACGGTGGACAAACGCGGGATTTCGCTTTTATTCAATGACTTGCTTGCGGGCGTCAGGAGAATGTTAACCCTGCCCGCAAGGCCCCTCCAGGGGCTCGTCGTCGCCTTCGTCGCTTCTCGCCGGGGCAGCGCCGACGAGACGCCGAAGGCGCACGAGGAGGTCTCACACGAGGCTTGAGTTGCACGAACGAATAATATCCGATGGTCCCGGAGAATCTCGAGGAGGTGGCGCGTGACGGTCCGGTCTGAATTTCCCGAGGCGATCACCGAGATCGAGGACCTGGGCATCCCCCTGCCCGACGGCACCCGCCTGTCGGCCCGGATTTGGCTGCCGAAGGATGCGCACAGCCGCCCGGTTCCCGCGGTTCTGGAATACATCCCCTATCGCAAGCGCGACGGCACCCTGCCCCGCGACGAGCTGATGCATCCCTACGTCGCCGGGCATGGCTATGCCTGCGTCCGGGTGGACATCCGCGGCAACGGAGACAGCGAAGGGCTGATGGCGGACGAATATTCGCCGCAGGAGTTGCAGGACGCCTGCGACGTGATCGCCTGGCTGGCGCGCCAACCCTGGTGCAGCGGCACGGTGGGCATGATGGGCAAGAGCTGGGGCGGGTTCAACTGCCTGCAGACGGCCTTCCTGCAACCGCCCGCGCTGAAGGCCGTCATCAGCGTCTATTCCACCACGGACCGTTTCGCCGACGACATCCATTTCAAGGGCGGCGCGCTTCTGGGCGAGAATTTCGGCTGGGGGTCGGTGATGCTGTCCTATTCCTCGCGTCCGCCGGACCCGCTTCTGCGCAACGACTGGCGCGAGACCTGGCTGCGGCGGCTGGAGAACCAGCCCTTCCATGCCCCCGGCTGGGCGGCGCACCAGACGCGGGACGCCTACTGGAAGCACGGCTCGATCTGCGAGGACTGGGACCGGATGACCACGCCGATCCTCTCCATCGGCGGCTGGAACGACAATTACATGAACACGGTCGCGCATCTTATGGAGAAGGCGCGCGGGCCGGTGAAGGGGATCATCGGGCCCTGGGTGCACCAGTATCCGCACACGGCGGTGCCGGGGCCGCGGATCGGCTTCCTGCAACTCGCGATCCGCTGGTGGGACCGCTGGCTGAAGGGAGTGCAGAACGGGGCCGAGGATGATCCGGCCTGCCGCGCCTACATGCTGCATTCCGCGCCGCCGAACCCGAGTGCAAAGCATCGGGATGGCCACTGGATAGCGGAGGCCGAGTGGCCGACGCCTCGGGTCGGCCGACAGGTGTTGCCGGTTTCGGACGCGGGCCTCGGGGTGGCGGGGGCGCTGTCCGCCAGCGTCTGCACGCCGCAGCATCTGGGGATGGCGGCGGGCGAGTTCTTCCCGATGGGGCTGAATGCCGAGATGGCGGGCGATCAGCGCACGGATGACGCGCTGTCGGTCTGTTTCGATGGCGCGCTGCTGGCCGATCCGCTGGAGCTGCTGGGGGCGGCAAGGCTGTCGCTGCGGCTGGCGTCGGACAAGCCCATGGCCGTCCTCGTGGCGCGGCTCTGCGACGTGGCGCCGGACGGGTCCTCGGTGCGGATCGCGCATGGCATCCTGAACCTCTGCCACCGCAACAGCGCCGAGGCGCCGGAACCGATGGTGCCGGGCGTGCCGGAGGACGTGGTGCTGGTGCTGGACCAGATGGGCTATCGGGTTGCGGCGGGACATCGCCTGCGGCTGGCCCTGTCCACGACCTACTGGCCCTTTGTCTGGCCCTCGCCCGAGGCCGCGACGCTGGAGATCACCGAGGCCAGTCTGGACCTGCCCGTGCATCGGGGGACGGGAACGGAATGGGAGCCGCCACCGGCCGAGACCGCAAAGCCCTGGGCGCACCGGGTGCTGCGGCCGGGGTCGGCCAGCCGCCGGGTGGAGAGCGACCTGATTGCCGGCACCCATGCGCTGGTCGTCGCGGAGGACACGGGCGACACGGAAAACCTGGACCACGGGCTGGTCAGCGGCGAGACGACGACCGAGCGCTGGGAGATCGGCGCCGATCCCCTGTCGGCCCGGGCTGAGATCGCCTGGGAGCAGCGCCTGTCGCGCGGCGACTGGCGGGTCAGGACGCAGGTCCAGACGGTGATGACCGCCACGGCGTCGCATCTGCGCATGCAGGCCCGCCTGACCGCCTGGGAAGGCGAGGCGCCGATGTTCCAGCGCGACTGGGACGAGGAGGTGGAACGCAAGTTTGTCTGACCCCGCATGCAGAAAACGTTTGGCGACACGCGGGGTTCGGGGTCTATTGATCGGCAAGTCAACAAAGAATCCCCGGCATGGGGACCAGTAGGGAGACGACCATGAACGACAAGGTGAACCAGCTGGACTGGATGGTGGCTCAGGCGAAGGCGGGCCGGATGAGCCGGCGCGAGTTCGTCGGACGGACGACGGCCCTGGGCGTGTCGGCGGGGCTTGCCTCGGCGCTGTTCGGCAAGGCGGTGCAGGCCCAGGCCAAGAAGGGCGGCGTGCTGCGCGCCGGCATGCAGGGCGGGGAATCGACGAACAGCCTCGACCCGGCGCTGGCCGCGTCCGAGGTGCCCTTCGCGGTCAACATGACCTGGGGCGAGATGCTGGTGGACGTGGCCCCGGACGGGTCGATCGACTACCGGATCGCCGAGGAGATCAGCTCGAACGCCGATGCGACGGAGTGGAAGTTCAAGATCCGCCAGGGGGTCGAGTTCCATGACGGCAAGACGGTGACGGCCGAGGACGTGGTGGCCACGCTGAAGCGGCACACCGACGAGAAGAGCCAGTCGGGCGCGCTGGGCATCGTGCAGGGCATCGCCGAGATGGTGGCGGAAGGCGACATGGTGACGCTGAAGCTGGCGTCGGGCAACGCCGACCTGCCCTATCTGATGGCGGACTATCACCTGGTGATCCAGCCGGGCGGCGGCATCGACAACCCGGCCGCCGGGATCGGCGCGGGCGCCTACAAGGTGGCGGTGAACGAGCCCGGCGTCCGCCATGTGTTCGAGCGGCATCCGAACTACTGGGATGCGGCCAATGGCGCCCATGCCGATCAGGTCGAGATCATCGTGATCAACGACAACACGGCGCGGACGGCGGCCTTGCAGTCGGGCCAGATCCACATGATGAACCGGGTCGATCCGAAGATCGTGGCGCTTCTGAAGGGTGCGCCGGGGATCACGATCGAGCATGCTCCGGGCCGGGGGCACTATGTGTTCATCATGCATGTGGACAAGCCGCCCTTCGACAACAACGACCTGCGGATGGCGCTGAAGCTGGCGATCAACCGCAAGGAGCAGGTGGAGAAGATCCTCGGCGGGCTGGGGTCGGTCGGGAACGACTTCCCGATCAACGCCGCCTATCCGCTGTTCGACGACACGATCCCGCAGCGCGAATACGATGCGGCGGCGGCGGCGGACTACTACAAGAAGTCCGGCCATGACGGCAGCCCGATCATCCTGCGCACTGCTCCGGGCGCCTTCCCCGGCGCGGTGGATGCGGCGAACCTCTTCGCGGCCTCGGCCAACGCGGCGGGCATCCCCCTGCAGGTGCAGCTGGAACCCGACGACGGCTACTGGTCGAACGTCTGGAACGTGCAGCCCTTCTGCGCCAGCTACTGGGGCGGGCGGCCGGTGCAGGACCAGATGTATTCGACCGCCTACCTGTCCACCGCGGAATGGAATGACACCAAGTTCAGGAACGCCAAGTTCGACGAGCTTCTGGTTGCGGCCCGGGCCGAGCTGGACGAGGGCAAGCGCAAGGCCATGTATTCGGAAATGGCCCATATCCTGCGCGACGAGGGCGGCCTGATCCTGCCGATGTTCAACGACTGGGTCGAGGCACGGCGCGAGGAAGTCGCAGGCTGGCAGCCGGACCCGAACGGGGAACTGATGAACGGCAAGGCGCTGATCAAGTGCTGGCTGGCCTGAGGCCCGGTCCGTGCATCCGATCATGAAACTGGTGGTCCAGCGCATCGCGCTGGGCCTCCTCCTGCTCCTCGCTGTCTCGGCGGTGATCTTCCTGGGCGTCGAGGCGCTTCCGGGCGACACCGCGCAACAGATCCTGGGCCAGTCGGCCACGCCGCAGGCGCTTGAGAACCTGCGCGAGAAGCTGGGGCTGAACGAGCCGCCGCTCACGCGCTATTTCACCTGGCTGGGCGGGGTCCTGACCGGGGATCTGGGCAAGTCGCTGACCAATGGCGTCGATATCGCCCAGGCGATCGGGCAGCGGCTGGGCAACACGCTGTTCCTGGCCGGATGCGCCGCCGTGATCGCCGTGCCGCTGGCGATCCTTCTGGGCCTGATCGCCGCGCGCTATGCCGGGCGCTGGCCCGACAAGCTGATCTCGGCCGTCACGCTGACCACGATCAGCCTGCCCGAATTCGTCGCGGCCTATTTCGTCATCTTCCTTCTCACCCAGCTTTTCCCCTTGTTCCAGCCGGTCGCCATGGTCTTTCCGGGCATGAGCTTCTGGGCCAAGCTGCACGCGATCGCCCTGCCGGTCATCGTGCTGGTGCTGGTCGTCCTTGCCCACATGATGCGGATGACCCGGGCGGCGATCCTGAACGTGATGCAGTCGGCCTATATCGAGACCGCCGAACTCAAAGGCCTGTCGCCGATGACCATCATCTGGAAGCACGCCTTCCCGAACGCCATCGCGCCGGTAGTCAGCGTGGTCATGCTGAACCTGGCCTACCTCGTCGTCGGCGTGGTCGTGGTCGAGGTCGTCTTCGGCTACAACGCGCTGGGCCAATACCTCGTCGATCACGTCACCAAGCGCGACCTGCCGGTGGTGCAGGCCGTGGGGCTGATCTTCGCCGCCGTCTACATCTTCCTGAACATGCTGGCCGACATCATCGGCATCCTTGCCAACCCGCGCCTGAGGCACCCGAAATGAGGATGCCGCTTTCCGCCCTGATCGGCCTGGTCCTGACCGGCACCTTCCTCTTCATCGCGATCTTCGCGCAGTGGATCGCGCCCTATCCGCTGGACGACAGTTCCGGCGGCCAGTGGGAAGGCTTCTCGTCCGCGCACTGGCTGGGCACCGACACCATCGGCCGCGATATCCTGAGCCGGCTGATCTATGGCGCGCAGGTCACGATCTTCGTGGCGCTGGCCTCGTCGCTTCTGGCCTTCGCGCTGGGGGCCTTCCTCGGCTTTCTCGCCGCGGTCAAGGGCGGCTGGATCGACCAGCTTCTGTCGCGGCTGGTCGATCTGATGATGGCCATCCCCTCGCTGATCGTGGCGCTGGTCATGCTGTCGGTCCTGCCCCTGAACCTGACCGTGCTGATCCTGGTCATGGGCATCCTCGATTCGACCCGCGTCTTCCGGCTGAGCCGCGCGGTCGCGGTGGACATCGCGGTGATGGACTATGTCGAGGCCGCGCGGCTGCGGGGCGAAAAGGGCGGCTGGATCATCTTCCGCGAGATCCTGCCCAATGCGCTGTCGCCGCTGGTGGCCGAGTTCGGGTTGCGCTTCATCTTCGCGGTCCTGTTCATCTCGACGCTCTCGTTCCTCGGCCTCGGCATCCAGCCGCCGCTGGCGGACTGGGGCGGCATGGTGAAGGAGAACAAGGACGGCCTTATCTACGGCAAGTCGGCGGCGCTGTTGCCCGCGGCCGCCATCGCCGCGCTCGCGATCAGCGTGAACCTGGTCGCGGACTGGATCCTGACCCGGACCTCCAGCCTCAAGGGAGGGCGCGGTGGCTGATCCCCTGTTGCAGATCAAGGGCCTGGTGATCGAGGCGACCTCCTATCCTCCGGGAGAGCCGCCGAAGACCGTGACGCTGGTGCATGGCGTGGACCTGACGCTGGAGAGGGGCCGCGTGCTGGGGCTGATCGGCGAATCCGGGGCGGGCAAGTCCACCATCGGCCTGTCGGCCATGGCCTACGGGCGGGGCGGCGTCCGGCTGACGGGGGGCACGATCCACCTGAACGGGCGCGAGATCCGGCTGGCGGATGCGCGCAGCCTGCGGCGCCTGCGCGGGCGCGAGGTGACCTATGTCTCGCAATCGGCCGCCGCCAGCTTCAACCCGGCCAAGCAGATCATGGAGCAGGTGATCGAGACCTGCCTGAGCCATGGACTGTGCAGCAAGGCCGAGGCCGAGGCCCGGGCGCGGGGGCTGTTCCGCAAGCTCGGCCTGCCGAACCCGGACACGATCGGCAACCGCTATCCGCACCAGGTCTCGGGCGGGCAGTTGCAGCGCTGCATGACGGCGATGGCGCTGTGCCCGAAGCCGGACCTGGTGATCTTCGACGAGCCGACGACCGCGCTGGACGTGACGACGCAGATCGACGTGCTGGCCGCGATCAAGGAGGCGATCCGGGACACCGGGGTGGCGGCCTTGTACATCACGCATGACCTTGCGGTGGTGGCGCAGGTCGCCGACGAGATCATGGTGCTGCGCCATGGCCGGATGGTTGAACTGGGCGAGACCGGCCAGATCATCCACCGGCCGGTGCAGGACTACACGAAGGCGCTGGTTTCGGTCAGGGGCCTCGACCATGCCGAAAAGCCCCCTGCCCCGCCGGTCTTGCAGGTGCAGAATGTAACGGCGCGTTACCGGGGCACGAATTTCGACGTGCTGAAGAACGTGTCGATCGATCTGCCGGCGGGTCAGACCCTGGCGGTGGTGGGGGAGTCGGGGTCGGGGAAATCGACGCTGGCGCGGGCGATCACCGGGCTGTTGCCGCCGTCCCAGGGCCGGATCACCTTTGCCGGGCGCGAGCTGTCGGCGGATCTGGCCGGGAGGACGAAGGACGACCTGCGCGAGATCCAGATGATCTACCAGATGGCCGACACCGCGATGAACCCGCGGCAGACGGTGGGCACGATCATCGGCCGGCCGCTGGAGTTCTACTTCGGCATGAAGGGGGCGGAACGGGACAGGCGGGTGCAGGAGCTTCTGGACCAGATCGAGATGGGCAAGGGCTTTGCCGACCGCTATCCGGCGGAACTGTCTGGGGGGCAGAAACAGCGGGTCTGCATCGCGCGGTCGCTGGCGGCGAAGCCGAAGCTCATCATCTGCGACGAGGTGACGAGCGCGCTGGATCCGCTGGTGGCGGACGGGATCCTGAAGCTGCTTCTGGCGCTGCAGGCGCAGGAGCATGTCGCCTACCTGTTCATCACCCATGACCTGGCGACGGTGAAGGCGATTTCCGACAAGATCGCGGTGATGTTCAAGGGCGCGGTGGTGCGCTACGGGCAGAAGTCCGACGTGCTGACGCCGCCGTTCGACGATTATACTGATCTCCTCCTGTCCTCGGTGCCCGAGATGGAGCTGGGCTGGCTGGAGCAGGTGATCGCGCACCGCAAGATGGAGAGCGCAGGGAACTGAACCGCCGCTCGTCGTTGGACTGCGTCCCTCCTCGCTGGGGGCCTCCCGACGAGAAGCCGAAGGCGCACGAGGAGGCTTTTCTTGACCAAATTGCTGCTCATTATCCTGGACGGGGTGCCTTACCGCAACTGGCGGCGGCTGTTCGGCAACCTGGAAGGCTGGGTCGAACAGGGCGAGGCGCGGGTGCGGCAGATGCGCTCGGTGCTGCCCTCGACCTCAGCCTCGTGCTACGCCTCGATCCACACCGGCCTGCCGCCGCAGGTGCACCGGATCTGGGACAATGCCGACATCCGGCGGCTGGAGTTTCCCGATGTCTTCGGCGCGTTGACGAAGGCGGGTCTTAAGACCGGGGCGGTGACGCACAGCTACTGGTCGGAGTTCTTCAACCGCGCGCCCTTCGACGTGGTGCGCGACATCGAATACGACGAACCCGAAGGGCCCATCACTCATGGCCGGTTCCACACCATGCACGGTTATGGGCACGCGAACCAGATGACGCCCTCGGACTACGACCTCTTCGGCACGCTGACGCGCCTCTGCGAGGTCAAGGGCATCGACTACGGCATCCTGCACACCTGCACGCTGGACAGCATGGGGCACCGCTTCTTCCACGACTGCGAGGAGATGGACCACGCCTGCGGCCATCTCGATGCGGTGCTGGCCCCCTTCATCCACCGCTGGCGGCAGGCGGGATACGAGGTGATCGTGACCGCCGACCACGGCCAGGACGCGCGCGGGCACCATGGCGGGACGGGCGAGGAGCAGCGCGACTTCGCCTTCTACTATTTCGGCACAAGCCCGCTGCCGCCCGAGGATCAGGTGCTGGACCAGCTGGCGCTGGCGCCGTCGATCCTGACGCGGATGGGGGTGCCGGTGCCCGCGACGATGACGGCCGCGCCTTTCCTGACCGGCTGAAAGGCGCGGCCGCAGGGCTATTTCGCGGCCGGTCCGAGCGTCAACCGGACTTCGGACGCGCAGGCCATGTAGCTGGCGCGGGCGGAATGGCCGTTGCCCGCAGAGGACCGGCCGGTCCGCTCTTCGGCGGCCACCCGGCGCAGCGCGAGGCAGGTCTGGACCTTGTCGGTGTAATCGGCCCTGAGGGCCTGGCATTCGGCCGAGGCCGAGCCGGTGGCGCCGGTCAGGGGGCAGTTTTCCGGCATCCGGGCGGCGGTCTCGGCCAGAAGGGGTGTGGCGCCTGCCGCGAACAGGGCAAGCAGCGACGCGATGAGGGTTTTCATCCCGATCTCCGTTCAAATGGATCTGTCTGAAAATGCGCTTCCCCTTCCCCGGATCGCGGCGAAGGACAGGGTCTGGTCTAGGGCATCAGCGTGATTTTCGCGTGACACCAGCGCCAAATCGGTAGCGGGCCGGGCAACCCTGGCGCCGGAACGCTGGATTAGGGTGGATTTCCCGATCGTCGTCTGTTGAAAGGCCGCGTGTCTCTGTGCATCGTTAACCTCCGTAATCCCGAACGGTATCGCATGTTTCGCTTCCAGGTTGATCTCCTCGGTGCCTGCCGGGTCGCGCGTGTCGCGACCGGAGAGGAACTGGCGTTCCGGACGCGGAAGACGCGGCTGCTTCTTGGCCTTCTCCTGCTGTCGCCCGGCCAAAGGATGAACCGCGAACAGCTTGCCTCGCTCCTCTGGGACCCCGCGCCCGAATCGCTGGCGCGTTCCAGCCTGCGGCAGGCGCTGCGCGAGCTGAAGGAAGTGCTGGGACCGGAGAACGAGGACGTGGTCGAGGCCGACCGCTTTTCCGTCGGTCTGAAGGCTCAGGCCTTCGACCTGGACGTGCGCCGGTTCCGCGAGCTGATCGCGACGGCGGTGCATGACCAGAACGCGCTCCTGTCGGCTGCGGCACTGTGGCAGGGAGAGCTTTTCGGCCCGGCCCAGCCCAGCGCGCCGGTCTTCGAGGCCTGGTTGCAGATCGAACGGTCGCAGCTGCGGTCGGTCCTGACCTCGGCCCTGACCGACCAGCTGGAAAAGCTGATCGCAGCCAATGCCTTCACCGATACACGCATCGCCGAGGAATTGGTGCGGGTGGAACCCAGTCACGAACTGGCGCACCAGTTCATCATGCGGTTCCACGCCCAGCGCGGCGACCAGTCGGCGGCCTTGCGGCAATACGCGCTTTTGCAACAGGCGCTGGCCGAGGAACTGGACAGCGAGCCGAGCGAGGCCTCGAATGCGCTGCTGGTCGCGATCAAGAGCGGCGAGGTCTCGTTGCAACGTCCGGCCACGGCGCCGGTGGCACCGGCCGCGCCCCTGACGCGCAGCGGCCCGCCGCGGATCACCATCCGCCCGCCGCTGACCCGCTACACCGACAACAGCAAGGACTATCTAGGCGAGGGCTTTGCTTTCCTGGCCAAGTCCTGCCTGTCACGGTTCCGCTGCTGGATCGTCATCCCCTGGCCATCGAGCGGCTTCGACTCGACCACCGCTGTGGACTTCACCGCCGTCGGCCAGGTGATCGACGCCGATTTCGCAGTGGACTGCGTGCTGGACTGGCGCACGGGCAGCGGCAAGCTGTTCGTCACCCTGATCGACTGCCGAGACGGCAGCGAGGTCTGGTCCGAGCTTTACCCGGTGGCCGAGCACGAGTTGCAGGAGGTCAGCTCCTCCGTCGCGGGCGCGGTGGCGGCGAACCTGGCCAGCCAGGTGAACCACATCACCCTGTTGCGCCACGCGCGGTCCACGCCGGGCAATCCGGTGGCCTATGACCTGTGGCTGAAGGGACACCAGTTGTCGCGGCTCTGGTCGGCCGAGGCGGATGCGCAGGCCGAGGCTCTGTTCCTGAAGGCGATCGAGCTGGATCCGGGGCTGGCCGGGAGCCACGCGAGCCTGGCGCAGGTCCTGAGCACGCGCTGCATGGTCCGGCCGGGCTATCCCAACCGCAAGGCCGATTGCGCCGCGGCCTTCAAGCACGCGCGCGAGGCCATCGCACTCGACCCCTACGATCCGCGCTGCCACATCAGCATGGCCTGGAACTGGGCCATCGCGCGGTCGCCGGAACGGGCCAATTCGCATTTCCGGCTGGCGGTGGACATGAACCCGCACGATGCCGAGACGCTGATCGCGGCGGCGAGCGGGCTGGGCTTCCTCGGCCATGTCGATCTGGCGAAGGACCTTGCCCAGCAGGCCCTGCGGCTGAACCCGATCTATCCGGAATATTACATCGCCTATCTGGCCGGCATCCACTTCATGGCGGGCGACCACGAGGCGACAATCGCCACGGTCGAGAAATGCCCCGATGGCTTTCCGGACCTCGGGGTCTGGGCGGTGGCATCCTATGCGCATCTCGGCCGGGCAGAAGAGGCGGCGCGCGCCTACGGAACCTTCCGCCGGATCGCGACGCAGATGTGGGAGGGCGGCTCTGCCCCGACCGAGGAAGAGCTGGAGGCCTGGGTGCTGGACACTCTGCCGATCAACTGGCCCGAGGGCCGGCTGGCCCTGCAGAAGGGCATAAGGCTGGCCCGGGCCATGGCGGTAGAGGCCGCCTGAGCCGGGGCCGAGGCCCGGCCCCGGACCCGCCTATCAGCGTAACTTCAGCGGCAGTGCCGCATGAAATAGCGTGCGAGCAGCACCTTGAACCGGGTCGTCTTGCCGTTGCCGTAGGACGGTTCGTCCACCACGTCGGGCACGGTCTTCAGCACGTCCGCCGAGGGGATGCGGACATGCATCCGGTTCGGCGTGTCATAGACCGGCACGATCTGCACGCTGTCGGGGATCTCGCCGTTCGGGCCGGCGCCGGGACCGTCGTAGCGGTAGCCGTTGGCATGCAGCCAGCCGCGCGTGTCGTCGTTGAACTTCTTCCATTCCGAATTCGGCGTGTCCTTGAACACGCTTTTCGCAACTCGCAGGATCGCCTCGCCGGTCTGTTCCTGGTCGGCGATCGAATTGTTCTTGAGATTGAAGAACCCCACCATTCCGCTGTCTCTCCCTGTGTCCTGGCTGTTTCCGCCCTTGCTGTCGGACCACTATCGGGCCGGTTCGTGATGCCAGCGTGAAATGCGCCGGCAGCGTCCGATTCCGTCCTTGATCCTGTCCGTCATCCTGCCTTGAATACGCGCATGAAGCAAAATCCGGCCGAGATGATCGCCAAGATGGCGCGCGCCCTGGGCGAGGATTTCCACCTCATGGCCCTGGACGCACCCGAGGCACCGCTGTTCCTGGCCGTCGCCCTGCCGACGGAAGAGGGGGTGACGGGGTTGAAGCCGCGTCTGCCGGCGGGACGGGGGCTGACGCCGCAGCAGGCGATGCTGGCGGCGGGGGCCGAGGCGCTGGAGCTGCGGGCAAGCCTGGCGCAGCACCACCTCCCGGACCTGCGCACCCTGCCGCGGCGCGACGGGATCGCCATGGTCGCGGCGACCGATCTGGTCAGCGGCGAGACGGTCGAGGTGCCGGCGCAGGAGGTCTATCTCGACTGCGCGGCGGTCCTGGGCGAGCCCCTGCGCCAGGATGCCGATTCCACCGGCTGCGCGGTGGGGCCCGACCGCGACAGCGCCTTGGCGCGGGGCCTGTGGGAATGTGTGGAACGCGATGCGGTGGCGCTGTGGTGGCACGGTCGCCGGCCCGGCGGGGCGGTGGCGACCGAGATCATCGATGCGCACCAGCCGAGGCTCTTCTGGTGGCTGCACCAGCGCGCCCGCGAGACCCGGCTGATCGAGGTGACCAGCGACATCGGCCTGCCGGTGGTGGTGGCGGTGGCCGCCGATCCGGACGGGCGGAGGGTTGCCATGGGCTCGGCCGCGCGGCCGGTGCTGGCGGATGCGGCACTCGCCGCGGTGACCGAGATGGTGCAGACCGAGGTCAGCCTCGACCATGCGCGCGAGGCGGGCGACCCGGAGGCCGCCGCCTGGCTGGCCGCGGCCTCGCTGGCCGATCAGCCGCAGTTCCGTCCGGGGCCGGAACGGGCCACGCCGCCGCTGGAGATGGCCGGGCTGCTGGAACGGCTGGGCGGGCTGGGCCAGCGGGCGCTGGGGGTCGAGATGACCCTGCCGGGCGACCCGCTCCCCTCGGTGCGGGTCCTGGTGCCCGGGCTTTGCGCGATGCGGGGCCGGACGCAGTGCCCGCGCTTTGCCCGGCTTTGTCCCGACCTGCCGCCCCCGACCCTGCCCGAACCCTTCTGACCGCGAGGCCGCCATGCCGCCGATCTCGACCCCGCACAGCCTGTTCGGTCCGGCACCCGCAGCGCCGAGGGCCGAAGCGGCGGGGGCCTCTCAGTCGGGCTACTGCTATCTGTTCCCGGATCTGGCCCAGCGGGCCGATGTCGGCTGCTTTCGCGGCACCACTCCGGCCGAGACCTTCCGGCGGCTCAGGGCCTTCGAGAAGGACAGCCGCACCGCCCTGACCACGCCGCAGGTTCTGCCGATGCGGCTGGCGCCGGTCTACACCTACTTCGGACAGTTCGTGAACCACGACATCTCGGCCCCGGTGGGCGATGTGGTCACGCGGCCCGCTCCGCCCGAGGGCACCGGCGTGATCGACGCCGGGCTGCCGCCCGGGCTGGACCGGGTCCACCGGGCCTCGCCCAGGGTGATCCTGGCGAATTTCGTCAACGAACAGGCCGAGCCCCTGGCGCTGGACAGCCTGTACGGCGACGGGCCGGACAGCGCCGACCCGGGGATCCGGGCGCTTTATGCCACGGACGGCAAGCGGTTCCGGCTGGGCAGGACCAGGCGCGAGCCGCCGGAATTCTTTGAGGAAAAGGGCCTGAAGCCCGCGCGCATCCATCACGACTGGGACGCGCCCGACATCCTGCGCCGGGACGGGCAGCCGCTGATCGCCGACCGGCGGAACGACGAGAACCTGATCGTCAGCCAGCTGCACCTGGCGCTGATGCTGGTCCACAACAAGGCCGTCGCCGCGCTGGAAGGCGAGGCCCCGGATGCGGCGACCTGTTTCGCCCGCGCCCGGCAGCTGGTCACGCTGCATTACCACTGGCTGATCCTGCACGATTTCCTGACGAACCTCCTGTCGCCTGCCACTCTGGCGACGCCCTTCGCCAACCGGGCGCAGAAGCTGCCCGGCCCGCGGCTGGTACCCCTGGAATTCACCACTGCCGCATTTCGCTTTGGCCATTCCATGGTCGGGGCCAGCTATGACTTCAACCGCAACTTCGGCCACGGCGGGCGGATCGACCGCCGGGGGGCCAAGCTGCAGGACCTGTTCGACTTCACCACCCATCGCAACATGGGCCAGCCGGGCATGGCCGAGACGCTGCAACTGCCCGACCACTGGGTGATCGACTGGAACCGGATGACCCGGACGCCGAAGGGCGCCACCGGGGCCGAGCGGATCGACCTGACCTTCGCGCCGGGGATGCTGAGCGCGATGGGCACCTCCGAGATCGCCGTGCACGGGTCGATCCTGTTCCGCAACCTGATGCGCGGCTTCCAGCGCCGGATCGCCTTTGGCCAGGTGCTGGCCGAGGCCTGCGGGCTGGAGGCGCTGGACGAGAACCAGCTGCGCGACGCGCTGCCGGAAAGCGCGCCGGGCATGCTGGGGCTGCGCGAGCTGGCCGAGGAGCTGGGCATGCTGGCCGAGACCCCGGCCTGGCTGTATGTCCTGGCCGAGGCGCGGCACCATGGCGCGGGCGAGCGGCTGGGTCCGGTCGCCAGCGAGATCATCGCCGACACGATCATCGGCCTGATGCGCCACATGCCGCAGTCGATCCTGAACCATCAGGGCGGCGGTTGGCATCCGAGACTGAGCCCGCTCAAGGGCCCAGGCAAACGGGCGCTGACCTCGCTGCGATCCTTCCTGCGCTTTGCCGTGCAGGATTCCCACATGGATGTCGCGCCGGCGTGATCGGCCCGGCAACGGGCTGGACAGAGGCAAGGTTTCGCTTCATAGACGCGCTCGTCGGGCGAGGTGCGCCGCGCCGGTCCCGGCCAGCTACGCAACGAAGATGCGCCGGTAACGGCCGAGCAGAGACGCCTTCGCCCATGACCCCTGACCCGATCCCGTCACACCCGCGGTCGCCCGCCCTGGCCCGCCGTTTGGCCCTGGTCCTGATCCTGCCGCTGGGGGCCTGCGCCGACGCAACCAGCACCATGCAGCTTTACCCGCTGTCGGGCGAGATCGCGGATGCCGATCCGACCCTGGTCATCAAGGCGGTGGCGAAGAATACCAACAGCACCTCCGGCCCCCTGACCTTCCGCCTGCCCAAGCGCGGCAAGTGCACCGGCACCTGGACCTCGCTGACCCCGCGGGTGGTGTCGAACTCGCAGGGGATGGCGCTGACGCTGAAGAAGACCGGGGGCGAGGTCGGCACCAAGCGCGAGACCGTGGCCGGGGTGAACAACGGCGAGATCTATGCCGTCTGCGACGACGGCACCCGGGTGCAGGGCACCTTCGTCATCGGGTCGGGCACGGCCAGCGGCACGGGCCAGGCCAGCGACACCAACGGCAACGTCTACAAGCTTCTGTTCTGACGGCCGTCAGGTCGGCCGGCGCCCGGAGAGGGCGTCGTCCAGCACCGCGCGGACGGCTTCGGTCGGCACGTCCTCGGCCACGAAGGCCCGTCCGATCCCGCGCGCGAGGATGAAGCGCAACCGGCCGTCCACCACCTTCTTGTCCTGCCCCATCAGCGCGATCAGCGCCTCGGCCCCCGGCAGATCGCCCGGAATGTCGGCCAGATCGACCTTCATCCCCATCGCCGCCAGATGCGCCCGGACGCGCGAGGGTTCCTCCTGGCTGCACAGACCCAGCCGCGCCGACAGCGCGAAGGCCAGCGTGCAGCCGATCGCCACGCCTTCGCCGTGCAGCAGGCGGTCGGAATAGCCGGTGGCCTTTTCCAGCGCGTGACAGAAGGTGTGGCCAAGGTTCAGGAGCGCGCGCTCGCCTTCCTCTGTTTCGTCACGAGAAACGATCCCGGCCTTCATCTCGACCGACCGCGTCACCGCTCGCAGCCGTGCGGCCGGATCGCCCGCCCGGATCGCGGGGCCGTCGCGTTCCAGCCAGCCGAAGAAGGCGGCATCGCCGAGAAGGCCGTATTTCACCACCTCGCCATAGCCCGACAGGAAATCGCGGTCGGGCAACGTGTCGAGGACGGAAATGTCGGCGAGCACGAGGCTTGGCTGGTGGAAGGCGCCGACGAGGTTCTTGCCTTGCGCGGTGTTGATCCCGGTCTTGCCGCCGACCGAGCTGTCCACCTGCGCAAGAAGCGTCGTCGGCAATTGCACGAAACGCACCCCACGGCGCAGGATCGCGGCGGAAAAGCCCACGAGGTCGCCGATCACCCCGCCGCCGAAGGCCAGCACCACGTCGCGGCGTTCGACCTTCTGCTCCAGCAGCCATTCGGTGCAGCGGGCGAGGTTTTCCCAGTTCTTCGTGCCCTCGCCCGGCGGCAGGGCCAGCGCGGCAGAGGCGATGCCCGCAGCCTGAAGCGCCGCGGTCAGCGCCGGCAGGTGGCGGGCGGCGACGGTTTCCTCGGTGACGATGGCCACACGGGGACGACGCAAGAGCGGCGCGATCTCCTCGCCCGCGCGCGCGATCAGGCCGGGGCCGATCCGCACCTCGTAGGACCGATCCCCCAGATCCACCGCAACCCTGTTCAACTTGCGTCCTCCAGCACATCCGGCCGTGATTTCAGCGCCTCGCGCACCCGTCTGGCCATCTCCTCGATGGACTTGTCCGGCTGGCTTTCCACCACGATGTCGGCCAGCGCATAGAACGGCTGACGCGCCTCGTAAAGCTGGCGCAGCGTCTCGCGCGGGTTGGGGGTGCGCAGAAGCGGCCGCGTCGTCTTGTGCCGCACGCGCTGCCACAGAAGGTCGAGGTCCGCCTTCAGCCAGACCGAGACTCCGACATCGTGAATCAGCTTGCGGTTCGCCTCGGACAGGAAGGCGCCGCCGCCGGTGGACAGGATGCAGGGCGTGCCGCGCAGGAGACGGGCGATGACCTCGGTCTCGCGGGCGCGGAAGAAGGGTTCGCCGTCGCGTTCAAAGATCTCGGCGATGGAGCGGTTGGCGGCGCGGACGATCTCTTCGTCGCTGTCGCGGAACTCCACCCCCAGCTGACGGGCAAGGGCGGTGCCGACGGCCGTCTTGCCCGCACCCATCATCCCCACCAGCACAACCGTCTTCGCCAGCCCCGCCATGTCCCTCCGGTTCCCGCCGCGCCGTTCCCGGGCAAGGACTTGCCGACAGGAAATCTTTCCCCCTCAATGGCGTGAACTCTTGCCGAATGCTATATACATTCGCACGGATACCTGCGACGGGCGCCCCGAAGGGCGGACCGGCGCGGCAACAAGCGCCCATGGGATGAAGCCCATGGCAGAAGTCGAGGAAGGGCTATCACATGGGTCGGATCATCAAGGCTTTCCTGTTGCTGGTGATTCTTGGCTTCCTCGGGCTGACCGTCTATGCCTATCTGGGCGACCTGACCCCGGTGCAGGGCGAGGTCAAGAAGCCAGTGGTGTTGAATGCGGACGGGTAGTGCCGGTGTCCTTTTCCTGATCCTGTCGCTGCAGCCGGCCCCGGCGCAGGAGGCCGGCACCACCGGCGGGCCGCTTTCGGCGATCGACTGGCTGTCGCAATCGGTGGCAACCCCGGCGACCGCCGTCCCGGAGGCTGGCACCACCAAGCCGGACGAGCCGCCAGTCGCCGCTGCCGGAAGCGCCCTGCCCTCGACTGTAACGACATCCTCGCTGGACGGGCCCTCACCAGACGGCGTGGGGCTGATCGCCCCGGCAGCGTCCGGCTTGCCGCGCAACCTTTGGGGTGCCGGCCTGACCCGCGAAATCGCCGAAAGCCTGGTCACGCATCCCGACGACGCGCTGCCGGCGCTGCGCCAGCTGTTCCTGACGATCCTTCTGGCCGAACTGGAGGCTCCGGCAGATGCCGGAGGCCGGGGCGAGCTCCTTCTGGTGCGCGTCGACAAGCTGCTTGCGCTGGGGGCGCTGGAACAGGCAGCGGCGCTGATCGAGGCGGCGGGGGTCACGACGCCCGAACTTTTCCGCCGGAGCTTCGACGTGGCGCTGCTGACGGGGTCCGAGGACCGCGCCTGCGCAAGCATGGCCAGCAAACCTCACCTGGCGCCGACGCTTCCTGCGCGTATCTTCTGCCTGGCGCGGTCGGGCGACTGGGACACCGCCGCGCTTACCATCCGCACCGCAAGCGCGCTGGGACAGATCAGCCCCGACCAGGAGGCGCTGCTGTCACGCTTCCTCGACCCCGACCTCTACGAGGGCGAGCCGGTGCCGCCGGCGCCGAACCCGGTCACGCCGCTCGACTGGATGATCTATGCCGCAATCGGCGAGCCGCTACCGACAGACGGCCTGCCGATCGCCTTCTCCTATGCCGAATTGGGGCCACGGTCGGGCTGGAAGGCCCGGATCGAGGCGGCCGAGCGGCTGACCCGCGCCGGAACCATCCCTCCGAACGTCATCCTCGGACTCTACACCGAAAGCACCCCGGCCGCATCCGGCGGGGTCTGGGACCGTGCGGCGGCCTTCCAGGCCTTCGATGCCGCCATCGCCTCGGGCAGTGCAGAGCGCGTCGCGGCCACGCTTCCCGCTGTCTGGGCCAGGATGCAGGAGGTCGAGCTGGAGGTGCCCTTTGCCACGCTTTACGCCAAGGCGCTGCTGGACCTCCCACTGGCCGGAGAGGCAGCGGCCATCGCCTTCCGGGTCGGCCTTCTGTCGCCGCAGTCCGAGACCTGGGCGCGGCAGGCCAGCCCGGCCACGCCGGAAGACGCCTTCCTGACCGCGATCGCGCTTGGCCGCGGGGCCGAGGCGCTGCCGCCCGACAGCATGGGGCGGGCGATCTCGGCCGCCTTCCGCGCCCCTGCCCCTTCGACCGAGGGACAGCGGCTGCTGGACGAGAACCGCACCGGCGAGGCGGTCCTGGTCGCCATCGACAGCATCGGGCGCGGCGTCAAGGGCGACCTGCGCGGTGTGACAGAAGGCCTGTCGATCCTGCGGCTCGCGGGACTGGAGGCCGTGGCCCGGCGCACGGCGCTGGAGTTGATGATCCTGGAACGCAGGGGCTAGGCGGCCATGCCCGACCCCGAGTCGAGCCGGTGGATCTCGACCTTCCTGGACGCAAGGGCCGCCGACCTCGGGGCGGCGCGCAACACGCAGTTGGCCTATGGCCGGGATCTTGTGGATTTCGCCGACTGGCTGAACCGCCGCGGGTCGGACCTGGCCGGGGCCGACCGTGCGGCGGTCGAGGACTACCTCGTGCGCTGCGACGCCGAGGGCCTGTCGCAGGCCACCCGCGCGCGGCGGCTGTCCTCGATCCGGCAGCTTTACCGCTTTGCCTTCGAGGAAGGCTGGCGCGCCGACAATCCCGCGCTGCGGCTGACCGGCCCCGGCAAGGCGCAGGGCCTGCCGAAGACCCTGAGCGAGGCCGAGGTCGCGCGGCTGATGGAGGCCGCCCGGACCCGGGGCCGGACGGAAGCCGACCGGCTGCGCGACACGGCGCTGTTCGAGTTGCTCTATGCCACCGGCCTGCGCGTCAGCGAACTGGTCGGCCTGCCGGTGGCGGCGGTGCGCGGCGATCCCCGGATGATCCTGGTGCGCGGCAAGGGCGACAAGGAGCGGATGGTGCCCCTGTCCACCCCTGCCCGCGCGGCGCTGGCGGCTTGGCTTGCCCACCGGGACAGGGCCGAGGAGGCCGCGCGACAGCAAGGGCGCGCGCCGTCGCGCTTTCTCTTTCCCGGCGAAGGGCGCGAGGGGCATCTGACACGGCAGTACTTCCACGCGCTGGTGAAGGATGTTGCGGTGCTGGCCGGGATTTCGCCGGCCCGCGTCACGCCGCATGTGCTGCGCCATGCCTTCGCAACGCATCTTCTGGCCAACGGCGCGGACCTGCGGGTGATCCAGACCCTCCTGGGCCACGCCGATGTGTCCACGACCGAGATCTACACCCATGTGCTGGACGACCATCTGAAGGACCTTGTCCTGACCCGCCACCCCCTGGCCCGCAAGACCCGAGACTGACCGACCGAAGGACCCAATGCCCGACGCCTCGCTTGACACCGCCTTCTGGCTGACCACCGCCGCCATTCTGGGGCTATTGGTCCTGTCCGCCTTCTTCTCCGGTTCCGAAACAGCGCTGACTGCGGCCTCGCGGGCCAAGCTGAAGGCGCAGGCCGACAAGGGATCGCGCGGGGCGAAGGCCGCGATGGTGGTCACCGAGGACCGCGAGCGGATGATCGGCGCGCTGCTTCTGGGCAACAACATCGTCAACATCTTGTCCGCCGCGCTGGCGACGGCGCTGTTGACGCGGCTGTTCGGCGACAGCGGCGTGGCGCTGGCAACGCTGGTCATGACCCTGCTGGTGCTGATCTTCGGCGAGGTGATGCCCAAGACCGTCGCCATCACCTTCCCCGAGCCGGTCGCGACCCGGGTTGCCCCGGTGATCGGGGTGCTGATCCTGGTCTTCTCGCCCGTCGTCGCCGTGGTCCGGGCGCTGGTGCGCGGCATCCTGCGGCTGTTCGGGCTGAAATCCGAGGAAGGCAGCGCCATGCTGGCCCTGCGCGAAGAGATCGCCGGGGCCATCGCGCTGGGACACTCCGAGGGCGCGGTGGAGAAGGAGGACCGCGACCGCCTGCTGGGCGCGCTCGACCTTGGCCACCGCACGGTGGACGAGATCATGCGGCACCGCCGCCAGATCGAGATGATCGACGCCGACCTGCCACCGGGCGAGATCATCACCCGGGTGCTTGCCTCGCCCCACACCAGGCTGCCAATCTTCCGCGAGAGCGACGACAACATCCTGGGCGTGATCCACGCCAAGGACCTTCTGCGCGAGGTGGACCGGCTGGTCCGCGGCGAGGACGGGTCGGTCGAGGGGATCGAGGCGCTGAAGATCGAGAAGGTGGCGATGAAACCCTATTTCATCCCCGACACGACGACCCTGGACGAACAGATGCGCGAGTTCCTGGCGCGGCGGACGCATTTCGCGCTGGTGGTGGACGAATACGGCGCGTTGCAGGGGCTGATCACGCTGGAGGACATCCTGGAGGAGATCGTCGGCGACATCACCGACGAGTTCGACGTGGTGAAGAAGGATTCGGGCCTGACCCAGACCGAGGACGGCGCCTATATCGTCGATGGCGCGATGACGATCCGCGACCTGAACCGGGCGATGGACTGGCGCCTGCCGGACGACGAGGCGAACACGGTGGCGGGCCTCGTGATCCACGAAGCGCAGATGATTCCGAACGAGGGCCAGGTGTTCAGCTTCCACGGCTTCCGCTTCACCGTGGTGCAGCGGCGCGAGAACCGGATCACGAAGCTGAAGCTGCGCCCGCTCTGAGCCGGGGTTTCAGGTCCGCCACCCACGCGTCCAACGTCGTCCCCAGCGCCGCCCAGTCGGTATATTCCTTGTCCTTGCCGGGTTCCACCGTCTCGCCCTTCATGTCCGCGATGCGGCGCATCGCCCAGGCGCGGAAAAAATCGTATTCGGAAAAGCGGAAGGCCCCGGCGACATGCTCCACCCGACCGGGGGTCCAGCCGGTTTCAAGCTCGAACTCGGCCAGGCACTTGCGCAGGCCGGCCCAGTCCTCGGCATCCTGCCCCGCGGCCGATAGCGAGACCGAGAGGAACAGCGTGGGCATCAACGCCAGGTTCACCCTGTCGGCCGAGGCGAAGCGGGTCAGCGCCTTCTGATAGCCCCCGGCATGGAGCGAGCCGGCAAGGATCGCGGCGTCGAAGCGGGCGAGGTCCAGCCCTTCGGCATCCTCGAGGTTCAGAAGTTCGACTGCATGGCCCTGCCCCGCCAGCCGGTCGGCGGCAAAGCGGGCGATCTTGCGGGTCTGGCCGTCGGTCGTGGCATAGGCGATCAGGATCTGCATGGGGCGCCCTCCTTTCGGGATGCGCGTCCCGCATATCAGGGGACGGACGGTCGCGCCCTGATCTGGCTCAAGCCGAGCGGGCCAGCGCCGCGGGGCGTTTGCCTTCCGCCCAAGCGACTGCGGCGCGACCGAAGGCCTGGAACAGCGGGCGCGAGACCGGGTCGTTGCCGGCGTTCCATTCCGGGTGCCACTGGACCGAGAGGGTGAAGCCCGGTGCGTCCTTGACGTAGATCGCCTCGGGCGTGCCGTCGGGGGCGTAGCCGTCGATCACGATGCGGGGGCCGGGCCGCGCGATGCCCTGGCCGTGCAGCGAGTTCGTCATAACCTCGCGCGCGCCCATCAGCCGGTGGAACACCCCGCCTTCGGTAAAGGTCACGGCATGGCGCAGGGCAAAGCAGTCCTCCAGCGCGCAATCGGGCGGCATGCGGTGGTTCATCCGGCCCGGCAGTTCGCGGATTTCCGGGTGAAGCGTGCCGCCGAGTGCCACGTTTACCTCCTGGAAGCCGCGGCAGATGCCGAGGAAGGGCTGGCCGCGTTCGACGCAGGCGCGGATCAGGGGCAGCGTGATCGCGTCGCGGCAGCGGTCGAAGGCGCCATGGGCGGGCGTCTCTTCCTCGCCGTATTCACTGGGGTGGACATTGGGGCGGCCGCCGGTCAGCAGGAAACTGTCGCAGAGGTCCAGCAGTTCCTCGACCGAGACATAGCGCGGATCGGAGGGGATGATCAGCGGCAGGCAACCCGCGACCTCGGACACCGCGGCGGTGTTCATCGTGCCGGCGGAATGCGACGGATAGCTGCCGTTGATGAGGTAGCTGTTGCCGATGATCCCGACGACGGGCCTTTGCCCCTTGCGCTTCACCCTTTGCACCGCTTGCGTGGTTACGTACTGGCAGAAATGATACGCCGAGGCGGCGGCAGCGGAAAGGGGTGCGGTGCGCACAAGTCGCCTCGGCCCGTGCACAGAAGGGTGACAATCGTGCCTCACGCCGAAATGAGTTTCCTTCCCATGCGGGAAGGTCGCACAAAGCGGCGGAGCAAAAATCCGAGGAGAGCGACGATGCTGAAACCCCTGACCCTCGCCGTGATGATCGCAGCCGCCGCCGCCGCGGCTACCGCGCTTGCGCAAGAGGCCTCGACCGGTCATGAGGGCCACAAGATGTCAGGCGACATGATGGCGGGCGACATGGGCCCCGCCGCGATGGCCTTCATGGAGGCCAACACCCGGATGCATGAGGGCATGGCCATCGCCTACACCGGAAATGCCGATGTCGATTTCATCAAGGGCATGATCCCGCACCATCAGGGCGCGGTCGAGATGGCGAAGATCGTGCTGGAGCACGGCAAGGATCCCGAGGTCCGCAAGCTGGCCGAGGGCATCATCGCGGCGCAGGAAGCCGAGATCCAATGGATGCAGGACTGGCTGGCGAAGAACGGCGGCTGATCCGCTTGGCATCGCGCGGCTGATGTGATCCCCTGCCGGAAACGGGAGGGGACTATGCATATCCTGATCCTCGGCGCGGCGGGAATGCTTGGCCGCAAGCTGGGCGCGGCCATCACGGGCGGCGCCCTGCCCTTCACGCGCCTGACGCTGGCCGATGTCGTGGCCCCGGCGCCGGTGCCGGGTGCGACGGTGAAGGTGCTGAACCTGGCCGATCCAGGGGCGGCGGCCAAGGCGGTGCGGGACCGGCCGGACCTGATCTTCCACCTCGCCGCCGTGGTCTCGGGCGAGGCCGAGGCGGACCTGGCCAAGGGCTATGCCGTCAACCTCGATGCCTCGCGCGCGCTGTTCGATGCGATTGCCGCCCTACCCGGCTATTGCCCGCGGCTGGTTTTTGCCTCGTCGCTGGCGGTCTTCGGCGCGCCCTTCCCGAAGGTCATCCCGGACGATTTCCATCTGACCCCGCGCACGAGTTACGGCACGCAGAAGGCGATGACCGAACTTCTGTTGTCGGACTATTCCCGCCGGGAACTTCTGGACGGGGTCGCGCTGCGCCTGCCGACGATCTGCATCCGGCCCGGCGCGCCGAACCGGGCGGCGTCCGGCTTCTATTCCTCGATCCTGCGCGAACCCCTGAACGGCCAGCCCGCGACGCTGCCGGTGCGCGACAGCCTGCGGCACTGGTTCGCCAGCCCCCGGGCCGCGACCGGGTTCTTCCTGCAGGCTGCCCGGCTGGATACCGGGCTGCTTGGCCCCAGCCGGGCCCTGTCGATGCCGGGCCTGTCGGCCAGCATCGCCGAGATGATCGAGGCGCTTCGGCGCGTCGCAGGGCAAGAGGCCGTGGACCTGATCCGGCACGAGCCCGACCCGGTGATCCAGGCCATCGTCGAACCCTGGGCCGAGGCCTGCGAGGCCAGGACCGCCCGCGACCTGGGGTTCACGGCCGAAGAGAGCTTCGACGAGATCATCCGCATCTATCTGGAGGACGACCACCCCTCGCGCCCGCAAGCCTAGGCCCGGCGCGGCGGGTCTCAGGCCCCTTCGGCCACCACCCGCGCAGCAGCAGTTAGCGCACCCGGCCCGTGCGGGATGTCGAGCGCGACGAGCCCCGCCTCCATCACCGCCAGAGCGCCAAGGGTCATGTGGGCGTTGACATGGCCCATGTGACCCACGCGCAGGAAGCCGTGATAGGCCGGGTCGGTCGAGGGCGCCATGCCGAGGCCGATCCCGAGCGTCACCCCAGCCTTCGTCTCGCACCATTCGCGCAGCCGGGTGGCATGGGGCGCGCCGAACCTTGCGGCCGTGACCGAACAGCCGCGGTGGGCCGGATCCGCCACATTCAGCGCGATGGCCGGGTTGCCCGCGCCCCAAGCCTCGAAGGCGGCCCAGACCGCGCCGGCGAGCGTGCGGTGGCGGTGCCAGACCTGCGGCAGCCCCTCTTCGCGGATCATATCCAAGGCCTCGCGCAGGCCATAAAGGTGGCTCGTGGGCGCGGTGCCGTCCCAATACTGCCAGAACTCCTCGGGTTCGGCGCGCGGCCCCCAGGCCCAGTAGGGCGTGGCAAGGTCCGACCTGCCGCAGCGCAGACGGGCAGATTCAGAGAACCAGACGAAGGCGAGGCCTGGCGGCGTCATCAGCCCCTTCTGGCAGGCCGAGACCATGACATCGGCGCCCCAGTCGTCCATGCGGAATTCGTCGCAGCCGAGGCTCGCGATGCAGTCCACCGCCAGCAGCGCCGGATGGCCCGCCGCATCCATCGCGACCCGCAGCGCGGCGATGTCGGTCCGAATCGAGCTTGCGGTATCGACATGGGTCGTCAGCACCGCCTTGATCCGGTGCCCGGCATCGGCGCGAAGGGTGGCCTCGACCCGGTCGAGATCCACCGGCGAGGACTTGCCGAAGTCCAGCACCTCGACCTCCACCCCCATGGCGCGGGCGGAATTGGCCCAGCTCAGCCCGAACTGCCCCGTGGCCAGCACAAGCGCCTTTTCCCCGCGCGAGAAGAGGTTGGCATTGGCCGCCTCCCATCCCGCATGGCCATTGCCGATATAGATCGCCACATGGCCCGTGGTCCCGGCCAGCTGGCGCAGGTCGGGCATCAGGCTGGCCACCATGTCGATCAGCGGGCCCTCATAGATGTTGGGCGAGCCGCGGTGCATGGCGCGCAGCACGCGGTCGGGGATTACCGAAGGTCCTGGGATGGCCAGATAGGGGCGGCCGGCGGCAAGGGTCATGGGGCACTCCTGAACGGGTCCGCCATGGCTAGGCCCACTGCCGCCGCAGGTCAACCGGGGCTGCTTGAGGCGGACCGTCTTTCCCGGTAAACCCCGCCTGATCCCAAGGAAGGCAGCCCAGCCCTTGCAAACCGAACGCGCCTACTCCTCTAGCCAGCTGTTCGGCCGGTTCTGGCACGACTACCTGCGGCCGCATCTGCCGCTGATGGCGCTGTCCTTTCTGGTGATGATGATCGAGGGATCGACCCTTGGCCTTCTGTCCTGGATGCTGAAGCCGCTGTTCGACGAGGTCTTCGCCCCCGGCGGATCGGGCCTGCTGATCTGGGTCGGCGGGGCGATCCTGGGGCTGTTCCTGCTGCGCGCGGTGACCTCGGTGGTCGGTCGCTGGCTGCTGGCGAAGGTGAACCAGACGGCGGCGGGGGCGATGCAGGTGGATCTGGTGCGGCACCTGCTGACGCTGGACGCAGGCTTTTACCAGACCCATGCGCCGGGGATGCTGATCGAGCGGGTGCAGGGCGACACCATGGCCGCACAGGGAGCGGCGGTGCTGGTGATCGGCGGCGTCGGGCGCGACATCGTCTCGCTGATCGGTCTGTTCGTGGTCGCAATCTCGATCGACCCGGTCTGGACGCTGGCCGCGCTGATCGGCACGCCGCTTCTCTTGATCCCGGCGGTGCTGTTGCGCCGCTATCTCTGGCGCAAGGCCATGCTGACCCGCCAGCAGTCCGGCCTGCGCGCAACGCGGCTGGACGAGATCTTCCACGGCATCCAGGCGGTCAAGCTGAACCGGATGGAGGCCTATCAGTCCGGCCGTTTCCAGCGGATCATCGAGACGATCCGCCGGGCCGAGATCAAGACCGCACTCGGCCGCGCCGCCATGCCCGCGCTGGTCGATGTCATCACCGGGCTCGGTTTCTTCGCGGTCCTCATGCTGGGCGGCAGCGAGGTCGCGGCGGGCAACCGCACCACGGGCGAGTTCATGTCCTTCTTCACCGCCATGGCGCTGACCTTCCAGCCGATCCGGCGGCTGAGCGACCTGGCCGGGCAATGGCAGGTGGCCGAGGCGAGCCTTGCCCGCATCTACACCCTGTTCGACACCAAACCCGAGACCCGCCGCCCCGCCGTCAGCCGGGCTCTGCCACCGCCGGGCGCGCCCGAGATCCGCTTCGAGGATGTCAGCTTCACCTATCCCGACCGCCCCGTGCTGGACAGGCTGAGCTTTACCGCCGAGGCCGGCAAGGTGACCGCGCTGGTAGGCGCGTCAGGTGCTGGCAAGTCCACGGTATTCCAGTTGATCTCGGCCCTGATCGAGCCGCAGGCGGGGCGCATCCTGATCGGCGGCGTGGATGTGCAGGAGATGAGCCTCTTCGACCAGCGCGCATTGTTGGCTTCGGTCTCGCAGGACGCCTCGCTGTTCGACGAGACGCTGCGCGAGAACCTGCTTGTGGGCCGCGAGGGCATCGACCACACGCGGCTTGCACAGGCACTAGCGGATGCGGAAGTCACCGCTTTCGCCGGAGCGTTGCCGCAGGGCCTGGATACACCGGCGGGTACGCGCGGCTCGGCCCTGTCGGGCGGGCAGCGGCAGCGCATCGCCATCGCGCGCGCTCTGTTGGCGGATGCCCCGGTGCTGCTTCTGGACGAGGCGACCTCGGCCCTGGACACCCGGACCGAGGCGGCGGTGTCGCAGGCCCTGGCGCGCGCGCGGAGCGGGCGGACGACGCTGGTCATCGCCCACAGGCTGTCCACGGTTCAGGGGGCGGACAAGATTGTCGTGCTCGACCGCGGCAGGCTGATCGAGGAAGGCACCCATGACAGCCTGATGGCGCGTGGCGGCCTGTACGCGCAGTTGCAGGAGGCACAACTGCGTGACTGACCCTTCCCCCTGCGATATCGCCAACGTAATCTTGCGGCCATGACGCACGGAGAGACTGCCCCCGACCGCGTGGTATGGACACTGACCGGCAAGGACGCCCTGCGCTTCCTGCAAGGTCTGGTGACGAACGACCTGCGGCCGCTGGAGACGGGTCCCGGCATCGTCTGGTGCGGGCTACTGACCCCGCAAGGCAAGTATCTGGCGGATTTCTTCGTGATCCGCCGGCCGGACGGGTTGCTTCTGATCGACATTGCCGCGTCGCTTGCCGCCGACACGCTGCGCCGCCTGACGCTGTACCGCCTGCGCGCCGACGTGCAGATTGCGCCCGCGGCGCTGCATGTCCTGCGCGGACTTGGGGCGCCGCCCGAGGGCGCCCTGCCCGATCCGCGCCATCCCGCCCTGGGCTGGCGGGCGTGGTCAGAGGCCCCGGGCACCGATCCGGTGATCGACTGGGACCGGATCCGGGTGGATCATGTCATCCCGGAAAGCGGGATCGAACTGGTGCCGGAGGACAGCTATATCCTCGAGGCGGGCTTCGAACGCCTGCATGGGGTGGATTTCCGCAAGGGCTGCTATGTCGGCCAGGAAGTCACGGCGCGGATGAAGCACAAGACCGAACTGCGCAAGGGACTGGTCCGGGTCGCCGTCGAGGGTGAGGCCCCGGTCGGCACCGAGATCACCGATGCCGAAGGCAAGGCCGTGGGTCGACTATTCACCCAGGCGGGCGGTGCCGGCATCGCCCATCTGCGGCTGGAACGCGCCGCAGGCACCCTTGCGGCAGGGCCGGCTCAGGTGACAGTCGCCTGACCCCGCCACCGCGCGGTCATGCAAGAAAATCCTTACCAAAGGTTGAAATGCTGTCGACTGTCCCTAAATCTCGTTATCGGTCCGGCAAGGGACCGACTAGATGCTGATCCGGGCGGGCTGAGCCATGCATTTTGCGCATGGCCGTCATTCCAAACCGGAAGCCCCCGAATCGTGTCCAAACCGTTACAAACCTCGGACGCCGCCAAAGACAAGAGCAAGAACAAAGGAAAGCAACATGCGTGACACAATCGACAGCACCGCCTTCAACTTCGAGCAGGGCCAGCGTGCACGCAAACTCTTTGCCGCCGTGGTTCTGGCGGCCCTGGACGATGCCATTGCCGACGACAAGAAATACGGCAACGGGCCGGACCAGATCGCCCGCTGGGCGCGCTCGCGCGACGGACGGGAAGTGCTGTCCTGTGCCGGGATCGACCCGAACGAGCGCGTGGTCAAGGGGCTGATGGAATTCGTCGCCAAGGGCGTGCGCACCTCGGTCGCGCTGAGCCGCGAGGAATCGGAACGCCGCCACGCCCTCGAGCTGGACCAGGCCGAAGCCGCCTGAGCGCAGACCAGCCACTTTGACAACAAGACGCGCGCCCTCAGGGGCGCGCTTTATTTTTTTTGCGGGACACGGCAGGTCAGTCCAGATCGCGGGCCAGAAAGGCGCGATTTATCTCGGCGCGGACCAGCTTGCGGATATTGCGGGTGATCCGTTCGCCAAGCTCGCCCTGGAGTTCGGCGCGCAGCGTCTGACGCACGATCTCTTGCAAGGCCGCCTCGTCCAGCACGGCCAAGGGCATGCCATCGACATCCACGAACTCGGTCGGCTCTGGCCCGGACGCACCTTTGTTCCCGGCAGCACTACCCGGTTGACCAGCATCCTCTTGCAGCGCGGCCTCGGTCGCTGCCTGGCGTGCGGCCATTAGCTCGGCCCGGCGGTGTACCGGCACGAAGGGAACCGGCTCATCCGATTCCGTCTCGGCATCCTCTGCCCGCTGCCGGTCAAGCGAAGGTACGGCTTCCACTTCGTCTCCGTAAGCCGGAAGTTCGGCCCCGGCCGAGCCGATCAGGACCTCGGCCTCTTCCGCGGCAAGCGCAACCTCGCCCAGAGAGGCAGGGGCCGGTTCGGCCCAGAGACCGTTCTCCCAGACCGCCTCGTCCGCGTCCGGCAGGTCGCCGTGATCGGGACCTTCGGCGGCAGCGGCCGCGCCCGGCCCTTCGGCGGGCGGCTCGGCGGCAGGCTCGGTCTCATCCTCCGGATACAGCACGACCGGGGTCAAGTCCGGTTCGAACTCTTCAACAGGATCATCTGAAATCGTGGTCAGCACGCCGATGATGTCACCCGACGTCCCACCCGGCACTGACGCAAGGGGTTCGCTGAGCGGCAAGCCCCTCTCCTCGCCCGCTGCCACGGTCTCGGTCAAGTCATCCTGGACAGTCGGGGCTTCGACCACCGGAGCGTCCAGCACCAGCGGCGCCAATGGACGAGCGTCTGGGACCACCCGCAAAGCCGCAGTCAGCATCAGACGGTCGGCATGGAGATCACGGCTGAGCGTCCGCGCGCCCAGCTCGTTCGACACCAGCCGGCGCACGGAGGATACAACATCCTCGATCTCTTCCGAGCTTAGGGGGCCGACCATTGGGAACATCCGCTCGCTTGCGCGCTCATGGTCTGAACTTAGCGCCACAACCCCCCGAATAGCAACAGAAAACGCGGATTGTCGCCAAGGCGGCGCGATCAGTTCCCGATCTTTTCCAGAATCCGGTCCAGCTTCTTGCCCTGCGCGCTGTGCGCGGGCGCCTTCTTGACCGCACCGTAATAGGACTCGGGATCATAGGTCGGGATGCCCAGTTTCAGGTGATCGACGGTCAGGAGACCCATCGTTGCCAGCACCTGATAGACCGCGACATAGCGCTGCGCCTCGGCTTCCAGCCGGGCATTTCGGGCGTCGAGCAGTTCCTGTTCGGCGTTCAGCACGTCCAGCGTCGTGCGGGTGCCCGCCGCTGCCTCTTCGCGCACCCCGTCAAAGGCGGCCTGGGCAGCACGGATCTGCAGGTCCGACGCCTCGATCGAGGCATTGGCGACCGAGAGGTTGGCCCAGGCGACGCCGACGTTCTGCACGATGCCCACGGCGGCCTGTTGCAGCCCGGCACGCGCCGCGTCCTTGCCGGCCAGGGCCTTGCGCTGCAACGCGGACAGCCGGCCACCGCCATAGAGCGTCTGGTTCATCGTCAGCCCCAGGGACTGCGACTGCACCCCGCCGTCGCTGAGACCGAGCGACGCACCCGCCCCGACCGTCGGCAACCGGTTCGCATTGGCCAGTGCGACCTGGAGATCGGCGATGGTGACCTGGTGTTGCGCCTGCTTCAGCAGCGGATGGGTCGCTCGCGCGACGGCCTGTGCCTCTTCCATCGTGCGCGGCAGGGCCGGTGCTTTCGGCAAGGCGGCGAGGCGGTGCGGATAGGCGCCCGTCGCGGCCTTGTAGGCTTCGCGCGCGATCTTGAGCTGCCCTTCGGCAGCGGCCAGCGCCGCACGCGAGGCCGCAAGACGAGCCTCAGCGATCGACACGTCCGTCCGGGTGATCTCGCCCACGTCGAACCGGTCGCGCGCGGCGCGCAGTTCCTGGGTGATCAGCCGCAGGTTGCTTTGCCGGAGCGCCACGACGTCCTGCGCCAGCCGGACATCGACATAGGCGCGGACGGCGGCCAGCAGCACGTTCTGTTCCACATCGACCAGCGCCTGCCGCGTCGCCAGCACGCTTTCCCGCGCGATATCGATACCGATCTGCCGGCGGCCGAAGTCGAGGAGCGTCATCTCGGCGCTGAGGCCGAGAGAGGCCGACAGATCCTCGGTCACCACGGGGCCGAGGTCTGTGCGCTGCCAGCCGCCCTGAAGCGTGTAGGCAACGACCGGACGCAGGCTGGAGACCGCAACTGCCACATCCTCGTCTGCCGCGCGCAGCACCGCGCGGTTCTGATCCAGGAGGTTGGAATTGTCATAGGCCGCGATCAGCGCATCCGTCAGGGTCTCGGCCTTGGCCAGCGGAACCGCCATAACGCCTGCAAGGGCCACGACCGCAGACAGAAGCCAACCACGCATGTCTATCGCCTTCCTTTAGCCCGCGCCTTTCGCGAGTCATTGCGTTGTTTCCTGACCGGGACCGGGCAGGACAGGGTCATGCAGGCCTAGAGGACAAAGGACCGGGTCGCCTGAAAGCCCGGCAGTACCGGGGCAGAGGCGTTGAACACCGGTCGCCAAGTCACCTGCCCCGAGGTCTTGTAGCCGATCCGGGCAGTGCCGACCGCCCCGTCCATGAACACCGCGCCGATCCGACCGCCTTCCGCCAGCTGGGCGAGGAGCGACTCGGGAACGACCTCCACCCCACCCTCGACCGTGATCACGTCATAGGGGGCGCATTTGGCCGACCCCGCGCCAAGCGGCCCCGTCACCACGACCGCGTTGTCCACGCCCTCAGCCGACAACAGCCGCTGCGCCTCGGCCGCCAGCGCCTCGTCCTCCTCGACCGCGACGACGGTTTCGGCGAGCCGGGCGATGACGGCGGCCGAATAGCCAAGCCCACAACCGACATCGAGCACCAATTCGTCCGGCTGGATGTCGAGCGCGTCCAGCATCTTGGCCAGCGTGCGCGCCTCTAGCACAACGCGGCCCGGGCCGAGCGGCAGGTTCTCGCCCACATAGGCTGCTTCGCGCAACGAGTCCGGCACGAAGGTCTCGCGCCGGACTGTCAGCAGTGCGTCGATGATCGGGAACTTGGTCACGTCGGACGGGCGGACCTGCGTATCCACCATCATCGTGCGTCGGCTGGCGAATTCGCTCATTCTGAACTCATCGGTCTTATTGGCGATAGCTGATGTCTTGCCACAGATACCAGCCTGCCGCAACCGGCATAGGGTGCGATTTCATGCGCTTGGATGTCACATGAGGGATCGTTCAGGTCGCTTTGCGGCCCTCGGGATCCCATGAGATCGCCCGTTCGCCCAGCGTGCGGAAAGCCTCGGAGACCTGCGTCAGCCGGCCGCGCCATTCGCCAAGCGGAGCCTGGCCCGAGGCAAGGGCCTGGAAGGTCTGGCAGAAACAGGCCGCAAGGAAGGGCTGAACCAACGCGGAACGAAGGGCCAGGGCGGCCAGGGTTGCGCCGCCCCATGCAGCGGCCGAACTCTCGCCGGGCCAGAGGGCGGAAAGGCCGGTGAGCGAGTTCACAAGCATTAGAACCAAAGCCGCCGTCGCGACCCAGCCGGCAGCGTTCAGCCGGGCGGCGGTCGCCAGCAGGTTGCGCGCGTTCTGGGTGGTCAGGACCAGGCCGTCATGCGCGGCTTCCCAGGCATTTTCAGGCCGGGCGCGGAAAGCGTGGGTCAGCACGGCCTGGTCCACCAGCCCGCCCTGGATTACCCGTCCAACGGCGGGCAAGGCAGGCAGCGCCCCGCCGTTCTCGGCGACAGCTGGAATGAGCCCGGTCACATGGCGCACAAAGCGGCAGAGCGCCTGAAGATCCGCGGCCGATCCAAAGCGGGCCGCCACCCGTTCCCGCGCCACGCGGATCTGTCCGGGACCGAAGGGTGTCCGGATGCCGTCTTGCAGGTCCGACATCAACGCAACCTGCATCGCCCGCAGCCTGCACAGCGTGCGTCCGCGCCAGAGCACGATGCCAACCGCCGCCATTACGGCGCCAGCCGTGGCGCCGGCAACCGGGCCTGCGACCGTATCGGCAAGGCCCGAGGCCGCTGCACCCCATGCACCTGCTAGGGCAGCGACGGCGAGAAGTGCAGCAAACGCGGCGAAGGCCGCTAGGCGGACCACCAGAAGCGGCAGGATCCTGACCCAGAGGGCCAGGGCTTTGAGGAGGCTGAACGTCCACATGCAAGCAGATCCGGGCTTTTGACCAAAGTCTGCGCCCAGCGATGCCCCAGGACAAGCGGTGGATCTGGAAACAGACTGCGGCCGTTCTGGCACTTAGCAAAGTCTTCAGACTTCGAGTCGATGCTGGCCGAGAAGAACAAAGGAGGACCAAATGGCTGCTTCCCGACTGACACTCGCCGATGAACTGGCCGAGATCCGGGCCGAAATCACCCGTCTGCAACAGCGCGAAACCCGGCTGAAGGCGCTGGCTGATAATCTGCCGCCGATCCCCGTCTTTCGCCGTGGCTGGCCGATCCTGCGCAAGGACAAGGTCGCGTCCACCGTTTCGGCCTGACCGCTCAGCCCTCGATCAGGGCCCTGACGCGGGCCACGCCATCGGCCACCAGGCCCTCATCCCCCCTGGCCTCGACGTTCAGCCGCAACAGCGGTTCGGTGTTGGAGGCGCGCAGGTTCATCCGCCAGTCGCCGAATTCCATGCTCAGCCCGTCGGTCCGGTCCGTCGCCCGCGCCTCGGGTTCAAGCGCGGCCCGGACACGGGCCACCACGGCCGGCAGATCAGCGACGCGGAAATTGATCTCTCCCGAGGAAGGGAAATCCCGGCGCATCGCCCCCACGAGGTCGGTCAGGCTGCGCCCGGTCTGCGACACCAGCCGCGCAACCAGAAGCCAGGGGATCATCCCGGAATCGCAGGACATGAAGCCGCGGAAGTAATGATGCGCGCTCATCTCGCCCCCATAAACAGCGCCTTCGCGGCGCATGGCGGCCTTCAGGAAGATGTGCCCCGTGGGCGCCAGCACCGACCGCCCGCCACCCTTGCGCACCGCATCCTGAACCGCCCAGATCACGCGGGGATCGTGAATGATCGTGGCTCCCGGTTCGGCGGCCAGATGCGCCGTTGCCAGCAGTGCCACCACATGCTCGCCATCGACGAAGCCGCCTTCGCCGTCGAACAAGAAACAGCGGTCGAAATCGCCGTCGAAGGCCACGCCGAAATCGGCGCGGGCGGCTGTGACCGCCTGCGCGGTGACCGGGCGGTTTTCCGGCAGGAGCGGATTGGGAATGCCGTTCGGGAAGCTGCCGTCCGGCGCGTGGTGCATGCGGACAAGGTCCAGCCGCGCGCCCCGCGCCGCCAACCCCTCGGCCAGCGCGTCCAGCGTCGGCCCCGCCGCGCCGTTCCCCGCATTGACCACCAGCCGCAGCGGACCGATCCCCTGCCCCACCAGCCCCGCGACATGGGCCACATAGTCCGCCCGCACCGCCGAGCGGTCCTCGCGCGCGCCGCCGGGGGCGCCGGCAAGGTCGCCGGTCCCCTCGCTCAGCGCCCGGATCCGGGCGAAATCCGCGTCGGGCAATGGCATGGCCCCGCGCCCAACGAGCTTCATCCCGTTGTATTCGCGCGGATTGTGCGAGGCGGTGACGCAGATCCCGCCGCCCGCGCCCAGATGGGCGGTGGCGAAATACATCTCCTCGGTCCCCGCAAGGCCGAGGTCGAGCACCCGCACCCCCTGCGCCACCAGCCCCGCCGCCACCGCATCGGCCAGCGCGGGCGAGCTTTCGCGGCAGTCGCGCGCCAGCACCACGGCCTCGGCCCCCGTCACGGTGGCGAAGGCCCGGGCGATCCGGTGGGCGATGGTTTCGGTCAGGTCCGTCCCGAGACGGCCGCGGATGTCGTAGGTCTTGAAGGCGCTCATGCGCGCCAAAGGATCACCCCCGCGCGCCGTAGTAAAGCCCCACGACATGTTCGGCTTCCGCGAAGAAGAGCCATCGGGCGGCAAGCGCGCCGGCCAAGTGCAGCACGGCGGCCAGTGCAATGCCGAACAGGCCAAGCGGCAGGAGGAGGACCAGCGCCGGGGCGACCGAAGCCAGCGCCAGCGCGATCTTGCGCAACCTGGCGGCATGCTTGCGACCCACGACGAAGATCATCTCGCGTTTCAGGTAGTTCCCCGCCGTATGCGCGGGGTCGAGCACGGACGGCACGCCGAGCCGGTCTAGGCCCGTCGCGTTGCCCAGGCTCTGCCCGGCCCGGGCGAAGGCCCCGTCGCCGACCCGCCAAAGGGCAAGCAGGACCGCCCCCACGGCAAGGAGCGGCACCGGCGCCCAGGCGCGGCCCGAGAGCATCGCTCCCCCGGCGACGGCGAAGGTCAGGAACATGACCGGCGTCAGCCAGTGGTGCCAGCGCGGGACTGCCTTGATCTGGGTATAGATCATCGCAGTGGTGAAGACGGTAAAGATCGCCAGCGCGCCGCCGACCTGGCCCAGGATGCGCGGCAGGCCGAGGCCGAGGATGTCGGACAGCGCCATCGGCGCCAGAAGGACCAGCGTGGCGACCGAGGCCCAGGCCTCGCGCGAGAGCCAGCTGGTGCGCCACTGGGTAAAGGCCTTCAGCGCGTTCTTCGGATTGCCGAGGTGGAAGGTCGCCGCCAGAAGCCCCGCCACCGCCAGCCCGTAGCCGAGACCCCAGAGCAGGAAGGCCGCCCATCCCGAGGGCATGAGCGCCCCCCAGCCGAGGAAGGCGAGGAAGCCGAAGCCAAGCCCCGACAGCACGGAAAACAGGATGACCGACGGCGCGGGATGCATCTCAGAGCTTCCCCAGCATCCGGTCGAGCCAGCCGGCGATGCCGGTGGCCCTGATGTCGAGCAGCGGGGCGAGCGGGCTGGCGTCCCCCGGCCCTTTCCTGCGCGGCGACAGGTACTTGTTGGTGGGCTTCGTCCCCATGTCCGGCATCAGGTCATAGCCGCCGCGTTCGGCGACCAGGCGCGACACCGCGCTGCCCGGGTCGGCGAGGTCGCCGAAATGGCGGGCGCTGGTCGGGCAGGTGCGGACACAGGCGGGCTCGCGGTCCTCTGCCGGAAGGGTCTCGTTGTAGATCCGGTCCACGCAGAGCGTGCATTTCTTCATCACGCCCTGCGCCGCATCCATCTCGCGCGCGCCGTAGGGGCAGGCCCAGGCGCAGAGGCCGCAGCCGATGCAGGCGTCCTCGTTCACCAGCACGATCCCGTCCTCGGCCCGCTTGTAGCTGGCCCCCGTCGGGCAGACGGTGACGCAAGGCGCGTTGTCGCAATGCAGGCAGGAGCGCGGGAAGGTCACGACCTGCGCCGGGCCGTCCGGGACGGCGACCTGGTAGGAATGGACCCGGTTGAGGAAGGTGCCGTGCGGTTCGGCGCCGTAGGGGTCATGGTCGGAAAGGCCGATCCCGGCGTCGTTCCAGCCCTTGCAGGCGGTGACGCAGGCCTGGCAGCCGACGCAGGTGTCGAGGTCGATCACCAGGCCGAGGCGTTTTTCGGTGCTCTGCGGCAGGGCGGTCATCGCTCCGCCTCCCCGCCGGGGACCAAAAGTTTCCGAAAACTTTCGGCAAAATTCTTCGAAGAATTTTGCGCCCGGCCGCCACCGGCGCGCGGAGGATCGGGCAGGCGCTCGAACAGTGGCGCGACAGTGCCGCGCGGATGGTCTTCGGCGGCCACCCGTTCCACCCGCACGCGCTGGTCGAACCAGGCGGCCTGGCCGGTCACGGGGTCCGAGTTCGACAGCCGCACGCCGTCGCGGTCGGGCAAGAGTTCCGAGATCAGGTGATTGAGCAGGAAGCCGGTCGTCGCCTCGGGCGCGTCCTCGTGCAGCGCCCAGGCGCCCCGGCGCTTGCCGATGGCATTCCAGGTCCAGACCGTGTTCTCGTTCAGCGCGGCCATGTGCGCGACGGGAACGACGATGGTCCCGGCGCGGCTGGAAACCCGCGCCCAGTCGCCGTCCTTGAACCCCTGGGCCTCCCAGAGTTTCGTCGGCAGATACAGGTAGTTGTGCCCCTTGATCTGTCGCAGCCAGGCGTTCTGGCTGCCCCAGGAATGATACATGTCCATCGGGCGCTGGGTCAGGGCATGGACCGGGTAGCCGAAGGCCGCGTCCTCATCACCATAGGGCGGATACCAGATCGGCAGCGGGTGCATCGCCTGCTTGAGACGCGCGCGAAGGTGGTCGGGCGGCTGGCGGGGGCCGAAGCCCTCGGCCGCGAGCTGGAAGCGGCGCATGGGTTCGGACCAGATGTTGAACAGGTAGGGCTGCGGCGTCTCGTAAAGGCCAAGGCGCACCGCCCAGTCCTGGTAGGCCGCGTTCCAGGGTTTGTAGAATGCAGCCTCTTCCGGCACATGCGCCTGGTAGAAGGCGCCGTTCTCGATGTAGCGGTTCAGCTGGTCCGGGTTCGGCGCGCCCCGCCCCTCGGCCTCGCCATTGCCGCGGAACCCCATCAGCGGCCCGACACCGGGGCGGCGCTGGTGGTGGACGATGTAATCGGCATAGTCCTTGAACTTCGGGCTCCCGTCCTCGTTCACCATGCCCGGCAGGCCAAGCCGCGCGCCGAGGTCCAGAAGCACCGACTGGAAGCAGCGCACCTCGCGGTCAGGCTCAAGCACAGGCCAGCGGATCGCATCGCCCGCCGCGTCGGGTTCCGAGATCGGGCGGTCGAGCAGGCTGATGCAGTCGTGGCGTTCGAGATAGGTCGTGTCGGGCAGGATCAGGTCGGCATAGGCCACCATCTCGCTGGCATAGGCGTCGGAGTAGATGATCCGGGGGATCACATATTCGCCGTCCCGCTCCTCCGTCAGCATCTCCATCACGCGGGCGGAGTTCATCGACGAATTCCACGACATGTTCGCCATGTAGAGGAACAGCGTGTCGATCTTGTAGGGGTCGCCGGCATGGGCGTTCGGGATGACCATGTGCATCAGCCCATGCGCCGAGAACGGGTTTTCCCAGGAGAAGCCCTTGTCGATCCGGGCCGGCTGGCCGTCGGGCAGAAGGCACAGGTCGTCAGGCGAGCGGACATAACCCAGATGCGGGCCGGTCAGCGGCTTGCCCGGGGTGGTGACGAAATGCGGCGTCGGGTGCGCCTCGACGGGCTTGGGATAGGGCGGCTTCAGCCGGTAGCCGCCGGGGGTTTCCACCGCGCCCAGCAGGATCTGCAACAGGTGCAAGGCCCGGGCGGTCTGGAAGCCGTTGGAATGGGCCGAAATCCCGCGCATGGCGTGGAAGCTGACCGGGCGGCCGGGCATGTTCGCGTGTTCGTTGCCGCGGAAGTCGGTCCAGGGGCGGTCAAGGGTGATGGCCTGGTTGAAGGCCACGTCGGCGAGTTCGGCGGCAAGCTGGCGGATGCGAACCGCCGTCACGCCGCAGCGCGCGGCCACCGCCTCGGGTGCGTAATCGGGCTTGAGGTATTCCTCGACCATGTGGCGGAACACGGTGCGGTTGCCCTGCCATTCGGCGCCGAGGTCGGGCTGGACATCCTTCCCGTCCCAGGGTGCCGGGTGGCCGGTCCGGCGGTCGATCACGAAGGGCTGGCTTTCGGCGTTGCGGGCGAAAAGGCCCTTCTCCGGCCCCTCGGCCTCGGTCACCAGGAGGGGCGCGTTGGTCCATTGCGCAAGGTAATCGAGGTCGATCTTTCCCGCTTCCAGCAGGCAATGGATCAGCGACAGGATCAGAAGGCCATCGGTGCCGGGCGTGATCCCGATCCAGTCGTCGGCCACCGCCGAATAGCCCGTGCGGACCGGGTTCACGCTGATGACCCGCGCGCCGCGGGCCTTCAGCTTGCCGATGCCGATCTTGATGGGGTTCGAGTCATGATCCTCGGCCACCCCGAACATGACGAACAGCTTCGTCCGCTCCCAGTCCGGCTGGCCGAATTCCCAGAAGGCGCCGCCGATGGTGTAGATGCCGCCGGCCGCCATGTTGACCGAACAGAAGCCGCCGTGGGCCGCATAGTTCGGCGTGCCGAACTGTTGCGCCCACCAGCCGGTCAGGCTTTGCGACTGATCACGGCCGGTGAAGAAGGCGAGCTTCTCGGGCGCGGTCTCGCGCAGGGGTTTCATCCAGGCGACGGCGGTTTGCAGCGCCTCTTCCCAGGAAATCTCCTCGAAGGCCCCCGAGCCTCGGGGGCCAATGCGGCGCAAGGGCGCGCGCAGGCGGCTGGGTGCCGTGACCTGCATGATGCCCGCGGCGCCCTTGGCGCAGAGGACGCCCTTGTTGATCGGATGGTCCCGGTTGCCCTCGATGTAGGCGACCTTCCCCGATTTCAGGTGCACGTTGATCCCGCAGCGGCAGGCGCACATGTAGCAGGTGGTCTTGCGGACCTCGTCGCCGACCTCGCGCTGAGTCTCGACCCTCGGCTGGTTCACGCGCCCTCCCCTGCCCTGACGGCCTGCGCTTCAAGGGCAATCTGCCGTTCCTCGTCGGCTGGCACAAGAAGGATAGCGACACGGGATGTGGCAGAGTGCAGGACGCTTTCGTTCCGGTCGTTCGCGGCAAGGTCGGGAGATACTCCCAGGTAGGCGAGGCCGGACAGGATTTCCTTTCGCATCCAGGGGTCGTTCTCGCCAATGCCGCCGGTGAAGACCACGGCGTCAAGCCCGCCCATCGCGGCCACCATCGAGCCGGCATGGCGGACCACCCAATAAGCGAAATGCTCCAGCGCGAACCGCGCCTCGGCCGTTCCCGCCGCATGAAGCGCGCGCAGGTCGCTGTGGCCGCCAAGTCCCAGAAGCCCGCTTTCCCGGTTCAGGATGCGTCCGGCCCTTTCGATGCCGTGCAGCTCCGCCAGCCGCAGCACCGCATTGCCATCGATGGCGCCGGACCGGGTGCCCATGGTCAGCCCGTCCAGCGGCGAATAGCCCATGGTCGTGGCCACCGAACGACCGTTCACAATCGCCGCGAGGGAACATCCGTTCCCCAGATGGCAGGCGAGGAGCCGTTCCGGCAGTTGACCGCGCCCGTCAAGGATCCGCACCAGCGCCGCATAGCTGATCCCGTGAAAGCCATAGCGGCGCAGGCCCCGGTCGCGTTCGGCCTGCGGCAGGGCGTAGGTCACCGCCACCCGGGGGTTCGTCGCATGGAAGGCCGTGTCGAAAGCCGCATATTGCGGGAGCCCGGGGGAAAGTTCTGCAACAGCCTGAATTCCGGTCAGATTCGCCGGATTGTGCAAAGGGGCGAGCGGCACGCAGGCCTCGATCTGGCGCAGGACCTCGGGCGTCACCCGGCAGGTCGCGGTCAGCCCTGCCCCGCCATGGACCACGCGATGCGCCGCCGCCGTCAGCCGGTCAGGCGAAACGCCGGCGCGCGCCAGGCCCTCGGCCATGGCGACGGCGTGACCGTCTGGTCCGATCTCGGCTACGGCAGCTTTTGCGACCTCACGTTCGCCTTCGAAGACCTTCAGCTTCAATGAAGACGAACCCGCGTTCACAATCAGCCACATCAAATCAGCGCCTTCCCGAGGCCCAGCGTGGCCAGACCCGCCAGCAGGATGATCGCAAAGCGGCGGAACTCCTGCGGGTCGGTGCCGAAAAAGTGCCGCCCGCCCAGCCAGTTGCCGAACAGCGTGACCGGCAGCGCGATGAGCGCGGCCCAGAGCGTGTCCCAGGTCACCAGCCCCGCAAGCCAGTAAAGCGGCGCGGAATAGAGGTCGAGGAGCGGAAAGTAGGCGATCAGCGTCGCGCGGAACACCGCCGCCGGCATTGGCTGTGCGGCGAAGAAGGCCGCGACCGGCAGCCCCCCCATCCCGGGCGCATTGGCCAGCCCCGAGATCACCCCGGCCAGCCCGTTCGGCGCGCCCCGCACCTCGGAGGCGAGCCGCCAGCCGGCCAGCAGCACGACGCACATCATGAGCACATAGCCCGAGATCACCGCCCGCGCCGTATCCTCGGAGACCCCAGTCAGGACCCAAAGGCCCAAGGGCAGCCCGATCGCCGCCCCGCCCAGGAGCCAGCCGACCCGGCGCCAGTCCACGTCCGGCCCGGCCCCCCTGGCATGTTGCAGCGACATGACCGTTTCCAGAATGACCACAACCGCAACGAAATTCAGCGGATTGGTCACCAGACTTGATGCCGCAATCAGCAGGGCCGAGAAGCCGAAGCCCGAATAGCCGCGCACAAAGCCTGCCACGAGGCAGGCCAAGGCAAGCCAGGCCAGTGCGCCGGGGCCGAGGTCATAGGGCATCAGACCACCTGAGGCCGCATGTCCTCGCGCCGGATGCCGGCCACCTCGACCGGCTTCTTCATTGCGTCCCGACGGAAGGGTTCGCCCAGTTCCTGGTTGATCAGCGCCTCGATCAGCGTGGTCTTGCCATGGTTCATCTGGTCGTCGATGGCCTTGCGCAGGGCCGCCGTCAGTTCCTCCATCGTCCGCGCCTGCACGCCTTGCAGCCCGCAGGCCCTGGCGATCCCGGCGTAGCTGACGTCGGTATCCAGTTCGGTGCCGACAAAGTTGTCGTCATACCAGAGCGTCGAATTCCGCTTCTCGGCGCCCCACTGGTAGTTGCGGAAGACGACCATGGTGATCGCGGGCCATTCCGGGCGGCCGATGGCGGTCAGTTCGGTGACCGCGATGCCGAAGGCGCCGTCCCCGGCAAAGCCCACCACGGGCGTATCCGGGCAGGCGATCTTGGCGCCGATGATCGAGGGCAGGCCATAGCCGCAGGGGCCGAAGAGGCCGGGCGCGAGGTATTTCCGGCCCGCCTCAAACGACGGGTAGGCATTGCCGATGGCGCAGTTGTTGCCGATGTCGGACGAGATGATCGCCTCTTTCGGCAGCGCCGCCTGAATCGCGCGCCAGGCCATCCGGGGGCTCATCCAGTCGGGCTTCGCCTTGCGGGCGCGTTCGTTCCAGGTGGTGCCCGGATCGTCCTGTTCGTGATCCATCGACGCCAGTTCCTGCGCCCAGGCCGATTTCTTCTGCGCGATCAGGGCCTTGCGTTCGGCCCGGCCAGCATCGCCTGCGGTTTTCGAGAGACGCGCCAGGATCCCCTCGGCCACCTTCCTCGCATCGCCCACGATCCCCACCGTCACCGGTTTCGTCAGCCCGATCCGGTTCGGGTTGATGTCCACCTGGATCACCTTGGCCTCCTTCGGCCAGTAGTCGATGCCGTAGCCCGGCAGGGTCGAGAACGGGTTGAGCCGCGTCCCCAGCGCCAGCACCACGTCGGCCTGGGCGATCAGCTCCATCGCCGCCTTCGACCCGTTGTAGCCGAGCGGTCCTGCGAACAGCGGATGCGAACCGGGGAAGGCGTCGTTGTGCTGGTAGCCGACGCAGACCGGCGCGGTCAGCCGTTCGGCCAGCGACATCGAGGCCGGGATCGCCCCCCCGATCACCACGCCCGCGCCGTTCAGGATCACCGGGAACTTCGCTTGCGACAGCAGCTGCGCCGCCTGGGCGATGGCCTCTTCGCCGCCCGAGGGCCGTTCGAACTCCACCACCGCCGGCAGGGCGATGTCGATGACCTGGGTCCAGTAATCCCGCGGCATGTTGATCTGCGCCGGGGCCGACTGACGTTTGGCCTGCAGGATGACGCGGTTCAGCACCTCGGCCACGCGCGAGGGGTCGCGCACCTCTTCCTGGTAGCAGACCATGTCCTTGAACAGCGCCATCTGTTCGACCTCCTGGAAGCCGCCCTGCCCGATGGTCTTGTTCGCGGCCTGCGGCGTAACCAGAAGTAAAGGGGTGTGATTCCAGTATGCGGTTTTCACTGCCGTGACGAAGTTCGTGATCCCCGGACCGTTCTGGGCGATCATCATCGACATCTTGCCGGAGGCCCGGGTGAACCCGTCCGCCATCATTCCGCCCGAGCCTTCATGGGCGCAGTCCCAGAAATGGATCCCAGCCTTCGGGAAGAGGTCCGAAATCGGCATGAAGGCGGAGCCGATGATCCCGAAGGCGTGTTCGATGCCGTGCATTTGCAGGACTTTCACGAAGGCTTCTTCGGTCGTCATCTTCATCGCGTGTCTCCTATGTCCGATGCGGCCCGATAAGGCCGGTTGCGCGGACACTACTGCCGTGTCCCGCCTTGCCTTAGGGCCAGCTTCCTGCACCGGCTAGGTCCAGGCTTACGGCCAGCAGTCGGCGCTATCCTTCGATGCCTGGTCCAGCGTGCTGGCAAGATCGGGACCGAAGGTCGACAGCAGGCCTTCAAGCTCTTCGAGCGTGAATCCGACACGCACCAGTGCCCTGAGACCGATCAGGCTTCGGACGTCCAGCACCTTCGCCTCGATCAAGGCTTGCAGGTTCGGTTTCAGGCCGGCAAAGACCGGACCGCCCTTGCACAGCGCGGCAAAGGACCAAAGCCGTTGATCGCTCCAGGCTTCATGCCGGAAATAGGCCAGGTCACCGCCACCTTCTGGCGGTGGCTCGCTCAGGACGTCCAGGAGTACCGGCCCTGCCTCTGCCCCCAGATCGGACAGACGTGAAACGATCCGACTGTTCAGGAAGCGAACACTCGGATCGGCGGCAAGACGCAGCACCACATCCTTGCGGTCCCGGAGGATGTCTGCCGGAAGACGGTCGATCAGACCATCGACGGCCTCGCCGGTGCTGAAATCCCGCTCTGCGAGCGGAAGCCGCGCGAAGGTCAGGTCTGCGACTTTGCCATAAAACGCCGCATTTTCCGGTGCAGTTGTCGGCAAACCTGTGCTGGTCCAGAACGGCAGGCTGATTTCGGGGCGTGCGAAGATGCGCAGCAGGATGTCCTGGTCGGCCGGATCGGTCATCGTGCCAAAGGCGAAGGACTGAAGATAGCTGGCAATCAGTGGATCGGCGCTGTCGGCGACCTCTCCCGGCTGGTCGAGGATCCTGCTCACCTGATCGCGCAAGGCCTGGCCACTGCCTTCGGTGACAAGCGCCAGGTCCAGGCCCAGCGTTCCGGTCAGGAACGTCGCGAAGTCGCGGACGACGGGGCCAGGTGCAGTCCCGTCCGGCGCGGTCGACTGCCGCCAGAGACCCGTTCCGCTCGGACCATCCATGGACAGTTCCGGAACCGGCAGCAACGGCGGGCCGACCACATTTCCCGTGGCCACCGTCTGTTGTGCGACGATCACGTCCGCAGCGCCGTCGTGACGGATCAGGGCTGACCGTCGCCCCTGCGCCGGGCCCTTCGCGACATGGACGTCCAGCAAGGTGAAATCCGGGCGGCCATAGCTGCCCTCTTCCCGGATCAGGCAGTTTCCGGCGGCGATCTCCAGGTACATCAGATCGACCGGCCGCGTGCCCGGACCAAGCTTCGGCTCACCCGGAATCACCATGCCGGCGGAATTGGTGTTCAGACTGACAGCCGGACAGATGCCGCGCCGCTCCATCCGCCAGATCGTCGCATAGCGGTCGGGTGCCGGTACCTCGGGCACCCGGTCGGCATGGGCAAGAATCACACGCTCGGCAATTCCCGTCAGCAAAAGCCGCTGGCACAGGTCGGGATATTCGAACAGGCCAAGGCCGTAGGGATCACCGTCGACGACGACGCCGACCGACCCTTGCAGCGCCAGCGGGGTTCCGGGCACCAGATCGCCAGCCGCAAGGGCATCGAGGTCCGCGATCCCGCTTTGCCGTGCGCCCAGCGAAAGCGCGGCGTTTCCGGCAAGCGCGATCCCGACAGACAACGGGACGCCCGCGACGTTGTCGGTCGTGGCGCGCAGCCCCGGGATGGCGCGGAAGATGGTGGATTGCAGGATCGCAGCCGGGACAAGGACGGCTGCAAGAGCAGGCGCAGCCCCGAGAAGGAACGCGAGCGGAATCCCGATGCCGGTGAACATCAGACCAAGGATCAGCGTCGGGGCGGACATGCCCAAAAGGGCGAAGGCGGCAACGACGGCAACAAACCAGTAGTAGGCTCTCATGCGTTGACCCCTGCCCCCCGGAATTGGGCGATTCCCGTGGCAATCCACGCCACGCCTTCGGGGATGCGCTGGGGGGCGATGGAGGAATAGGCAAGACGGTAGAAGTTGCGCGGGCCCTCGCCGGCAAAGAAGGCGCGACCGGGTTCGATGAGGACGCCGTCGCTGCGCAGGTCCAGAGCCAGATGTTCAGTGTCCACGCCCTCGGGAGCGCGCATCCAGAAGCTAGACCCGCCGAAACCGCCCTGCCCTGCGACCTCCAATCCCTCGGCCGCGATGGCCTCGGCCATGACCTGCCGGCGGCGGCGGTAGGCGTTCTTCATCCGGTTGACCAGGGCGTCGTAATGGCCGAGGCCCAGGAAATAGGCCATCGTCCGCTGGATATGGCCGGGCGGGTGTTTCAGCATCAGCCCGCGCAGCGCGCGCGCCTCGGCGATGAAGCCGGGGGGGCCGACGAGATAGCCGAGGCGCAGGCCCGGAAAGACGGATTTGGAAAAGCTGCCGGCGTAGATCACCCTGCCCCCCCGGTCCAGCGATTTCAGCGCCGGCGCGACGGGTTTCAGGAAGGACATCTCGAATTCGTAGTCGTCCTCGATGATGACGAAACCCTGCGCCTCGGCGGCGTCCAAGAGGGTCACGCGGCGGTCCACGGGCATGGTGGCGTTGGTCGGGCACTGGTGGGAGGGCGTGGTGAAAACCACATCAGTGTCAGGGATTTGCGGCGGGAGGCCATGGGCATCGACATCGACGGGGACGGCCGTGGCACCTGTGGCCGCAACGATGGCGCGCCAGGCGGGGTAGCCGGGATTTTCCACCACCGCGCGGCGACCGGGGCCCAACAGCGCCGTCGCCGCTATGAACAGCGCGTTCTGGGCGCCAAGGGTCAGCAGCACCTCGTCCTCTCGCGCGGCGATACCCCGGCGGGGGAGGATGGTGCGCAGAAGCTCCTGGATCAGCAGGGGGTCGTCGCGTTCGTAATAGTCGGTGGTCAGGGCGGCGAAGTCGCGTTTGCCCAAGGCGCGCAGAGCGCATTGCCGCCAGTTCTGATGGTCGAACAGCGTTGGATCGGCCTGACCATAAATGAAGGGAAAGGGGTAACGGTCCCAGTCCTCGGGCCGGTCCACCTTGGAGACGAGCGAGAACCGACCTCGGGTCAGGCCCTTGAAATCGATCGCTTCCGCGCGGGGCTCGGCCTGGGGAAACTCTGGCGCGAGGGGCGCGGTGTCCGAGACGAAATAGCCCGACCTACCCTGCGCAGTCAGGTAATCGGACGAGACGAGATCGGCATAGGCGAGTGTCACGGTGATCCGGCTGACGCCCAGGTGTTCGGCCAGACCGCGCGACGAGGGCATCCGTGCGCCGGGACGGAAGCGGCCGGAGAGGATGCCTTGGGTGACCATGGTGCGGATCTGCTGTTGCAGCGATCCGGTCGCGCCGGGGGTCAGGTAGAAGGCTTCGACGGGGATCGAGGACATGGCTGGACTCACCGCAGGATGAGTCCAGATCAGGGCGTCCGGCCACGCGGGATGTCAAGCCTCCCGCGTGGCGCTGCCGGTCAGCCTTCGCGCAGGTAGCGGCCGTTGACCCAGCCGGTCAGCTTGACCCCGCCGGTCGTCTCGATCCGGCACCAGCGGGTCTGGCCCGAGGTCTGGCAGCCGAGATTGCGCACCTTGGCGCCTTGCGCCAGCTGCGCGATGACCTGGCCGGTGGTCGAGGGCTGGGTCCGCACGTTCAGCGTGTCGCCTGCAGCCAGGCCGCGGACGATGTAGAAATCCGGCCCGCCATCGTCCGGCACCACCGGCCGCGACGGGGCACCGGACTCGCGCAGGTAACGGCCGTTGACCCAGCCGGTCACATCCATGCCGGTGGTCGAGCGGATCCTGCACCAGCGCGAGGATCCGGTCGCCCGGCAGCCGAGGTTGCGGACGATCTCGCCCTCGCGCAGCGTGGCCAGAAGCGTGGCACCGGCCCTGGGTTCCACCCTCACGCCCAGGCGCTCGTTGCCGGCAAGCCCGCGAACGACCCAGTAATCCGGCCCGCCGGCGGTGCTGTCGTCAGGCGTCGTGGCCGCGCCCTCGACCAGGAAGCGCGCCGAGACATAGCCCGAGATCTTGCCGTCGATCGTGGTGACCTCGCACCAGCGCGCGCTGCCGCCGCCGATGCACAGGCCCTTGTTCACCCGAGTGCCCCATGGCAGCGAGCCGACAGCCGGGAAGATGGCGGCCGGGCCGGAGCGGACATTGACGCGGGCGTTGGTGGCGATGTTGCCGATGGTGACGACGCCGGGACCGGTAATCGGCTCTGCCCGTGGCGCGACCTGGGCCGAGGCGGGGAAGGCGAGTAGCCATGCGGCGAGGAAGGCGGCAGCAAGAGCCCCCAGAAGCTGCGGGAGTTTCGGTCTGTCCAGGGTCTGGTCCATCAGTCACCTCTCGAATCAGGCAGTTACGCGCCTTGGCCGAAGTATGACACGGATGGCGGCAAAGGCGGGAATGGCTTTGAAATGCATGTCCCCGACAGGTCGCCGGAAAGCCGCGCGGGTCTGGTTTCGCAGGCTGCGGGCAATTTGGGATAAGTCCAGACGCAAGTGCCTGGGAACGCTGGATTAACCGGGATTCCCTGCCGGCTCTGGCCGGTCTGCAAGGCGTCTGGCATCTGTCTGGCATGTGTCGGGCATCCTGTCGGGCGGTCGCGGGGTTAACCATGCCGGGCGAATCACGAGGCACGGCGCGCTGTAGCGCAGCGTTCCCGGGCGCGACGGAGGGCAGCGCCGTTGACTCCGGGCGAAGAGGTGTCCTTGGACAGTTCGCTTTCAGCCAGCCATCGCATCATCCGTCGTCGCAAAAGGCCCAAGGAACCTTGCCCCCTTCATGCCCGCGTCTTCGATGGCCCGCCGCAATTCGCGCGATACGAAGAGGTAGTTGCGGAAATCCGCCGCGCAGAAAAGGTGTCGACCCGCGACTGCCTCGTGCCGAAACACGGGCGCCCAGTCCTTGATCGGGGCGCCGGAGTTGAAGGACTGAAGCGGCTTGCCGGGGTTGGGATTGACCAGCCCCGGACGCTCGGGAAACTCTCTCATCGGCGGCCGGGTGCGCCCTTGGTCCAGCGAAATCACGACACGCTGGCCTGCCACCATGAGGTAGTAGGGACGTGGTTCCTCTTCACCCTTTGCGTAAACGATCCGGATCGGTTCGAACTGGTGCTGACCCGGCTCGAAAGGCTCGACGATCTCGCGGAAAGCTTGCGACACGATATAGGCGCCAAGGGTCGAGTCGAGATCGGGCAACTCGACCAGCCGGCGCGGAACAGCGCTGTCAGCGTCCCTGACCTAAAAGGAAGTCGGCAGGTGTTCGCATTCGACCCATCGCCCATGGCGCAGCCATTCGGCGCCGAATTGTTCGGGGTAGCCGAAGTCGATCGTCATGTCAGTTGGCCGTACCTTGCGCAGGTTGCCGTCAATCGGTTGCAAGCTGCAGGTGTAACGGTCGGTCGTCGATGGGATGTGGTTGGTCATGATCGAGATCATCGCCTGGCCCTCCAATTGGTCACTTGCCGCGATGCGCACATCATCCCAGAGCGGTGGCGACCCCATGGCGTCGCCTTTTTGAATGAAGCCGCGGTATCAGCGTAGACATCAGGCAAAGCCAAAGACAACGACTGGAGGCTTGAACGCCTTGATCTGGCGATGAGAAAAGGTACGCCTTCGAGGACACCCTCTCCAGACGAAAGGGACCGCAAGTATTCGGTCCAGATCGTGCCGGCCTCGGAAAGTCCGATGCCCGTGGTTGAAGTCGTCAAACGCCACCTCGATGCCCACCCTGGTTCACACCGCCAGCGGCGATGAACCTGCCTCAGCTCCTCGTTCGCTTACTCGCGTACGATCAAGTCGCCGGGTGATACGGTGTCTTCACTGGCAGGATACGGTGCGGGAAAAGGCAGGGACAGCATCGTAGTTCAAGCGTCTATCGCAAGGAGACGCTCGCTGCGGCATCTTCAGGCACCATGGTCCAGCCCACCCGGACCGAGGGGAACGCAGGGCAGCAGGATGGCACGACCCTCACCGTGACTTTGGTGTCAAGCCCGCCGCAACGGGCGAAGGCGACCTCATGACTGGCCCGAAGCATGTCTCGGGCGTTGCGGTGAGATCCGTGAGGCAGATGCTGCGCCCGCACGGCCGCGGCGCTCGGTTGGTTTGCCTAGGATTGCGCGACCGCGCCCGTCTGACCCAGCGCATCAGCCAGATCCGACAAGCCCTGCCGCGCAAGGGCAAAGCGGGTCAATCGACCTGGGCGCAGATCCTGACCCGCCCGCACCCGACGGCCCGGCGCCACTGCCACAAGCGGGATTCCGCAGGCCTCTGCCGCCATCTGCGCAAGACCCGCGGCGGTCTGTTCGCTCGCTTGCGGCAAGACCAGATCCTGGCCGGCGACCTCGGACAGGAAGCCGACGAAATAGGCGTTTCGCGACAGCCCACCATCCACCGAGACCGGCCCCTCCAGCGCATGAAGCGACCGCATCGCGTCCAGAACCTCGGCGGTGCGCAGCGCCACGCCTTCGAGGAGCGCCTGCATCAGATCGGCCTTGCCATGGCCAAGCCCAAGTCCCAGCCAGGCCCCCCGCGTGGCGCGTTGCCAGTGGGGGCAGCCCAACCCGGCCAGCGCCGGGACGAAGACCAGGCCGCGGTCGATGGCCGGCGGAGCGGCGAAGGCGGAAATCTCGGCAAAGTCATCGAACAGCCCCAGTTCGCGCGCCCAGTTCACCGCCGAGGCCGCGGCATAGACCCCGCCGTCCAGCGCGTAGGCGACGGGCTCTCCCGCCCGCTGCCAGGCCACGGTGGGCAGGGGCCCGGGACGTTCGGGGCGAACCAGTGTCCCGGTCAGGCATTGCACGAAGGCGCCGGTGCCGAAGGTCACCTTGGCCGCGCCGGGACTGCGGCAGCCGTGGCCGTAAAGCGCGGCCTGCTGGTCCACGATGGAAGCCGCCAGCCGCGCCCCGCCGGGAAGCGTCCCCAGATCGCCCGATGTCGGGCCGATCTCGGGCAGACAGTCCATCGGAACCCCGAAAAGCGCGCAGAGGTCGGCATCCCAGGCCCCGGTTTCCAGGTTCATCAGCGAGGTGCGCGAGGCGGTGGCGATGTCGGTCTGGAACCGCCCAGTCAGCCGGTCGCGGAAGAAGGCGTCGGTGGTGCCCAGCCGCAGGTGGCCCTGACGCGCCAGATCCGCAGCCTCCGGCACATGGCGCAGGATCCAGCCCAGCTTCGAGGCCGAGAAGTAGGGATCGAGCGGTAGCCCCGCCCGCGCCATGACCAGCGCGCCCGCCCCCTCGCGTTCAAGCACCCGCGTCACATCGGCCGTCCGGTCGTCCTGCCACGAGATCACCGGGCTGACCGGCCTTCCGTCGCGGGCGTCCCAGGCCAGGCAGCTTTCGCCCTGGTTGGCCAGCCCCACCACCTCCGGCGCCGCCGCATCGAGGCAGCGGCGGATGTTGGCCAGAAGCTCTTCGCCGTCCATCTCGACATGGCCGGGGGCCGGGTAGCCTTGCCCATGCGGCAGGGACAGGACCGGACGCAGCGCGCCGTCCGCGTCCAGGGCCAGAACCCGGGTGCTGGTCGTGCCCTGGTCGATGGCGGCGATCCTCATGTCCGCTCCTCGATGGTCAGCGTCAGGCTGCCCGGTCCCGGATCGGCCGGCAGGGACAGCGACAGACGACGCTCGGGCAGGCTGTCGAGCCGGGCCGAGGCCAGCGTCGCCCCGTCGCGCTGCAGGCAGAGCCGTCCCTTCGCCGGCGCGGCCAGCCGGATCTGCAAGCGGTCGTGCGCGGCGGCCTCACCCCCTGCCCCGATCACCTGCGGAACCGCAAGGCGCAGGGCGGGATGGTCCAGCGCGACCCGCGCGCCGGAGGGTGGCGGAAGCCGGCCCTCCAGCGTGGCAAGGATCGCCCGCGCCGTCCGCCGGCCCTCGGCCCAGCACCAGCCAGCGGTCTCCACCCCGCGCAGGAGGTTCCCGGCAGCGAAACAGGCGGGGTCCGACAGCCGGCCCCAGCGGTCGATGACCGGCCCCCCCGAGGCCGGATCGACCTCGAGATGACTGCCGCGCAGGAGCGCGGCGTCGGGCCGGAAGCCCCCGGTCACGACGACCCCGTCGGCGGGCAGATCGCGCGGGCCCTCCGGGGTGGCAAGTGTCACGCCCTCGACCCTGGCGCGGCCATGGATCGCGGCGATGTCGCTGCGCAACAGTATCGGCACCCCCATCAGCCTTGCCAGCCAATGCGCCGGGGCGCGGACCGTGGGGCGGTCGCCGGGTTCGACCATGGCCAGCGGCCGGATGCCCGCATGTCGGCAGGTCAGAAGCGCCGAGATGGCCACCAGTTCCGTCCCGAGGATCACCGGGCGGCGGAAGGGGCGTTGGCCGTTCAGATGGACCAGCCCCTGCAAGGCCCCGGTCGGGATCACCCCGCCCGGCTTGTCGCCGCCGATCAACCGGGCGGCGCGGCTGGTCTCGCGGACACCGGTGGCCAGCAGCACCGCGCGGGCCGACAGGGTGGCGGGGCCGGTGTCGTCGGTGATCTCGACCGTCCCGCCCGGCCGCAGCGCCGTGACCGTGGTGCGTTCGCGGATCGTCACCCCGGCCGACAGCGCCGTGGCCCGCAACCGCGCGGCATAGTCCGGGCCGCGCAGCAGGCGGTGGAACTCGCGCATGCCGAAGGGATAGTGGCCGCAATGGCGCGGGATGCCGCCCGCCTCGGCCTCGCGCTCCAGGACCATGACCCGGCGACCGGCGCGGGCAAGCTCGGTCGCCGCCGCCAAACCCGCCGGCCCGCCGCCGACGACCAGGATCTCGGCCTCAGCCATGGTCCGTCCCCAGCATCGGTTGCACGAGCCGCCCCTCGGTCAGCCGGGCGAGTTCGGCGGTGCAGTAGAAGCCCTGGCAGCGCCCCATCGTCACCCGCGTCCGCCGTTTCAGCCCCGCGAGGCTCGCCGCCGCCAGGGGGCCGGTCAGCGCCGCCTCGATCTCGCGCCGCGTCACCAGTTCGCAATGGCAGACCACGCCGCCGTGGCCGGGACATTCCCAGTCGCGCGGAGCCGCGACCGAGATGTTGGGCATCACCGGCCAGACCGGATCGGCCAGCGGCCGGAAATCCCGCGCGGCCAGCCGCACGACATGCGCGGCGATCCCCAGCGCCGCCGACAGGCCGGTGGAGCGGATGCCGCCCACGCAGATATAGCCCGGCGCCAGGTCATCGCGGATGCGGTAGAGCTTTTCCTCGGTCGCCGGGCGCAGCCCGGCGTAGACCGCCGTCACCTCGTGCCCCGCCAGCGCCGGCAGGATCTCTTCGCCCCGCCGCATCAGCGCCTTCAGCGTCTCGCGGTCGAGGCTGGCATGCTCGCGCTCGTCCTGCTCTTCGGCGGTCGGGCCGACGAGGAGGTTGCCGAAGGCGGTGCGGCAGACAACGATGCCCTTGGTGATCTTCGTCGGCACCGGCAAGAGGATGTGCCCGGCCAGCGCGGCGGCGGTCTTGTC
>NZ_JBKBLV010000004.1:0-104004 GCF_046295235.1 Tabrizicola flagellatus
TCGTGTTCGTTCGCGTTCAGCGACTGGGCCAGGACCAGGCGGCTGCCATCCGGGGCCACGTCGCGGATGAGGTAGTGGTCCTGCCCGTCGGTCAGCATGCGCGGCGGGGCGGAGCCGTCGATGGGCGCGCACCAGACATTCTCGGTCTCGGTCGGGCCGGCCATGCACCAGAAGGCCCAGGCGCCGTCCTCGCTGGCGTGGATGTTGGACAGTTGCGGGACAGAGGCCCAGAGGGCGGCAAGATCGGTCATGGATCCTCGATGAAGTGGCAGGCGGCCAGGCGGCCGGGGGCGACCTCGCGCAGGTCTGGGCGGGTGGTGCGGCAGAGGTCGGCGGCGCGGGGGCAGCGGCTGGCGAAGACGCAGCCGGGCGGGGGCGAGAGGACCGAGGGCAGCTCGCCGGGGAGCGCGGTGCCGATCCGGCCCTTCTCGCGCCTCGGGTCGGGTTCGGGGACGGCCTGCATCAGCGCCCGGGAATAGGGGTGCAGGGGCCGGGCATAGAAGGCGTCGCGCGGGGCATGTTCCACGACGCGGCCGAGGCACATCACCATCACCTCGTGGCTGATGTGGCGCACCACGGCGAGGTTGTGCGAGATGAAGACCAGCGCAAGGCCCATCCGTTCCTGGAGGTCCATCAACAGGTTGATGACCTGGGCCTGGATCGAGACATCCAGCGCCGAGACGGGTTCGTCGCAGACGATCAGTTTCGGCCGCCCGACCAGCGCCCGGGCGATGCCGACGCGCTGGGCCTGGCCGCCGGACAGTTCGTGCGGATAGTGGTCGGCGAAATCGGGCGAGAGGCCGACCTGTCCCAGCGCCTCGATGGCGCGGGCGCGGGCCTCGCGGCGGGAAAGCTGAGGCTCGAAGGTCGCCAGTGGGCGGCTGACGATGCGGGCCAGCGTCATCCGGGGGTCGAGCGAGGCGATCGGGTCCTGGAAGATGATCTGCATCTCGGACCGCCGGCGGCGGAGTTCGGGGATCAGGCCCATGTCCTGCCCCTGCCAGAGGACCTGGCCCGCGCTGGGTTCGATCAGGCGCAGGAGCGCGCGGCCAAGCGTGGACTTGCCGCAGCCGGACTCGCCGACGACGCCGAGGGTCCGCCCCGCCGCGAGCGTGAAGGAGACATCGTGGACGATGGGCAGGAGGCGCGGGGCGGAGAACAGGCCCGGCCCGGGGATCCGGTAGCCCACGCCGAGGTTCCGGGCCTGCAACAGCGTCATGGCGCGGCCCACGTCAGGTGGCAGGCGGCGCGGTGGCCTGGCGTCAGGTCGCGCAGCGGCGGGCGGTCGGTCGCGCAGACGGACAGGCGGGCCTCGCAGCGGTCCACGAAGGGGCAGCCGGTGACGGACCCGCCCGATCGGGGGGTGCCGGGGATCGTGCCGAGCCGCGGGGTCAGCGCGGTTTCCAGCCGGGGCATCGCCGCCAGAAGCCCGCGCGTGTAGGGATGCGCCGGCGAGTCGAACAGGGTTTCCGCCGGCGCCTCCTCCATCACCCGCCCGCCGTAAAGCACCGCCACCCGGTCGCACAGCCGGGCGACGACGCCAAGGTCGTGGGTCACGAGGATGATCGCCGTCCCCGTCTCGCGCCCGAGTTCGGCCATCAGGTCCAGCACCTGCGCCTGGATGGTGACGTCAAGCGCCGTGGTGGGTTCGTCGGCGAGGAGGAGCTTCGGCCGGGCCAGCAGGGCCATGGCGATCATCACCCGCTGCCGCATGCCGCCGGAAAACTCGTGCGGATAGCGGCGGGCACGGGCTTCGGCGTCGGGGATGCGGACGCGGTCGAGCATCCGCACCGCCTCGGCCCGGGCCTCGGCCTTGCCCATCCCCTTGTGGACGATCAGCCCCTCGGCCAGCTGGTCGCCCACGCGCATGTAGGGGTTCAGGCTGGTCATCGGGTCCTGGAAGATCATCGAGAGCCGGTCGCCCCGCACCCGGTCGAGCCGGTCGGGCGGCAGGGCCAGAAGGTCCTGGCCCTGGAACAGGACCTGGCCCGTAGCCCGGCCGTTCGCGGCCAGAAGCCCCATCATCGCGTAAAGGATCTGGCTTTTCCCCGATCCGCTTTCGCCGACGATGCCCAGCACCTCTCCCGCCGCAAGCTCCAGCGAGACGCCGTCCACGGCCACGGCCTCGCCATGGGGCAGGCGGAAGCGGACGCCGAGGTCCCTTATGGACAGAAGGCTACCTGTCATTGGGATCGAAGGCATCGCGCAAGCCATCGGCGATGAAGTTGAGGCAGAGGAGGACGAGGGCAAGAAGGCCTCCGGGCAAGAGGAGAAGCCGCAGGTCGCTGCCCATTGCCGCCGTGCCGGCCTGAATCAGGTTGCCCCAGCTCGCCTGTGGCTCCTTGATGCCGATGCCGAGAAAGGAGAGGAAGCTTTCCGACAGGATCACCTCGGGCACCAGAAGCGAGCCATAGACGATCACGGTCGAGACGCAGTTCGGCACGATGTGCTGCACCACGATGGCCGGGCCGGTCATGCCTCCGGCTCGGGCAGCCTGGACGAATTCCCTCTGCGCCAAGGATTGCGCCTGAGCCCGCACGATCACCGCCGGGGTCAGCCAGAGGGTGAAGACGATGGCGGCGAAGAGGGCGATGTTGCCGCCGCCGAAAAGGAGGCTGAGCAGGATCACCAGGATCACATAGGGAAAGCCGTATAGCACCTCGACCAGCCGCATCATCACCCCGTCGGTGCGCCCTCCGGCATAGCCCGCCACCGCGCCGTAAAGCACACCGATCACGCCGGCTACCAGCGCGCCGAAGAAGCCGATCGTCAGCGAGACCTGCCCCCCCTCCAGCACGCGCACCAGAAGGTCGCGGCCGAAGTCGTCGGTGCCGAACAGGTGCGGCCAGGTGAATCTTGCCGGGGCCGAGATGTTGTCGAAGTCTGCGTCCTCGCCGGTGAAGGGGAAGGCGAAGGGGCCGAGGAAGCACAGCGCCACGATCAGCGCCAGCACGACGGCCGAGGCCATCGCCAGGCGGTTCTGGCGGAAGCGCCTCGCCTGAAGCCGCAGCGTCGAGACGCCGGGCGCGAGGGCGGCCTCAACGTTCATTGCGGATCCTCGGGTCGAGCAGCGCGCGGATCACGTCCGTCGCGATGTTGAACAGGATCAGGATCGCGCCGTAAAGCAGCGTGATCCCCATCACTAGCGGATAGTCGCGGTTCAGCGCGGCATCGACGAAATGCCGCCCGATGCCGGGGACGGCGAAGATCGTTTCGATCAGGATCGAGCCGGTGATGATCGCCGCCGTCGCCGGGCCGAGATAGGCGATGACGGGCAAGAGCGTGCCGGTCAGCGTGTGGCGCCACAGCACGCGCCGCCAGCCGATGCCCTTGGCGCGCGCGGTGCGGACATGGTTCTCGCGCAGGGTCTCGATCATCGAGGTCCGGGTCAGGCGGCTGATATAGGCGATGTTCGGCAGGGCCAGCACGATCACCGGCAGGATCAGCGACCGCCAGCCCTCGCCGATCCCGCCCACCGGCAGCCAGTCGAGCCGCAGGGCGAAGGTCGCCTGCAGGACCGGGCCGATGACGAAGATCGGGATGGCGATGCCCACGACGCCCACCAGCCCGGCCAGGTAGTCAGTGGCCGAGTTCCGCCTGAGCGCCCCGGCCAGCCCCAGGGCCACGCCCACGAGGGTGGCGATGACCACCGCCCAGAAGCCGATGGTCAGCGAATAGGGCAGGCCCGAGGCGATGAGGTCGTTGACCGAATAGTCGCGGTGCCGGGTCGAGGGGCCGAGGTCGAGCCGCAGCACCCCCCAGACGAAACGGCCGAACTGCATCCAGAGCGGTTCGTCCAGATGGAAGGCCGCCTCGATGTTGGCCTGCACCTCGGGGCTGATCTTGCGGTTGCGGGAAAACGGCCCGCCGGGGGCGAGGCGCATGACGAAGAAGGTCAGCGTCACCAGCGCCGCCAGCGTCAGCCCCCCGTGCCACAGCCGTTTCCCGATGAAGCGCAGCATCGCCGGCCCGGACTACTCCAGCACCATCCACTGGCTGTTGTGATAGCCCGCCGCCGAGGCGCCGAAGCCCTTGACGTTGCGCTTGACGAGGTGGCGGTTGGGCTCGATGGCCATCGGCGCGAAGATGTAGTCGTCAAGCAGGAGCTTCTCGGCCCTGGCCAGTTCCGGGTAGCGCGTCGCCTTGTCCGGCTGTTCGGCCGCCAGGTCCATCGCCGCATCGAATTCGGGTTTCACCCAGTCATAGCCGGGTTCCGACGAGGGGCGCATGTAGGACAGGAAGGTCTCGGGTCCCGCGAAATCGCCTACCAGGTTGTCGGCGAAGATGGTCCAGTCGTCGGTGTAGAAGAGGTCGAGCCAGGCCTTCCGCTCCATCGAGTTCACCGAGACATCGGCGCCCAGAACCTTCTTCCACATCAGCGCCGCCCCTTGCGCGCGGCGGATGTTCGCCTCGGCCACGGTGGTGGCGATGGACAGTTTCAGCGGGTTGTCCGGGCCGTAACCGGCCTTGGCGTAAAGCTCTTTCGCCAGCGCCTCCCGGTCGGCCTGGCTCATCCCGGCCTCGGCGATGGCGGGGCCGGCGTAGTCGGGATCGAAGCCGCCGGCATAGCTGAAGGTCGGCGTCGCCCCGCCCTTGACGATGCGGTTTTCCAGCGTGTCGCGGTCAAGCGCGAGCGACAGCGCCCGGCGCAGGTCGATGTTTGCGAGGTCGGGGTTCGACAGGTTGAAGCTGTAGTAGATCAGATAGGTCGAGGGGAAGATCCGCACCTCGTCCGGCGTCTCGGCCTTGAGCCGCTCCAGATCGGCCAGGGGGATGTCGTAGGTGATGTCGATCTCGCCCGCCTGATAGCGTTTCAGCTCGGTGCCCACGTCCTCGGTCACATGATACTTGACGAAGGGGATCTTCACATTGGCCGCGTCCCAGTAGTTCGGGTTCTTCTCCAGCAGGACATGGCTTTGCGGCACGACCTCGCGGATCACATAAGCGCCGTTCGAGACGACCTTGGCCGGGTCGATGAACACGCCCGCGCCGCCCGCCTGAAAGCTCGGGGAATGCAGCGGTGCGAACTGGAAGGCGCCGACGAGGTCCAGGATATGCGGCGCGGGGGTCTCCATCTCGATGACCAGGGTGCGGTCGTCAGGGGCGGTGACGCCGAGGACGGACGGGTCGGTCGTCTCGCCATTCGCCAGTGCGGCGGCGCCCTTCACCTTGATCGTCGAGTAGAAGTAATAGCCCTTCTCCGACACCGTGGCGGGGTCCAGCGTCCGCAACACGCCGTTGACGAAGTCCTGCGCCACGAGCGGGTCGCCGTTCGACCATTTCAGCCCCTCGCGCAGGTGGAAGGTATAGGTCTTGCCGTCCGCGCTCGCCTCCCAGCGCTCGGCGGCGCCGGGGATGATCGCGCCGTCGGGGTCGAAGGTGACGAGGCCCTCGTAGGCGTCGGCGAGAATCCAGCCGGCGGCCGCGTCGAAATTGACCTGCGGGTCGAGCGAGGACCATTCCGACCCGATGCCCCGGTCCAGCGTGTCGTCGGCCAGCGCCGGCCCCGCCGCCAGCGCCAGCGCCATGGCCGCGCCGGCAAGCCAGGCGCCCAGTCCCTTGCGAAGTCCCGTCATCTGCCGCACCTCCCTGATGTCTGTGTTCGTTCAGTCGGACAGAAGATCGCCCTGCCGCCGGATCTCGCGGCCCGCGACATGGCAGAGGCCCTGGCCCTTGAGGCAGCTGGTCCAAAGCTCCTGCCGGAAGAGGATGCCGGTCGTGGGCGCGCGGATTTCCTCGCGGCGGCGGGCGGCGGCGTTGGTGACATGGCCCAGCACCTGGCCCTCGGTCACCCGGTCGCCGGGGCGGGTGATCCAGCTGACGATGCCGCCGATCGGCGCCATGAACTCCACCGCGCCGGCGAGCGGCAGTTCCTCGGCCGGGCCATGCGCGGGGGCGGGGCCGCCGGTCAGGACGCCCGCGCCGGCGAGGAAGGCCATGAGCCCCTTGGTGTCGCGGAGGGCGAGTTCGTCCGACACGTCGCCCTGGCCGCGGTATTCCAGCGTGGTCGAGAAGCAGGGCTGCGGCACCCGGTCGCCGAACCTGTCGCGCAGGGCCCGCCAGGGGGCGGTATGCGCCTCGTCGAAGGCGTTGCCGCCCGAGACATCCTCGATCAGCGCCAGCACCGACCCCGTGCAGCGGCCCAGAAGGTCCGCGATCTCGGGCCGGGCGGTCGAGGCGTAGAAATGCATCACCGCGTGGTGGTCGCAATGCAGGTCGAGCACGATGTCGGCGTCATGCGATGCCTGCATGAGGCGGATGCGCAGCTCGTCCACCTCGGTTTCGATCTTCGCCCCGGCCAGGGCGGTGGCGAAGGCGGCGCGGATCGTCGCGACATTGGCCTGTGGGTCCTCGCCAAGCCGCCCCTCCAGCGCGTCGCCGGCGAGTGCCGCCAGATCGGGATAGCCGCGGTTGAAGTTGTGCGCGCCCTCGAGGTCGCGCCGGCCGACCGGCTTGTGCAAGAGCCACTCCGACAGGCCAATGGGATTGGCGAGCGGGACGACCACGACATGGCCCTTGAGGCGGCCCTCGGCCTCGGCCGCGTCCAGCATCGGCATCAGGTGGTAGAGCGCCAGCGGACCCGGCATCTCGTCGGCGTGCAGGCCGCCTTGCAGATAGACCTTGGGCCGGCTGCCCTCCTGCCCCCAGTGATGGCGGGTCAGGACCCGCGTGGTGCCTGGACTTGGCCCGGAGAGGGGCACGGTCTCGGTTCTCATGCACACCTCTGGTGGGGCGGGAGTATTTGATCAAAGCTTGCGCTGGCCGACCCGGTCATGTCAACGCTTTCCCGGGTGGTCAGATGTGGTCGCGCGGGATCGATTCGGTCCAGTCCCGGCGCGCGATCTCGGTTCCATTCTCCAGGATCACGGTTTCCGCCCGGATATGAAAATGGGTTTCATCGCAGGTAATACGGCTGCGGCTTTCGTGGGTGAAGGTGCCATCCGCGCGGGTCTGCACCACGCGGTAGGCGGTTTCCATCGCGGCGCTGAGCGGGTCGCCCTCGGTGATGAGATAGCGGGCATGGCCCTCGCTGGCCTGCCGTATGCCGATGTCGGGAAACTCGTGGTCATAGCACCAGCGGGGAAAGTCCACCGCGATCCGCCCCGACAGGAGGTCGCGCGTCACCCGGCGGGGATGGGCGGGGGTGACGGGGTGGTGGATGACCGGGCTTTGCGGCGCCATCTCGGGCGGGTCGAAGGGGCGGAGGGCGGCGTCCTCTGGCCGGGGCGGTCGGACGGGCAGGATCAGCCGCGTCGCGGCAAGGTCCACCGTCAGCGTCGCCAGCTGCGGCGAGGGCCAGGCGATGGGCCAGTAGACCGAGGAGAGCGACAGCCCGATGCGGTGGCCGGCCGGGAAGGCATGGGCGATGTCGTCAAGTTCCACCATCACATCGACCGGCTGGCCGGGGACCAGCGCCCGAGGCCGGTCGTGGCCCCGGTGATGCGCGAGGTTCAAAAGGCCCAGCGTGACCCGCGTCGAGGCCCCGTCCGGCGCGATGTCGCAGAGCCTGACCGCGACCAGCGCCAGCGGCCGGTCCGAGGCAACGCGCAGCACGAGGCGGGCCGCGCCGAGGATCTCGACCGCTTCCGCCAGGGGGGCGGTCCGCCAGACCAGCGACCCGCCGTCATCCTCGCGCTGGTCGGTGGGCCAGTCGGCCTCGTCGCCGTAGCGGCCGATTTCGCCCGCCGCCGCGCCGACCCAGAGGGGGGAACGGATGCGGGCCGCGCCTGCGCCCGGTCGGTCCTGCAACCGCCCTTCCGCAGGATACAGCGCCCAGTCCCATATGCGAGGACTGGGCCAGTGATCCTCGCCCACCCAGCGGCCGGGGCGGTGGGTGTAGCAGGTGCGCGGCGGCACCGAGTCCTGCATCCAGACCCGCAGCGCGGGTTCGTCCATGATCCCGGTGGGCAGGCCCTTCATCCAGTGGTCGCACCAGCGCAGCACCTCTTGCAGCCAGCCGATCGCCGGGCCGACCGTCACGTCCATCGGGAAGGAATGGGCCCAGGGTCCGATCAGCCCGCGGCAGCGGTCCGGGCCGAGCCCGGCGAGCAGCCTTGGCACCGCCTCGGAGTAGTTGTCGGCCCAACCCGAGACCGCATAGACCGGCACCCGGATCGCGGCGAAGTCCTCGCAGACCGAGCCGTGCCGCCAATAGGCGTCGCGGCGCTGGTGGCGCATCCAGGTCAGGCCCCAGGGGCGGTTCGCCGCGATCCGCTGCCGCCAGAGGTCGCGCCATGCGGGGCCGTGCAGGGCGGGGTCCGGCGGCAGGTCCATGCCCGCGACCATTGTCCCCGACCAGTCCATGTTGTCCTTCGACAGGCAGCCGCCGATGTAGTGGACATCGGTCGCATAGCGGTCGTCGGTAAAGCCGACGGCGATCACGGTCTTCAGGGCCGGGGGCTGCCGCGCCGCGATCTGCAAGCCGTTGAAGCCGCCCCAGCTGATCCCGATCATCGCGACCTGCCCGTCGCACCAGTCCTGCGCCGCGATCCAGGCGACAACGTCGCAACCGTCGCGCAGCTCGACTTCGGAATATTCGTCGTCGAGAAGCCCCTCGCTTTCGCCGCAGCCGCGGATATCGACCCTGAGGCAGGCATAGCCATGCCCCGCCAGATACATGTGCAGGCCCTGGTCGCGCCCCCTGGTGCCGTCGTGCTTGCGATAGGGCAGGTATTCCAGGATCGCCGGATGCCGCCCCGTCGCCGGACGCCAGAGCTTGGCAGCAAGCCGAGTGCCGTCTGGCAGCGGGATCCACAGGTTTTCCACCACCTCGACCGGATGCGGAAAGTCGCTGCGGATCCGTGCCAAGTGCAATCCTTTCCCCGAAGCGGAACCGCGGCCGCCGGACGGTCCGGGTCCGGGGCGTTGCGCCTGAGCCATGCGTAGCAGGCAGCCATATGTCGGGGCAACATAAGGGTCTGATCTGTCCCGGCGGCGACGCGGTGCGGCCCGGGAAAAAGAAAATGGCCCGGGCCTTTCAGCCTGAGCCATCGAAGCGAGTGGCGGACCCGGAGCGATTCGAACGCCCGACCCTCAGATTCGTAGTCTGATGCTCTATCCAGCTGAGCTACGGGTCCGCGATGCAGGGCGATGTAGCCCCCTCGGGCGGGCAATGCAAGGGCCAAATCACGCGGAAATCTCACTGGTCCCTTTCGGCAGGTGGATCGCGAACTCGGTGCCTTCCGCGTCAGAGCGAACCAGTTCCAGCCGGCCGCCGTGACCGCGCACCAGCTCGGCGGCGATCGCAAGGCCGAGGCCCGTGCCGCCCTTCCGAGCGCCGCCCTGGAAGGCCGAGAACAGATGCTCGCGTGCCTTGGCCGGCAGGCCAGGCCCGGTATCGCCGACCCGGATCCACCATTCCGATTCGTCCTCGCCCGCCGAGACCTCGATCGTTCCGGGCTGGCCCGTCGCCTCAATCGCCTGCCGGGCGTTGCGGATCAGGTTGGACAGGACGCGATAGAGCTGTTCGCCATCCGCGCGGATCATCATTCCGGGCGGGATGTCGATCAGGCAGGTGATGGAAGAGTCGGGGCCGAGGCCCTCGCCCTCGACGACCTCGGCGGCGAGTTGCGCGAGGTTCAGGCGCCGCAGTTGCGGCGGCGGTTCCTCGGCCTTGCCGAAGGCCAGCGTCGCCTCGCAAAGCGAGACCGCGCGGCTGATCGAGCCGATCAGCTTTGGCGCCGACCGCGCCACGACCGGGTCGGCGCTGCCCTCGATCCGGTCTGCGAACAGCTGCGCCGTGGTCAGCACATTGCGCAGGTCGTGGCTGATCTTGGCCACGGCACCGCCCAGCTGCGCCAGCCTCTCCTTTTGCCGCAGGGCGCCGGTCAGCTGGGTCTGCATCGACTGCAAAGCCTCCTCGGCCATGCGCAGCTCCTCGACATCCGCATTGGGGGTGATCACGCGCCGCGCATCCTCGGGTGCCTCGGCATAATCGCGCATGTGCCGCACCACCCGGCGGATCGGCAGCACCAGCAGGCGGCGCACGGCAAGGAACAGGAGGAACGCGGTGACGACCGAGATGAGGGCCGACAGGATCAGGATCCGCAGCCCGTAGTCGATCATGGCGACCCGCAGGGGGCGCGTCTCCATCGTCACCTCGATCAGCGTGCCGGCCTCCTGCACCGGGTAGCCGATTACCCGGACGATGCGGTTTTCCGGGTCGAGCAGCGTGGCGAAGGCATCGCGGATCAGCTCCCAGGGTCCCGCCATGCGCAGGTCATACGAGGCATGGATCTCGTCCGGCACCGGCGAGGACAGGACCAGCTGCCGAACCTCGTCCCGGCGCAGGACGACGTTGTAGACCTCGGCGTTCTTCAGAAGCTCGGCCTCGAGGTCCGGCGAGACCGGAGCGTCGGCGGCAAGCTGGGTCAGGGCAGCGATCTGCGCCTGTTTCAGCCGGGTCAGAAGGAAATCCGCCCGATAGCGTGCGATCGAGGGCACGAAGATCATCACCTCGGCCAGCATCACGAAGATGACGGTCAGGATCAGGAAGCGCCCGGACAGCGTGTTGAGAAAGCTCTTGCGTCTTTCGGCCACCCGAACCTTCCACCCGAACCTGCCTGGTCCGGCTTCACGGAACCCATCGCTGGATGAAGCCCACCACGCGCTTCAACCCCAGGTTCTCGAACAACTTCGGGCTAAAATAGGCGCCCGCCGCGCGTTTGGAAACCTCTCCCAGCGTCGGATAGGGCGCGATCATGCCGGCAATGGCGGACATTTTCAGCCGGGCCGAGATCGCCAGCGCCCAGAGCCCGATCAGCTCGCCCGCCTGCGGACCGACGATGCCCGCGCCGACCGGGCGGCCCTTGACCACCATGACCTTGAGCAGGCCCGTGGTCCTGCCCTCGGACTGGGCGCGGTCGTTGTGGGCGAAGCTTGCGCGCAGGACGGTCAGCGCATCGCCATGCGTGGCGCGGGCCTCGGCCTCGGTCAGGCCGACCTGCGCCAGTTCCGGGTCGGTGTAGGTCGCGCGCGGGATCGCCCGGGGATCGGCCCTGGCCGGCAGACCCAGAACCGCCTGCCGGATCACGATTCCGGCATGCCAGCCTGCGACATGGGTGAACTGCGGCCCCCCCGCCGCATCGCCCACGGCATAGACCCGCCGGTTGGTCGAGCGCAGCCGCGCATCCACCGTCACGCCCCTGGGCGTGTAGGCGATGCCCGCCGCCTCGAGGTTCATGCCGTCCAGCGCCACCCGGCGCCCGACCGCCATGAGAAGATGCGTCCCCCGCAGCTGTTGCCCGTCGCCCAGCGTCACCTCGACGGCGCCCTCCTCGCCGGCCAACCGCACCACCGGCTGACCCTCGACCAGCGCGATCCCCTCGTGCCGCAGGGCCTGAACGACCACGGCGGCCAGTTCGGGATCCTCGCGGCCCAGCACATGCGCGGCCTCGATCACCGTCACCTCGCAGCCCAGCCGCCGGTGCGCCTGCGCCATCTCGACCCCGATCGGTCCGCCACCGATGACGATCAGGTGGCGGGGCCTCTCGCGCAGGTCGAAGATCGTCTCGTTTGTCAGGTAGGGCACCGTGTCGATCCCCTGCACCTGCGGCACGAAGGGGCGCGAGCCGGTGGCGATGACGAAGCGCCGGGCGCGAATCGTCGCATCCCCGGCCTGCACCTCGCGCGGGCCGGTGAAACGGGCGAAAGCGCGAATGACGGTGCAGCCGAGGCCCTCGAAACGCTCCTGGCTGTCCACCGGGGCGATCGCCGCGATCACCGCGCGGACATGGTCCTTGACCGCGCCGAAGTCCACCGCGGGTTCGACCCCGGCGATGCCGCGGAAGCCCCGGCGCTGTGCCTCGGCCGCCTTGGCCGCGGCGATCAGCGCCTTCGATGGCACGCAGCCCGCGTTCAGGCAGTCGCCGCCCATCTCGCCCGCCTCGATCAGCACGACACGCGCGCCCATCTGCACCGCGCCCGCTGCGACCGACAACCCACCCGATCCGGCGCCGATCACGCAGATGTCGGTCTCGATCCGTCCCATTCAGCGCATCCTCCGGACGGCGCGCAACAGCATCGGCAGCGCGGCGAGGGCGGCAAGCCCCAGAAGCGGCAGCAGAACGGGCGGGGTGAAGAGGACGCCAAGGTCCGGCGCCTCGTCCCGGGCAAAAACCTCGCCCAGGCCAGCGCCGACCGAGGTGAAGACCAGCGCCCCCGGGATGATCCCGAGGAAGGTCGAGACGGCAAAACGCCAGAGACTGGTGCCGACCAGCGCCGGGATCAGGTTCGCGATGAAGAAGGGCACCAGCGGCACGAGGCGCATCAGGAACAGGACCGACCATTCGTTCTCGCGCAGGCTGGACTGCAACCGCGCCGCCCTGCCGCCAGCCCCTTCAAGCTTGCGCGACAGGGCCTCGCCGAAACCGGAGCGCGCCGCCAGGAAGATTAGGACCGCCCCGGTCCCGGCGCCCAGGACGTTGTAGAGCACGCCGGGGAACAGACCGAACAGGAAACCGCCGGTCAGCGTGGCGATGGTTCCGCCCGGCAGGCTGAGGCCGACTATGGCGACGTAGGCCGCAAGGAAGACCAGCACCGACCACAGGTAATGCGCATCCCGATAGGCCAGCAGCTCATCGCGGTGACGCGCAAGCGCCTCGAAACTCAGATCGTCGCGCAGGACTACGGCCCCAACCAGCGCCGCACCCAGGATCACCAGGATCGGCAGGCGGCGCAGCCAGGTCGAGGACGAAGGGGCGGGTGTCACGGGGGCTCCTTGCATGGGGCCTGACCATGGCCCAGCTTGGCGCGGCGCGACAGGGGGTTCACGCGGCCTTGATCCCGGTCGGCTCAAACCCGGCAGGGCTGCAACATTTCTTGCGGCCGGTCGTGGAAATGTTGCAGGAAATCCGCCCGGGCCACGTTGACTTGGGCCGCGACCGCCCGTAAATCACGGGCTTCAAGTTACCGGCCTCGAATCCTAATGGTTTTCGGGTCACGTCTGATGGAGAGCCGCGATGAAGCGCACCTTTCAACCGTCGAACCTGGTTCGCAAGCGCCGCCACGGCTTCCGGGCGCGCATGGCCACCAAGAACGGCCGTCTGGTCCTGGCCGCCCGCCGCGCCAAGGGCCGTCACAAGCTGACCGCCTGATCGACCGCCCGCAAGGGCGTCAGGGTTTGCTCATGACACCGCCGGAGACCCAGGGCCAAGGCATCGCCGCCGCAGCGCCCGCAAGGTCTCCGGCGGTTTCGCTTTGCGTGATGGCCAAGCGCGCCGACTATCTGAAGGCGGCTGCGGCGCGGCGGCAGGGGACCGGCGGGTTCCTTCTCCAGGCGCGCGACCGGGCGGATGGCGACCCGGCGGTGCGGGTGGGGTTCACCGCCTCGAAGAAGATCGGCAATGCGGTGCTGCGCAACCGGGCCAAGCGGCGGCTGCGGGCGCTGGCGCGCGAGGTGCTGGCGCCCGAGGCCCGTCCGGGCTGGGACTATGTCCTGGTCGCCCGGCCCGAAGCCACGGTGACGCGCAGCTACGCCGACCTTTGTGCCGACCTTCGGCAGGCGCTTGCCACGGTCCACCGGGGGCGGGCATGACTCCGCTTGCCCACCTTGTCGCGCTGCCGGTCCGGGCCTACCGGCTGGTCCTGTCGCCCTGGGTCGGCCATGGCTGCCGGTTCCAGCCGACCTGTTCGGCCTATGCGCTGGAGGCGCTGGAACGGCACGGGGCGGTCAAAGGCAGCTACCTTGCGGCCCACCGGATTTGCCGCTGTCACCCCTGGGGCGGGCATGGCTACGACCCGGTGCCGGGGGCGGACCCCGAACACGACGCGGGACGGTAGGCCGGAATTTTTCCAAGATTCCGGGCCGATTTCTGGAAAGAAATCGGCGCCCTATTCCATCGTCGCGATCAGGGCGCGCAGCGTCTCGATCCCTTCGCCCTTCTCGGAACTCGTCACTACGATCTCGGGGTAGGCCGCCGGGTGCTTGCCCAGCGCGCCCTTCACCTGCTCGATCACCGCCGCGCGTTCGCTGCGGTTGATCTTGTCCACCTTGGTCAGCACCGCCTGGAAGGTCACCGCGCTGCGGTCCAGAAGCGTCAGGATCTCTTCGTCCACCGCCTTGACCCCGTGCCGCGCGTCGATCAGCACGAAGGCCCGGCGCAGCGTGGCCCGGCCCGACAGATACTGCTTCAGAAGCGCCTGCCACTTGGCGACGATGGCAACGGGCGCCTCGGCGAAGCCATAGCCGGGCAGGTCCACCAGATAGCGCGACTCGCCCAGGGCGAAATAGTTGATCTCCTGCGTCCGCCCCGGCGTGTTCGAGGCCCGCGCCAGCGTCTTGCGGCCGGTCAGGGCGTTGATCAGGCTGGATTTCCCGACGTTCGAGCGCCCGGCGAAGCAGACCTCCAGACGGTCGGCCGGGGGCAGGCCGGACATGGCGACCACGCCCTTGACGAAGGTGACGGGCCCGGCGAACAAGAGCCGACCAGCCTCGCGCGCGAGCTCCTCGGGTTCGGGGGCGAGGGTGAAGGTCATCGTCATGCGCGCACCTCGTCGCCAACCGTTAGCCGGCCGCCTGCGATCACCCGCGCGAAGACCCCGAAATCGGTATGGCCGTAGCCCGCTTCCAGTGCGCCCATCGTGTCGGCGTCCTGCGCGCCCGTCTCGGGGTTCGCGCCGGTCGCCCGGCAGCGGCCGATTGGTTCCTCGATACGCAGGCGCGCCGCGCCGATCGCGATTTCCTGCCCGACGAGGTCAAGCTCGGCCCAGGGCGCCCAGCCCTCGACCCAGATGTTGCCGCGGAAGCGGTGGGGCGAGAGCGGAACGCCCATCCGGGCGGACAGGTCGGCCAGCGAGGCGGTGGAATTGATCGAGACCAGCGGCTGGTTCTGGTCGGTCAGGGCCTGGCCCGGCACGCGGATCACCCGGGCGGGTTCGGGGCGTGTCCCGGGCCAGAGCGGGCGGAGCCAGTCGATCAGCCGCGCGGCATCGGCGGGGTCGTCGGGTCGGAAGCTTTCGGTCGGGCGGCGGGGGTGGCTGAGGGTCACCTCGCCCCGGTCGAAGTCCGAGGTGCAGGCGACCGCCATCAGCTCGGCCGACCCCCATCCGCGCAGGAACTGGAGCTTCGGCGCCCAGGTCGGCGGCTCGGTCAGCCGGGCAGCGGCATGGGCCACGGCCCAGACGCGGTCGAAGGGAAATGCCGCGCCGGGCGCCAGCACGGCCTCGCCGACCGGCTCGTAGCCCGCGGACTTGATCGGGTGGCGCACCAGAAGGGCGACGCGCCCGCCCGCCGTCGTCCCGGTCACTTCTTGCCCTTCTTCGGCTGCGGCGCCGGCGGGGTCGCAGCCTTGGCCTTCGCCTCGACGCGCGCCGCCTTGGCGGACCGGATGTTGCCGAAGATGTCCGGCCGTTTCCCGTGGCTCCACATGATCAGGTATTGCTGCACGAAGGTGATCGTGTTGTTGGTGATCCAGTAAACCACCAGTCCGCTGGCAAATCCGCCCAGCATGAACATGAACACCCAGGGCATCCAGGCGAAGATCGAGGCCTGCACCGGATCGGTCGGTGCCGGGTTCAGCTTCTGTTGCAGCCACATGGTGATGCCGAGAATGAGCGGCAGAACGCCGATGAAGATCAGGTGCAACAGCGACCCGGTCGGCGGCGCATCCCAGGGCAGCAGGCCGAAGAGGTTGAACAGCGAGGACGGATCGGGCGCCGACAGGTCCTTGAGCCAGCCGAAGAAGGGTGCGTGGCGCAGCTCGATGGTGACGAAGATCACCTTGTAGAGCGCGAAGAAGATCGGGATCTGGATCAGGATCGGCAGACAGCCCGCCGCCGGGTTCACCTTCTTGTCCTTGTAAAGCTGCATCATCTCGCGTTGCAGCTTCTGCTTGTCCTCGCCCGCGCGTTCCTTCAGCGCCTCCATCTCGGGCTGAAGTTCCTTCATCCGCGCCATCGAGACATAGGACTTGTAGGCCAGGGGCAGCACCAGGAACTTAAGGAAGAAGGTCAGCGCGATGATCGCCCAGCCCATGTTGCCGATCTGCGCGTTCAGCCAGTGCAGGACGGCGAAGATCGGCTTCGTCAGGAAATAGAACCAGCCCCAGTCGATCGAATCGAGGAAGCCCGGGATGCCGCCTTCACGTTCGTAGGCCCGGATCGTGGCCCATTCCTTCGCCCCGGCGAAAAGGCGCATCGACGTGGTCGCCGTCGCCCCGGGGGCCAGCGACACGACAGGTTCGCGGACTTCGGCCTGGTAGATTCCGGCATTCGGGACATATTTCAGCACCGACTTGAACGGCTTGCCCTGTTCGGGGATCAGCGTCGTCATCCAGTAATGGTCGGTAAAGCCGATCCAGCCGTCGGTAGTCGCCTCGGTCACCATGGCCGGCAGGCCGCCCTCGCGCGGGTCCGGGTCCAGTTCGGTTATGTCGGCATAGTCGGTCTCGGTGCGGATCCCGTCCTCGCGCTGGATCGCGCCCTCGTGCACCACGAAGATGTTCTGCAACCTGGGCAGCCCGTGCCGGGCGATGATGCCGTAGGGCTGCAACGCAACGGCGGCACCCGAGCCGTTCTCGACCGTGTCCGTCACGGTGAACATGAAATCGTCGTCCACCGCGATCTCGCGGCGGAAGGTCAGGCCCTTGCCGTTGTCCCAGCGCAGCACGACCGGCGCTGAAGAGGTCAGCGAGGCGTTGCCCTCGACCGTCCAGATCGTGGTGGCGTCCGGCACCTCGCCGGCCTGAAGCCCGGTTCCCGGCAGCCAGCCGAAGACCGAATAATAGGCTAGGTCCTCGCCCACAGGGGCCAGAAGCCGCACCGTCGGCGAGGTCGGGGACAGGTCCTCGCGGTAGGTCTTGAGCGACAGGTCGTCGATCCGGCCGCCGCGCAGCGACAGCGAGCCCGACAGCTTGGCCGAGTCGATGGCGACGCGCGGCGCTTCGGGTGCGGGGGTCGTCTCGGTCTGCACGGTGGCGTCCGGAGCGGGCGTCGTCGGGGCCGCGACATCGCCCGTCACGCCGGTAGCGGTTTCGGTCGGGGCGGTCACCGGCGGCTCGGGCGGGGGGAACAGGACGAACCAGACGATCATGACCGCCGCGCTCAGAACCATCGCCAGGATCAGGTTCTTGTTGTTCTGCTCTTCCATCTGCCCGCCACCATGCCGATCTTCGGATCAGCGGTGCTTCAACGACAGGCCCGGGCAAAGGTCAAGCAGTTTCGCCCCGCAGGGCGAGCCAGGGCGATCACTTCTGGGCGTTTGCAGGCTGGCAGGGCCGGGCGCCTCAGCCCTTGCGCTCCAGCCGGTAGCTGCCCTCGGGCAGGTTCAGCGCCGCGGCCAGATCGCGCAGCTGCGTCATCGACAGGGTGATGCGCAGCACTTCGTCGGTCTGCGGATCGGCCTGTTCGACCGTGACGCAATCCTCGAAGGCATTGATGACCACATCCTCCATCAGGGGCAGATCGCCGCCCTCGTCAACCAGGGTGATCACGGTGGCGTCGAATTCGTGCTCGATGGTGAACATGGGCCAAGGCTATCCGCGGCGCGTCGCTTCGGCAACGGCAAAGGCAATGGCGTCATGACACCTCTGTGAGGCGGCCTTTCCCTTTCCCGGCGATTTGCCTACTCTGCGTGGACTTCGCCGAGGTTCCCGATGCGTCTCCTGAAGATCTGCGCGCTGCCGCTTGCCCTTGCCCTGGCGCTGGGCGGATGCGTCATGCCCGCACCGGGACCCGTGCCGTCTCCGGTCGTGGCTCCCGTGACGATCGTCCCGACCCAGCCGCCCCGCGCCGCGGCCGAAACCTTCCTGTCGGTCGTGGCCCGGGTCGAGCCGGTGGCCGAAAGCTACTGCAGCAGCCGTAGGGTCGCGCGGAACTGCGATTTCCGCATCGTAGTCGATGACCGGCCAGGACAGCCGCCGAATGCCTTCCAGACGCTCGACCGCACCGGCCGCCCGGTGATCGGCTTCACGCTCGCGCTGATCGCCGATGCCCGCAACGCCGACGAACTGGCCTTCGTCCTGGGGCACGAGGCCGCGCACCACATCGCCGGGCACATCCCCAAGCGCCAGGACCAGGCCATGTCCGGTGCGATCCTCGCCGGGGTCCTGGCCCAGGCCAGCGGCCTGTCGCCCGACGAGATCCGCGCCGCGCAGAACATCGGGGCCGAGGTGGCCGCCCGCAGCTACAGCCGCGAGTTCGAGCTGGAAGCCGATGCGCTGGGCGCAGAGATCGCCCTGGTTGCCGGCTATGACCCGGTGCGCGGCTCGGGTTTCTTCGACCGCCTGCCCGATCCCGGAGACAAGTTCCTCGGCAGCCACCCGCCGAATGCGCAGCGCAAGGCCGAGGTGGCCGCGACCGTCCGGCGCCTCCGGGGCTATTGATCTGCGTCAAGGCGACCAGCCCGCCGTCCCGGCAGCATGGCTATGTTGCTTTAGGAGGGTCGGACGATGATCGGTTATCCCGAGGCCCCGAGGGCTTGGTGGCTTACCCGCGGGATGGCAAGGATTTCGGGCGTCAACCTGCCGCGCGCGGTGGTGGAGGGCTGGCTGCAACGCTCGGAACTGGAGGACTTCATCGCCCGCTGCGCTGCCTGCGACAGGGCGGCGGAATGCGAAAGCTGGCTCAGCGTCTCGGGCGCGGCACGCAGGATGCCGGACTTCTGTCCGAACAAGGCCGGGATCGAGGCGCTGGGCTAGGCGCCAGCTGTGTGAAACTGGCCGCTCTGCGCCTGGTGCGGATGCGGCAGGGGGGCGGCGGCCATCCCCTCTGGCCCGCCGCCCCTTCTTTCCGTATGACGCCGGAATGATCGTGCTGGATGACCTGATCCGCGACCGCGGCTCGCGCTACGCCGCCTCGGCCGGCGCGGTGCGCAGCCGGGCCGAGATCGAAGCCTTTCTCGCCACGCTCCGCCTCCGCCGCAAGTTCGACAAGGCCACCCATCACAGCTGGGCCGCGATCCTGTCCGACGGCGGCCCGCTGAAGAACGACGACGGCGAGGCCGGGGCCGGGGCGGTGATCCTGAAGATGCCGGAACGCGAGGGCGTGCCGGATCGCATCGTGGTGGTGACGCGCTGGTATGGCGGCGTGAACCTCGGCGGCGACCGCTTTGCCCATATCGTCACTTGTACCCGCGCGGCGCTGGCGGCGCTGCGCTCGGGCCTCGACGCACCCCGGCCCCGCGGTTAGGTTTTCCCTTGGGGCAGGGGGAGGACGGGATGCGCGAGATGCTACAGGCTGAGGCCAGGCGGCTTGCAAACACGGTGATCTGGTCCTGGGACGGCTTCCGCGCCGCCTGGGCCACGGAAAAGACCCTGCGGCAATGGACGCTTGCGAACGTGCTGTCCGCCGCTCTGGCCTTTGCGGTGGACCTGAGCCCGGGCGAGCGCGGCCTGATCCTGGCGCTGGGGCTGCTGATCCTGGCGGCGGAACTGATCAACACCGCGATCGAGGAAGTGGTGGATATGATCGCGCCCGGGCCGGACCCGAGGGCGAAGAAGGCCAAGGACTGCGGCTCGGCCTGCGTGGCGCTGGCGGCCATCGCGGCGGGGGTGGCCTGGGTCGTGGTGCTGGTGGGGTAGCGGCGCCGTCGCTGCCGGCGCAGATGCGCGCGGTAAGGGGCCGGAGCGAGGATCCGCGCATGGAGCAGGTCCCACTCCTCGGCCTGGCCGAGACCCTCGAACCGGATCGGCAATCCCAGAGACCCGGCGCGGCGGCGACACGCCTCGATCCCGAACCGGCAGACGGGGCAGTCCTGATTGTAGAGGATACGGGTTTCCCCGGTTTCGGGCCGGGACTTGGCCCTGCGGGACGCATCTCCAGAGGTTGCGACGGCCGGTCACGCATCAGGGTCGGGCGACCGGCCGGAGGTCAGAGGGACTTGTGCGATCCGTCGCACATCGGGGCCCTGGCCGTCTGCTTGCAGCCGCAGAAGAACACCGTGCGCGAGGTATCGGCCGTCCATTTCACCGGCGACAGGCCGGTATCCTTGTGGCTGCCGTCGCAGAACGGCTGCTTTGCCGATCTGCCGCAGGCACACCAGAAATAGGACTTGCCTTCCTCGACCTCGACCTTGAAGGGGGTCGTGGCGGCGACAATCGGGCTGTTGGACATCCGGCGCTCCTGCAACATCTTCCTGCCCTGCAAGATGGGCCGGGCTTCCGGCCTGTCAACGGGGCTGGAGCCGACGGCCCCACAGGTCGTAGTCGCCGGCCTCGTCCACCTCGACCTCGACGATGTCGCCCGGAGCCAGACCCTCGAAGCCCTCGTCGATGAACAGGTTCCCGTCGATCTCGGGCGCGTCGGCCATGGTGCGGCAGGTGGCGCCCTCGTCGTCCACCTCGTCCACGATCACGGATAGCACTTTTCCAACCTTCGCGGCCAGTTTCGCCGCCGAAATGCCCTGGGCCTTTTCCATGAAGCGATCAAAGCGGTCCTGCTTGACCTCGGGGGGCACATGGTCGGGCAAGTCGTTCGACCGCGCCCCCTTGACGTTCTCGTACTGAAAGCAGCCAACCCGGTCGAGCTGCGCCTCGTCCAGCCAGTCCAGCAGCGTCTGAAACTCTTCCTCGGTCTCGCCCGGATAGCCCACGATGAAGGTGGACCGCAGCGTCAGGTCGGGGCAGATGGCGCGCCAGGCGGCGATCTCGTCCAGCGTCCGCGCCGCCGCCGCCGGGCGGGCCATGCGTTTCAGCGTCTCGGGATGAGCGTGCTGGAAGGGGATGTCGAGGTAGGGCAGCACCAGGCCCTCGGCCATCAGCGGGATCAGCTCGCGCACATGGGGGTAGGGATAGACGTAGTGAAGCCGCACCCAGGCGCCGAGCTTGCCCATCGCGCGCGCGAGGTCAGTGATGTGCGCGCGCACCTCGCCGCCCTTCCACGGCGAAAGGTCGTGCTTGCGGTCCACTCCGTAGGCCGAAGTGTCCTGGCTGATGACCAGAAGCTCCTTCACCCCCGCCTCGACCAGCTTTTCCGCCTCGCGCAGCACGGCATGGGCCGGGCGGCTGACCAGGCGCCCGCGCATGTCGGGGATGATGCAGAAGCGGCACTTGTGATTGCAGCCTTCCGAAATCTTCAGATAGCTGTAATGCCGCGGCGTGAGCTTCACGCCCGAGGCCGGCAGGAGGTCGATGAACGGGTCCGGCGCCGGCGGCACCGCGCCATGGACGGCATCCAGCACCGCCTCGTACTGGTGCGGGCCGGTCACGGCGAGAACCTTCGGATGTGCCCCGGTGATGTATTCGGGCTCCGCCCCCAGACAGCCGGTCACGATCACCCGGCCGTTTTCCTGCAGGGCCTCGCCGATCGCTTCCAGGCTTTCCGCCTTGGCGCTGTCGAGGAAGCCGCAGGTGTTCACGATTACCGCGTCGGCGCCCTTGTAGTCGGGGCTGATCGCATAGCCCTCGGCCCTGAGGCGCGTCAGGATCCGTTCGCTGTCCACCAACGCCTTGGGACAACCGAGGCTGACCATGCCGATGGTCGGCTGGCCCTCTCGGCGGGTGTCCGGGACAAGCGCGCGGGCAAGATCGGGGCGAAGGATGGGCGGGTTCTGCGACATCCTCCCGCCTATAGCGTGCCAGGGAGCGCCGGAAAAGCCCAAGCTCTTCCGTCACCTCTCGGCCATTTGATGCCAGTCCGTGCCCCCACGCTTGGCAAGACCGCGCGCAGGGCCCTAAACTTCGACAAAACAAGAAAATCCGAGGAGCTGGGCATGCGCTGGGTCATCCGTGTCGGGGTCAGTCTCGCCGTCCTGGTGCTGCTGGCGCTCGGCCTTCTGGCCATGGTCCCCTCGGAGCGGATCGCGCAGGCGGTGTCGTCCCAGTTCGAGGCGATGACTGGCCGCAAGTTGCAGATCGCGGGCGAGATCAGCCCCCGGCTCTGGCCGACTCTCGGGGTCACGGCCGGGGCGGTGAGCGTCGCCAACGCCGACTGGGCCGAAGGCGACCAGCCCCTGTTCCGGGCCGAAAGCCTGTCGATCGACGTGAACCTCGGCGCGCTGATGGGGGGCGAGGTGAAGATCCTCGGCCTCAAGGCCGAACGCCCCGAGATCAACCTGGAACGCGCCAAGGACGGAAGGGCTAACTGGACCTTCGCCGCCGCGGTGGCGGAGGGCGGCGGCGTCGGCGCCGTGCCGCCCGCAGCGACCGGCTTCACCCTTGACGACGGCGCGATCAGCGGCGGCACTATCCGCCTTGACGACCGGCAGTCCGGCCGCTCCATCGCGCTGGACGAGGTGGATGCGCGGCTCAGGATCCCCGATTTCTCCGGTCCGTTCACCCTGACCGCGACGGCGCTGTCGGGGGGGCAGCAGGTGGCGCTGGACCTGACGGGCGAGGCGTTTTCGGCCTTTGCCATGGGGCGGGTGGTCCCGCTCAGGGCAAATCTCTTTGCCGGGGGCAGCAAGCTGGGCTTCGAGGGGCGCGGCGGCTATGCCCCGCCAGCCGCGGAAGGCGCGCTGACGGCGGATCTCGCGGATCTGCCCGCGCTGGGCAGGCTGTTCGGATCGGAGCTCTCGCGCCCCGGCCCCGGGCTGGGACAGGACCGGCTTCAGGCCAGTGGGCAGCTGACGCTGGACGGCAGCGGCGCGGCCTTCCTGCGCGGGGCGACGCTGGTGGCGGACGGGAACGAGCTGAAGGGCGATCTCGACCTTCTGCCCGGCGAGGCGCGGCCGAAGCTGAAGGCGCAGCTGACCGCCGGGCCCATCGCGATCGGCACCGGATCCGGCGACGATACTGGCGGCGGCAGCGCAGGGGGCATGCAGGCCGAGGGCTGGCCGGACAGCCCCATCGACGTGAGCGCGCTGGGCGCGATGGATGCCGAGGTGGCGCTGGCCGCGCCTTCGGTCGATCTGGGCGTGCTGAAGGCGGGTCCGACCCGGCTGATGATCACCGTGGACCGTGCCCGCGCCGTGTTCGACATCCGCGAGATGCAGGCCTATGGCGGGCAGGTCTCGGGCGATTTCGTCGTGAACGGCCGCGGCGGCCTGTCGGTCGGCGGACGGCTGAAACTGGCGGGGATGCAGACCCAGCCCCTGTTCACCGACCTTGCCGGCTGGGACCGGCTGATCTCGACCGGCGATCTGGAGCTGGAGTTCCTCGGCGTCGGCAATTCGATCGACGCGATCATGAAGAGCCTGAAAGGCAAGGGAGCGGTCGAGCTGGGCCGTGGCGAGCTGCGCGGGCTTGACATCGCGGGCATGCTGCGGACGCTGGATGCAGGCTATGTCGGCGAGGGGCAGAAGACGATCTTCGACGGACTTGCAGGCACCTTCGCCATGGAGGGCGGGGTGCTGTCGAACAGCGACCTGAAGCTGGTCGCGCCCTATCTGACCGCCTCCGGCTCCGGCCGCATTGGTCTGGGCGAGCGGACACTCGACTACCGGCTGCGGCCGACGGCGCTGGCGGCCGAGGACGGGACGGGCGGGGTCATGGTGCCCCTGCTCGTCACCGGCCCCTGGGCCCAGCCGCGCTTCCGGCTGGATCTGGAGTCGATCGCGCGCGAGAAGATGGAGGCCGAAGCCAAGGCTGCGGCCGAGCGGCTGGCGGCCGAGGCCAAGGCCGCCGAAGCCGCCGCAAAGGCGGAACTGGAGCGGCGGCTGCGAGAGGAACTCGGCGTCGAGGTCGCCCCGGATGAATCGCTCGAGGACGCGGCGAAGCGGGGGGCGACCAAGGCGCTGGAGGACCAGGCGCGCCGGGCACTGGAAGAGATCCTCGGCGGCAACTGAAGCCCGCCCGGCGCGGATTGTGCCGGGCACAAGTTTTGATCAAAACCCTGTTGAAGCCGCGCCCGACCCGTGCTGAGACTGCATGGGATGCGCGGGCGGAGGGGTGCGGATGCGGGTCTTCATCAACGGGTTCGGGCGGATCGGGCGGTCGGTGCTGCGGGCCTTTCTGCAGACCCCGGACCGCTGGCCGGGGCTGGAGATCGTCGGGATCAACGACATCGCCGCGCCCGAGATGTGCGCCTGGCTGTTCGAGTACGACTCGGTCTTCGGCCCCTGGCGCGGCTCGGTCGCGCTGGAGGGCGGCGCGCTGGTGGTGGACGGGCGGGCGATCCCTCTCGGCCGGACGGCGGACCTGTCCAGCCTGGACCTGTCGGGGGTGGACCTGGTGATGGAATGCACCGGCCGGGCCGAGGCGCGCGAGGTGGCCGAGCGGGGGCTGCGGGCGGGGGCGGGGCGGGTGCTGATCTCGGGGCCCTCGGCGGCGGCGGATGTGACGGTGGTGCTGGGGGCGAACGAGGGGGTGCTGGCGGGGCAGCGGATCGTCTCGAACGCCTCGTGCACCACGAATGCCTTGGCGCCTCTGGCGCGGCTGATCCATGAACGCTGGGGGATCGTGACGGGGTCGATGACCACCGTCCACTGCTACACCGGCAGCCAGCCAACCGTGGATGCCCCGGCGGCCGATTATGCGCGCAGCCGGGCGGCGGCCCTGTCGATGGTGCCGACGACGACCTCGGCCGCACGGCTTCTGGACCGGGTGCTGCCCGACCTCGCCGGCCGGATCGTCGCGCAGGCGGTGCGGGTGCCGGTAGCCTCGGTCTCCTGCGTGGACTTCCACCTGGTGACGGAGGCCCGCCCCTCGGTCGAAGAGGTGAACGCGGCCTTCCGCGCGGCTGGCGGGGTGATCGGGTCAACCGACCGGCCGCTGGTGTCCACCGACCTGCGGGCGCGGCCGGAGTCGGTGGTCATGGCCTGCCCGGAGACGAAGGTGACGCCGGGGGGCATGCTGCGGGTATTCGGCTGGTATGACAACGAATGGGGCTTTTCCAACCGGATGCTGGACATGGCCCTGAAGATGGGCTGACTGTCCACGGTGGACATTTCCGGATTCTGACGTGATCCCGGACACTTGGCCGTGGGCGTTAGGGATCTGGAAAGGATGTTCCGCGCCCTCTGCGGCGGCTCGTCGTGCGCCTTCGGCTTCTCCTCGCGCGGGACGGGGCCGACGAGGAGACGCAGTCGAGCGAGGAGGCGGGTCAGAGGGATTTCGTGAACAGGATCCACTCGCGCGCATCGACCGCCCAGTCTTCCTTGACGACAGGGCGACGGGCCACCTCGGCAAAGCCCCTGGCGCGGTATAGGCGCAGCGCGTCAAGGTGAGTGTCCTCGGCGATCAGGCTGATCGTCGTCCGGCCCGCCGCCCGCGTCACCGCCTCGGCCTTGGCGAGCAGGGCGGACCCCAGTCCCTTGCCGCGATGTTCGGGGTAGGTTGCCAGCACGTTCAGATACCAGGAGCCGGGGGCCATGTTCTCGAGCTCGATCAGCGGGACGAAGAGCGGCTGGGTGTCGGGAGCGATGGGCTCGGGTTCCAGCGCGGCGGGATAGCCGAGGAGACAGGCCGCGACCTCGCCCTCCACCTCGGCCAGCCAGGCGTTGCGGTAGGAGAAATTCCCCGTCTCGCGCGCGGCGCGTTCCCGGCCCAGGGCCAGCGGGTCGCCGTCGGGGCCGACGGATTTCTTCCAGAAATGCAGCGGCAGGTCGTCGGCGGCCATGTTGATGAAGCGGACCAGATGGTCGGCGTCCGAAGCGCGCGCGTCACGGATCAGCATGGAAGGCTCTCCCTGGTGGTGTCGGTCCGGGTGAAGCAGACCGCAGCCCGGCCTGCAAGGCGGAAAAGCGGCGTCAGGGTGCGCGCCGGCGCGCTCGAAGCAGCCGAAAGGCCAGGGGGGCCAGCACGATCACCAGCAGGATCCGCGCCACATGGTGCAGCGCCACGAAGGCCACGTCGGCGTGGATGGCCAGCGCGATCAGCCCCATTTCGGTCAGCCCGCCCGGCGCGAGCGCCAGAAGCGCCTGGTCGGGCGCGATCCCCGCCACCCGCCCCATGGCGAGCCCGGCCAGCAGCGCCAGCCCCAGGGTCAGGAGCGTCGCCCCCAATGCCAGCGCCGCGGCGGGGGCGACGGTGCCGGAGCTGATCCCGAGGAAGCGGCAGCCGAGGACGGTGCCCAGGAGCACCTGCGCCACGGTGACGAGAAGGCCCGGCGGGGCGCTTTCGGTGAGGCCGGTCAGGTGCAGGGCCGCCGAAAGCACCAGCGGGCCGAGGAAATCCGGCGCGGGAATCCGCAGCCGGCGCCCCAGAAGGCTGCCGATCACCGCCGAGCAGAGGAGGAGAAGCGCGTCGAGCCAGGTCAAGGCGCCTGCGCCGGCCGTCATGCCTGTCCCGACCGTCTGGCCCTGGACGAGGCGGAACCAGGACGCGATCAGCGCGATGGTCAGCACGATCCGCAGGCTGTGGGCGAGGATGATCGGCGCGGGCCGGGCGCCGTTGGCCTCGCCCAGCTCGATCATTTCGGTCAGGCCGCCGGGCATCCCGGCGAAATAGGCGGTGACCCAGTCGAAGCGACCGGCGAAGCGGTAGAAGGGCACCACGACCGCCGCGACCATGGCGCCATAGATCCCGAGGATGGCCAGCGTCCCCGCCCAGGCGCCGGCCTGGTCGAGGATCTCGGGCGTGAAGCGCGACCCGAGCAGGACGCCGATGACCGCGACCACGGCGGGGCGCAGCCGGTTCGGCCCGAGGATCGGCGCCCTTGCCAGTGCCGCCGCCATCGTGGCGAAAAGCGCCCCCAGCATCCATGGCAGCGGCAGGTGCAGCGCGTAGAAGAGCGCGCCGCCGGCCGCTCCGATGGCGAGGGCGAGGCAATGGCGGGCAAGGGGCGGCATCGAAGGGGTGTCCGTGAAGGTCGCGGACCTGCGCCGCCGGTGCGGCGATCCTTGGCGAAGGCGGCGGGAATGTCCACAGCCCGCGACGGGGCGGACTTGCCAGGGCGCGGGTGGGGCCCTACCAAGGGGCGAAGCCAGGGAGAAAGACCATGACCGACACCGTTTTCCGCCTGCCCGCCCCCGGCCCCGAGCCGATGGTCACCGACCTGGAAGGCTGGGTGAAGACCGAGGGCGCGCCTTCGATGAAGACCTGGGTCCAGCACACTTCGGCCGATGGCAGCGTGATCAGCGGCACCTGGGAGGCGACGGTGGGCAGCTGGCATGCGACCTACAAGTTCTACGAATTCGTCCACCTGATCGAGGGGCAGATCACCATCACCCCGGACGGCGGCGCACCCGTGACGTTGCGGCCGGGCGACGCCTTCGTGGTGGAGCCCACCTTCAAGGGGACCTGGAAGATCGAGGCCCCGGTGCGGAAGCATTTCTGCATCAAGCTGAAATAGGTTCAGTCCAGACCGTCGTCGGGGATGTTCAGCACCGTGCCGCAGGCCTTGCAGTGCACGGCGTCGTGGTCGTGCCGGCGCAGGCCGCAGACCGGGCAGGGGAAATGCGCCTTGGGCGGGCGCAGCACCACCTGCACCAGGCGCAGGAAGAGGCTGATGCCGACGATCATGATGACGACCGACAGGAGGCGCCCCGAGGCTCCGACCAGGGTGATGTCGCCGAAGCCGGTGGTCGAAAGCGTGGTCACGGTGAAGTAGAGCGCATCGACATAGTTGCGGATGTCGGGATTGATCCTCTGCTGGGTCTGGTAAACCAGCGAGGTCATCGCGAACAGGAAGATGGTCAGGTTCAGCGCGGCGCGGATCGTGGTCTCGCCGCGCCGGAAGCCGGGGATGTCGTCGCGCAGCTGGTCCAGCGTCTGCGGCGAGTGGAACACGCGATACAGGCGCAGCACGCGCAGGAAGGCCAGCCCCTCGCCCCAGACCGGGAACAGGAGCGACAGGATCACCAGGATGTCTGCCAGACCCCAGAGGCTGAGGATCTCGCGCCGGGGGCGGCTGGCGATCCAGAGCCGGGCGAGGAGGTCGGCGAGGAACACCAGCCCGATGGCGATGTCGATGCCGGTATGCCAGGGACTGCGGGTGAAGAAGGACGAGGCGACGAGCCAGGTCACGGTCAGGAGGTCGAAGCCGAGGAGGAGATAGCGGAAGCGGTCGGCGGTGGCTCCGCTGCCTTCGTAAAGCGCGCGAAGGCGGGTCCTGAGCGTCCTTGTCGGCATCTTCCCGGCGGTCCTTTGGCGGTGTTGCGGACCACAGTAGCGGCAGGCGCGGGGCCTGTCAGGGGGAAAGGGCCGGGGTGCGTGCCCCGGCCCGTTCGGTCAGTGGTCGGCCATCGCGGCGGCGGCCTTGATCTCGTCGGTGGCATCCTTCGTGCCGTTGAAGAAGGCGTTCAGGATGACCGCCGTCACCGAGGCGAGCAGGATGCCGCTTTCGATCAGCGGGTGCAGGTCGTGCGGCATCCACTGCTTGAAGTTGGGTGCCACGAGCGGGATCATCCCCATGCCGAGCGAGACCGCGACGATGAACAGGTTGTTGCGGTTGGTGGCGAAGTTCACCCCCGACAGGATGCGGATGCCGGTGGCGGCGACCATGCCGAACATGACGAGGCCGGCTCCGCCGAGGACGATGGTCGGGACGGATTCGACCAGCGCGCCCATCTTCGGCACGAGGCCGAGGACGATCAGGATGATCCCCCCCCGCGACGCAGACGAAGCGCGAGCGCACGCCGGTCACGCCGACGAGGCCCACGTTCTGCGAGAAGGAGGTGTAGGGGAAGGTGTTGAAGATCCCTCCGATCAGCGTGCCGAGACCATCCGTGCGCAGGCCCGAGGAGAGCATCGGCTGCGTGACGGGCTTGCCGGTCATGTCTCCCAGCGCGAGGAACATGCCGGTGGATTCGATCATGACGACGATCATGACCAGGGTCATGGTGACGATCATCACTGGCTCGAAGGTCGGCATCCCGAAGTGGAAGGGCGTGATCAGACCGAACCAGGCGGCGTCGCCGACCTTGTCGAAGGTCATCTTGCCCAGGGCCACGGCGATGATGGCGCCGATGATGATGCCCAGCAGCACCGAGATGTTGCAGAGGAACCCTTTGGCGAAGCGGGCGATCAGCAGGATCGAGATCAGCACCACGGCCGAGACGGCGACATTGCCCAAGGGCGCATAGGCCGGGTTCATCATCGTGGGCGCGGGGGCGAACCTGGCGGGCAGGTCCGCGATGCCGGTCACGGTTCCGGCGGCGGCGCCTTCGGTCACGGCTTTCAGCCAGTCGGCATGGGCGGGATCGACGATCATCGGCGCGGTCGGTCCGACCGGGTTGCCGAAGATCCAGTTGATCCCGATGCGCATGAGGCTCACGCCGATCACCAGGATGATCGTGCCGGTCACCACCGGCGGGAAGAAGCGGAGCATGCGGGAGACAAGGGGGGCGATCAGGATCGAGATCAGGCCGGCGGCAATGATCGCGCCGAAGATCGCGCGGGCGCCTTCGGGCCCGGGGTTTGCGTTGGCCATGGCGACCATCGGACCCACGGCGGCAAAGGTCACGCCCATCATGACGGGCAGCTTGATCCCGAACCACTGGGTGGCACCAAGGCTCTGGATCAGGGTGACGAGGCCGCAGACGAAGAGGTCGGCCGAGATCAGGAAGGCCACGTCGGCGGGTTCGAGCTTGAGCGCGCGGCCGACGATGAGGGGCACGGCGACGGCGCCGGCATACATGACAAGGACGTGCTGGAGGCCGAGGGTGAAGAGCTTCGGCGGCGGCAGCATCTCGTCCACTGGGTGGACCTGTGGGGTCATCTGCTTCGTTCCTTTCCCTTGGGGCGTTTATCTTCGCGCCGTCTTCGCACTGCCCCACGGGTGCGATCCGGTTAGGCGGCCCCGTTCAGGGGGCCAGGACCGTCCAGGGTTGGCTGTAACGGTATTCTTCGAGGTTCGGCGTCGGGCCGATCCGGTCCACCACCGCAAAGATGCCGGGCCCGGACAAGGGCGTCAGCACGCCGTGCCAGGTGCCCCGGTGCAGGTTGATGCCCTGCGCGCCATTCGTGAGGAAGGCGCGCGGTTCTGCCTGCGGATCGGGCGCGACGATGACGAGGAAAGGGTGTTCCGACATCGGGATGAAGGCCTGCGAACCCTCGGGGTGGCGCTCGATCAGGTCGAAGCGGTAGGGCAGGGCGCGGGGCTCGGCCTGGAAGATCGAGATGCCGGCGCGACCTTCGGGCCCGAAGTCGAGGCGCGCGCGGTCGTGGTGGCGGCGGCACAGGCCGGCGTTGATCAGGCGGAAGTCGCCGGTGGCCTCGAGCAGGTCGCCGAAGGGGGCGAAGGCTTCGGCCGTGAGCGGGGCGGCGGTGAGGGGTCTCATCCGCGCCTCCTCGTGCGGCTTCGCCTTCTCGTCGCGGGGGCGCGCCGTTGCCAGGAGTGCCGAAGGCGCAGGCGGGCCGCGGTCATCGCGCGGGCCCGAAGGCGCCGGGGCCGCGCAGTTTCGCGTGGCGGTTCACGTCCTTGTAGAGGAGATAGCGGAAGCGCCCCGGTCCGGCGGCGTAGCAGGCCTGCGGGCAGTAGGCGCGTAGCCACATGAAATCGCCGGCCTCGACCTCGACCCAGTCGCGGTTGAGCTTGTAGACCGCCTTGCCTTCGAGGACATAGAGCCCGTGTTCCATGACATGGGTTTCCTCGAAGGGGATGACCCCGCCGGGCTGGAAGGTGACGATGTTGACATGGGCGTCGTGGCGCAGGTCGTCGGGTTCGACGAAGCGGGTGGTGCCCCAGCGGTCCTGCGTGTCGGGCATCCAGCGGATCGGCACGTCGCGTTCGTTGATGACGATCGGCTCGGGCAGGGGGATGCCGGGGGCGGGTTCGTAAAGCTTGCGCAGCCAGTGGAAGGTCGCCGGCCGCGTCCCCTCGGCGAGAAGCGTCCAGGGGGTGCCGGGCGGGATGTAGGCGTAGGAGCCTTGCTCCATCTCGTAGCCGGTGCCGCCGATGGTGAGCGTGGCCAGGCCGCCGGTGAAGAACAGCCAGTGTTGCGCGCCCGCCTCGAGATCCGGCGCGTCGGAGCCGCCGCCGGGGGCCACCTCCATCACATACTGGCTGAAGGTCTCGGCAAACCCCGACATGGGGCGCGCGATGAGCCAGAGGCGGGACTTCGTCCAGCCGGGCAGGCAGCTGGTGACGATGTCGGAGAAGCAGCCCCTGGGGATGAAGGCATAGGCCTCGGTGAAGACGGCCCGCTGGGTCATCAGCGCTGTCTGGGGGGGCAGGCCCCCGGGCGGGGCGTAGTAGGAGCCGGTCATGGCAGCTGGTCCTTCAGGCGAAGCTCTGCGATCCGTTCCACCTGGGCGCAGGCGGTGGCGAATTCGGTCGGCGTGTCGTTCCGGATGCGGGTTTCGAAGGCCGCGAGGATCGAGGCCTTGGTGTTGTCGCGGACGGCGATGATGAAGGGGAAGCCGTGCTTTGCGACATACTCTTCGTTCAGCCGCTGGAAGCGGCTTCGCTCATCGTCGGTGAGCGCGTCGAGGGCGGCGCTGGCCTGTTCGGCGGTGCTTTCGGGCGTGAGCCGTTTCGCGGCGGCCAGTTTGCCCGCGAGGTCGGGATGCGCGCGCAGGACGCCAAGGCGTTCCTCGGCAGAGGCCGAGCGGAAGATGCGGGCCAGCGCGTTGTGCAACCCCGCCGCGCTGTCATGCGCGGGACCGAGTTCCAGGTCGAAGGCGCGGTCGGCGATCCAGGGGGAATGTTCGAAAATGGAACCGAAGCGTTCCACGAACCGCTCGCGCGTCATCTGGCTTGGACGCTCGAACCGCTTGTGGGGATGGGTCTTTCGCCAATGCTCGGCAATGTCGATCCGGCGCGGGAACCAGACGCCCGTGTGGGATTTCGCATAGTCGAGGAACCTCTTCAGCCCGGCGATCTTGCCGGGGCGGCCGATCAGGCGGCAGTGCAGGCCGATCGAGAACATCTTGGCCGCACCGGCCTCGCCCTCGGCATAGAGGGTGTCGAAGCTGTCCTTCAGATACAGGAAGAACTGTTCGCCCGTGATGTAGCCCGGCGCCGTGGCGAAGCGCATGTCGTTGGCTTCCAGCGTGTAGGGGATCACCAGCTGGTCATGGTCGCCGAACTCGCGCCAATAGGGCAGGTCGTCGTCGTAGGTGTCGGAGATCCAGGCGAGCCGCCGGGTTTCGGCGGTCAGCCGCACCGTGTTCATCGAGCAGCGCCCCGTGTACCAGCCCTGCGGGGGGGCGCCCACCACTTCCTCGTGCAGACGGAAGCTTTCGGCGATCTGGGCGGCTTCCTCGGCCTCGGTCATGTCGCGGTGATCGACCCATTTCAACCCGTGGGAGGCGATCTCCCACCCCGCGGCCTTCATCGCGGCGACCTGTTCGGGGTTGCGCGCCAGCGCCGAGGTCACGCCATAGACGGTGACGGGAATGTCCATGCCGGTGAACAGGCGGTGCAGCCGCCAGAAGCCGGCCCGGGCGCCGTAGTCGTAGATCGATTCCATGTTCCAGTGCCGCTGCCCCGGCCAGGGCTGGGCGCCGGCGATGTCGGAGAGGAAGGCCTCGGACTGGGCGTCGCCGTGCAGCAGGCAGTTCTCGCCGCCCTCTTCGTAGTTCAGCACGAGGGACACGGCGATCTTCGCCCCGCCCGGCCAGCGGGCATCGGGGGGATTGGGACCATGGCCACGGAAATCTCGGGGGTAGCGGTTCACGGATGCTCTCCTTTCCGGCGAGACTAGGCGAGATTGGCGGAAGATATTTTCAGGATTTCACGAAAGGTCATATGCCGGGACCGCCGGGTCGCGGCGGGGCGGGTTTCGTGCTTTGATGCGGCGGTGACCGAGGGAGAACGATCATGGGGCGACTTTCGACGCATGTGCTGGACACGGCAAAGGGCAGGCCGGCGGCCGGGGTCAGGATCATGCTGTACCGGATTTCCGGGCAGGGCCACCGGAAGGTGAAGGAGGTCGTGACCAATGCCGACGGGCGCACCGACGGGCCGATGCTGGAGGGCGCGGCGCTGGAGGCGGGGGTCTACGAGCTGGTCTTCTGCGCCGGCGACTATCTGCGGGCCAGCGGGCAGGCGGGCGAAGGCGTTCTTTTCCTTGACGAAATCCCGATCCGGTTCGGCGTGCCGGACGCCGAGCAGCATTACCATGTGCCGCTCCTGATCTCTCCCTTTGGCTATTCGACCTACCGGGGGTCCTAGGCGGCGGACCTCTTGCCCCGAAAAGGTCGTGAAAGCGTCACTTGCGGTTTGCGCCCGACCCGCATTATCTGGCGACAGATTTTTTCGGCTTGAGGAGAACCGCATGTTTCGGATGAGAAGTTTTGCAGCAGCCCCTGTCATTGCCACCCTGCTTGGCGGCACCGCCCATGCCGCGCTGACCGCGGACCAGGTCTGGCAGTCCTGGAAGGATGCCGGTGCGCTGGTCGGCCTGACGGTTTCCGCCGCGACCGAGAACACCTCGGGCGGCGTGCTGACGCTGAACGGCGTGACGATCGCGCCCGAGGGGATGAGCGGACTGACGATCTCGGACATGGTGCTCACCGAACAGTCGGACGGGTCGGTAACCATCGCCCCCGGCGCCGACATCGGCATCACGATGACCGGCGACGCCGAGGGTTCGGTCAAGGTGACCCACGACGGGTTGACCCTGACCGCGCGCGAGGCGGACGGAGGGCTTGCCTACGACTATGCGGCTGCCAGGCTGGACGTGGCCTACGACAGCACCTATCCGGGCATGTCCTTCGACGGCAGCGAGGCACCGAAGGTCACTGCCTCGGGCGATTTCGGGTTCACCAACCTGGCCGGCACCTATTCCGACACCCCCGGCACCAACCGGACCTTCGGATTGGCCATCAAGGCGGACGAGCTGGCCTACACCACCCAATCGGACGATCCGGGGCTGGAACTGAAGCAGACCTCGACCAGCACCACCCAGGACATCGACCTGTCGCTGAGCTTTGCCCTGCCCACGACCATCGCGCTGGCCGCGATGCAGTCGCCGGCCGATTTCGGCACCGCGCTGAACGAGGGGTTGAGCGTCAGCCTTGCCATGACGCAAGGTGAATCGGCGGGGACGATGAAGCAGGAAAGCCCCTACATGCCGATGGACCTGACGATGAAGGCCGGCGGCGGCGAGGGGTCGGCGCTGTTCAACAAGGACACCTTCTCGGTCAAGTCCTCGGCCAGCGGGCTGGACATCGAATCCGCTCCGGGTGCGATGCCGGTGCCGGTCAAGGTGGTCTCGGGCCCGATGGAATTCGCGATGACCTCGCCGGTGATTGCGAACGAGACGGCGGGCGACTATGGCCTGGTGCTGAAGCTCAGTCAGTTCAGCTTGAACGAGGAGGCCTGGGCGCTGTTCGACCCCAATGGCGCGCTGAAGCGGGATGCGGCGGACATCGCCATCGACATCTCGGGCAAGACCAAGATGGACGTCCCGGCGATGATCGCCGCGGACGAGGCCGGTGGGCCTCCGGTGGTGCCGCAGCCGGAAAGCCTGAACATCACCGAACTGGGCTTGAAGGTGGCGGGCGCGGCGCTGGCGGCGACCGGGGCCTTCACCTTCGACAACTCGATGGGCATGCCGATGCCGTTGGGCGAGGCGAATGTCTCGGTCACCGGGGCGAACGCGCTGATCGACGGGCTGATCGCGACGGGCCTGATCACGGATCAGGACGCGATGGGCGCGCGGATGATGATGGGGATGTTCATGATCCCCGGTGCCAACCCGGACGAGTTGACCTCGAAGATCGAGGCCAAGGAAGGGATGCAGATCCTGGTGAACGGCCAGCCGCTGCCGATGTAAGGCGGGGCTTTCGGATCAAGGGGGCGGGGCTTCGGTCCCGCCTTTTTGTCTTGGTGCGGCTCACAGCGCACCCTACCCGGTGGCGCGGCGCAGGTCGTCGCGGATCTGCCCGGCCATGAAGTCGGTGAATAGCTGCACCTTGGGGTCCTTGAGCCTTCGGTGCTGGCTGAGCGCGGACAGCTGGATCGGCAGCGGCGGTGTCTCGGTCGCGACGGGGACGAGGCGCCCCTCGCGCAGGTGCTCGGCCACCTCGAACACGGGTTTCAGCACGATCCCGCGCCCGTCCAGCGCCCAGCCGGTCAGCACGTCGCCGTCATCCGATTCGAATGGCCCGGTGATCTCGAACCGGCGGGGGCCCTCGGGGGTTTGCAGGGTCCACTGGAATTCCTTGGCGCCGGGATAGCGAAGGTTCAGGCAGTCGTGCCGGTCGGCGACCAGCGCCGCGCCATCGGCGGGCAGGCCTCGGCGGGCGACATAGGCGGGCGAGGCGCAGAGGATGCGCGGGCAGTCGGCGATGGTGCGGACCTTGAGCGTGGAGTCCTCCAGAAGCCCCAGGTGAAAGGCCACGTCGATGCCCTCGGCCACCACGTCCACCCCCCTGTCCGACAGCCGCAGCCGCACGTCGATCTGGGGGTAGAGGTCCTTGAATACCGGCACCCTGGGCGCGATCAGCCGCCGGCCGATCCCCAGCGGCGCCGCGATGAAGATGGTGCCTCGCGGGTTCTGCGTCACATCCATCACCGCGGATTCGGCGTCGTCGATGGCCTCGAGCACGCGGCGCGCCCCGTCATAGAAGATGCGGCCGTTCTCGGTCGGTTGCAGGCTGCGCGTGGTGCGGCTGAACAGCCGGACGCCGAGGTGCTTCTCCAGTTCCGAGATCCGGGACGAGGCGACGGCGGGCGAGGTGCGCTGATCGCGGGCAGCGGCCGACATGCTGCCCAGTTCATAGACGCGGACGAACATGCGGATGTTGTTGACGTAGGACATTCTTCGTCCCCGCTTGAAAGTGATCCGGGCTTTCGATGGATTAACAGAAAGGTGCCACGAGGTATAGCGTTTCGCAAAACCGGGAGGGACGGGCGATGTATGACTGGGTCGTTCTGTGGGAATGGGTCGAGATCGCGGCCCGCTGGCTGCATGTGATCACGGCCATCGCCTGGATCGGGTCGAGTTTCTATTTCATCGCGCTGGACCTTGGCCTGCACCGGGACCGCAACCTGGCAAGCGGCGCGGATGGCGAGGAGTGGCAGGTCCACGGGGGCGGGTTCTACCACATCCAGAAATACCTCGTGGCGCCTGCGGCGATGCCCGATCACCTCGTCTGGTTCAAATGGGAAAGCTATGCGACCTGGCTGTCTGGCTTCGCCATGCTGGTGCTGGTCTATTACCTGGGCGCCGAGCTGTTCCTGATCGACCCCACGGTGATGGAGCTGTCGGTCTGGCAGGCCGTCGCCATCTCCATCGCCTCGCTGGCCTTCGGCTGGGTGGTCTACAACACGCTGTGCAAGGTCTTCGTCAACGCCGACCAGAACCTTCTGATGGTGGCGCTGTTCGTGGTGCTGGTAGGGATGAGCTGGTTCTACACCCAGGTCTTCAGCGGCCGGGCGGCGATGCTGCACCTGGGGGCCTTCACCGCCAGCATCATGACCGGGAACGTCTTCTTTATCATCATGCCCAATCAGCGCGTGGTGGTGGCGGACCTCAAGGCGGGCCGCAAGCCGGACCCGAAATACGGCAAGATCGCCAAGCAGCGGTCCACCCACAACAACTACCTGACCCTGCCGGTCATCTTCCTTATGCTGTCGAACCACTACCCGCTGGTCTTTGCCACCGAGTACAACTGGATCATCGCGAGTCTCGTCTTCCTGATGGGCGTGACGATCCGGCACTGGTTCAACACCCGGCATGCGCGGAAGGGCAATCCGCACTGGACCTGGGGGGTGACGGCGGTCCTGTTCCTGGTGATCGCCTGGCTCTCCACCGCGCCGATGCGCACGGCCGAGGGCGAGGCGAAGCTGGAGGGCGCGGCGCTGGTCTATGCCTCAAGCCCCGGCTTCGAGGAGGTGGTGGGGATCGTGCAGGGCCGTTGCAGCATGTGCCACGCGGCCGAGCCGGGCTGGGAAGGGCTTCACTGGCCGCCGAAGGGCGTGGTGCTGGAGACCGAGGCCCAGATCGCGCACGAGGCCCGGCGGATCTACCTGCAGGCCGGCATCACCCACGCGATGCCGCCGGGCAACCTGAGCTACATGGAGCCCGAGGAACGGGCGGCGATCGTGGAGTGGTTCCGCAAGGCAGGGACGCAGGACCCGATCTGAGCGGCAAATTCCTTCGAAGGACTTTGCGTCAGCCCTCGGTCCTGTCCGGGCTTTCCCGGTCCTTCGGATACTGCCGCAGGCCCGGAAATCCGGGCAGCCAGTCCTCGCGCCGGATGGTCCAGAGTTCATAGGTCGGGCGGAAACGCGAGGGTTCGTCCAGGCTGCCGAGGTTGATGCCGATCTCGTCACCGATATGGGCATAGACCTGCGAGCCGCAGGTCGGGCAGAAGCTGCGGTCGCGGTAGTGACGGGCCTCGCCGGTGATGGTCACGGCGGTTTCGGGGTAGATCGCGGAGGCGTGGAACAGGGCGCCTTGGCTCTTGCGGCAGGCCAGACAATGGCACAGGCCGACGCGCCATGGCTGGCCCCTTGCCATGAAGCGCAAGCCCCCGCAGAGGCAGCCGCCGGTGACCTGGTCTATCTTCCCTCTCCCCGCTCGTCGTTCGACTTCGTCGCTCCTCGCTGTGCCCCGCCGACGAGAAGCCGAAGGCGCACGAGGAGGGTTCAGTCGCCCAGTTTCGCGTGCACCTCGTCCAGATCGACCGGACCCTTCGGCATCTTGTTGGCCGGGTTCTCGAAGTCATAGCGGAACAGCTGGAAGTCGCGCTTGTAGATCTCCCACATCAGGTGCATCGAGAGATCGTCGAAATAGGCCTCGACCGGATGGGCGCGTTTCGGACCGTGGCCTTCGCTTTCGTTGAAGCGGGGGATTGCGGCCAGGTCGATGGGGTGGCGCGTCTCGATGTTGTCCAGCACCACCTGCATCCCGGCGTTGAACGCCTCGGTGAAGAAGATGTGGTTGTAGCGCCCGCCGTTGACGATGAAGGTCGAGATGTGCCCCGACATGGCCGACCAGTGGATGTCGGGCTCCATCGGCTTCTTCCAGCGGATCGTGTCGCGCGCGAAAAGAAGGAACCGGCGGAAGCTGGCGATCTGGTCGAAGTCCTGCTTGCCGTCCTCGCCGCCCACCTCGATCCCGTATTTCTGGATCAGAAGCGGCACGAGATTGCCGCGGTAGCGCCGTCCATTGCGCTGGATGCCGCAGATCTTGTCGAAGAACGAGGACAGGATGCGGGTATAGGGATTGCGCACGCAGGTGAAGGCATAGACCTGGCGCCCGCGCACCGCGCGTTCGATGGCGGGCTGGCTGTGGTCCTGCGCCCATTTGTGCAGGCCGGTGGTCGCATCGTGGATATCGCCGTCGAAGAACTGGCCATGGTCCGAGTAATACATGATCTGCCCGATGGTCGAGCAGGCGCATTTCGGCACCACCCGGTAGACGACGCTTTCGCTTTCCGTCATCCATGTTCCGGGAAAACCCATTAACAATCTTCCTTCTTCCGCCAATGTCGCGGAGCGAAGCCTGCACCGCGATTACGGCAGTCAAGCAGACATATTCGGGCTTTTCAAGGAAGCACCGGGCGGTCTAACCAGTCAGGACCACGCTTATCCGGGCACAATCCCAGGACCGATGACCCAGATCGCCTTCATCCTGCTGAGCCACAAGGACCCCGAGGGGATCATCGCCCAGACCCTGCGTCTGACGGCAGCCGGCGATTGCGTGGCGATCCATTTCGACGCGCGGTCGTCGCAGGACGACTATGTCCGCATCCGCGCGGCCCTGGCCGGGAACCCCCGCGTGACCTTTGCCTGCCGCCGCATCCGCTGCGGCTGGGGGGAATGGAGCCTGGTCGCCGCCACGCTGTCGGCCGTCGAGGCCGCGCTGCAGGATTTTCCCGGCGCCACGCATCTTTACATGCTGTCGGGCGACTGCATGCCGATCAAGACGGCGGAATATGTCCGGGCCTTCCTGGAACGCGAGGAAGCCGATTACATCGAAAGCTTCGACTTCTTCGGCTCGGACTGGATCAAGACCGGGCTCAAGGAGGAGCGGCTGGTCTACCGCCACTGGTTCAACGAACGCCAGCGCAAGTGGTGGTTCTACAAGTCGCTGGAGCTGCAGCAGAAATTCGGCCTGTCGCGCAAGATCCCCGAGGACCTGCAGATGCGCATCGGCAGCCAGTGGTGGTGCCTGCGTCGCCGCACGGTCGAGGCGGTGCTGGACTTCCTGAAGCGCCGCCCGGACATCCCGCGCTTCTTCTCCACCACCTGGATCCCGGACGAGACCTTCTTCCAGACCCTCGTCGCCCACCTGGTGCCCGACCGCGAGATCCGTTCGCGCCCGCTCACGTTCCTGATGTTCACCGACTACGGCATGCCAGTGACCTTCTACGACGACCATCACGACCTGCTGCTGGCGCAGGGTTATCTCTTCGCCCGCAAGATCAGCCCCGAGGCGAAGGCGCTGAAGGAAAGGCTCGGGGCGCTCTACTCCGAGACCGGGCGGCAGTTCGCGATCTCGGACGAGGGGCGGCGGCAGTTCGCCTATCTCACCTCGCGCGGGAGGGAGGGGCGGCGCTTTGCCCGGCGGTTCTGGGAGGTGGAGGCGAGCATCGGCCGCAACCGCACCCTGATGGTGGTGGCCTGCAAGAAATGGCATGTGGCCAAGCGGCTGGCCGACCGGGTGCAGGGCCTGACGGGCATCCCGGCGGTGCATTACCTGTTCAACGAACAGGCGACGCCGCTGCCGGACCTGGGCGGCATCGAGACCACGATGGAAAAGCGCATGCGCCATCGCCGGGCGCTGGTCAGGATGCTGTTCGAGCACTGGCAGACCGACCGGCTGCTGCTCTGCGTCGATCCGGGCAGCATCGATCTGATCCAGGACTTCGCCCATGACCGGGCGCAGATGCGGCTTCTGGAGATCGACTGCCAGTTCAGCGACGACTACCTGGTCGGCCATGCCCGGCGGGTGGGGCTGGCCGGACCCGAGACACCGCTTTCGGCGATGGAGCAGCTGTTGCCGACCATCCGCTTCGACGTGAAGTTCGAAAGCGAAAGGCTGCGCGATCTGGATCTGGCGGGTCACAACCGGTTGCGTCAGACTGCCGGAGTGGCCGAGAATGCCGCGGTGCTGGCCGACTTCCTCGAGATCCCGGCCGAGACCGCGCGCGAGATAGCCGCGACCGATTATCTATTCGTGGATTGACCGACATGAGCTGGACCTATGACCCGACCAACATCTTCGCCCGCATCTTGCGCGGCGAGATCCCGAACAAGACGGTGATGGAAACGCCGCACACGCTGGTCTTTCACGACATCCATCCCCAGGCGCCGGTGCATGTGCTGGTGATCCCGAAGGGGGCCTATGTCAGCCTCGACCATTTCTCGGCCGAGGCGACCGAGGCCGAGATCGTCGATTTCCACCGCACGGTGGCCAAGGTCTGCGCGATCCTGGGGCTCTCGGGCGAGGAAGGGTTCCGTGCGATCGCCAATGCCGGGGCGAACGGGCACCAGGAGGTGCCGCATTACCACCTGCATATCCTGGGCGGGCGGCCGCTGGGCCGGATGCTGGAGCGCGTCTGATCGCGCAGGATCCGGGTCGCCCGGCGGGGCGTCGCGGGGCATCGTCCGGCCAGACACGGAGGATGCGATGCGATTTCTTGCGATCCCGACCGACCAGGTGCGGAAGTTTCAGGCTGGCGGTGCGGATGCCAATGGCCAGGTGCCGGAACGGAAACGGTCGGAGGGGGACGGCAATCCCTGCCGGCATTGCCTGCGGATGATCCCGGAGGGTGCCGGGATGCTGGTCCTCGCCTACCGGCCCTTCCCGGCGCCGCAGCCCTATGCCGAGGTGGGGCCGATCTTCCTGTGCGCCGAACCCTGCGCGGCCGGGGGCGGGGCGGGGCTGCCGGAGATGCTGGCCGCGCCCGACTACATCCTGCGGGGCTACGGGGACGACGACCGGATCGTCTATGGCACCGGGGGCGTGGTTGCGACCGCGGCGATACCGGCGCGGGCGGCGGAGCTTCTGGCGGATGCGCGGGTGGCCTATCTGCATGTCCGGTCGGCCCGGAACAATTGCTACCAGTGCCGGATCGAGCGCGCCTGACCTCGGGGTCCGGGCGGAGCGGCTGGCGCCGCAAGCCTGTGCTCTCGGCCGCGCGCAAGGCGCGCGACCGAGGCTGACGAGGGGCGCCGCCCCTCGAGCTCCCCGGAGTATTTGGGCAAAGGGCAAGCAGCAGGGGAAGTGACGCGGGGCGGCCTTGCGTCTGCGTGCTGTGCGGCCCGGGCGTGGTTCAATGCGCCTCGGCCCAGGTGCGACCGCGACCGGCCTCGACGGCGAGGTGGACCTTCAGGCTCACGGCGGGGTGGGCGGCGCCTTCCATCACCGCTTTCGCGGCGGCGGTGAGGCGGTCGGCGTCGGACTCGGCGACCTCGAACAGAAGCTCGTCGTGGACCTGGAGGAGCATCTTCGCGTCGATGTCCCGGATCGCGGACGGCATGCGGATCATCGCGCGGCGGATCACGTCTGCGGCAGTGCCCTGAATGGGCGCGTTGATCGCGGCGCGCTTGGCGAAGCCGGCGCCGGGGCCCTTGGCGTTGATTTCGGGAGTATGAATTTTCCGACCGAAAAGCGTCTGCACGAAGCCGTTTTCCTGCGCGAACTTTACAGTATCGGACATGTAGCCCTTGATCCCCGGGAACCGCGCGAAATAGCGGTCGATGAAGCCCTGCGCTTCGGCGCGCGGGATCCGGAGGTTGCGGGCGAGGCCGAAGCCGGAGATGCCGTAGATCACCCCGAAGTTGATCGCCTTGGCCTTGCGGCGGATGTCGGGGGTCATCTGGTCGAGGGGGACGTTGAACATCTCCGATGCCGTCAGGGCGTGGATGTCGATGCCCTCCTCGAAGGCGCGGCGGAGTTCCGGGATGTCGGCGATATGGGCGAGGATGCGCAGCTCGATCTGGGAATAGTCGAGGCTGACCAGGACCCGACCTTCGGGGGCGACGAAGGCCTCGCGGATGCGGCGGCCTTCCTCGGTGCGGACGGGGATGTTCTGGAGGTTGGGGTCGGTGGAGGCAAGCCGCCCGGTGTTCGCCCCGGCGATGGAATAGGAGGTGTGGACGCGGCCCGTATCGGGGTTGATCGCCGTCTGCAACGCATCGGTGTAGGTGGATTTCAGCTTGGCGATCTGGCGCCAGTCGAGGATGCGGGCGGCCAGCCTTGCCCCCTGCGGGTGGCTGTCTTCCAGCGTGGTGATGTCTTCCAGGATGTCGGCACCGGTGCCGTAGGCCCCGGTCTTGCCCTTCTCGCCACCGGGCAGGCCGAGGCGGTCGAAGAGGATCTCGCCCAGCTGCTTCGGCGAGCCCACGTTGAACTTCTCGCCCGCGATGTCCTGGATTTCCTCTTCAAGCTGGACGAGTTTCTGCGCGAAGACGTTGGACATGCCGCGCAGGACCTCGCGGTCCACCTGGATGCCCGCCATTTCCATGTCGGCCAGCACGGGGACGAGCGGGCGTTCCAGCGTCTCGTAGACGGTGGTCACCTTCGCGCGATGCAGGCGCGGCTTGAAGGTCTGCCAGAGGCGCAGAGTCACGTCGGCGTCTTCGGCCGCGTATTTCACAGCATCCTCGATGGCCACGCGGTCGAAGGTGATCTGGCTTTTCCCCGAGCCAAGGAGCGTCTTGATCGAGATGGGCTGGTAGCCGAGGTAGCGGTCGGAAAGCTCGTCCATGCCGTGATTGTGCAGGCCCGCATGCATCGCGTAGCTCATCAGGAGCGTGTCGTCGAACGGGGTGATGCGGATGCCGTGGCGCGCGAAGATCTTCCAGTCGTATTTCATGTTCTGGCCGATCTTGAGGATCGCGGGATCCTCCAGCACCGGTTTCAGGGCGGCCAGGACCTCGGCCAGCGGAAGCTGGCCTTCGGCAAGTGCCGAGGCCCCGAACAGGTCGCCGCCGCCGGTGGTGTGGCCGACCGGGATGTAAGCCGCCTTCCCGGGCTCGACCGAAAGCGAGATGCCGACGAGGTCGGCCTGCATCTCGTCGAGGCTGGTGGTCTCGGTGTCGATGGCGACATGGCCGATGTCGGCGATCCGGGCGATCCAGCGGTCCAGGGCGGCGCGGTCGCGCACACATTCGTAGGCCGAGAGGTCGAAGGGGGGCTGCTCTTCGTGCGCCTGCGGCGCCTCCTCGCGCGCGGCGACCTGAAGCTGCGAGGTCTCGGGCAGGGCGGGGGGCGCGATGCCCAGCTTCTCGGCCACCCGCTTGGTGAGGGTGCGGAATTCCATCTTCGTCAGGAACTCCATGACCTTGTCCGGCTCGGGCAGGCGGATTTCCAGATCGTCCAGCGATACGTCCAGCGGCGTGTCGTCCTTCAGCGTCACCAGATCGCGGGAGATGCGGATCCTGTCGGCATTCTCGACAAGCGCCTCGCGGCGTTTCGGCTGCTTGATCTCGCCCGCCCGGGCCAGCAGCGTGTCGAGGTCGCCGTATTCGTTGATGAGGAGCGCGGCCGTCTTGAGGCCGATGCCCGGGGCGCCGGGGACGTTGTCCACGCTGTCGCCAGCCAGCGACTGCACGTCGATCACCCTTTCCGGGGGCACGCCGAACTTTTCCATGACCTCGTCGGGGCCGATGACCCGGGTCTTCATCGGGTCGAACATGTCCACGCCGGGGCGGATCAGCTGCATCAGGTCCTTGTCCGAGGAGATGATGGTGCAGCTTCCGCCCGCCTCGACCGCGCGTTTCGCCAGCGTGGCGATGATGTCGTCGGCCTCGTAGCCTTCGGTTTCGAGGCAGGCGACGTTGAAGGCGCGGGTCGCCTCGCGGGTCAGGGGGAACTGGGGGCGCAGGTCCTCGGGCAGTTCGGGGCGGTTGGCCTTGTAGTCCGGGTAGATCGTATTGCGGAAGGTTTCAGCCGAATGGTCGAAGACCACGGCCAGATGCGTGGCCGCCTTGCCGTTCGAGGTGGCGCGGGAAAGCTCGTTCCACAGGATGTTGCAGAAGCCCGCAACCGCGCCGACCGGCAGGCCGTCGGACTTGCGCGTCAGCGGCGGCAGCGCGTGATAGGCGCGGAAGATGTAGGCCGAGCCGTCGATGAGGTGAAGGTGGTGGCCTTTGCCAAAACGCATGCGGGCTCTCCCTGTGGTCGGGGGATTATTGGCAGAAGGCGGGGCGAAGGGCCACCCGCTTTGGCGGCGGATAGGGGCTTGACGGCGCGCGGGCGGCGGGTCATCGTCGCGGCATGCTGACCTTCACGCCCTACCAGTCGTTTTATTGGACCGACGCCACATAGGCGGCCGGGCAGCGTTTCACCACCGAAGCAACCCCCTGATAGCCGCCCCGCGAGGGTCAGGCCGACAGGTGCACAGGTTCCCCTCGCCGGGCCCCCAGCGAAGGAAACCGAAGATGACCACGCCTCCCCTGACCCTCAGACCCGCACGGGCCGATGATCTGCCCGAGGTCCACCGCATGCTGATCGCGCTTGCCGCCCAGACGGGCCAGCGCGCGGCGATCACCCCTCCGGTCCTGGCGCGGATCGCGCTGGAAGGCCGCGCCGCACGCCTGCTGGTCGCGCAGCGCGACGACAGCCCGCAGCGGCATCCGGTGGGATATGTGCTGCTGATGATCGGGCGCAACATGGTGGCCGGGGCCGACTGGGGCGTGGTCGAGCAGCTGTATGTCCAGGCGCCGGATCGCGGGAACGGCATCGGTCGGGCGCTTCTGGCCGCGGCGCGACAGTTGGCGGCAGAGGCAGGCTGCGCCGGGGTCACGGTCAGTTCGCGGCCCGAGACGGACGGCTCGGCGCTGGCCTGGCGGGCGCTGGGGCTGGAGATGGACGATCCCGAGCCGCGCTTTGCGGCCGCGTGACGGTCAGTGGTCGTCGTGGGCGTGGTCGCGGTCGATGACATACCGCTTGTCGCAGTAGCCGCATTCGACCCAGCCGGTATCGCGCGGGATCGTCAGCCAGACGCGGGGGTGGCCCAGCGCGCCCTCGCCGCCGTCGCAGGCCACTTTCCACGTGGTGACAACTTGGGTCTCGGGCGCTTCGATCGGCATTGGCGGGATCCTCATGCTGGCTCGGGGCCTTTTAGCGGTCGAGGGGCGGGCGGCACAAGGGGGCGCGGGCGGCTTTGCCGCCTATCCCCCGATCAGAAGCGCGCCGCGCGATTTGAGCGCAGTCAGCCAGCCCAGACCCTGCGCGGTGCCCTTCGCGGGGCGGTATTCGGCCGAGATCCAGCGGGTGCCGCCGTCTGCGTCCACTGCATCGCAGAGGTCGGGCAGCGAGAAGCCGCCGCCGCCCGGTTCGTTGCGGCCGGGGAAGCCAGCGATCTGGATATGGCTGATCCGGTGGCGGTGGTCCTGCCAGACGAGGCCGGCATCGCCATGCAGGCGCGCGGCGTGCCAGATGTCGAACTGCAGGCCCACCCGCGGGTTGCCGAGGTCGTCGATGATGCGGGCGGCATCGTCATAGTCGTTCAGGAAATAGCCCGGCATGTCGTCGGGGTTCAGGGGTTCCAGCGTGAGGTGCAGGTCGGGCGCCTGCTCCAGCGCCCAGGTCAGGTTCTCGACATAGGTCTGCTCGGCCTGCGGCCCCTTGGCCACACCCGCCATCACATGCAGCCGCGCCGCCTTCAGCCGGGTGGCATAGTCGGCCGCGCGCAGGAAGCTGTCGCGGAAGCGCAGCTCCATCCCCGGCACGGCGGCAAAGCCCCGGTCGCCGGAGGCCCAGTCTCCCGGCGGGGTGTTGATGAGCGCCACCGGCATGCCCGCCAGCGCGCGTTCCCATTCGGCCATCGGCTGGTCGTAGGGGAACAGCACCTCGACCCCGTCGAAGCCGCAGCGCGCAGCCCAGTCGGGGCGGTCGAGCATCGGGACTTCGGTGAAGAGATAGGTCAGGTTGGCGGCGAAACGGGGCATTTCGGTTCAGGGCAATTCCGACGAAGGGATGACCGGGAAGAACTGCCCCGAGGACCAGATTCCGAACCACTTATGCCCGTCGTGCGTCTCATGGCAACCCAGATCGACCAGCCGGTAGAAGGATTTCCGGTCGATCAGTGCCCAGAGGTTGCTGCGGATGAGGATATAGGGCGAAGGCTCGCCCGTTTCGGGGTCGCGCTCCACCCGCAGGGGATGGTCGGGACCCAGCACCGCGACATCCTCGGTCTTCGTGGTGAAGGTCAGCACCTGGTCGCGGCCCGTCCCCGTGACCTCGAAATCCTGCGCCAGGAGGGGGGCGTCATCGACGGTGATCCCGACCTTCTCGACCGGGGTGACGAGGTAGTAGCGGTCGCCCTCGCGCTTCAGGATCGAGGAGAAGAGCTTGACCAGGGGCGCCCGGCCGATGGGGGTGCCGAGGTAGAACCAGGTGCCGTCGCGGGCGATGCGCATGTCGAGGTCGCCGCAGAACGGCGGGTTCCACAGATGCACCGGCGGCGGGCCCTTGGCGTTGGCGGCCTTGGCGGCGGCGGCCAGGGTGTCGGCGTTGGGTGTCGGCATCGGCGGGCACTCGGGCGGCGGGGGCAAGGGGCGCAACCTGCGGCGCCGGGTCGGGGTTCCCGGCCCGGCGACGGGGTCAGCGGCGGCGGTCGCGCCGGGCGCTCATCGGCTGGAAGGCGACCCCGACATGCGCCTCGCAATAGGGCTTTCCGGGCAGCGAGGGCAGGCCGCAGAACCAGAAATCCTCGGTCGCCGGGTCCCCGATCGGCCATTTGCAGGTGCGCTCGGTCAGTTCCATCAGCGTCAGCTTGCGCGCGCGCTTTTCCACCTCGCGCACCGAGGCCAGCGCCTCGGGGCTGATCTCGTTCTGGCTGGGCTGCGGCGGCAGGGGCTGGCCGGCGGGGATGATGGCCTTGCGCACCGGCAGCGGTGTCACGTTCGACGCCGGAGCCGCCGCCGGGGCGGATGTGGTGGTGGTGGCCGGTCGCGGTGACTCGGCTGGGCGCGGGGCCGGTTCCGGGCGCGGCGCGGGATCGGGGCGCGCAGCCTGCGCAGCCGCCGGGGCCGGCGCGGCGGCGGCCTCTTCGTCGTCCTTGCCGCCCACGCGGTTCGACAGGCCCAGCCGGTGAACCTTGCCGATCACCGCGTTGCGCGTGACACCGCCCAGTTCCTTGGCGATCTGGCTGGCCGACTGGCCCTCGTTCCACATGCGCTTCAGCGTCTCGACCCGCTCGTCCGTCCAGGACATCCTGTTCTCCGCCTGTCTGATTGCCGCCCCATTCTATCCGCCCTGGGGCAGGGGCCGCAAGGGCGGGGCGAAAGGACCCCGCGGACAGGCCCCGCAGGCGTCATCCGGCCGTGACCTTGGCCCACCACCATAATGCAGGACCCGTGCTGCGTCGATGCCGGTCCTCCTGACTTGTCGGGGGCAGGGCAGGGCCTAGGCTTGAGCCAATCAGGAGATATCCCATGCAGCTGCGCACCTGTCCCAATCCCGACCTTTCGGTCGGCCCCGACCCGCATCCGCGCTGGAACACCGCGCCGCACCGGCGGCAGGGGTTCCACCGCCTGCACCGGATCGCCCGCTACACGCTGGGCTTCCGTGCCGCCTCGGTCCTCGACCTTCGCCTGTCGGCCGACCTTTCCATCCCCGCGCGCGAGGATGTGCGGCGCCTGACCTCGAGCCCCTGGTTCTCGGCCCTGGCGGTGACCGAGGGCAACCGGCTGCTCTACGAGGCCTATGCCCCGGATTTCGGCCCCGACCGGCCGCATGCGATCATGTCGATTTCCAAGATGGCGGCGAACCTGATCCTGGGGCGGCTGTGGGAGGAGGGGCGGATCGCACCCGACGAACCCCTGGGCGCGATCCTGCCCTGGCTTGGCCCCGGCTACCGCGACGCGACCGTGCAGCAGGCGCTGGACATGAACGTCCACAACGCCTTCAGCGAGGATTACACCGATCCCCGCACGACCGTGTTCCAGCACGAGGTGGCCATGGGCATGCGCCTGCCCGAGGGGCCCGAGCCCGCGATGGCCGATCTCCTGGCCGGGATCGGCCTGGCACCGGGCGCGCCGGATACGGTGAACCGCAGCGGGACGAGCCTTTACAAGAGCGCCAACACCGATGTGCTGATGCTGGCGGCCGAGGTGCGGGGCGGCCGGCCGCTGCGGGCCTGGCTGGCCGACCTGGCCGATGCGGCGGGGGTAGAGGGTGTGCTGCACATGGGCACCGACCGGGCGGGCACGCCGATCTTTTCCGGCGGCATCTGCCTGACGGCGCGCGACCTATGCCGCTATGGCGCGCTCTTCGCGCGGCGGGGCAGGGGGGTGGACGGTGCGGCCTTCGGCTCGGCCGCCTTCCTCGACCGGACGCTTCGGGGCGGCGTGCCGATGCCCGCCCCGCGCGGCCATCTGCGCTATTCCAGCCATACCAACACCGACGGCACCTGGATCGGCCATGGCGGCTATGGCGGACAGTATCTGGTGGCCAACCCCTCAACCGGCAGGGTGGCCTGCTACCTTTCGGTCCTGCAGGACGCGCATGGCTACGACCCGGACTGGTATCCGCCGGTCATCGCGATGCTGTCCGCGATCTGCGCGGGCGCCTAGCCCTGCAACCGCAGGGCCCGCGCCTCGGCCCCCCGCAGGATGGGAGAAGCCGCGCGGCGGCGCAGAAGCTCAGCCTCGGGCACCGCATACGCCAGCGCCGCCCGCGCCTCCGGTTCCAGCGCCGCAAGCCCCTCCTCTCCGGGGTGAAAGCTTTCGCTCAGCGCGCCTTCGGCGAGGAGGATCTCGTGCCGGTCGCAGAGCAGCATCACATAATCCACGCCGTCTTCCGGCAGCCCGGACCGCGCCACGGGCGGATCGACCAGGGCGCAGGCCGGGACCAGCACCCGATCCTCGCCGAAATAGACCTCGGCCCGCCAGTCGTCGATCAGCAGCCGCTGCGCGGGCGCGACGACCAGATCGCGCGCATTGCCCAGCGCGCCGGGGGCGATCATGACCGGTCGCAGACCCGGATGCGCCAGCATCTCGATCGCCGAGACCCGCCGCCGCCCGATCCAGCGCAGGGGGCGAGAACCGTTGGACAGCGTCGTCACCACCTCGCCCGCCACCAGCGAACCCGCCGCGCGCGGCCCGTCCGGCGTGTCGATCAGCGTCCCGGCGGCAAACCCGGCCGGCGCCTGGACGGTCGCGGGCACGCCCTCCGGCAGGCTTGCGCCGGGCAGCAGGGGAAAGGACGATGCCACGGCCACCGGCTTGCCGCCGCAGCGCACGAGGAACAGCCCGGCCCGCCCGGCGACGGGTTCGACCTGCACCCGTGCACCCGCCGGCCAATCGGTCCGGCCGAAACGCGCCGGCCGCGCGAGGACCGGACCCTCGGGTCCTTCCGCCAGCGTCAGGTCCATGGCCTCCGCCCCCTCCGCGAGAGCCGCGCCGCACTCGGCCAGCCGCTGCGGCCAGCCCCTCGCCGGCCCGCCGCCCGGCAACAGGATCCGGTCCAGCGCAAAGACGCCGACAGTGATCTGCGCCGCATTCATGCCTGTCCCTGACCCTTGGCCTTCTGCCTGTTCTGCCGGGCCTGCGGCCCGGGTTCTGCCGCACTGTGCCTTGCCAGCGTTTACAAGTCATTTCCAGCGCAAAACGGTCGCAGGAAACCGGCGGTTGGCCGCGCGCAGAAAACCGCTTTACGCCCGCGCCTGTTCCCGCTATGCCCCCGGCATGACCGCAGGATCCCGCCATATCGCCGCCTCGCGTCGACGCCGCCGCGTCTGAGGCCCGTCCTGCCGTCCCCGGGGCGCGCCCTCCCCCGCGCGCCTGTCCTTCCCCAAGTTGACTCGGCCTTCGCCCTCGGGCACCCATTGGCTTCCAGATGAGGACCGTCCCATGATCCCTGCCGTCCTGCCGACCTACAACCGCGCGCCGCTCGCCTTCGTGAAGGGCGAGGGCAGCTGGCTGATCGCCGAGGACGGGCGGCGATACCTCGACCTCGGCTCGGGCATCGCGGTGAACGCGCTCGGCCACGCCCATCCCGCTCTGGTCGAGACGCTGACCGGGCAGGCGCACAGGCTCTGGCATGTGTCGAACGTCTACACGATCCCCGAACAGGAGCGGCTGGCCCGGCTGCTCACCGAACGCACCTTCGCCGACACGGTGTTCTTCACCAACTCGGGCACCGAAACCGCCGAACTGGCAATCAAGATGGCGCGCAAGCATCACCACGACGCAGGCCACCCCGAAAGGGTGGAGATCGTGGCCTTCGAGGGCGCCTTCCACGGCCGCTCCACCGGCGCCATCGCCGCGGCGGGGTCCGAGAAGATGGTCAAGGGCTTCGGGCCGCTGATGCCGGGTTTCGTGCATCTGAAATGGCCCGCGAATGACGCCGACCACGACGCTATCCGCGCCGCGATCACGGAAAAGACCTGCGCCGTCATGATCGAGCCGATCCAGGGCGAGGGTGGCATCCGGGTTGTCCCCGACCAATGCCTGAAGGGCCTGCGCGACCTCTGCGATGCCACCGGCACGCTCCTCATCTTCGACGAGGTGCAATGCGGCATGGGCCGCACCGGCCGGCTCTTCGCCCACGAATGGGCGGGCGTGTCGCCCGACATCATGATGGTCGCCAAGGGGATCGGCGGCGGCTTTCCGCTGGGGGCGGTGCTGGCCACGGAACGGGCAGCCTCCGGCATGACGGCCGGCACGCATGGGTCCACCTACGGCGGCAACCCATTGGGCTGCGCGGTGGGGGCGAAGGTGGTCGAGATCGTCTCCGACCCCGCCTTCCTGTCCGAGGTTGCCCGCAAGGGCGCGCTGATGCGTCAGGGCCTGGAATCCCTTGTCGCCCGCCACCCCAAGGTGTTCGAGGCCGTGCGCGGCGAAGGCCTCATGCTCGGCCTGAAATGCAAGCGCGCGCCCGCCGATGTGGTGAAGGCCGGCTACGAGGCCGGCGTCCTGACCGTCGCCGCCGCCGACAACGTGCTGCGCCTCCTGCCGGCGCTGAACATCCCCGACGCCGACATTGCCGAGGCGCTCTCCCGCCTCGACCAGGCTGCCACGACGCTGGAAAAGGCCGCCTGATTTCATCTGTCCCCAAATATCCCACGGGGGTCCGGGGGTGTGAAACCCCCGGCGACCCGGGCTCAAGAAGCGAAACGAAATGAAGCACTTCCTCGACATCCACAAGACCGATCCCGCCGAGCTGCGGGCCATGATCGACAGCGCCCAGGCCATGAAGACCGCGCGGAACGGCCGCCCGAAGGGCGCCCCCGATGACACGCAGCCCCTGAAGGGCCGCATGGTCGCGCTGATCTTCGAGAAACCCTCGACCCGCACCCGCGTTTCCTTCGACGTTGGCGTGCGCCAGATGGGCGGCGAGACCATGGTGCTGTCGGGCAAGGAAATGCAGCTCGGCCATGGCGAGACCATCGCCGACACGGCGCGGGTCCTCAGCCGCTATGTGGACCTCATCATGATCCGCACCTTCGAGGAAGCGACGCTCCTCGAGATGGCCGAACACGCCACTGTCCCGGTCATCAACGGCCTGACGAACCGCACCCATCCCTGCCAGATCATGGCCGACGTGATGACCTACGAGGAACACCGCGGGCCCATCGCCGGCAAGAAGGTCGTCTGGTGCGGCGACGGCAACAACGTCTGCGCGAGCTTCCTGCATGCCGCGGGCCAGTTCGGTTTCGACTTCACCTTCACCGGCCCCGAAACGCTCGACCCCGAGGACAAGTTCGTCGCCTTCGCCCGCGAGAAGGGTTCGAAGGTCACCATCCAGCGCGACCCCTTCACCGCCGTCGAGGGCGCCGATCTGGTGGTCACCGACACCTGGGTCTCGATGCACGACCCCGAATCCGCCAAGGAACGCCGCCACAACCAGCTGCGCCCCTACCAGGTGAACGAACAGCTGATGTCCCGCGCCAAGCCCGACGCGCTGTTCATGCACTGCCTGCCCGCGCACCGCAACGACGAGGCGACGAGCGCCGTGATGGACGGCCCCCATTCGGTCATCTTCGACGAGGCCGAAAACCGCCTGCACGCCCAGAAGGCGATCATGCGCTGGTGCCTCGGCCTCTGAGACCGCGCGCGCCGGTGCGCGGCGATCCGCGCAGGGTTTCGCTGCCCCGGCCGGGCGGTTGCGCTTGACAGTCGCCCGTCGCCGCCCGACGCTTGCCGCGAAAGGAGACCCCCCATGCACCGCCGCTCTGTCGCCGTCTTCGACCGCTTTCTCTCCGCCCTTGCCGCAATCCTCGACAAGGCCGAGGCGCATTGCACAGCCCGCAGGATCGCACCCGAGGTCATCCTCGCCGCGCGGCTCTTCCCCGACATGTTCTCCTTTACTCGCCAGGTCCAGCTGGCCTGCGACTTCGCCGCGCGCGGCACGGCGCGGCTGGCGGGACAGGAGCCGAAGAGCTTCCCCGACACCGAGACCAGCTTTGCCGAGCTGCGCGACCGTATCGCGGCGGCGCGGGGCTACATGGGCAGCTTCCAGCCCGCCGATTTCGCCCATGCCGAAACGCGCGAGATCCATTTCAAGGCCGGGGGCCGCGACATGATGCTGAAGGGCGACGAGTTCCTGTCCTTCTACTGCCTGCCGCAGTTCTTCTTCCACGTCGCCACCGCCTACGACATCCTGCGGCACAACGGGGTCGAGCTCGGCAAGCGCGACTACATGGGGGCGCCCTGAATCCGGCCCTTCGCCCGACTCAGGGGCAAACGGCAAGGACATGACCCGGCGCCCCCGCCGGGGCCAGCATCCGGTCGCGCAGGATCAGGCTGCCGGGCCGGTCGGGGTCGGCGCAGGCCTCGGCGAAACTGCCGCGCAGGTCGTCGGCATATTCGATCCCCAGCACCTGATCGCGGCCATAGACCCCTGTATAGGCCGCACATTCGTCCCAGCGGTGGCAACCCTCGGCCACGGCAAAGCGGAACCCGGCCCGGTCGCGGCCCAGGCGGCCCAGTTCGGGTGCGTTCTTCTGCCCGGCCGGCAGGCCGTGCTGGGAGGCTTCGGCGACCAGAAGGCGCGCGAAGGCCAGCGCGTCCTGTTGCGACAGCCGGCCGCCCGACCGGGTGTAGCTGTCGAGATTGTCGAACTCCACCGCGTCAAAGCCCTTGTCGGCGCAGGTGCGGATCACCGGGGCGAGCAGCGCAAGATTGGCCTTGCGCGTCTCGGGCGTGCCGATGTCCAGCAGGAACTCGTCCGGCCAGGCCGGATCGGCCAGGGGCGCGCCAGCCCCGTCCTTCAGCAGCAGCGCCTCGGGCCAGTCTGCCCCGGGCTGGGTCTGAAAGCCGTTCACATAGCAGATGTTGTATAGCCCCGGCGCCGGGCGGTCGGTCACGTCGCGCGCGACGACCGTGACGCCCCGGGGCGGCGGATAGGCCCCGCCCAGCTGGTAATCCGCCAGCGCCCCCGCCGGCAGCGGCCCATCCTCGGCGGCCAGAGGCCCTGCGGCGAAAAGCAGGACCAGAAGAGCCGCCCGCAGTCTCACGCCGGTTGCGCCTGCGTGGCGGACAGTGCCCGCGCTCCGTCCGCATCCGCCGCCCGCGCGGCCAGAAGGCCCACCACGACCAGAAGCAGCGACAGCCCCGCATAGGTCGGCCGGAAGCCCATGTGCTCGGCCAGGAAGCCGATCGAGGACGGCGCAACCAGGATCCCGCAGTAGCCGACCATGGTGACGATCGAGATCGCGCTGGCCGAGGGCAGACGCGGGTGGTTCCCCGCGGCCGAGAACAGGATCGGCACCATGTTGGCGATCCCGAGGCCCGCGAAGAAGAAGCTGACGATCACCATCCAGTCCGCCGTGGCCAGTGCCCCGCCCATCATCCCGGCCGCGCCCAGAAAGCCCGAGATCCGCAGTGTCCGGACCGCACCCAGCCGGTTTCGCACCGTGTCGCCCAGAAAGCGCATGACCGCCATCGCCCCGGCGAAGAAGGCAAAGCCAAGGCCCGAGACGAAGACCCCCGCCCCCAGTTCCTTCTGCAGGTAGATCGCCGCCCAGTCCAGCACCGCGCCTTCGGGCACCATGGCGAACAGCGCGAGGAACCCGAGCAGCCAGACATGGAAGTCCTTCGGGAAAAGCCGCGTCTTCGCCGCCGGCGCTGCGGCCGTGACCCCGGCCGGTGCCGGGGCAGAGGGCAGCAGGAACGGCATCGCCGCCAGCACGATCCCGGCGACGATGGCGGCGGTCAGAAGCGACTGCGCCTCCGAGCCCCGATGCGCGATGACCCAGGCCCCGGCCGAGCCGCCGACAAAGCCGCCGAGGCTCCAGAACCCGTGGGACGAGGACATGATCGCCTTGTTCAGCCGCCGCTCGATCTCGACCGCCTGGGCGTTCATCGCCACGTCCATGCAGCCCGCCATGGCGCCGAACAGCGCCATGAACAGCGCCAGAAGCCAGAGGTTCGGGGAGAAGACCACCATCGGCAGGACCGGGATCAGCGCCAGCGAGAACCAGGACAGGACCCGCCGCCCGCCGAAGCGCCCGATCAGGCGCCCGGCGAACAGCATGGCCGTGACCGCCCCCAGTCCCAGTACCAGGATCAGGAGGCCCAGCACCGATTCCGTCACCCCGTGCCGCGGCATCAGGAGCGGGATCTGCGGCGCCCAGGCCCCCATGACGAAGCCGTTGGCGAGGAACATCGCCGCCACCGCCCACCGCGCCCGCCGCGCCTGCCCGTCCTGCATGATCCGCCCCTTCAGTGTTAGCGCCTGTCATAATTGGGTCGCCAAAGCTGCGAAAGGGCCAGCGGATCAACTGATGTTCCAGGCCTGTAGCGCGAACTCCCGCCATAGACCCGCAGCTTGCACTCTTCGCAAATACTCCGCGGATGGTCAGGGGCTCAGGTCCCGCGCGGCTTGGCGCGCAGGGTCGGTTCGGCCTGGGTCGGATCCTCGGGCCAGGGATGGCGCGGATAGGCGCCGCGCATGTCCTTGCGGACATCGGCATAGGATGTGGCCCAGAAGCGCGGCAGGTCGGTCGTCACCTGCACCGGGCGCTGGGCAGGCGACAGGAGCGTGATGCGCAGGGGCATTCGCGCCGCGCCGATCAGGGGGTGCTGCGTCACGCCGAACATCTCCTGCAACCGCACCTCGATCGCCGGCACCTCGCCCTCGTAGTCGATGGGGATGCGCCGGCCGAGCGGCGTCTCGAAATGGCCGGGCACCAGCCGGTCCATCTCGGCCAGCCGGTCCCAGCCCAGAAGGCCCTGCAACGCGGGCACCAGATCGAGGGCGCGGATCTCGGCCTCGGTCCGCACACCCGCCAGATGCGGCAAGAGCCAGTCCTCGGCCGTGGCGATGAGATCGGCATCCTCGACCCCCGGCCAGCCCTCGCCCCGCGCCAGCCGCGCCCGCGCCCGCAGCCGCCGGGCGGCGGGCGACCAGGGCAGGCCCAGCTGCCGCACCCCCTCCAGCGCCGCCCGCGCCACCGCCTCGGGCGGGGCCTCCCAGGGCCGGTCGTCCAGGACCAGCGCGCCCAGCCGCTCTTGCCGGCGGGCCAGCACCCGGCCCTCGCGGCGCGACCATTCGCAGAGCTCGACCCAGGCGATGCGGTCGGCGCAAAGCCGGCGCACCTCGGCCTCCGAAATGGCCACCGCCTGCCGCACCTGCGCCTCCCGCGCATCGCCGTCGAGGTCGGTGGCCACGATCAGCCGCGCGCCGGACAGGGGCAGGCCCGCCGCCATCGCCGCGCCCTTGCCGCCCGACAGCACCCAGCGCGGCGCCTCGCCCTTGCGGCGCAGGCCGATCCGGTCGGGATAGGCCAGCGCCGCCATCTCGGCCAGGCTGTAACCCTCGGCGACGCCCCCCCTCCTCATCCCTCCCCCACCAGGGGGGAGGGAGACCCCCCTTTCGGACACCTGTCCCGGCGCCGGCGCGGCGCGGCTCCCCTCCCCCGGGTGGGGAGGGGAGGGGGGCGGGGGGGCGCCCGCGCCGCGCATCGCCGCCGCAAGCCGCCTGGCCTCGGCCCGGATGCGCTCCACCACGCCCCGGTCGGCCTCCGGCCCCGGGCGCTGGATCGCCTGCATCCGCAAGGCAAGGTCCGGCGGCGCCCCGCGCAGGGGATCGCGTTCCGCCAGCAGTGCCGCGAGCGTGGCCGCCTCCGGCCCCGCCACCGCCAACATGTGTGCGAGCCGCGGATGCAGCGGCAGACCCGCGAGCCGCTTGCCATGCGCCGTGATATGCCCCTGCGCATCAAGCGCCCCGAGGTCGGTCAGAAGGCTCCGAGCCTCGGCCAGCGGGCCGGCGGGGGGCGGGGTCAGGAAGGGCAGGTCGGCGCCCCCCCACAGCGCCAGTTCCAGCGCCAGGCCGGCGAGGTCCGCCACCTCGATCTCGGCCGGGGGGAAGGGGGCGAGGCCTCCCTCTTCCCCCTTCGTCCACAGCCGGTAGCAGATGCCGGGCCCCACCCGTCCCGCCCGGCCCCGGCGCTGTTCCGCCTCGGCCTTCGTCACCCGTTCGGTGACCAGCCGCGACATGCCCGAGTTCGGATCGAACCGCGCCCGCCGCGCGCGCCCTGCGTCCACCACCACACGGATGTCGGGCAGGGTCAGCGAGGTCTCGGCGATCGAGGTCGCCAGCACCACCTTGCGCCCCTCGGCCGGGGCCAGGGCCGCGCGCTGGGCGGCAAAGTCCATCGCCCCGAACAGGGGCCGCAGCGCCACGCCGGGCAGGTCGCGCAGCAGCGCCTCGACCCGGCGGATTTCGCCCTCGCCGGGCAGAAAGACCAGCATCCCGCCCTCGGTCTCCGCCAGCGCCGCGCGCACCGCGCCCGCTACCACGGCCTCGAGCCTGAGGCTTGCATCGGGCGGACGCGGCAGCCAGCGCGTCTCCACAGGAAACGCCCTCCCCTCCGAGGTCACGACCGGCGCATCTCCCATCAGCGCTGCCACCGGGCCTGCGTCCAGCGTGGCCGACATGACCAGAAGCTTCAGATCCTCGCGCAGTGCGCCCCGCACCTCGAGACAGAGCGCCAGGCCCAGATCGGCATTCAGGCTGCGTTCGTGGAATTCATCGAAGATCACCAAGCCGATGCCTGAAAGCTCAGGATCGGACTGGATCATCCGGGTCAGGATGCCTTCGGTCACCACCTCCATCCGCGTCGCCGACGAGACCTTCGCCTCGCCCCGGATCCGGTAGCCCACGGTCCGGCCCACGGGCTCGCCCAGCGTCTCGGCCATGCGCTCGGCGGCGGCTCGCGCGGCCAGCCGGCGTGGCTCCAGCATCACGATCCGGCCCGCGACAATGCCGCGCGCCAAGAGGTCCAGGGGCACCAGCGTCGTCTTGCCCGCGCCCGGCGGGGCCTGCAACACCGCGACCCCGCTACGGGCCAGGGCCTCGGCGACCTCGGGCAAGACAGCAGAAACGGGCAGAGCTTCCATGCCCCGCTTATGACGCGCCGCCCGCGCCACCGGAAGCCCCTCCATGCGCCGGAAAAATTCGCTGGCCGCCTCTCGCCAAGCCCGCGCCGATCCGGCAATAAGGCGGTCATGGACACGATGGACCGCGCCGCCCTGATCCGCGCCGGCGATCGCCGGGCGCTGGCTCGTGCAATCACGCTGGTCGAAAGCGCCCGCCCCGACCATCGCGCGGAGGCCCTTGCGCTCCTCGACGCGCTGCGCGCGCCCCGGCGCGAGGCGCTGCGCATCGGGCTTTCCGGCACGCCGGGCGTGGGCAAGTCCACCTTCATCGAGACCTTCGGCCTGATGCTGACCCGCCAGGGGCTCCGCGTCGCCGTTCTGGCGGTCGATCCCTCCTCGGCACGTTCCGGCGGCTCGATCCTCGGCGACAAGACGCGGATGGATCGCCTCTCGCGCGAGCCATGCGCCTTCATCCGCCCCTCGCCCAGCCAGTCACAACTGGGCGGCGTCGCCCGCCGCACCCGCGAGGCGGTGGCCCTGTGCGAGGCTGCGGGCTTCGACGTGGTGCTGATCGAGACGGTGGGCGTCGGACAGTCCGAAACCGTGGTGGCGGAACTTTCCGACCTGTTCCTCCTCCTCCTCGCCCCGGCGGGCGGGGACGAGTTGCAGGGCGTGAAACGCGGGATCATGGAGATGGCCGACCTGATCCTGGTCAACAAGGCCGACGGCGAGCTGAAGCCCGCCGCCCTGCGCACCGTGGCGGATTACGCCGGCGCGTTGCAACTTCTCCGCCGCCGCCCGCAGGACCCGCCGGGCTTCCCCAGGGCGCTGCCGGTCTCGGCGCTGGCCGACGAAGGTCTGGCGCAGGCCTGGCAGGACATGCAGACGCTCGTCGCCTGGCGCAAGGAGCAAGGCCACTGGGACCGCACCCGCGCCGCCCAGGCCCGGCACTGGTTCGAGGAAGAGGTGCGCCAGGGCCTGCTGGCCGCGCTTTCGCGCGAGCCGCAGAAGGGCCTGATGGCCAGCCTTGGCGACCGGGTAGCCGAGGGCCAGCTCACGCCCGAGGCGGCGGCGGCCGAGATGCTCCGGCTTCTGGGCCGCGCGCCCTGACCTTGCTGCCTTTGCCCTTTTCCAAATACTCCCGCCGGAGGCAGCCCGGCCGGTGCCCCGTGCCCCGCTTCCTGCTTGACGCTGCCCCGGATTCCCCTTACACGCCGGCAATCGCTTTCGAGGGCAGGGGATTCCCCGCCCTCCCCTGCTTTTGACGAATCGAAGGAACACCGCAATGTCGCGCGTCTGCGAACTCACCGGCAAGGGGCCGATGACGGGCAATACCGTCTCCCACGCCAACAACAAGTCCCGCCGCCGGTTCCTGCCGAACCTGAACGAGGTCACGCTGATCTCGGACGTGCTGGGCCAGTCGTTCAAGTTCCGCGTCACCGCGGCCGCGCTGCGCTCGGTCGATCACCGGGGCGGGCTCGATGCCTTCCTGGCCAAGGCCAGGGACGAGGAACTCTCGCCCACCGCGCTGAAGATCAAGAAGGACATCGCGAAGGCCCAGGCCAGCGCCTGAGCCGGTCGGCTTTTCCAGAAAAGGCCCCGCCTTCGTCCTGAAGGCGGGGCCTTTCGCGTTGTGTCTCCTGCCTGGGCGACCGGCCTTTTCGAAAAGTCCACACGAAAGCCCGAAAGGTTTCGGCGCGATTACTTCCACGAAACCATCCCGCCGGCCGGCGGGACAGCTTGCGGGTCGGGAGCTGGCGAAAACGGAAAGACCCGCTGTCCACCCGAAGGGCCTTAACCGGCGCAGTAGGCCTCGGCGGTCTGGCCAAAGCTCTTGTAACGCTCCCAGAAGGCATCGTCGGACCGCGACTGGGAGATCCAGGTCGAATGGGCGGCCTCGGGGTCCTTGAAGAACTTCGCCGCCCGGCGCTGGTCGCCGCCCGACAGCGTCATGTCGGCGGCCTGCTGGATGCAGCCGCACAGCGCCCGGTTCGCGCCGCGGTCCGAGTCCATGCAGGCCCGTTCGATCGGTCCCGCCAGCGACGGGCTGGCCATGGCCGGAATAACTGCCGCGATCGCGGCTGCGAATGCAATGGTCTTCATCTGTCTCTGCCTCGTTCGCCGCGCTCCGGCCGGGCCTCGACCCGGACCGTTGCCGGTCATCTTCTTTGTTCGATAATGCCAAGTCCAACGGAAATTTTCAAGCCTCTGCAAGTACTTGTGCCAGATGCGCGGGTTTCCGCAACCCCTCGCGGCGCGCAGCCGGCCATCCCACAAGATGCGGTAGCCCCCCGCCCGGACCCGGGCCCGCCGCCCGGGCCCCGCCGCGCCGGCGCCTCCCGGACCGCTCCGCCCTGCGGCAGCCCCCTTTCGCGACCCCGCGGCTCAGGCTATACGCGCCCCATGATCGAGCTCGACCGCATCCGCAACTTCTCCATCGTGGCGCATATCGACCACGGCAAATCCACGCTGGCCGACCGCCTGATCCAGATGACGGGCACGGTCGCCGAACGCGACATGAAGGCCCAGCTCTTGGACTCGATGGACATCGAGCGCGAACGCGGAATCACGATCAAGGCCAACACCGTCCGCATCGAATACCCGGCCAAGGACGGCAAGACCTATATCCTGAACCTGATCGACACCCCCGGCCACGTCGACTTTGCCTACGAGGTCTCTCGCTCCATGCGCGCGGTCGAGGGCTCGCTTCTGGTTGTGGACGCCTCGCAGGGTGTCGAGGCGCAGACGCTCGCCAACGTCTATCAGGCACTGGACGCGGGCCACGAGATCGTCCCCGTCCTGAACAAGATCGACCTTCCGGCGGCCGAACCCGAGCGGGTCAAGCAGAACATCGAGGACGTGATCGGCCTCGACGCCTCCGATGCCATCCCGATCTCCGCCAAGACCGGCCTCGGCATCCCCGACGTCTTGGAGGCCATCGTCCACCGCCTGCCGCCCCCAAAGGGCGACCGCAATGCACCCCTCAAGGCCATGCTGGTCGACAGCTGGTACGACGCCTACCTCGGCGTCGTCGTCATGATCCGCGTGGTCGATGGTGTGGTGAAGAAGGGCGACCGCATCAAGATGATGCAGACCGGCGCGGTCTACGGCATCGACAAGCTCGCGGTCCTGAAACCCCAGATGCAGGACATCGCCGAGCTTGGGCCGGGCGAAATCGGCGTCTTCACCGCCTCGATCAAGCAGGTCCGCGACACCCGCGTCGGCGACACCATCACCCACGAAAAGAAACCCTGCGACCAGCCGCTCCCCGGCTTCAAACCCTCGGTCCCCGTCGTCTTCTGCGGCCTTTTCCCGGTGGACGCCAACGACTTCGAGACCCTCCGCGACGCCATCGAGAAGCTCGCCCTCAACGACGCAAGCTTCACCTACGAGATGGAAACCTCCGCCGCCCTCGGCTTCGGCTTCCGCATGGGCTTCCTCGGCCTTCTTCACCTCGAAGTCGTCCGCGACCGGCTTGAGCGCGAATACGACCTCGACCTCATCACCACCGCGCCGTCGGTGGTGTTCAAGCTGCACATGAAGGACGGCGAGGTCCGCGACCTCCACAACCCCGCCGACATGCCCGACCTGACCTACGTCGACCATATCGAGGAGCCGCGGATCAAGGCCACGATCATGGTCCCCGACGAATACCTCGGCGACATCCTGAAACTCTGCCAGGACCGCCGCGGCATCCAGCTGAACCTGACCTATGCCGGCAACCGCGCGATGGTCGAATACGACCTGCCGCTCGCCGAAGTGGTGTTCGACTTCTACGACCGCCTGAAATCGGTGACCAAGGGCTACGCCAGCTTCGACTACCAGATCAGCGAATACCGCGAGGACAACCTGGTGAAGATGTCCATCCTGGTGAACGACGAACCCGTGGATGCGCTGAGCATGATGGTCCACCGCGATCGTGCCGAGGCGCGCGGGCGTTCGATGGTCGAGAAGCTGAAGGACCTGATCCCCCGCCACATGTTCAAGATCCCCGTCCAGGCAGCCATCGGCGGCCGGGTCATCGCCCGCGAGACGATTTCAGCGATGCGCAAGGACGTGACGGCGAAGTGCTACGGCGGCGACGCGACCCGGAAGAAGAAGCTTCTGGAGAAGCAGAAGGCCGGCAAGAAGAAGATGCGCCAGTTCGGGAAGGTCGAGATCCCGCAGGAGGCGTTCATCTCGGCGCTGAAGATGGACTCCTGATCGCCCTGCGAACTGGACAGGGCAGGAGATTCAACTGACACTCTGGCTCATCCTCCAACCGGGAAAGGATGGGCCATGAAGATCATCGTCGGCTTCTTCACCACCAAGCCGGGCCGCCGCGAAGAATATCTGGCCGCAGCCCAGGATCACCTGACGAAAAGTCGTCAGGATCCAGACTGCCTCTACATCGAACTTGTCCCGATGCCCGACCACCCGGACCGCATACTGCTGGCCGAGGCTTTCACTAGCGAAGCCGCCCACCGCCGCCACGAGGACACGGACCACATGCGCGCGCTGTGGAAGGTCGGCCCGGTCCTCTTGTCGAATGTCGTGATCGACAATGTGATCAGTGAGCATGTCGAGCATATCGACGAGAGTTTCCTTTGACCGGCGATGCCACGCGGTAGAAGCGACCGCAGGAGGTGACTTGCGTCGACTTCGCAGGGGGCGCTGTAGCACACCCTACACCTGACCTTCCCGAGTGGGGCTCTTCGCTGATCGCCACCCGCCCAGCAAGTTCCCGTAGAAGCAAACGGGGCGCACCGCCGCGCGCCCCGTGGGTCGGGGTTCCCCCCCGACTCGCCGGAAGATTACTTGCACACCCCAAGGTCATCGCAGAACACCCCCGCCGCGCCGCCGACCACGGCTCCGGTCACGACGTTCCCGCCGGTGACATCGGCGATCACCGCGCCGCCTGCCGCTCCGGCCAGCCCGCGTTCAGTGTCGGTCGCGAGGCAGCCCGACAGGGCCACCGCACAGGCTAGCAGGCCAACAAGCTTCACGGTCTTCATCAGATACCCTCCAAGGTTGATTGGCCCGATCCTGCCCGGACCGCGAGGGGTCTGCATCGGGGATTGCATGGGGTCGCGCAGGGTCGGCAGGCTTTCTCCCATCTGCCGCAGGTAAACCGGCGAGCCTTTGCCGATGCGCTCCGCCAAAGGTTAACGGGCGCCGGTATGACCGCGCGTATGCATTGGATGCATATGCATAGCATACGGGATGTAGACGCTTAACCCCCCGTTAACCAACCTCTGCCATCCTTGCGGCCATGAAACATCGCATCCCCCTGATCCCGCTGATCTTTCTCGCCGCCTGCGGGGCCTCTCCGGCCCCCGAGTTCATGGGCGCGACTCGCACCGACGTTAAGGTTAACGGACGGGACTACACGGTCTTCCAGAAGGGGGAGCGGGTAGAGGTCATACGCCTCGGCTACGCCCGCCGCGGCGAGCATCAGGAAATCCGCGCCACGATGATCGAACTCATCCCCCGCGTTACCGGCTGCAAGCTGCGGGAAAGCACACTCCAAGGCGACAGCGGCGAAATGCGGGGGGCGCTCGACTGCCCCAGGCAGCCTTGACTCGCGGGGCAAAAGCCCCAAGAAGCAGGCACCGCGAACCGGGGGCCTGCCATGCGCCAGATCGACCTTTCCCGCACCCTGCCGCAGGCGCGGATCCCTGAACTTCCGAACCCCTATTTCGGCAAGGTCCGCGATTGCTACGACCTGCCCGACGGCACGCGGCTCCTGATCTCGTCCGACCGGATTTCCGCGTTCGACCAGATACTTGCGGTGATCCCCTGGAAGGGCCAGGTGTTGACCCAGCTGGCCCGCTACTGGTTCGACCACACGGGCGACATCGCTGCCAACCACGTCATCGGCTACCCCGACCCGAACGTCGTCCACTGCAAGCGCGTCAGCATCCTGCCGGTCGAAATCGTGGTAAGGGGCTACCTCGCCGGCACCACGTCCACCTCGATCCTGACCCGCTACAAGGCCGGCGAGCGCACAATGTACGGCCATACCCTGCCAGAGGGTCTGCGCGACAACCAGGCCCTGCCGCAGGCGATCATCACCCCCACCTCGAAGGCCTTCGACGGTGGCCATGACGAGCCGCTGACGGCGGCCGAAATCGTCGGCACCGGGCTGTTAACGCAAGAGCAATGGGATGAGGTTAGCCAGAAGGCGCTGGCCCTTTTTGCCCGCGGGCAGAAGATGGCCGCCGACCGGGGCCTGATCCTGGTCGATACGAAATACGAATTCGGCACCGACGCGGAAGGGAACATCCTTCTGGCGGACGAAATCCACACGCCCGATTCCAGCCGCTACTGGATCGCGGATGGCTATGAGGAGGCATTCGTCAACGGCACCCGGCCGCCGAGTTTCGACAAGGACGTGATCCGCTCCTGGGTCGTCGCGCGCTGCGATCCCTACAGGGACCCGATCCCCGAGATTCCGGCCGAGATGATCGAACGGACCGCCCGGGTCTACATCGATGCCTACGAGCGGATCACCGGCCAGCCCTTCACCCCCGACGCGAGCGGGGAGACCCCGCTCGCCCGGGTCCGGGCCAACCTGGCGCGGTTCTTCAGCCCTTCGTGATCGGCACGCGCGCGGCGGCCGTCTTCTCGGGCTTTTTCGGCACGGTGACGGTCAGCACGCCGTCCTTCATCTCGGCCTTCACCCCGCCGGCGTCGGCGTCCGAGGGCAGGCGGAAGCTGCGGCTGAAGCTGCCGAACTGGCGTTCCGAGAAATACCAGGTATCGCCCTTCTCCTCGCGCTCGCTCTTCTTTTCGCCCTTGATCTGCAGCACGCCGTCCTCGACCGTGACGTGGATGTCGTCCTCGGCCACGCCGGGAAGTTCGACCGCGATGCGATAGGCCTCGCCGGACTGGCTGGCCTCGGCCGCAGGCGACAGCCAGTCGGCAAGCCGCGTGCCCATCATGCGGAAGGGTTCGTAGAGACTGGGCCAGAAACTGCCCGTTGACGATTTCTCGACCATGGGAACCTCCTGTTCCGAGTTGAATGAGGACAGTCTGGCGGCGACTCGCTCCCCGCGCCATGATCCGGGTCAAGGCGGGCAGGCTCTGGCGCGATAAACTTCAGTGGGGTATTTGCAGGCCGGTGCGGCGCGATGTTTGCGCTAACGAGGGCTGCGGCCTATGTTTCCGCAACTGCGGAGGGGACGATGATTCTGAGTTGCGGCGAAGCCCTGATCGACATGCTGCCCCGGACCTCGACGCTGGGCGAGGCCTGCTTTGCCCCCTATGCGGGAGGTGCCGTCTTCAACACAGCGATCGCTTTGGGGCGGCTCGGGGCGCCTTCGGCATTTTTCTCGGGCGTTTCCAATGACATGCTGGGCGAGATCCTCGCCGACACCCTGACGGCCTCGAAGGTCGACACCCGCTATCTGGCGCGGTCCGACCGGCCCACCACGGTTGCCTTCGTCAAGCTGGTGAACGGCCAGGCGACCTATGCCTTCTACGACGAGGGGACGGCGGGCCGGATGCTGGCCGAGGCCGATCTGCCCGACCTGCCCGCCGAGGTCTCGACCCTGTTCCTTGGCGGGATCAGCCTGGTGAACGACCCCGCCGCCTCGACCTACGAGGCGTTGCAGGCGCGCGAGTGCGGTCGGCGGGTCACCATGGTCGATCCGAATATCCGCCCGGGCTTCATCGCCGGGAAGGAAGCCGCCTACCGCGCGCGGATCGGGCGGATGCTGGCGCGGGCCGACATCGTCAAGCTGTCGGACGAGGATCTGCACTGGCTGGAAGGGCAGGGTGACCTGACCGCGTTGGCGCGTGCGATCCTGACCAGGGGGCCGAAGGTCGTGTTCATCACCGAGGGCGCCAAGGGGGCGCGGGCGGTGACGGCAACACAGGACATTTTCGTTGCGGCACGGAAGGTTGCGGTCGTAGATACGGTCGGCGCAGGCGACACATTCAACGCGGGCGTCCTGGCCGCGCTCCACCAGGCGGGGGCGCTGACCAAGGCGGGGATCGCCGCGCTGTCGGACGCCTCCCTGACCGAGGCGCTGTCACTTGGCACCCGGGCGGCGGCGGTCACGGTCAGCCGGGCCGGCGCGAACCCGCCCTGGGCGAACGAGCTGTGAGGGCTGTCCTCCAGCGGGTCAGCGAGGCGCGCGTCCATGTGGCGGGCGAGCTTGTCGGCGAGACCGGCAAGGGCTTCCTGATCCTGGTCTGCGCCATGGGTGGGGACACAGAAGCCGCGGCCGAGAGGCTTGCGGCCAAGGTCGCCAAGCTGCGGGTGTTCAAGGACGATCAGGGCAAGATGAACCTGTCGATCCGCGACATCGGCGGCGCTGCGCTGGTGGTCAGCCAGTTCACGCTGGCCGCCGACCTGCGCGGCAACCGCCCCGGATTCTCGACCGCCGCTCCACCGGCCGAGGGCGAAAGGCTGTATCTCCATTTCAGCCGTTGCCTCGAAAGGGAAGGCGTTCCGGTCGCCAACGGCCGGTTCGGGGCGGACATGGAGGTCAGTCTGGTCAATGACGGGCCGGTGACCATCTGGATGGACACCGACCAGGCCTGACCTCAGTTGAACGGATTGCCCGGCTTGGCCTGGGTGATCGCGTTGCCACATTCCACCAGCGCAGAGATGGAGGCGCTGGAACCGGCCAGCGAATAGTTCTGCACGTCAGACCCGTCGGCCGAGCGCAGATACAGCCGGTTGCCACGCGCCACCTCGGTGATGAAGTTCACCCCGGCCTTGCTGTCCGGCAGGTTGAACAGGACCGAGTTCTTGAAAAGCTCGGCGCCGGTCAGGTTCCATGGCGCGCGGCGGTCGATCTGCACGCCAAGGTCGGCGGTCTGGCCCTCGCCGAATTCCCAGGCGGTCGAATAGAACTGCAACTGGACGGAACCGTTCGGAAAGGTCCAGATCGAGAAGCTCTCGCCCGGTGCCGTCACCTCGGCCACACAACCGAAGCTGCCGTCATCCCAGCCGACTATCGAGACCTGCCAGTGCTTGTGCGAGAACAGGACCTCGCTTTCCTGTGCCTCGCCACCCGCAACCGACGCGACGACCAGTGCCGCCGCCAAATCCATCCGTATCTTCATCTTCGCCGTCCCGTTGACTTGTCGTTTCCCCCTGTCTCGCGCCGTCGCGCGATTCAGGCAAATGAAACTTCGGGCCAGAGACGGGACAATCCGTTCCTGTTGCGGGATCAGGCCGCCCATTCCCAGGGGTTGGCGAACTGGCCCAGAACCGCAGAGACCGCTGCATCCTCGACCGGGGCGGATTTCTGCAACTGCGCCACCAGCCCGCGCTTCTTGTCCTCGACCACCGCGGCAACCCGCGCGGGCACCCCGGCTTCGGCCAGGGCCGCGTCGAAGGTGCGGGTGATCGCCAGCCGGCGCAGGTCGGGCTTGAAGACCTTTCCCACCGCAGTCTTGGGCAGTTCCGGCAGGATTTCCAGATATTTGGGAATGGCCGCCCTTTCGCTGATATGCTTTGCCGCATAGTCCATCAGGTCATCGACCGTAGCCGACTTGCCCTTCACCAGTTCGACATAGGCGCAGGGCAACTCTCCCGCGTGGGCATCGGGCTGGCCTATGGCGCCCACGAAGCCCACTGCCTCGTGCCCCATCAGCGCCTCTTCGATGATCGCCGGGTCAATGTTGTGGCCGCCGCGAATGATCAGGTCCTTGGCCCGGCCGGTGATGAAGATGTAGCCGTCCGCGTCGATCCGACCGAGGTCGCCGGTGCGCAGGAAGCGGCCATCGGCGAACAGCTCGCGGTTCTTGTCGGCCTCGGTGTAGGTCGAGCCCTCATAGACCCCGGGATTCGAGACGCAGATCTCGCCCACCTCGTCCACCGCGCATTCGCGAAAGCCGATGGCGCCCTTCGAGGTCAGGATGCGGACCTGGGTGTAGGGGAAGGCCAACCCGACCGAGCCGATCTTCTTCACCCCGTCCGGCGGGTTGATCGAGACGAGGCAGGTGGCCTCGGTCAGGCCGTATCCTTCCACGATCTCGATGCCGGTTTCCTTCTTGAAGCGGTTGTAGAGTTCGACCGGCAGCGGAGAGGACCCCGAGAAGGCGTTCTTCAGGCTGGAGATGTCGGCATTGACCGGGCGCTGCATCAGCGCCGCAAGCGCCGTGGGCACGGTGATGAGATAGGTCACCCGGTAGCGTTCGATCAGCCGCCAGAGGTTGTCGAACACGCCCTCGCCCCGATAGCCCTGCGGTGTGGGGAAAACGACATGCGCGCCCGAGCCGATCATCGACATCAGGATCGGATAGCAGGCGAAGACGTGGAACAGGGGCAGCGGGCACATCACCACGTCGTCCGGCTTGAACAGGAGCGTGGTGCCCAGCCAGCCGTTGTAGATCATCCCGCTGGCCTTGTGCTGGGCCACCTTGGGCATGCCGGTGGTGCCGCCGGTGTGGAAATAGGCGGCGACGTGATCCTCGGTCCGGTCGGCGAAGGTCAGCTTGTCGGCCGGCATCCGCGCCAGTTCGGCGCGGAAATCCTTGATGTTCGCCGTATGCTGCGGCGGGTTCTTTGGCCGGATCCAGGGCACGATGACCTTCTTGAGCCCCGAAAGGTAGGGCACAAGGTCCACCTCCAGCACGGTCTTGACCGAGGGCGCGAACTGGACCGCCTCGGAGACCTTCTGCGGAAGGTCGGTCTTGGGGAAGGCCTTCAGCGTGACGACGACCCTGGCATTCGTCTCGCGCAGGATGGCGCTGATCTTTTCCGGCTCGAGCAGCGGGTTGATCGGGTTCACGATCCCCGCGACCATGCCGCCCAGCAGGGTGATCACGGTCTCCATCGCATTGGGCAGGACGAAGGCGACCACGTCCTTTTCGCCCACGCCAAGGCTGCGGAACAGGTTCGCGGCCTGCGTGACCTGCGCGTGCAACTCTGCCCAGGTCAGCGTGACCTTCTTCGTCTCGGGCCCGGAAAGGAGCTGGTAGCTGACCGCCGGACGAGCGCCGTGTCGGGCCTTGGCGCGGCCTAGAAAGTCGTAGATCGACCGGGCCTGGCCCCGGTCGGCCCAGGGCATCTCGGCCTCGATCGCGCGCAGGTCCGCTGCGGTAGCGAATGACGTCATCGGTTCCTCCCCTTCCTGCCCGCTGTGACCGCAGGCTTCAGACGAACATGGGGGCGGGAAACACGTTTGTGAAGCTGGTTTGTCCCGGTCACCCCTGTCGGGACGCGACGTCAGACCGATCCGTCGGTGAACTGGAGCCTGGCGAGACGGGCGTAAAGGCCATCCTCGGCGACCAACTGGTCATGGGTTCCCTGCGCCACGATCCGTCCCTGATCGAAGACGACGATGCGGTCGGCGCGTTTCACCGTGGCCAGACGGTGCGCCACGACCAGCGTCGTGCGTCCCTCCGACAGCTTCTCGACCGCCGCCTGCACCAGCCGTTCGCTTTCGGCATCCAGTGCCGAGGTCGCCTCGTCCAGGAGCAGGATCGGCGCATCGCGCAGGATGGCCCGTGCAATCGCCACCCGCTGCTTCTGCCCGCCCGACAGCATGACGCCGCGCTCGCCCAGATAGCTGTCATAGCCCTGCGGCAGCGCGGTCAGGAAATCATGCGCGGCGGCGGCCTTCGCGGCGGCCTCCACCTCGGCATCCGAGGCGTCGAGGCGGCCGAAGCGGATGTTCTCGCGCGCCGAGGCGGCGAAGATCACCGGATCCTGCGGCACGAGCGCGATGGCCTGGCGGAAGTCGCCGCGCGCCATGTCGGGCAGGGCCACACCGTCCAGGGTGATCCGGCCGGATTGCGGATCGTAGAAGCGCATCAGGAGTTGCAGGATCGTCGTCTTGCCCGCGCCGGAGGGACCGACCAGCGCCACGGTTTCCCCCGGCTTAACATGCAGGCTGACCCCGTTCAGCGCCGAAGCCTCGGGCCGGGCCGGATAGCGGAAGGTCACATCCTGAAAGCTGATCTCGCCGCGCACCGGGCGGGGCAGGGCGATTGGGCGGACCGGGTCCTGCACGGTATCCTCGGCCCCCAGCAGTTCCACCAGCCGCTCGGTCGCCCCGGCAGCCCGCTGGAGTTCTCCCCAGATCTCGGACAGGGCGCCCACGGCGCCGGCCACCATCACGGCATAGATCACGAACTGGATCAGGGCACCCACGGACATCACCTCGGCCCGCACGTCGCGCGCCCCGACCCAGAGGACGCCCACGATCCCGGCGAAGGTCAGGAAGATGACGATCACGGTCATCACCGCCCGTGTCCTGATCCGGGCCTTGGCCGCGGCAAAGCTCTTTTCGGTCACGTCGGCGAACTGGCTGCGTGTCGCGTCCTCATGGGTGAAGGCCTGCACGGTCTGCACCGAGAGCAGCGCCTCGGACGCCGCCCCCGAGGACGAGGCGATCCAGTCCTGGTTCTCGCGGGACAGCGCCCGCAGACGCCGGCCCAGCCCCACGATGGGCACGATGATCGCCGGAACGATCAGCAGGACCAGCCCGGTCAGCTTGGCCGAGGTCAGGAACATCAGCACCAGGCCACCCAGCAGGATCAGGACGTTGCGCAGGGCGACCGAGACCGAGGACCCGATGACCGACAGGATCAGCGTGGTGTCGGTCGTGATCCGGCTCAGGATCTCGCCGGTCAGGATGCGCTCGAAGAAGGCCGGGGACATGCCAAGCACGCGGTCGAACAGGGCGCGGCGGATGTCGGCCACCACCCGCTCGCCAAGGCGCGTGACGAGGTAGTAGCGAAAGCCGGTTCCGACGGCGAGCAGGGCGGCGATCCCCAGCGCGGCGGCGAAATACTGGTCCAGCAGGGCGGCATTGGCGTCGTTGAACCCGTCGATCACCCGGCGCACCGCAAGCGGCAGGACAAGGCTGACCGATGCGGTGAGCACCAGCGCCAGCAGCGCCAGCGCCGCAAGCCCGCGGTAGGGCCAGAGGAACGGCACGAGGCCGCGCAGCGCGCCCACCCGCTTCGACTTCGGCCGATCCTCGACCGCTGTTGTGTCCGCCATGCAACCGACTCCGCTTTCGTGGACGGGTTTAGTCTGCCGCAGGCCAAGGGACAAGCACTCCTGCCCGCGACGAAACGGTTGGGGCTTCCAAGCCTCCGCGCCCCGTGCCACCCTTGCGCCATGAGCAAGACACAGCATTTCCGCGCCGGAGACGGCGCCCGCCTGGCCTACCGTGACGAGGGGGACGGCCTGCCGCTGCTTTGCCTGCCGGGGCTTACGCGCAGCATGGCCGATTTCGACTATGTCATGCCGCACCTGCCGCCGTTGCGGCTGATCCGCATGGACTACCGCGGTCGCGGGGCCAGCGACTGGACCGGAGCCGCAACCTACACCGTGGCGCAGGAGGCGCGGGATGCCCTGGCGCTTCTGGATCATCTGGGGGTAGGGAAAGCCGCGATCCTCGGCACCTCGCGCGGCGGGCTGATCGGGATGTTCCTTGGTGCGACGGCGCGGGATCGGGTGCGGGGGCTGTGCCTCAACGATGTCGGCCCCGAGATCGCCCGCGACGGGCTGACCCGCATCTTCGACTATGTCGGCCGCAATCCGGCCGGCAAGACCCACGAGGGCTTTGCCGAACTGCTCTCGCGCTCTCCCGGCTTTGCAGGTGTGCCGATGTCGCGCTGGCTGGAGGAGGCACGCAAACACGCCGTGGAAACCCCGCAGGGCCTGCGCATCCCCTACGATCCCACCCTGCGCGAGGCCTTCCTCGCCGCCTTCGAGGGCCCGCAGGTGGACCTCTGGCCGCTGTTCGACGCGCTGGCCGGACTGCCGCTTGCACTGATCCGGGGCGCGAATTCCGACCTGCTGACCCGGGAGACGGTCGCGGAGATGCGCGCCCGCCGTCCCGACATGGCCTATGCCGAGGTGCCGGCGCGCGCGCATATCCCCTTTCTCGACGAACCCGAGGCGGTCGCGCTGATCCGCCGCTTCCTTGCGGATCTGCCATGACCGACATCGCCCTGATCGAGGCCGCCGCGGCCCGGCTTGCCGGCCATGTCCGCCGCACGCCGCTGTTGCACGCCCCGCTCCTCGACCGGCTGGCGGGACGGCGGGTGCTGGTCAAGGCCGAATGCCTGCAACTGACCGGCAGCTTCAAGGCGCGCGGCGGCTGGTCCGCGGTCTCGGCCCTGCCGGGCGAGGCGCGGGCGCGGGGCGTGATCGCCTATTCCTCGGGCAATCATGCGCAAGGCGTCGCCCATGCCGCCGCCCGGCATGGCTGCCCCTGCGTGATCCTGATGCCCTCCGACGCGCCGCAGGTGAAGATATCGAACACCAGGGCCTACGGTGCCGAGGTCGTGCTCTATGACCGCGCAACGCAGGACCGCGACGCCCTGGGTGCGGAGATCGCCGAGCGGCGTGGGCTGACCCTGATCCGACCCTACGACGACCCGCAGGTCATCGCCGGGCAGGGCACGGTGGGTCTCGAAATCGCCGAACAGGCCGCCGAGGCGGAAGTGACGGCCGCCGATGTGCTGGTCTGCTGCGGCGGTGGCGGGCTTTCGGCAGGGGTGGCGCTGGCCCTGGCCGACCGGGCGCCGGGCCTAAGGGTGCGGACCTGCGAACCCGAGGGTTTCGACGACATGGCGCGCTCGCTGGCCTCGGGCCGGGCCGAGCGCAATGCGACCGCCTCGGGCTCGATCTGCGACGCGATCCTGACGCCCACGCCGGGAGACCTGACCCTGCCGGTCCTGTCGCGCCTTGCCGGTCCGGGGCTGGCCGTCAGCGACGAACAGGCCCTGAAGGCGATGGTGCTGGCCTTCACCCACCTGCGCATCGTGCTGGAGCCCGGCGGCGCGGTCGCCATGGCCGCGGCGCTTTTCGCCAAGGATCTACCCGCGACTGTGATTGCCGTCGCAACCGGCGGCAACGTCGATCCTGCCCTCTTCGCGCGGGCCCTGGACTGCTTTGCATGACCCTGGTCTGGCTTGCCGATCTGCGGCTGAATGCCGAACTGTCCGGTCCCTCAACCACTCCGCCCGTGGTGCTGATCCACGGCCTCGGCCTGGACGCCAGGGTCTGGCAGGCGCTGATGCCTTCGCTTGTCGGGCACCGCGTCCTGCGGCTGGACCTGCGCGGTCACGGCGGCTCGGATACCCCGAACGCGCCTTATGCCATGGGCGCGCTCATCCGTGATGTCGAACGGCTGATCGACCATTTCGGACTGACCGGGACCGTGGTCCTGGGGGCCGGAGAAGGCGGGCTGATCGCACAGGGCCTTGCCATCAAGCGGCTGGATCTGGTGCGGGGTCTTGTCCTGACCGGCTCGGCCACGCGCTTCGCCAACCCCTCGGTCTGGGAAACGCGACTGGCGAGTCTGCGCGACACCGGCCCCGACCTGGAGGCGGACTGCGCCGCCCTGCTTGGCCCGCGCTGGCGCCAGTCTCCGGCGTTGGCGGAAGTCCGCGCCATGCTGGAGACCACGCGCCCCAACGGCTGGACCGGCTTCGCCGCTGCCATCGCCACCGCCGATTTCTACCAGACCACCGCCACCCTGCGACTGCCGACCCTCGTCCTGGCCGGCGGTGACGACCGCAAGACCCCACCCGACCTGCAACGCGAACTGGCCGATCTCGTTCCGGGCGCAAGTTTCCGCCTGATCCGCGGCGGCGGTCATTTGGCCATGCTGACCCACACAGCCGGGTTCTCCGATCCGCTGCTCGACTTTCTCGGTCGAATCGGCCATCGCTGAACTGAACTATTACTGCATTTCAACCGATCTCTTGCGCTTGCGCTGCCTTTGGTATGCACATTTCCAACATCTTCCGAACTTCCGATGCCCCAGATGCCTGCGTTGAGCCTCTGTCCCGTCCGCGTCACACCCTGTCGCTGATGAAGGGTCACCTTGCCCCCGAACCTCCTAGCTTGCCCTTTGCGAAATACTCCACGGGGGTGCGGGGGTGTGAAACCCCCGCTTCCAGGCCAGCAAGAGGGCGCGGCACATGAAACTGAAGGACCTCGAAATCTTCGTCGTCGCCCCGCCGTTTCCGGGTTGGGGCGGCCGCTACTGGATATTCCCGAAACTCACCACGGACACGGGCATCACCGGCTATGGCGAATGCTACGCCTCGACCGTCGGACCAAAGGTGATGCGCGCCGTCATCGAGGACGTGTTCGAACGCCACATGGCCGGCGAGACTCCGGAAAACATCGAACTGATGTTCCGTCGCACCTATTCCGCCGGCTTCACACAGCGCCCGGACCCCACGGTGATGGGCGCCTTCTCGGGATTGGAGATCGCCTGCTGGGACATCCTAGGCAAGGCGCGGAACCGCCCGGTCTGGGCGCTGCTCGGCGGACGGATGAACGACCGGATCCGCAGCTACACCTACCTGTACCCCGAACCCGGGAGGGAGTCGGCCGAGTTCTGGATCGATCCCGACGCCGCGGCGGAGGCCGCCGTCCGCTTCATGAACGCTGGCTTCACTGCAGTGAAGTTCGATCCGGCAGGCCCCTACACCATCCGCGGCGGCCACGAACCCGCCATGTCCGACATCAGCCGCTCCATTGCCTTCTGCAAGGAGATCCGCCGGGCGGTCGGCGACCGGGTGGACCTCCTCTTCGGCACGCATGGCCAGTTCAGCACCCCCGGCGCGATCCGGCTGGGACGAGAACTCGAGCCCTACAACCCGCTCTGGTACGAAGAGCCGATCCCGCCTGACAACCTGCTGGAATTCGCCGAGGTCGCGAAATTGGTCCGCGTGCCGCTCGCCACCGGCGAACGGCTGACCACCAAGGCGGAATTCGGCACGCTGTTGCGGGCGGGCGGGGTCAAGATCCTGCAGCCGGCGCTGGGCCGGGTCGGCGGGATATGGGAGGCCAAGAAGATCGCCGCCATGGCCGAGATCTTCAATGCGCAGATGGCGCCGCACCTTTACGCCGGGCCGGTGGAATGGGCGGCCAACGTGCACCTCTCGGCCTCCATCCCGAACCTGCTGATCGCCGAGACGATCGAGACCGGCGGCGCCTTCCACCAGCGGCTGATCCGCAACACGATCCGCTGGGAGGACGGCTACATCCTGCCGCCCGAGGCGCCTGGCCTCGGGATCGAGTTCGACGAGGACGTGGCCCGCGCCCATCCCTTCACCGGGACGGGGCTGCACCTTCAGATGCAGGAGGCGCCCTGCGACTATCGCCACGGCAACCGCTTCGAGGGCGGGGCGCCGAGCAGCAAGACCTGACGGCCGCCTCCGCGAGCACTTCATGCACTCGTCGGGACCTGCCGCGAGGAGTGCATGAAATGCTCGACGAGCGATTCCCGGAAATGGCGGGCCCAGAAGGACTCGAACCCTCAACCTCGGACTTAGAAGGTCCTTGCTCTATCCAGTTGAGCTATGGGCCCGCGCGCCGCCCTTTTGGGCCAAGCCGCAGGGTCAGGCAAGCACCTTCGTCATGAAGATCGAGTTCGGATCGTCCCAGTAGCCCTCGAAGGGGGGGCAGTCCTCGAACCCGGCGCGGGCATAGAGCGCCCGCGCGGCGGTGAAGGTGGGCTGCACGCCGGTCTCGAGGCTCAGCCGGCGATAGCCGTCGGCCCGGGCGCTGGCGACGAGGTGGTCGAGCATCGCCTTCGACAGGCCGCGTCCCCGCGCCTCGGCCAGGACATGCATCGACTTGATCTCGGCATGGGTGGCGTCGATCCGCTTGTAGGCGCCCATGGCCAGCGGCACCCCCTCCTCGCGCAGCACGAAGAAGCGGATGCCGGGCGCGGCCAGGGCGCCCTTGTCCATCATGTGGATCGATTCGGGCGGCGTGTCCGCGTGCATGTCTGCGGTATGGCGCTGGAACAGGAGCGCCAGGTCCGGCGTCAGCGGATGTTCCTCGGCGATCGAGAAGGCCATTCAGTGCGTCCAGGCGCCCTTGCGGTCGGTCGCGAAGTTCTCGCCATAGCCGCGCGGGCGGATGTTGGCCTTGCGCGGCTTGGGTTCGACCACGTCGTAGTCGAGCCCGTGGTCCGTGGCATAGGCCTCGGCGGCCTCGCGCGTCTCGAAGCGCAGGCGGACCTGGGACTGGGTGTCGGTGGACGAGGTCCAGCCCATCAGCGGGTCGATCTCGCGCTTCGAGGCGGGGGCGAATTCCAGCACCCAGGTGTGGGTCTTGGCGGTTCCCGACTGCATGGCGGTCTTGGCTGGCTGGTAGATGCGGGCGCGCATGGGCTGCTCCTTCGGATTCGATCCGTGTTATTCCGAAGCTTAGGGAAAAGCGCAAGCGCGAGATTGCCGGGAAAGGACTGCCGGTCGGCATCGACGAGTGTGGGTGGGGTGGGGTTCGAGGCCGACCGGCAGGGTCAGTTGCTGCTTGCCCCTTCACATTGGCCGATCCGCGCGGCGGAATCAACTGGAAGTTGTGCGGCGGGGCGGAATTTTCCTTCGCACCGCGGGGGCAGGGCTGGCGCCGCCTCAGGCCGGAGCGCGTTCCAGACGGGCGATGTGATAGCGGTTGTAGGTCCGGAAGGCCTCGGACGTGCGCGCGGTTCCGGTCAGGCGCTGCATCAGGTTCTCGCGCCGCTTGCGGGACAGGAAGAGGCCGATCAACCGCCCGAGCGCCCAATGCGCCATCGGCCGCTTGCGGTGCAGTTCCTCGGACACCCGGGTCACGCCATGGCCGAGCACGTGGAACAGCCGCTGTTCCAGGTCGATCGAGGGCGCTACGGCGTCGGTGATGTCCTCTTCGGCGGCCAGCACATAGCCCGTCTCGCGCACCGCCGCATGGAAGGCCGCGATCTGGTGGCCGCCGCCGGGTTGGGGGCCGTGGACGGCGCGGCCGCGATAGGCCTCGGTGCGGAAGCAGTCGGCGATCAGCACTTGCCCGCCGGGGGCGAGCAGCCGGGCGCATTTCGGCAGGCTTTCGCCCAGCGGGATGTACTGGAAGCTTTCCGAAAAGAGGCAGAGGTCGAAGGGGCCGGTGCCCTGGAACGCCTCGAAGGTGCATTCGTGGACGGTCGCGCCCGGCGCGTTCGCGCGGCAGCGGCCGGCGAGGAAGGGCGAGGGCACCACGATCTCGACCGAATGGCCGAGTGCGAGCAGCTTTTTCGCCGTCTCGCCCGCGCCGCCGCCGATGTCGAGGATGCGGAGCCGTCCCCCCGGTTCCACTGGCGGCAGGTAGCCGAAGAGCTTTGCGGTGTAGTTGTCCTGCGCCGCGCGGAGGTTGCCGGCTGTGACTTCAAGGCCGGTCCAGAGCCCGTAATGCAGGTTCTCGCCCCCCGTCAGCCAGCGGATGAAGGCGAGCCCCACGTCCAGCCCCGCCGCGCGCGTGTCGATCTTGTCTGCCATCATGCACCTCTTGGCCCCCGCTTACCGGCTTGCCCCCGCCGGGGCAACCTTGCCCTGCGGATTGGCGCTTGAAGGTGAACAAAAACGGATCAACTCTGGCCTGTCCCGAGTCGCGAAGGCCCGCCCGATGCCGCACAACAATTCCAACGCCCTGACCGAACGCCCGGAGGTCCTGACCAAGCCCAAGCTCGAGGGCGGGCGGCGGTTCGTCATGCAGACGCCGTTCCAGCCGGCGGGCGACCAGCCGACCGCGATCGCCGAACTGACCGCCGGCGTCCTGAACGGCGAGCGGGACCAGGTGCTCCTCGGCGCGACCGGCACCGGCAAGACCTTCACCATGGCCAAGGTGATCGAGGCCACCCAGCGCCCGGCGATCATCCTGGCGCCCAACAAGACGCTGGCTGCGCAATTGTACGGGGAATTCAAGGGCTTCTTCCCCGACAATGCGGTGGAATACTTCGTTTCCTACTACGACTACTATCAGCCCGAGGCCTATGTGCCGCGGACCGACACCTATATCGAGAAGGAAAGCCAGATCAACGAACAGATCGACCGGATGCGCCACTCGGCGACCCGGGCGCTTCTGGAGCGCGACGACGTGATCATCGTCGCCTCGGTCAGCTGCATCTACGGTATCGGCTCGGTCGAGACCTATTCGGCGATGACGGTCGATCTGGTGGTGGGCCAGCTTTACGACCAGCGCAAGGTGATGGCGGACCTGGTCGCGCAGCAGTATCGCCGGCTGGACGGCGCCTTCCAGCGCGGCGCCTTCCGGGTGCGGGGCGACAGTCTGGAGGTCTGGCCCGCCCACCTGGAAGACCGCGCCTGGCGGTTTTCCTTCTTCGGCGAGGAGCTGGAGGCGATCACCGAATTCGACCCGCTGACCGGGGCCAAGACCGACACGTTCAAGCAGATCCGCATATACGCCAACAGCCACTACGTCACCCCGCGTCCCACGCTGCAACAGGCGATCAAGGGCATCCGGGAAGAGCTGTTCCACCGGCTAAAGCAGTTGCAGGCCGAGGGGAAACTGCTGGAGGCGCAGCGGCTGGAACAGCGCACCAACTTCGACCTCGAGATGCTGGAGGCGACGGGCTCCTGCGCGGGCATCGAGAACTATTCGCGCTACCTCACTGGGCGCGCGCCTGGCGAGCCGCCGCCGACCCTGTTCGAGTTCATTCCCGACAATGCCATCGTCTTTGCGGATGAATCCCACGTCTCGGTGCCCCAGATCGGCGGCATGTATCGCGGCGACTTCCGGCGCAAGTTCACGCTGGCCGAACACGGGTTCCGGTTGCCGTCCTGCATGGACAACCGCCCGCTGAAGTTCGAGGAATGGGACGCGATGCGCCCGCAATCGGTCTTCGTTTCCGCCACCCCGGCCGCCTGGGAGATGGAGCAAACGGGGGGCGTCTTTACCGAACAGGTGATCCGCCCCACGGGCCTTCTGGACCCCGTCGTCGAAATCCGCCCCGTCGAGATGCAGGTGGACGACCTTCTTGACGAGATCCGGAAAGTCTCGGCCAGGGGCCTGCGGACGCTGGTCACGGTGCTGACCAAGCGCATGGCCGAGGACCTGACCGACTATCTGCACGAACAGGGCATCCGGGTGCGCTACATGCATTCGGACATCGACACGATCGAGCGGATCGAGATCCTGCGTGACCTGCGGCTTGGGGCCTTCGACGCGCTGGTGGGCATCAACCTGTTGCGTGAGGGGCTGGACATCCCTGAATGCGGGCTGGTCGCGATCCTCGATGCGGACAAGGAGGGCTTCCTGCGCTCCGAGACCAGCCTCATCCAGACCATCGGCCGCGCCGCGCGGAACGCCGAGGGCCGGGTCATCATGTATGCCGACCGGATCACCGGCAGCATGGAGCGGGCGCTTGCCGAGACCAACCGGCGGCGCGAGAAGCAGATGGCCTACAACCTGGAACACGGCATCACGCCCGAGACGGTGAAGAAGAACGTCGAGGACGTGCTGGCCGGCCTCTGGCAGGGCGACACGGACCAGAGCCGGATCACGACGAAGGTGGACAAGCCCATGGTCGGGTCCAATCTGGCGGCCCATCTCGACGCGCTGCGCGCGCAGATGCGCAAGGCCGCCGAGAACCTGGAGTTCGAGGAAGCCGCCCGCCTGCGCGACGAGATCAAGCGGCTGGAGGCGGTGGAGCTGGCCGTGGCCGACGATCCCTTCGCCCGGCAGGAGGTGATCGAGGAGGCCGTCAGCGAGGCGGTGAAGCGGACCGGGCGCTCGACAGCCGGGCGGGCCGGGCAGCGCGGCGGCAAGCGGTCGCGCGGGCGCGGCTGAAGGGATCGACAGGGACAGGCAGCATGGCCAATCACGACTACACGACGCGCATCCTCTGGACCGGCAACCGGGGCGAGGGGACGGCGCACTATCGCGCCTACGACCGCACCTGGGACATCGCGGTGCCGGGCAAGGCGCCCGTCCATTGTTCCAACGACCCGCTTCTGGGCGGCGATCCGGGGAAGATGAACCCGGAGGACCTGCTGTTGTCGGCGCTCTCGGCCTGTCACATGCTGTGGTATCTCCATTATGCCTCGGACGCGGGGATCGTCGTGACCGGGTATTCCGACCGCCCGCTGGGGGTGGGCGAGGTGGGGCGCGGCGGCGCGGGGCGGTTCGCGAAGGTGACGCTGCGGCCGCATGTCGTGGTGACGCCGGGGACGGACCTTGCGGCGGCCGAGGCGATCCACCACCGGATCCACGAGGTCTGCTTCATCGCCCGGTCGGTGAACTTTCCGGTGGATTACGCGCCGACCTTCGAGGTCCAGGCGTAACGCTCGTCGCAGGCTGCGCCGCTCCTCGCCGGGCGGCCCGCGACGACACGCCGAAGGCGCGGGAGGAGCCGTCACGGGCGCGACATCCGATGTCGCAAACCGGACGGTTTGCGCCCATGGCCCCCGCTAGGGTCGCGCCGGGGTCTGGGGGCGCGAATGGACGAGACCGATTATATCATCGTGGGCGCGGGCTCGGCCGGTTGCGTCCTGGCCGACCGGCTGACCGCGAGCGGTCGCCACAAGGTCACGGTGCTGGAAGCGGGCGGGACGGACCGGCGGTTCTATGTCCAGCTGCCGCTCGGCTACGGCAAGCTGTTCTACGATCCGGCGGTGAACTGGCTTTACAAGACCGAACCCGACCCGGGGCTGAACGGGGCGCAGGACCACTGGCCGCGCGGCAGGATCCTGGGCGGGTCCTCCAGCATCAACGCGATGGTCTGGATCCGCGGACATCGCGCGGATTACGAGGACTGGGGCCGCGCGGCGCCGGGCTGGGGCTGGGACGAATGTCTCGCAGCCTATCGCGCGCTGGAGGACAACGAGGCCGGCGCGGACGAATTCCGCGGGACCGGGGGGCCGCTGTTCATCTCGGCCAACCGGACGGGGCTGCATCCGCTGGTGGCAAGTTATGTCGCGGCCTGCGGCGAGGCGGGGCTGGCGGAGAACCCGGATTTCAACGGCGCGCGGCAGGAAGGCGCGGGCATCTACCAGATGACGATCAAGGCGGCCCGGCGCAATTCGGCGGCGCGGGCCTTCCTGCGGCCGGCGATGAAGCGGGCGAACCTGCGCGTGATGACGCGGGCGCTGGCGACGCGGGTGCTGATCGAGGGCGGCCGGGCGGTCGGGGTGGAGTATCGTCAGGGCGGCACGACGCGGGTCTTGCGGGCGCGCGCCGAGGTGATCCTGGCCGGGGGTGCGATCAACTCGCCACAGCTCTTGCAGCTGTCGGGCATCGGGCCGGGGGCGCTGTTGCAGGGGCTGGGGATCCCGGTCGTCCGCGACAATCCGAATGTCGGCGACCATCTGAGCGACCACCAGGGGCTGAACTATACCTGGTCGATGAAGGTGCCGACCTACAATGACGAGCTGCGCCCCTGGTGGGGCAAGCTGCGCGCGGGGTTGCAGTATGTCCTGGGCGGGGGCGGGCCCCTGTCGAAGTCGATCAACCATGGCGGCGGCTTCTTCCGCACGCATCCCGATCTCGACCGGCCGAACATGCAGCTGTATTTCCAGGCCTTCTCGACCCTGATCCCGCGCGGGGGCGAGCGGCCTATCCTGACGCCGGACCCCTGGTCGGGCATGTCGATCGGCCTGTCGAACTGCCGGCCGACGAGTCGGGGCCATATCCGGCTGCGGAGTCCCCGGGCGGAGGAGCATCCGGTGATCACCGCGAATGCCTATTCGACGAACACCGATGTCGAGGAGATGCTGGCCGCGGTGAAATTCGTCCGCCGCATCGCCGCGCAGCCGGCCCTGGCGGCACTGATCAAGGAAGAGCTGCGCCCGGGGCCGGAGGTGGTGACCGACGAGGAGCTGATCGCCGATTTCCGCGCCCGGTCGGGGACGGTCTATCACCCGAGCTGCACCTGCCGGATGGGGCAGGATCCGGAAGCCTCGGTGGTGGATCCGGGGCTGCGGGTGCATGGGGTCGGCGCGCTGCGGGTGATCGATGCCTCGGCCTTCCCGAACATCATCGCGGGCAACACCAATGCGCCGTCGATCCTGATGGGGTGGATGGGGGCCGAAAGGGTGCTGGCCGACGCTCGTTAGGGCAAGGGGCCGTCCTTGCGGCATCGAGCCGCGCGGACGGCGGGCCTCCGGCGGGAGTATTTGCAAAAGGGCAAGGGGGGCACAGGCTGCGCGCCCCGGCCTATTCGCCGCGGGGGAAGCGCTTCTGTTCCTCCAGCACGTTCAGGTCCATGTGGTTGCGCATGTAGCGTTCGCTGGCGGCGCGGAGCGGCTGGTAGTCCCAGGGGAAATAGGCGCCGTTGCGGAGCGCCTCGTAGACGACCCAGCGCCGGGCCTGGCTTTCGCGGACCTGGGCGTCATAGGCGGCAAGGTCCCAGCGGGCATCGGCAAGCTTGCGGAAATGCGCGAGGATTTCGGCCGCGCGGGGGTCGGCGGCGAGGTTCGTCGTCTCGCCCGGGTCGTTGGCCACGTCGAAAAGCATCTCGGGGTCGGCCGGGCAGCGGATGTATTTCCAGGCGCCCTCGCGCAGGGCGACGAGCGGCGTGATCGAGCCTTCGGCGGCATATTCCATCGCCACCGGCCCGCGCGGGGCGCCGTTCGCCACCGGGACCAGGTTGACGCCTTCGGTCCAGGGCGCGACCTCGTCCATCGAGATGCCGGCCAGCGCCGCGAGCGTGGGGGCGAGGTCGATGGAGGAGACCGGGGTGTCGATCCGGCCAGTGGGCATTTCGGGGGCCGCGATCATCAGGGGGACGCGGGCCGAGCCTTCGAAGAAATTCATCTTGAACCAAAGGCCTTTCTCCCCAAGCATCTCGCCGTGGTCGGACAGGAAGAGGATGTGGGCCTCCTGCCGCGTCGCCTCCAGAACGCCAAGGATCTCGCCGATCTTGTCGTCGATGTAGGAGATGTTGGCGAAATAGGCGCGGCGGGCGCGGCGGATGTGGTCCGGGGTGATCGTGAGCGCGCGCCAGTCGCAGGCGTCCATCAGGCGCTGGGAATGGGGGTCCATGTCCTCATAGGCCAGCGGCGCGGGAGGTTCGCATTCCGGGGCACCTTCGTAGAGGTCCCAGTACTTGCGGCGGGCGACAAAGGGGTCGTGCGGGTGGGTGAAGCTGACGGTCAGCGCCCAGGGGCGGGGATCGGCCCCGCGCGACAGGTCGTAAAGCTTCTGCACAGCCTGGAAGGCCACGTCGTCGTCGTATTCGTACTGGTTGGTGATCTCGGCCACCCCGGCGCCGGTGACCGAGCCAAGGTTGTGGTACCACCAGTCGATGCGTTCCCCCGGTTTGCGGTAATCCGGGGTCCAGCCGAAATCGGCGGGGTAGATGTCGGTGGTCAGGCGCTGCTCAAACCCGTGCAGTTGGTCGGGGCCGACGAAATGCATCTTGCCGCTGAGGGCGGTCTGGTATCCGGCGCGGCGCAGGTGGTGGGCGTAGGTCGGGATGTCCGAGGCGAATTCGGCGGCGTTGTCATAGACCCGGGTGCGGGAGGGGAGCTGGCCGGACATGAAGCTGGCGCGGGCGGGCGCGCAGAGCGGCGAGGCGGTATAGCAGTTGGCGAAGCGGGTGGAGCGGGCCGCCAGCCGCTTCAGGTTCGGGGCGTGCAGGAAATCCGCCGGGCCGTCGGGGAACAGCGTCCCGTTCAGCTGATCGACCATGAAGATCAGAAGGTTGGGCTTGGTCATCGGGCGGTCCTTTCCGGCAGCTGACCGCCTGTCTAGACCCTTGGGCCGGCCGGTCTGGTCCCCGACCGACCGCCTCATGTCGAAAGCGTCACGCGGGCCGGGTGCCGCCCGTGGCCTCGGTCACCTGATCCGCCGCCGCCCTGACCAGGGCGCCGATCCGGGTCGCGTCCGACAGGCCCATGCGGAAGGCGGGGCCCGAGACGGAGAGGCCCGCCACGGGTTCGCCGTGCGCGTTGAAGATCGGGGCGGCGACGCAGCGCATCCCCTCGGCGCGTTCCTGGTCGTCGATGGAAAAGCCACGCTCCCGCGTGCGGTTGAGGTCGCGGAGGAGGGCCGCTTCGCTGGTCAGCGTCAGCGAGGTGAACTTTTCCAGCCCCTTGCGGGCGAGGATGTCGCGGGTCTTCTCCTCGGGATACCAGGCGAGAAGCGCCTTGCCGATGCCCGAGGAATGCATCGGCGCACGGGTGCCGGGGGGGAAGAAGGCACGGATCGCCTCGTAGGTTTCGACCTGTGCGACGAACAGGACCTCGTCGCGGACCTCGCTCCCGAGGTTCGCGGTTTCCCCGGTCTCGCGCATCAGGGCATCCATGGGTTGGCGGGCGCGTTCGACCACCTTGGTCCGGCGCAGGAAGGCAGAGCCGACGCGGAAGGCGCCCGGACCGACATACCAGAACTGGCCGGGCTCGTCGGCTTCGACCATGCCATGCCGCTGCAAGGTGACCAGGGCGCGGAAGACGGTGGCAATGGCCTCGCCCGTCTCCTCGGCGATTTCGGAAAGCGTGCGGCCCGGGGTCAGCGCGACGAAGGACAGGATGTCGAGGCCGCGGTCCAGGGCCTGCACGGTGTTCTGGTCCGTCTTGTCGTTGAACGCCTTCGGGCGGCCACGGGGTTTCTGGGCCATCGGGGGCCTCCTTCGCATGAAAAAGCGCAAGTCTTTGACTGGGTTGAGGATTAGCATGCGATTGTGACAGTGAAAAATCTTTTCGAAAAAATTGTGCGGATTGGTCGCAGGGCGTAGCATTTGTGGGCGATCTTTCAGGGAGTTGCCCGATGTCCATGCAGAACCCGGTTTTCATCCCCGGCCCGACCAACATCCCCGACTCGGTGCGCAAGGCCTGCGACATGGGCACCCTGGACCACCGCTCGCCGGCCTTCGCGCGACTGTTCAAGCCGGCGGTGGAGGGGGTGCGGCGGGTTTTGCGGATGGATCGGGGCGAGGTCATTCTCATCCCCTCCACCGGCACGGGCGGCTGGGAGGCGGCGATCACAAACACGCTGTCGCCCGGCGATACGGTGCTGGCGGCCCGCTTCGGCATGTTCAGCCACCGCTGGATCGACCTCTGCCAGCGCCACAAGCTGGACGTCGAGATCATCGAGACCCCCTGGGGGCAGGGCGCGCCGCTGGCGGCCATCGAGAAGGCGCTGCGGGCCGACAAGGGGCATCACATCAAGGCGGTGCTGGCCACGCACAACGAGACCGCGACCGGGGTGAAGTCCGACATCGCGGGCATCCGGGCCGCGCTGGATGCGGCGGGGCACCCTGCGCTTCTGTTCGTGGACGGGGTGTCGTCCATCGCGTCGATGCCCTTCGACTTTGCCGGCTGGGGCATCGATATCTCCGTGGCGGGCAGCCAGAAGGGCTTCATGCTGCCGGCGGGACTGGCGATCCTTGGGGTCAGTCCCAAGGCCATGGCGGCGATGGAGACGGCGCGGCTGCCGCGAACCTTCTTCGATTTCAAGGACATGCTGACCTCTTATGCAAAGGGCGGCTATCCCTATACCCCGGCTGTCGGCCTGATCGCGGGGCTGGCCCATTCCATCGACCTGCTCGAGGCGGAAGGGCTGGAGAACGTCTATGCCCGCCACCACCGCCTGGCCGAGGGCGTGCGCCGCGCGGTCCTGGCCTGGGGAATGACGCCCTTCGCGGCCTCGCCCGAGCTGTATTCCGACACGGTGACGGCAGTGAAGGTGCCGGCGGGCTGCGACGGGACGGCGCTGGTGCAGCTGGCGGCGTCGAAATACGGCATGGCCTTCGGCGTAGGGCTGGGCGAGGTTGCGGGCAAGGTGTTCCGCATCGGCCATTTGGGGATGCTGACCGACGCGATGGTGCTGTCGGGCCTTTGCGTGGCCGAGATGTGCATGGCCGATCTTGGCTGGAAGGTCGAACTGGGCAGCGGCGTGGCCGCGGCGCAGGAGTACTATCGCGGGACGGTTCCCGCGCTGGCGATGGCGGCGGAGTGAAGCGCGAATCTTTTCGGAAAGATTTGCAAAATCCTTCGAAGGATTTTGGGCCCCAACGGAAAGGGCAGGAAAATGAAGGACATGAACGGACTGATGGTCCCCACCTACGACGACATGCTTGCCGCGCATGACCGGATCCGGCCGCATATCCGTCAGACCCCGGTGCGGACCTCGGACTATCTGAACGAACTGGCCGGCTGCGAACTGTTCTTCAAATGCGAGAACTTCCAGGAGCCCGGCGCCTTCAAGGTGCGCGGGGCGACGAACGCGGTCTTCGGCCTTTCGGAAGAGCAGGCGAGGAAAGGCGTCGCGACCCATTCCAGCGGCAACCATGCCTCGTGCCTGTCCTATGCGGCCATGCTGCGCGGCATCCCCTGCAACGTCGTCATGCCGCGCACCGCGCCGCAGGCCAAGAAGGACACCGTGCGCCGCTATGGCGGGGTCATCACCGAATGCGAGCCCTCGACCTCGTCCCGCGAGGCGACCTTTGCCGAGGTCCAGGCCCGGACGGGCGGCGACTTCGTCCACCCCTACAACGACCCCCGCGTGATCGCGGGCCAGGGCACCTGCTCACGCGAGTTCATGGAGCAGACCGGCGGCCTCGACATGGTGGTGGCGCCGATCGGAGGGGGCGGGATGATTTCCGGCACCTGCCTGACGCTGGCGACCCTCGCGCCCGAGACGAAGGTGGTCGCGGCCGAGCCGGAACAGGCCGACGACGCCTATCGCAGCTTCAAGGCCGGGCACATCATCGCCGACGACGCGCCGAAGACCATCGCCGACGGGCTTCTGGTGCCGCTGAAAGACCTGACCTGGCATTTCGTGCAGACCCATGTCAGCGAGATCTACACCGCTTCGGAGCAGGAGATCATCGACGCGATGAAGCTGACCTGGAAGCACCTGCGCGTGGTGATGGAACCCTCGAGCGCGGTGCCCCTGGCCGTGGTCCTGAAGAACCGCGCGGCCTTCCGGGGCAAGCGTGTGGGCATCATCATCACCGGCGGCAACGTCGATCTGGACAGACTTCCCTGGATGAAAGGCTGAGAACCATGAACAAGCACACGGATTTTCAAGGGCTTGAGGTGGGCTATGACATCCCGGCCCTGCCGGGGATGGATGAGGCCGACATTCAGACGCCCTGCCTGATCCTCGACCTCGACGCGCTGGAGCGCAACATCGTCAAGATGGGCGACTATGCGAAGGCGCACGGGATGCGGCATCGGGTGCATGGCAAGATGCACAAGTCGGTGGACGTGGCCAAGCTGCAGGAGCGGCTGGGCGGCGCGGTGGGGGTCTGCTGCCAGAAGGTTTCGGAGGCCGAGGTCTTCGCGCGCGGCGGGATCAAGGACGTGCTGGTGTCGAACCAGGTGCGTGATCCGGCCAAGATCGATCGCCTTGCGCGGCTGCCGAAGCTGGGTGCGCGGACCATCGTCTGCGTGGACGACGTGGCGAACGTGGCCGACCTTTCGGCAGCGGCGGTCCGCCATGGCACCCAGATCGAGGTCTTCGTCGAAATCGACTGCGGCGCGGGCCGCTGCGGGGTGAAGACGCCCGAGGAGGTGGTGGCGATCGCCAAGGCCGTCGCGGCGGCGCCGGGGCTCAAGTTCACCGGGATCCAGGCCTACCAGGGCGCGATGCAGCACATGGACAAGTATGAGGACCGCAAGGCAAAGCTCGACGCCGCCATCGCTCAGGTGAAGGGATGCGTCGAGGCGTTGGAGGCTGCCGGCCTGAAGCCCGCATTCGTCTCGGGCGGAGGCACCGGGTCCTACTATTTCGAAAGCAATTCCGGGGTCTACAACGAGCTTCAGTGTGGTTCCTATGCCTTCATGGATGCCGACTACGGCCGGATCCTCGACAAGGACGGCAACCGCATCGACCGTGGCGAATGGGAGAACGCGCTGTTCATCCTGACCTCGGTGATGAGCCATGTGAAGGCCGACAAGGCGATCTGCGATGCGGGTCTGAAGGCTCAGTCGGTGGACTCCGGCTTGCCGGTGATCTTCGGGCGCGACGACGTGAAATATGTCAAGTGCAGCGACGAGCATGGGGTGATCGACGATCCGCAGGGGGTGCTGAAGGTTGGCGACAAGCTGAAACTTGTCCCCGGCCATTGCGACCCGACCTGCAATGTCCACGACTGGTATGTCGGCGTGCGGGGGGGCAAGGTCGAAAGCGTCTGGCCGGTCTCGGCCCGCGGCAAGGCCTACTGACCCTGCGGGGTGCCATGCCCGCCGGTTGCATGCCTCCGGCGGGAGTATTTTGGAAATGAGCAAGTCAGGGTCCGAAGTCCCTGGAAAGGCCGTCATGCTGATCATACCCGAGGCATTGATCGCCTCGCTTGTCTCGCCCGAGGATGCGTTTCGCGCCGTCGAAGCCTGCTTCGCCGCCATGGCACGCGGGCATGCCTACAACTTTCCGGTCGTGCGTGAGGCGCTGGGAGAAGGGCGGCAGTACGGGTTCAAATCCGGCCTTGACCGTGCGGCGGGTCAGCTCGGCGTCAAGGCAGGGGGCTACTTCCCCGGCAATGCCGAAAAGGGACTGATCAATCACCAGTCCTCGGTGTTCCTGTTCGACCCCGATACAGGGCGGCCGCTGGCCATGGTGGGTGGAAATCTACTGACGGCTCTTCGAACGGCCGCGGCCTCGGCGCTGGCCATCGACCGACTGGCGCGACCGGAGGCCGAGGTGCTCGGCATGGTCGGTGCCGGACATCAGGCGGGGTTCCAATTGCGTGCGGCGGCCCGGGTGCGCCGGTTCCGGCGGGTGATCGCCTGGAACCACCATCCCGAGATGCTGCCCCGGCTGGGAGCGGTGGCTGCCGAACTCGGGTTGCCGTTCGAAGCGGTCCCGCTGGAGCGGATGCGCGAGGCGGATGTGGTGATCACTATAACGTCTTCGCCGGCCGCAAGCCTGATGGCGGCCCATGTCAGCCCCGGGACGCACCTGTCCTGCATGGGGACCGACACCCGGGGCAAGCAGGAGGTCGAACCGGCGCTGCTTGCCGGAGCGTCGCTGTTCACCGACGAGGTCCTGCAGTCGGTCACGATCGGCGAGGCGCAGCATGCGGTCACCGCTGGGCTGGTCGATGCCGCTTCCATCACCCCTCTGGGCGATGTCCTGATCGGCTCGCATGCCGGGCGGCGGTCTGCAAGCGAGATCACCCTTTTCGACGGCACCGGGGTGGGTCTTCAGGATCTTGCGGTCGCGGCGGTGGCTGTGGATCGCGCGCGTGAACGGGGGCTTGGAGTCGAGGTCGGCGTCTAAGGGCCCGGACCCGACCTGCCGCGGGCCTGCCATCGCCCTGCATCTGCGATCCGACCTTTCGCGCTGGCATTTCCGGGATCAACGATGCAGCGCGGTCCGCCTTCAGTCTGTCTGACCGGTACCCGGCGGCCCGATACCGGAAAACCTGCCGGGATCTGATATCCCGTTGCCGCAAGCCAGACAGCGGCCTTGTGCCGCGCGAAAGGCTTGTGCAACGCTGGTGTCATGAACGACCTGTCCGATCTTGCCCGAGATGGCGCGATTTTCCCCGTTCGCGTCACGCCGAACGCGCGCTGCCCTGGGGTTGAGCGCGTTGGCGACCGTATCGCTATAAAGGTGAGTGAGCCGCCCGAGGACGGTCGGGCAACCGAAGCGGCGCGTGTCTCTCTGGCACAGGCCCTGGGTGTTGCCAAATCAAGACTGAAACTGGTCCGGGGAGCCACAAGCCGGGAAAAGCTGTTCCGGCTGGACTGAGCCGCGGCGCGGCAGTGGCCGGGCCCGGTGGATTCAGGATAGCGCGCTTTCTTTCGGCTCTGAAGCCGCCCGGGCATGCACGACCTTTCCCCTGCCTATCGTGCTCCGACGCCGATGCGCAGCGTGTGGGCCTGTCTTTCACGATAGGACACCAGCCAGGTGGCCAGGTCCTCGGCGGGCATCGGTCGGGCGATGACAAAGCCCTGCACATGGCCGCAGCCCAGCTGTGCCAGAAGCGCATGTTCTGCCGGGGTCTCGACACCTTCGGCAAGGGTTTCCAGGCCCAGACGCTCGGCCAGCGACAGTATCGCGGTCACCAGATTCTGCTGGTCACGGTTCTGATCGACCTCCTTGACGAAGCTGCGATCGATCTTCAGCCGGTTCAGCGCAAAGCGGCGGATTGCGGTGATCGAGGCATGGCCCGTTCCGAAATCGTCAAGATCCACGGCGCACCCCATTGCAGCGATCCTGCCGATATTCGCGGCGACGACATCCTCGCCATCGCCCGAAACCACGGATTCGAGGACCTCGACCGTCAGCCGTGACGGCGACAGGCCGAAACTGTCCAGCATCCACGCCAGTCGGTCGGGCAACTGCGGATCGCGCAGTTCCTGCTGCGAAAAGTTGACCGCCACCGCGGGGATGCGCAATCCCCGCCGGTCGAAGTCGGCCAGCATGGCAAGTGACTGCGTCAGCATGGTCTGGCCCAGAAGCTCCATCAGGTCGGAGCCTTCGATTGCGGGAAGAAATGCCGCGGGCGCAAGACAGCCACGGTCCGGATGCTCCCAGCGTACCAGCGCCTCGACCCCGGTGACGTCACCGCTGTCGGTCGAGATCTGCGGCTGGAACCAGGCGCGCACTTCGCCCCGGTCGACTGCGGCCGAAAACCCGGCGCGCAAGGCGTCACGGTCGGACCGCGCGCGGGCCATCTCGGCCGTGAAGCCGCGAATCGCGCCCGGGGTGCACATCGCAGCCTCGTCCCCGGCGACCTGGGCCGCGTCCAGTAGCGCCCGCCCGCTGGGCTGCGTCAGTTGTGCCGAGTGACAGAAGCCGATCGAACAGATGACCTGCACCGGTCCGGACGTGAGCATGACCGGCTGCTGGACCACCAGTTGCATGCGGGCGGCGATGCGCACCATGATCTCGACGTCCAGCCGCGGAGAGGCCGAAAGCGCCACCGCAAGACTGCCGTCCTCGAGTGTGTAGAGCAGGTCGCCCGGGCGGAGCGCCCCGCGCAGGCGCGCAACGGACGTGGCGAGGACCTCGCTTTGCCGGCTGCGTCCGAGCCGGTCGCGGAGATGCGCCGCATCGTCGAACTGGATCACCAGACAGCCGGTCGCACCGCCACGGACGGCAATCTCCGCAAGCGTCGCATCCAGCCGGGCGATCACCTGGTCGGACACGGATGCGGACGAGCCGGGCGGCATCGGACGCCGGACCGCCAGCATGGCCAGGGGACACAGGGCCGCCATCGTGGCCAGCCCAGCTTCGCCGCCCAGCCAGAACACGGCCAGCGCCAGGAGGGGCGACAGTGCAAGGACCTGCCAGGTCTGAATCGCCGGCCGCAGCGGTGCCAAGTACATGCCAATCGCCCCCGTTCAGGCGGGCACGATGCCCGCGGATCGAGGTCAGGCTAGGCGGATGTTCATGATGAGTTCCTTAACGCTGCCCCGGAAGTTGCGTCGAATTTTCCGGATCGGCAGAGGCGGCCAGGGCGGCGAAATCGAACAGGCCGGGGTCGGCCAGATGCGAGGGACGCACGTTCATCAAGGCCCGGAACATGATCTGACGGCGGCCTGGCGTCCTGGTTTCCCAGTCGTCGAGCAATTTCTTCACCTGTGCGCGCTGCAACCCTTCCTGGCTGCCGCAGAGGTCGCACGGGATGATCGGATAGCCCATCGCCGCAGCGAACCTGTCGCAATCTTCCTCCGCGACGAAGGCGAGCGGGCGGGCGACGTATAGGTCGCCGTCCTCGTTCAGGAGGCGGGGGGGCATGGAGGCAAGGCGGCCGCCATGGAACAGGTTCATGAAGAAGGTTTCCAGGATGTCGTCGCGGTGGTGGCCGAGGACGACGGTCGAACAGCCCTCTTCCCGCGCGATGCGGTAAAGGTTGCCGCGCCGCAGCCGCGAGCAGAGCGAACACATCGTCCCGCCGGGCTTGATCTTGTCGATCACCACCGAATAGGTGTCCTGATATTCGATCCGGTGCGGCACGCCCATCCGGGTAAGGAATTCGGGCAGGACGGTGGCCGGAAAACCGGGCTGGCCCTGGTCGAGGTTGCAGGCGAGGAGGTCCACCGGCAGCAGCCCGCGCCATTTCAGCTCGTGCAGGATGGCGAGCAGCGTGTAGCTGTCCTTGCCGCCAGACAGGCACACGAGCCAGCGGTCGCCCGCGCGGGCCATGCCGTAGGTCTCGATGGCCTCGCGCACCTGTTGCACCAGGCGCTTGCGCAGCTTGCGGAACTCCAGGCTTTTCGGGGCGCCGTTGAACAGCGGGTGGATGTCGTCGGTGTCGTCGAGCATGGCAGACCTTTCGGGATGCGCCCTTATGCCAGAGCGGTGCCCGGGGTGCAAAGACCCGCTCATCGCTTCCTCCGGTCGCTCTTCGCCGGTTGCCTTGCGAAGAGCGACCGAAGGAAGCGATGAGCCGCCGTTCAGACGTGTTGCGCGCCGTTCACCTCGATCTCGGCGCCGGATATGTAGCTGGCCTGATCCGAGCAGAGGAACCAGATCACGTCTGCCACCTCCTTCGGCTGGCCAAGCCGCTGCAGCGGCAACTTCTCGACGATCTTCTCGGTGCCGGGCGACAGGATTGCTGTCTCCACCTCGCCCGGCGCAATGGCGTTCACCCGCACGCCCAGGGGGCCGAAATCATGGGCCATTTCGCGCGTCAGGGCGGCCAGTGCGGCCTTGGACGTAGCATATGCGGCCCCGGCGAAGGGATGAACGCGGGAGCCGGCAATGGAGGTGACGTTGACGATGCTGCCCTTGGCGGCGGTCAGTTCGTCCTTAAGCCCGCGGGCGAGGATCACGCTGGCGAAGAAGTTGACGTGGAAGACATGGCCCCAGGTCCGAAGGTCGGTGTCGAGCGTGTTGAGCCGCGCGCCTCCGGGCCCCTTGGGGCTGATTCCGGCATTGTTCACAAGGGCATGGACCTTGCCGCCGACCTTGGCCCTGATCGTCTCGATGGCGGCGATGGTCTTGTTGGGATCGGCGAGGTCGATCTCGATATGGTTCGCCTCGCCCCCCGGCCAGGGGCAGCGCGGGTCGAAGGGCTGGCGCGAGCAGGTCAGGACGCGCCAGCCTTCGGCCGAAAACCGCTTGACGGTGGCATGGCCGATCCCGCGGCTTGCGCCGGTAAGGACAAGGGTCTTCTGGTCGGACATCTGCGGCCTCCTTTGGTGCCACAAGCTACGCTTGCCGATGGGGAACGCAAGGCTTGGCAGGGGTGCATAAAAGGCTTATGCGGCGCGAAAGCATGGAGGCCCAGATGAAGCAGCAGACCCTGACCGCCGAGAACGCCAAGGCCACCGCGAAGATGCTGTCCGAGGCGCTGCCCTATCTCCAGCGGTTCGAGGGTGCGGTGGTGGTGGTGAAGTTCGGCGGCAACGCCATGGGCGACGACGCGGCGATGGCCGAGTTCGCCCGCGACATCGTGCTGATGAAGCAGGTGGGCGTGCATCCGGTGGTCGTGCATGGCGGCGGGCCGATGATCAACGAAATGCTTGAGAAGCTTGGGATAAAATCCGAGTTCGTGCGCGGCAAGCGGGTGACGGACAAGGCCACGGTGCAGGTCGTGGAGATGATCCTGTCGGGCCTTGTCAACAAGCGGATCGTGCAGGCGATCATGGATGCCGGCGGCCGCGCGGTGGGGATTTCCGGCAAGGACGACGACCTGATGGTCTGCGAGGCCGACGATCCGGAACTGGGCTTCGTCGGCCGCCCGGTCGAGATGAACGTGCAGGTGCTGCGCGACCTGTACAACGCCGGGATCATCCCGGTCGTGGCGCCGGTGGCGACGGGGATGAAGGACAACGAGACCTTCAACGTCAACGGCGACACCGCGGCGGGCGCCATCGCCGGGGCGCTGAAGGCGGACCGGCTGCTCCTGCTGACCGACGTGCCGGGGGTGAAGAATGCCGCCGGCGAGGTGATGACCCAGATCACGCCCGAGGAGATCCGCCAGATGATCGCGGACGGCGTGATCTCGGGCGGCATGATCCCCAAGACCGAGACAGCGCTCATGGCCATCGAACAGGGGACGCGGGCGGTGACGATCCTCGACGGCAAGGTGCCGAATGCCTGCCTGCTGGAACTGTTCACCGACCATGGCGCGGGAAGCCAGATCCGTTCGACCGAGCCGCGGGTGAAGCCGCATGTCCGGCGCTGAGGGCGCGCGGTGAGTTAACCCGCTGAATTGGCTGAAAATCTTCCATCTGCTTCGCGTCGGCTTTCCGTCTGGCATCCGTCGGGCATCGCGTCGCGCTGCCCGTCCCGGCTTGCCCTGTTAACCTAGCCGCGCGAATCGGGTCCTGGGAGGGACAATGGAGCAGGAGCTGCTCTGGCGCGGGGGGATCTTTCTGGGCGTCCTGGCGCTGATGGCGGCGCTGGAGGCCTGGGTGCCGCGCCGCGTCCGCAGCCTTGACCGCAGCCGGCGCTGGCCGACGAACCTGGGTCTGACGGTCTTGAACACGCTTGCGTTGCGGGGGCTGGCCATCGCCCTGCCGCTTCTGGCGATCGGGGCGGCGCTGGATGCCGAGGCGCAGGGCTGGGGCCTCTTCAACAGGCTGGACTGGCCCGCATGGGTCGAGCTGGTCCTGGCTGTCCTTGTACTCGACCTCGCGATCTGGGCGCAGCACCTGGTGACGCACAAGGTGCCGCTGTTCTGGCGGTTCCACCGGGTCCACCATGCCGACCGCGACATGGACGTGACCACGGGTTTCCGCTTTCACCCGGTGGAGATCCTGGCCTCGATGGGTCTTAAGATCGGGCTGGTCTATCTGCTGGGGCCTGCGGCGCTGGCGGTGCTGGTCTTCGAGATCCTGCTCAGCGCCACGGCGCTGTTCAGCCATTCCAACCTGGCGCTGCCGGCGCCGGTGGACCGGGTGCTGCGGCTGGTCGTGGTGACGCCCGACATGCACCGGGTGCATCATTCGGTGCACCGGGCAGAGCATGACAGCAATTACAGCTTCTGCCTGTCGCTTTGGGACCGGATTTTCCGCACCTATGTGCCAGAACCGAAGGCGGGACATGACGGGATGACGGTGGGGCTGCAATGGCAGGACGACAGACCGGCGCGGTTGGGGTGGCTTCTGGCGCTGCCCTTCTTCCGGCGCTGACCGCGCGGCTCGAGGCCGAGCGGCTGGAGATCCTGGGCGGCTTTGCCGTCGGGCCGGAAGAGGAAGGCTTTCCGGCGGGGACGCGGACGCTTCTCCTGCTGGGGCCGAGGGAGCCGGGGTTCTGGGCGCATCTGACGGCGCAGCCGGAATGGGGCGGGCCCGATCCGGTGGACCGCTGGTCGCGGCGGGTGATCGGGCGGATCGCCTGCGACCTGGGGGCCAAGGCGCTGTTTCCCTTCGGCGGGCCGCCCTGGCATCCGTTCTACCGCTGGGCCTTGCGGACGGGGCGGGTCTGGGACAGCCCGGTGCGGCTTCTGGTCCATGCCGGGCAGGGGCTGATGGTCAGCTTTCGGGGGGCGCTGGCCCTGCGCGAGGCGGTGGAGCTGCCGCCCGCCGGGACGAAGCCCTGCGAGGGGTGCGCGGCGCCCTGTCTTGCCGCCTGTGCTGCCGGCGCACTGGGGGCGGGAGGCTGTGACGTGCCGGCCTGTCATGCCTGGCTCGATCGGGCCGAGGGGGCGGAATGCATGGCGGGCGGCTGCCTCGTGCGCCGCGCTTGCCCGGTGTCGCAAAGCTATGCAAGACTGCCGGAACAGTCGGCCTATCACATGGGGCAGTTCCACCGATGAAGCGGTTGATCCTGACGCGGCACGCGAAATCGTCGTGGGACGATCCGATGACCCCCGACCACGACCGCCCGCTGAACGAGCGCGGCAAGGCGGCGGCGGCGGATCTGGGGCAATGGCTGGCCAGCCGCGACTATGTGCCGGGCGAGGTCTTGTGTTCCGACTCGCTTCGCACCCGCAAGACATTTTCCGGCATTGCCCCCGCCCTGCCCGGCACGCCGGTGCTGGAGCTGAAGCCCGCGCTGTACCATGCCGGGCCGGACGTGATGATGGCCGTCCTTCGCCATGCCAGGTCGGACGTGGTGATGATGATCGGCCACAATCCCGGCATCGCCGAGTTCGCCGCGCGTCTCGTCGCGCATCCGCCCGCGAACCCGGAGTTCCACCGCTATCCCACCGGGGCGACGCTGGTCGCCGATTTCGACGTAGAGGACTGGGGCAAGGTCGCCTTCGGCACTGGCGTCGTGGTGGATTTCGTCGTCCCGCGCGAGATCGTGGTCTGAGCGCCTGACCCTGGGCGAGGGGGCCGTCGCGGGGGCCATCGAGGCCCCCGCGACGGCGGGCCTCCGGCGGGAGTATTTGGGAAAAGGGCAAGCCATGGTCGGGTGAAGACCGGGCGCTATGTTTGCATGCGGGTTACGGAGGCAAACATGCGGGCTTTGGTCGTGGGGGCGTCGGGCGGGATCGGCGGGGCGCTGGTGGCGACGCTGCGGGCGCGGGGGGCGGAGGTCACGGCGCTGTCGCGGTCGGGCGAAGGAGTGGAGGTGACGGAGGAGGCTTCGGTGGCTGCGGCGCTGGGTGCGCTGGAGCCGGGGTTCGATCTGGTGGTGGTTGCGACCGGGGCGCTGGTCATCGGCGGCGTCGGGCCGGAGAAAACCCTGCGGGCCGTGACGGGAGAGGGGCTGGTGGCGCAGTTCGCGGTCAATGCCATCGGGCCTGCGCTGGTGATGAAGCATGCGCTGCGGCTGCTGCCGAGGGACCGCGTTGCCCGGCTCGCGGTTCTGTCGGCGCGGGTGGGGTCGATCGGCGACAACCAGCTGGGCGGCTGGTACGGCTATCGCGCGGCGAAGGCGGCGCTGAACCAGCTGGTGCGGACGGCGGCAGTGGAGGCGAAGCGGACGCATCCGTTGTCGGTCTTCGTGGCCCTGCATCCGGGGACGGTAGAAACCGGGCTGGCACCGGCCTTGCGGGCCGGGCATCCCTCAGTTCCGGCGGATGTGGCGGCGGGGAACCTGCTTAGGGTGCTGGAGGGGCTTGGGCCGGACGCCTCTGGCGGGTTCTACGACTGGAAGGGCGAGGTCGTGCCGTGGTGAGGCTGGTCCTCGTGCTGGGGGATCAGCTGACGCCTTCGGTGGCGGCGCTGAAGGCCGCGGACAAGGGCCGCGACGTGGTGGTGATGGCGGAGGTGATGGGGGAGGGGACGAGCGTCCCGCACCATCCGCAGAAGATCGCGCTGATCCTGGCGGCGATGCGGAAGTTCGCGGCGGGTTTGGAGCGCGAGGGGTGGCGGGTCGCCTATTCGCGGCTTGATGATCCTGGAAACAGTCAAACCATTTCTGGTGAACTGTTGCGCAGAACGGCAGAGTTTGGCGCATCGGAGGTGCTGGCGACGAAGCCGGGGGAGTGGCGGGTGTTGCGGGATCTGGGGGACCTGCCGCTGCCGGTGACGGTGCTGGAGGACGACCGGTTCCTGTGTTCCGAGGCGGAGTTCGCGGCCTGGGCCGAGGGCCGCAAGCAGCTGCGGATGGAGTGGTTCTACCGCGACATGCGACGGAAGACGGGCCTGCTGATGGAGGGGGACCAGCCGGCCGGGGGCCAGTGGAATTTCGACCACGACAACCGGAAGCCGGCGAAGATGGACCTTTTGCGGCCGCGGCCCCGGGATTTCGCGCCGGATGCGGTGGTGGAGGAGGTGCTGGGCCTGGTGGAGGCGCGGTTTGCCCATTTCGGGCGGCTGCGGCCGTTTCGCTGGGCGACGGATCGGGCGGGGGCCCTGGCGGCCCTGGCCGAGTTCGTGGCGGAGCGGTTGCCCCGGTTCGGCGAGGAGCAGGATGCGATGCTGGAGGGGGAGGCGTTCCTGAGCCATGCGGTGATCTCGCCTTACCTCAACATCGGGCTTCTGGGGCCGATGGAGGTGTGCCGGGCGGTCGAGGCGGCCTGGAAGGGGGGCCGTGTGCCGATTGCGGCGGCGGAGGGGTTCATCCGGCAGGTGATCGGCTGGCGGGAATATGTGCGGGGGATCTGGGTGCTGAAGGGGCCGGGGTATCTGGAGGGCAACGCCCTGGGCCATTCCCGCGCGCTGCCGGCGGTCTATTGGGGCGGCGAGACGGGGATGGCCTGCATGAAGGCCGCCGTCGGGCAGACGCGGGATCTGGCCTATGCGCACCACATCCAGCGGCTGATGGTGACGGGGAATTTCGCGCTCCTGGCCGGGGTCGCGCCGGGCGAGGTGCATGAGTGGTACCTGTCGGTCTATGTCGATGCCTTCGAATGGGTGGAGGCGCCGAACACCTTGGGGATGAGCCAGTTCGCGGACGGGGGGCTTCTGGGGTCGAAGCCCTATGTCTCGTCCGGGGCCTATATCGACCGGATGTCGGATTACTGCGGGGGGTGCCGGTACCGGGTGAAAGAAAAGGCGGGCGAACGGGCCTGTCCGTTCAATCTGCTCTACTGGCATTTCCTCGACCGGCATCGGCAGCGATTCCGGGGCAATCCCAGGATGGCGCAGATGTATCGGGTCTGGGAGGCGATGAAGGAGAGCCACCGACAGGCGGTGCTGGCGGGCGCCGAGGCGGTGCTGGCGCGGCTGGACCGGGGTGAGGTGGTCTGAGACTGTCCGGGCACAAGCTCTGGGGTCAGGCTCCGGGGACAGGGCGACCGGACCGACCTCGGCATCCGTCGCCGAGACGGCGAACGCGGCGCGCCACCGTGGGAAGCCGGAGGCAACCGGCGTCAGCTGACGTCGCCGGGGTCAGTCCGCAGGTCGTTCGAACACGAGCACGTTGCCGAGAAAGGCCTCAAGCCCCTTCTGGGTGGCAAACCGGCCTTCGTTGAACTTCTGGATGCGCCGCACCAGCGGTTTCACGCGGACATGCGCATGCGTTTCGGTGAACTGGCCGCCGAACCGATCCACCAGCCGCAGACCCCGGGAGTTGCAAAGCGAGACGAAGGCGCCTATGGCGGTCTTTCGGACCATGAGGCCCCCTTCCTCGGCGGCCTTCCATTCCTCGATGCCGTAGCGGGTCTCGCGGCGTTCGGGCACTCGTCGGCCAAGCAGCCGCTTCACGACCCGCAACGCGGGTTCGAAATACCGGCAGTCAAGCGAGGCACGGCTGTTCTCGCCGATGATCAGGCGGCCGCCCGGGGCGACCACGCGGCAGAGTTCGGACACGGCGGTTTCGAGGTCGGGGATATGCATGAGCACGCCCCAGCACAGGACGTTGTCGAAGGCGCCATAGGCGAAGGGAAGGTCGAGGATGCTTCCCTGGTAAAGCGTGATGCGGTCCTCCGCCCCTGACGCCTTGACATAGCCCGCGGCAGCCGTGAGCGCGGCGGGAGAGAAATCGAGCCCGGTGATGCGGGCCCCGAGCCGGGCGAGGCGCAGCGAGTGGTGGCAGTAGCCGCAGCCGGCATCGAGAACGACCGGTTCCGGTTGCCCGACCATCGAGCGGTGGATGCGGGCGAAGATCGCATTGTAGAGTGCATCGAGCCCGGGGTTGAGATAGGCGCTTTCCCATTCCGAATGGATTTCTGGCCGCGCCAGGAACCGCGAGCTCTGGGCGCTTCGCTCGGCAACCGGCGCCGGGCTGACCTTCGTGCCGTGTTCATCCATCCTGCCGACCCCTTACCAATGTCCTCAACGCCCCGGCCCCGGAATGCGCACCAGCAGGGGCCTTTCCCAGCCCGCAAGCGATGCAGAGACCCGGAGAAGGATTGCTTGACTTTCCCGGCCGATCAAGTGTCGCGCGCGCGGGGGGGAAGGTGGCAAGGCAGGCCGAGGTCGGACGGGGCAGGCCGGTTCAGGCGAAGAAGCCCGGCCCGGCACGGCCAAGCAGATCCTCGGCGAGGGCGCGGCCGATCTCGGGGCCGGAGGCGACGGGGCCGCGATGATCGCCGGCCACGGCAGCGCTGCCGTCGGGGCGCAAGATCTCGCCGCGCAGCCAGAGGCTGTCGCCCTCGATCACCGCCAGGCCCGCGATGGGGGTTTCGCAGGATCCGTCGAGCCGGGCGAGGAAGGCGCGTTCGGCCGCGAGGCGCAGGCCGGTTTCCGTGTCGTGGATGTGGGACAGCAGCGCGGCGGTGCGGGCATCGGCAAGGCGGCGTTCGACCCCGATCGCGCCCTGGGCGACGGCGGGCAGCATCTCCTCGGGTGCTATGGCAGAGCGGGCGACCTCGGTCATCCCGAGGCGGGTGAGGCCAGCCATGGCAAGGAATGTGGCATCGGCCACGCCCTCGTCGAGCTTGCGCATCCGGGTCTGCACGTTGCCGCGGAATTCCACGAGCTGCAGGTCGGGGCGGCGCAGCGCGAGTTGTGCGCGGCGGCGGAGAGAGGAGGAGCCGACGGTCGCGCCCTGGGGCAGGTCCGCGATCGAGGCGTATCGGGGGGAGACGAAGGCATCGCGCACGTCGGCGCGGGGGAGGTAGCAGTCGAGGATCAGGCCCTCGGGCTGCACCGTGGGCATGTCCTTCATCGAATGGACGGCGATGTCGATGGAGCCGTCGAGCAGCGCCTCCTCGATCTCGCGGGTGAAAAGGCCCTTGCCGCCGATCTCGCGCAGGGCCTTGTCCTGGATCTGGTCGCCGGTGACCTTGATGACCACGATCTCGAAGGCATCCTCGGGCAGCGCGAAGGCGGCCATCAGGCTGCGGCGCGTCTCGTGCGCCTGCCAGAGGGCGAGGGGCGAGCCTCGGGTGCCGATCTTGAGGGGACGCGCGGGGGTGGGCAGATCATCGCTCATGCGCCAAGGCTTAACCCTGTCAGGCCAGGCTTACAACTCTTGACAAGCCGGGCGGGGCAGCGGACGCATGGTCCGACACGGAAAGGACTTCCCATGACCAAGACGATCCTGCGCGCGCTGAAAGGCGAGGTGCTGCCGACCCCGCCGATCTGGATGATGCGCCAGGCGGGCCGCTACCTGCCGGAATACCGCGAGACGCGGGCGAAGGCGGGAGATTTCCTGTCGCTCTGCTATACGCCGGAGCTGGCCGCCGAAGTCACCTTGCAGCCGATCCGCCGCTTCGGGTTCGACGCCGCGATCCTGTTTGCCGACATCCTTCTGCTGCCGCAGGCGCTGGGCCCGAAGCTGTGGTTCGAGACGGGCGAAGGCCCGCGGATGGAGACGACGGACACCCCGGGTCAGGTGGCGAACCTGAAGCCCGTCGAGGCGATCCACGAGACCCTGGCCCCGGTCTACGAGACGGTGCGGATCCTGGCGCGCGAGTTGCCGAAGGAGACGACGCTGATCGGGTTCGCAGGCGCGCCCTGGACGGTGGCTACCTACATGATCGCGGGGAAGGGCTCGAAGGATCAGGACGCGGCACACAAGCTGAAGGCCGAGGATCGGGCGACATTCCAGGCGCTGATCGACCGGATCGCGGAGGCGACGGTGGAGTATCTCTCTGCCCAGATCGACGCGGGGGCCGAGGTGGTCAAGCTGTTCGACAGCTGGGCCGGTTCGCTGAAGGGTCAGGACTTCCGGGACTTCGCCGAGGCACCTGTGGCGCGGATCATCGCGGCCTTGAAGGCACGGCACCCGGGAATCCCGGTCATCGCCTTCCCGCGCGAGGCGGGGCAGGGCTATATCGGCTTTGCGCATCGGACGGGCGCGGATTGCGTGGCGATCGACAACTCGGTCAGCCCGGAATGGGCGGCGGCCAATGTGCAGATCGACGGTTGCGTGCAGGGGAACCTTGCGCCCGAGCACATGGTGACGGGCGGGCAGGCTCTGGTGGCGGCAACGCGGCATGTGGTGCGCGCCTTCTCGAAGGGGCCGCATATCTTCAACCTGGGCCACGGGATCACGCCGGACGCGAATCCCGACAATGTGCAGTTGATGATCGACACGGTGCGGGGCGGCTGACCGGCCGCGTGCCGTCCGGGAAACGACACGTCCGGCCTGCGGGCGTTGCAGGGCGGCAGAACCATCCGGTGCCCCCGTTGCGCGGCATTAGCCGCCACGGGCAGTGGCAGGACAGCTGAGGCTGCTGCAACGCCGGCGCCGGCCGCCGTCGTGCCCATGGGCCGGGCCGGCGGGACAAGATGCCGTGCGACCCGGGACGCGACGGCACGTCGCGCGCGGGGCTGCCGGCCGTGCCGCGGTGGGCCTCCTCGCGGGTTGGCGAGGAGGAGACGCAGTCGAACGACGAGCGGGTCGGTCAGGCGTGGATCGCGCCGTCGCCGCAGGCGAGCGCGGCCTCGCGCACGGCCTCGGACCAGGTGGGGTGCGCGTGGCAGGTGAGCGCGAGGTCCTGCGCCGAGGCGCCGAATTCCATCGCCACGCAGACCTCGTGGATCAGGTCGCCCGCGGCGGGACCGATGATGTGGCAGCCGAGGATCCGGTCGGTGGCGGCATCCGCGATCAGCTTCACGAAGCCTTCGGCCTGGAACACGGCCTTAGCGCGGGCATTGCCCATGAAGGGGAACTTGCCGACCTTGTAGGCGCGGCCTTCGGCTTTCAGCTGTTCCTCGGTCTGGCCGACCGAGGCGACCTCGGGCGTGGTGTAGATCACGCCGGGGATGACGCCGTAGTTCACATGGCCGTGCTTGCCCGCCAGGACCTCGGCCACCGCCATGCCTTCGTCCTCTGCCTTGTGGGCGAGCATGGGGCCCGCGATGCAGTCGCCGATGGCATAGAGACCCGGGATGTTGGTCTGCCAGTGCGCGTCGGTCCTGATCGTTCCGCGGGGGCCCATTTCGACACCGAGGGCCTCGAGGCCGAGGCCGGCGGTGTAGGGTTTGCGGCCGGTGGCGACGAGGACGATCTCGGCGTCGAGGCTGGCCTCGCTGTCGTTCTTCCGCAGCTTGTAAGCAACGGTCGCGCCGCCGGCGGTTTTCGTCACGGATTGCACCGCGGCGCCGAGCACGAATTTCAGGCCCTGTTTCGTCAGGATGCGCTGGAAGGTCTTGGCGACCTCGGCATCCATGCCGGGGGTGATGGCGTCGAGGTATTCGACCACGGTGACCTGGGTGCCGAGCCGGGCATAGACCGAGCCCATTTCAAGGCCGATGACGCCCGCGCCGATGACGACCATCGACTTCGGTGGCCTGGCCAGCGTCAGGGCGCCGGTCGAGGTGACGACGGTTTTCTCGTCCACCTCGACGCCGGGGAGGGAGGAGGCCTCGGACCCGGTGGCGATGACGATGTTCTTCGCGCTGTGGACCTCGTCGCCGACCTTGACCTGGCCGGGGGCGGGGATGGTGCCCCAGCCCTTCAGCCAGGTGACCTTGTTCTTCTTGAACAGGAACTCGATCCCCTTGGTGTTGCCGGCGACGACATCGGCCTTGTAGGCCTGCATCTTCGCCCAATCGACGGTGGGGGCGGTGCCCATGAGGCCCATCTTCTCGAAGTTCTCGTGCGTCTCGTGCAGGAGGTGGGTGGCATGCAGAAGCGCCTTCGAGGGGATGCAGCCCACGTTCAGGCAGGTGCCGCCGAGCGTGTCGCGCCCCTCGACGCAGGCGACCTTCTGGCCAAGCTGCGCGGCGCGGATCGCGGCGACATAGCCGCCGGGGCCGGCGCCGATGATGATGGTGTCGAAATCTGCCATGGGTCGGGTCCTTTGGGTTCGGTCGGAGCCGGGGGTTTCACACCCCCGGACCCCCGTGGGATATTTGGGGACAGATGAAAGGGTCAGACGAGGGCGGCCACGATCATCGTCAGGGTTGCGAAGAAGCCTACCGCCCAGATGGCCGAGCGCCAAGGGCGCCAGCCTGCTGCATAGGCCGGGATGTAGAGGACGCGCGCCGCGAGGTAGGTCCAGGCGGCGTATTGCGTGAGCGGGGTGGACTGGTTGCCGAGGGTCACGACGACGACGGCAAGGGTGAAGAGGATCAGCCCCTCGAAATGGTTGTTCATCGCGCGTTGCAGCCGGCCGGTGAGCGGAGAGAGCGGCCGGGGCGGCGGGGTGTCGCGGGGGCCGGAGGTGTAGCCGGTGCCGAGTTCCAGGTTCGCGGGGATGGCGAAGAGGTGAAACTGCACGGCCTGCAGGAGGCCGGCCAGCGCGAGGGCGGTCAGTTCGGGGGTCATGCGGCGCCTTTCGTGAGCTCGCGGATGCGGTCGGGGGTGAGCGCGGCGGCGCGGTCGTAAAACCACGCGCGGCAGTCGGCTTCGGCCTCGCCCATGCCGGGCAAGGCGCGGAGGCGGGCGAGTTCGGCTTCGACCTCGGGCCAACGGCGGAGGATCGAGCGGTCCTGGCAATCGTTGCGGTTGGCCTGGCGGTGCCAGGTACCGTTCAGGCGGTACTTGGCATGGCCTTCGCCGGTGCCGAGGCCGCGGCCGTTCTTCAAGAGGAGCACGTCGGTCGAGCGGGTCGCGTAGTGGTTCACCTGCGCGCCGCCCTTGAGGGCAAGGTCGGCCGGGTGATAGCGCGCGCGGGGCGGGCCGAGGAGCGTGTCGGGGGCCAGCGCCTCGCCTGCCGCATTGACCGCGACGGGGGCGGGGATGCGGGGGTCGCAGGGCTGGTGTTCGGAGGCATGGCCGAAGTCTCGGAAGCGGTAGAGCGACTTGAACTTCACGGTGGCCGGGTGGGGGGCTGTTTCGCAGGCGGTGAAGGCGCGCAGCGTCTCGCGCGGCCAGGTCGCATGGCCGTTGTCGCCGAAGAACCGCCAGGGCAGGGCCACGGCATGCGCCGCGCCGGCGCGGGCGGCGAGGTCGGCGACCGGCGTGGCGCCGGGAGCGAGGTTCAGGAACTCGTCGCTGTCGAGATGGCCGAGCCAGAGCGCGGGGCTGTCCTCCAGGTGCCGGTGCGCGCGGCGGATGCCCGCGTCCTGCGGCGAAGCGCCGGGGGGGACGGGGTTCGGCAGGTGGTCCACCGCGCCGTGCCGCGCGAGGAGGTCGAGCAGGCGGTCGGAGCCGTCCTCGCAATCGTTGGTGCAGACGACGATCGGGCCGAAGCCGGTCACGCGGTGATAGGCCAGCCATTCGAGGAGGTGGATCCCCTCGTTCCGCATGCAGGTCATCAGCGCGACGGGGGCCGGGGTCATGGGAAGACCTGCGGGAGCCTTTGGCCGAGGAGGGTGAAATCGAACTGCGCGAGGCGGGTCTGCCAGTCAGGATGGGTGTCGCAGAGGCCCTTGACCGCGGCCCAGGGGGTTTCGGCTCCGGGCATCAGGGCGGCGGGCGCGGCGGCGCTGGTGAAGGCGGCGATGGCCTCGGGCGGGACCTTGTTGGCGGTCAGTATGGCGGTGGCGTCGGTCACGTCGCGCTGCCAGCTGTCGGCGATCCGGGCGTGGAGGGCGGGGTCGGGGGCGGAGCAGGTCAGGAAGACGCGCTGTTCGGTGATGGCCTGGCTGAGGAGGATGTCGGCGGCGGGCGTGCCGGTGGGGATGACCTGGGCGGCGGCTTGGGTCGTCAGAGTGATGGCGAGCGCCAGCGCGAGGCCCCCCACCCCCATCCCCTCCCCACGGTGGGGGAGGGGCGGCGCTTTGGGCCGGGGCGTGGGGGTGGGGTGGGGCATATGGGTTTCGGGGTTGGGAGGCCGGTTGGGGGTGGCGGAGGGGGGGGGGGGGGGGGGGGGC
>NZ_JBKBLV010000004.1:104014-106533 GCF_046295235.1 Tabrizicola flagellatus
GTGCGCTGCAGCGCACCGGCGGATGGTGCGCTGTAGCGCACCCTGCTCCAGGTTAGTGTTGGCAGTGTTCCAAGGGAGTGATTTCATCGTTGGTGATGGCATAGGTTCTCAATCGGCCTTCGTTCATTATGCGGGCCATCATCAACCTGTAGGAAAACGTTCCAGAATCGCCACGGCAGGTAACGTCGAACAGAAATGCATCCATGCCCCTGACCGATGTCGGGTCTTCCATGACGCAATTCTCTTCACAGGTGAAGAAACTGCTACCGGTGATGGGCACAGGCCCCGTGCATTCGTTCCCGGGAAAGCAGAGGCCGTCGTAGCTCTGCGCTGATGCTTGCAGGCCGACGACAACGACTAACGCGGCAGTCAGAAGAAGTTTCATCATCCGAAGCCTCAAGTTCAGGGTTGCATAGCTGTCGGAGCAGGCCCCGGCCTACGCATCACAGTAGGCCGGGGTTCACCCCGCCCCCTGCTCACAAATCCATCAACAACCGCCTCGGGTCCTCCAGCGCCTCTTTCACGCGGACCAGGAACGTCACCGCGCCCTTGCCGTCCACGATCCGGTGGTCGTAGCTGAGCGCCAGGTACATCATCGGGCGGATGACGATCTGACCGTTCACCACGACGGGGCGGTCCTGGATCTTGTGCATGCCGAGGATGCCGGACTGCGGGGGGTTCAGGATGGGCGACGACATCAGCGAGCCGTAGACGCCGCCGTTCGAGATGGTGAAGGAGCCGCCCTGCATCTCGGCCATCGACAGCTTCCCGTCGCGGGCGCGCAGGCCCAGTTCGGCGATCTTCTTCTCGATCGCGGCGAAGGACATCTGGTCGGCGTCCCGCACCACCGGGACGACGAGGCCCGAGGGCGTGCCGACCGCCACGCCCATGTGGACGTAGTTCTTGTAGACGATGTCCTGGCCGTCGATCTCGGCGTTGACCTCGGGGACCTCCTTCAGCGCGTGGCAGCAGGCCTTCACGAAGAAGGACATGAAGCCGAGTTTCACGCCATGCTTCTTCTCGAAGGCGTCCTTGTATTCGTTGCGGAGCGACATGATGCCGGACATGTCGACCTCGTTGTAGGTCGTCAGCATCGCTGCGGTGTTCTGCGCGTCTTTCAGGCGGCGGGCGATGGTCTGGCGCAGGCGGGTCATGCGGACCCGTTCCTCGCGCGCGGCGTCATCGGCGGGGACGGGGGCGCGGGGGATGGCAACCGGAGCCGGGGCGGCGGCGGCAGGGGCCGGGGCGGCGACGGCGCGGGCGACGTCTTCCTTCATGATCCGGCCGTCACGGCCAGTGCCCTGGACCTGATCGGGGGACAGCCCGGCCTCGGCCATGGCCTTCTTGGCGCTGGGCGCGTCTTCCACCGATTTCGTGGCGGGGGCGGGCTTCGGCTCCTCCTTCGGTGCGGGCGCCTCGGTCTTCGCGGGGGCCGCAGCCGCCGCGCCTTCGGTCACGATGGCAAGGCGGGCGTTGGCCGCGACCGTGGTGCCCTCGGGCGCGAGGATTTCGGCCAGGACGCCGGCGACGGGCGAGGGAACCTCGACCGAGACCTTGTCGGTTTCCAGTTCGCAGAGCATCTCGTCCTGCTTCACGGCATCGCCCGGCTTCTTGAACCAGGTCGAAACGGTGGCCTCGGACACGGATTCGCCAAGGGCGGGAACCATCACGTCAGTCATTTGTCAGTCTCCGGTCTTTCCGAGGTCAGTTCAGGCCAAGGGCCTGGGCGACGAGGGTTTCTTGTTCATGCTTGTGGCGGGAGGCGAGGCCCGTGGCGGGCGAGGCCGAAGCCTTGCGACCGGCGTAGGACATGCGGGTGGTCTTGCCGCGGATCTTGGTCAGGATCGCCTCCATCTCGGGCTCGATGAAGGACCAGGCGCCCTGGTTCTTCGGCTCCTCCTGGCACCAGACGAAGTCGGCCTTCGGGAAGCGGCCGAGTTCCTGGGTCAAGGAGATCGTGGGCACCGGATACAGCTGTTCCACCCGCAGGAGATAGATGTCCTCGAGCCCCTGCCTGTCGCGTTCGGCCAGAAGATCGTAATAGACCTTGCCGGAGCACAGGACCACGCGCTTGATCTTGTCGTCGGCCTTGAGCTTCAGGGTCGAATTGCCCTTCTGCGCGTCGTCCCAGAGGACGCGGTGGAAGGTGGAACCGTCGGTGAAATCCTCGGCCCGGCTGATGCACATCGGGTGCCGCAACAGCGACTTCGGCGTCATCAGGATCAGGGGCTTGCGGTAGGTCCGGTGCAACTGGCGGCGGAGGATGTGGAAGTAGTTCGCCGGCGTCGAGCAGTTGGCGACGATCCAGTTGTCCTCGGCACTGAGTTGCAGGAAGCGTTCGAGGCGCGCGGAGGAATGTTCCGGGCCCTGGCCCTCGAAGCCGTGCGGCAGGAGGACCACGAGGCCCGACATCCGCAGCCATTTCGATTCCGACGAGTTGATGAACTGGTCGAACATGATCTGCGCGCCGTTGGCGAAGTCCCCGAACTGGGCCTCCCAGAGCGTCAGCGCGTTCGGTT
>NZ_JBKBLV010000004.1:106633-125962 GCF_046295235.1 Tabrizicola flagellatus
ACGAGGCCCGACATCCGCAGCCATTTCGATTCCGACGAGTTGATGAACTGGTCGAACATGATCTGCGCGCCGTTGGCGAAGTCCCCGAACTGGGCCTCCCAGAGCGTCAGCGCGTTCGGTTCGGCCAGCGAATAGCCATACTCGAAACCGAGCACGGCATATTCCGACAGCATGGAGTCGATGACCTCGTACCGCGCCTGGCCGGGGCGGATGTGGTTCAGGGGATAGTAGCGTTCCTCGGTGGTCTGATCGACCCAGCCGGAATGGCGCTGCGAGAAGGTGCCGCGCGTGCAGTCCTGGCCGGCGAGCCGCACCGGGAAGCCTTCGACCTGGAGCGAGCCGAAGGCCAGCGCCTCGGCCGTCGCCCAGTCGAAGCCTTGACCTTTTGCAAACATTTCCCGCTTTGCTTCCAGCTGACGGGCCACGGTCTTGTGAATATCGAACCCTTCCGGCACCCGGGTCAGCGCGGCCCCGACCTCGGCCAGGGTCTCGGCCTTGATCCATGTCTCGCCGCGCTGGTAGTTGTTCAGGTCCTTGGTGGCCAGGTTCTTCCAGCGGCCGTCCAGCCAATCGGCCTTGTTCGGCAGGAAGGCCTTGCCGGCCTCGAATTCCTCGTTGAGCCGGGCCTGGAAGGCGGCCTTCATGTCCTCGATCTCGCCGGCCGAGATCAGGCCGTCGGCCACCAGCCGTTCGGTATAAAGTTGCAGCGTGGTCTTCTGCTTGCGGATGCGGTTGTACATCGCGGGGTTGGTGAACATCGGCTCGTCGCCTTCGTTGTGACCGAAGCGGCGGTAGCAGAAGATGTCGATGACCACGTCCTTGTGGAACTTCTGGCGGAATTCGGTTGCGACCTTGGCGGCATGGACCACGGCTTCTGGGTCGTCGCCGTTGACGTGGAAGATCGGCGCCTCGACCATCAGCGCGATGTCGGTCGGGTAGGGCGAGGTGCGGCTGAAGGCGGGTGCCGTGGTGAAGCCGATCTGGTTGTTGACGATGATGTGGATGCAGCCCCCTGTCCGGTGGCCCTTGATGCCCGACAGTTGCAGGCATTCGGCCACGACGCCCTGACCCGCGAAGGCCGCGTCGCCGTGCAACAGCACAGGCAGCACCGCGATCCGCTCGGCGGTGTCGTTGAGCTGGTCCTGCTTTGCCCGCGCCTTGCCCAGCACGACAGGGTTCACGGCCTCGAGGTGCGAGGGGTTCGCGGTCAGCGAGAGGTGGACCTTGTTGCCGTCGAACTCGCGGTCGGACGAGGCGCCGAGGTGGTATTTCACGTCGCCCGAGCCGTCCACGTCCTCGGGCTTGTAGGAGCCGCCCTGGAATTCGTGGAAGATCGCGCGGTAGGGCTTCTGCATCACGTTGGCGAGGATGTTCAGCCGCCCCCGGTGCGGCATGCCGATGATGATCTCCTTCACCCCCAGCGCGCCGCCGCGCTTGATGATCTGCTCCATCGCCGGGATCAGCGCCTCGCCCCCGTCAAGACCGAAGCGCTTGGTGCCCATGTACTTGACATGCAGGAACTTCTCGAAGCCCTCGGCCTCCACCAGCTTGTTCAGGATCGCGCGGCGGCCCTGGCGGGTAAAGCTGATCTCCTTGCCGTAGCCCTCGATCCGCTCCTTCAGCCAGGCGGCCTGCTCGGGGTCGGAGATGTGCATGTATTGCAGCGCGAAGGTGCCGCAGTAGGTGCGCTTGAGGATGTCGATGATCTCGCGCATCGAGGCGTGGGTCAGGCCCAGCACGTTGTCGATGAAGATGGGCCGGTCCATGTCGGCCTCGGTGAAGCCGTAGGAGGCGGGGTCGAGCTCGGGGTGGTTGCCGCGTTCGGCCAGGCCCAGCGGGTCGAGATCGGCGGCGAGATGGCCGCGGATCCGGTAGGCGCGGATGATCATCAGCGCGCGGATGGAATCGAGGACGGCACGCTGGATCTGGTCTTCGGTCAACTGGACGCCCGCCTCGGCGGCCTTGGCGGCGATCTTCTGGCTGGCGGCCTTCGCCTCCTTCGCCGGGGGCGGGGCCGCCCATTCGCCGGTCAGCGCGGCGGTCAGGTCGTCGGCGGGCTGCGGCGGCCAGTCGGCGCGCGCCCAGCTGGGGCCTTGCGCGGCGCGCTTGGCGTCGATCTCGCTGTCGCCGAGGGCCTTGAAGAACTCGGCCCATTGCGGGTCGACCGAATTCGGGTCGGCGGCGTGGCGGGCGGCCAGCTGGTCGACGTAATCGGCATTGGCCCCGTCAAGGAAGGACGAGGCGGTGAAGGCGGCGGTGGGGGATTGGTCGGTCATCGCGCGTTTCCTGTTGGGGCGGGGCTACCGCCGAGGGAAAGGCGGGGCGTCCCCCGCCCTGGTCCAGTTCAGCCCTTGATCGCTTTCAGCACGGCCTCGCCGAGCCCGGCCGGGCTGTCGGCCACGACGATCCCGGCGGACTTCATCGCCTCGATCTTCGATCCTGCGTCGCCCTTGCCGCCCGCCACGATGGCGCCGGCGTGGCCCATGCGGCGGCCCGGGGGGGCGGTGCGGCCGGCGATGAAGCCGGCGGTGGGCTTCCAGCGACCGCGTTTCCTTTCGTCGGCGAGGAACTGGGCAGCTTCCTCTTCGGCCGACCCGCCGATTTCTCCGATCATGATGATCGAGTGGGTTTCGGGGTCGGCAAGGAACATCTCGAGCACGTCGATGTGTTCGGTGCCCTTGATCGGGTCGCCGCCGATGCCGACGGCGGTGGTCTGGCCAAGGCCCACGTCGGTGGTCTGCTTCACGGCCTCATAGGTAAGCGTGCCGGACCGCGACACAACCCCGACCGAGCCCTTGGAGAAGATCGAGCCCGGCATGATCCCGATCTTGCATTCGCCGGGGGTCAGGACGCCGGGGCAGTTCGGGCCGATGAGCCGCGACTTCGAATTTATGAGCGCGCGCTTCACTTTCATCATGTCGAGGACCGGGATGCCTTCGGTGATGCACACGATCAGCGGCACTTCGGCGTCGATGGCTTCGAGGATCGAGTCGGCGGCGAAGGGCGGCGGCACGTAGATCGCGGTCGCATCGGCGCCGGTTTTGGCGACGGCCTCGTGGACCGAGTCGAAGACGGGGAGGCCGAGATGCTCGGTCCCGCCCTTTCCGGGGGTCACGCCGCCGACCATTTGCGTCCCATAGGCGATGGCCTGTTCCGAGTGGAAGGTGCCCTGGGAGCCGGTGAAGCCCTGGCAGATGACGCGGGTGTTCTTGTTGACGAGAACGGACATGAGCTTCAGCCTTTCACCGCTTTGACGATCTTCCGGGCGGCATCCGACAGGTCGTCGGCTGCGATGACGTTGAGGCCCGAGTCGTTGATGATCTTCTTGCCCAACTCGACGTTGGTGCCTTCGAGCCGCACCACCAGCGGGACCTTGAGGCCGACTTCCTTGACCGCCGCGATCACGCCCTCGGCGATGATGTCGCAGCGCATGATGCCGCCAAAGATGTTGACCAGGATGCCCTTCACGTTCGGGTCCGAGGTGATGATCTTGAAGGCCTCGGTCACCTTCTCCTTGGTGGCGCCGCCGCCGACGTCAAGGAAGTTGGCGGGCTCGGCGCCGTAAAGCTTGATGATGTCCATCGTGGCCATCGCCAACCCTGCGCCGTTGACCATGCAGCCGATCTCGCCATCAAGCGCGATGTAGTTCAGGTCGAACTTCGACGCGGCGAGTTCCTTGGGGTCTTCCTCGGTCTCGTCACGGAGGGCGGCGATGTCGGGGTGGCGATAGATCGCATTGCCGTCGAAGCCCATCTTGGCGTCGAGGAGGCGCAGCGAGCCGTCCTTCAAGACGCAGAACGGGTTGATCTCCAGCATGTCCATGTCCTTGTCCAGGAACAGCTGGTAGAGCTTCTTCACGATCTGGACGCATTGCTTGACCTGCGCCCCGGTCAGCCCCAGCGCAAAGGCCACGCGGCGACCGTGGAAGTCCTGCAGGCCCGTCGCCGGGTCGATGGTGAAGGTGTGGATCTTCTCGGGCGTTTCATGGGCCACGTCCTCGATTGACATGCCGCCTTCGGTGGAGGCGACGATCGAGATGCGGCTGGATTTGCGGTCGATCAGAAAGGCGAGGTAGAATTCGCGCTCGATGTCCGAACCATCCTCGATGTAGATCCGGTTCACCTGCTTGCCCGCCGGGCCGGTCTGGACGGTGACGAGGGTGCGGCCCAGCATCTGGCGGGCGAACTCGGCGGCTTCGCCGACGCTGCGGGCCAGGCGCACGCCGCCCTTCTCGCCGGCCTCGGGTTCCTTGAAATGGCCCTTGCCGCGGCCCCCGGCGTGGATCTGCGCCTTCACGACCCACAGCGGCCCGTCGAGTTCCCCCGCGGCGGTCTTGGCGTCCTCGGCCTTCAGGACGACACGGCCGTCACTGACCGGTATGCCGTAGCTGCGCAGAAGCTCTTTCGCCTGGTATTCGTGGATGTTCATGGGGCGCCCCTTCACGGCCGGGATTGGTCCGGGTCCTTCTGGCACGGGTTGGCGGTCTCGCCAAACGGCAAATGCCTGTAATGCCGGCAAAATGCCGAGAAAATGAGAGATGTGATCACAGCTTTCAAATGTGTGATCACATGCCTGAAACGTGTGATCACATGGTGGCGGTAACGCCAGAACAGGCTGCGAATCGCCCTTGCCGTGGCCAGATTGACAAGTGTCCGGCGGCTTGCGAAGGCTGACTGGTCACGAAGGAGACCATCATGCCGCGCCCAAGCGCCAACGACATCACCCAGGGAAGCCTGCCGAAGATCAGCCACGGGCGGGGGGTCTATCTGTGGGATGTCGAGGGGCGGCAATACATCGACGGCTCGGGCGGGCCGGCGGTGTTCTCGATCGGGCACGGCGACGCCCGGGTCAACGCGGCGGTGGCGCGGCAGATGGAGAAGGTTGCCTACGGCTACCGCTATCTCTTCACCACCGACCCGCTGGAGGAGATGACCGAGATCATCCGCCAGGCCACGGGGCTGGCCGAGATGGTCTACACGACCTCGGGGTCCGAGGCGGTGGAAAGCGCGGTGAAGATCGCGCTGCAATACCATTACGACAGGGGCGATCCGAAGCGGGTGAAGTTCATCGCGCGGAAGCGGTCCTGGCATGGAAATACGCTGATGGCGACGGCCTTGTCGGGGTTCGAGGAGCGGCAGCGCGCCTTTGCGGGCGCCTTGCCCCAGGTCGGGCGGGTGAGCGCGGCCAATGCCTACCGGCTGCCGGAGGGGGTGAGCCGCGAGGGGCTGGTGGCGCATCTGGCCGCCGAACTGGAGGCAGAGATCCTGCGGCTGGGGCCCGAGACGGTGGCGGCCTTCATCTTCGAGCCGGTGGTGGGCGCGGCCGGCGGAGCGCTGCCCGCGCCGGAAGGCTATGGCAAGGCCGTGGCCGAGGTCTGCCGGCGGCACGGCGTACTTGTCATCTGCGACGAGGTGATGTGCGGCTCGGGCCGCACCGGGGTCTGGCGCGCCTCCGAGGAGGACGGGATCACCGCCGACATCATCACCGTGGCCAAGTCGCTGTCGGGCGGCTATCTGCCGCTGGGGGCGGCGGTCTATACGGCCGAGATCGCCGAGGCGATGGCGAAAGGCCACGGCGGGCCGCTGACGGGACACACCTACACCGGGCACACGGCCTGCCTTGCGGCGGGTGTGGCGGTGCAGAAGATCGTGCGAGAAGAGGGTCTTCTGGCCCGCATCCGCGACAAGGGTCCGCGCTGGCAGGCCGACCTGCGGGCGCGGATGGCGCATCTGCCCCGGGTCGGCGATGTGCGGGGGCGCGGCTATTTCATCGGGGTCGAGATCGTGGCGGATCCCGAGACCAAGGCTCCGTTCGATGCCGCGCTGGGCGTCAACGGCCGGATCCGCGCCGAGGGGCTGCGGCGGGGCCTGATCTGCTATCCCTCGGGCGGCAACGTGGACGGCGCGGCTGGGGATACGGTGATCCTCGCGCCGCCGTTCAATGCGACGGACGGCGAGCTGGACGAGATCGCCGACAAGCTGGTCGCAACGCTGGAGACCGTGATCGCCGGCCTGCCCGGCTGAACGCAGTCAGTTCAGGAAGACCGCGAACAGCATCGCGTCGCCCTGGATGAAATCCTCAAAGTCGCGCCAGGATTGCAACGACATCAGCGGCCCCTTCTCGGCGTAAGGCAGCAGGCCCTCGCCCTGGATGAAGGTGACAAGGTCGATGGCGGGCGGATCTTCGAAGGCGCGTCTCAGGTTGATCCCGGCCTCGGCCCCGAAGCGCCAGTGCGGGAGCAGCACCTCGCCCTTGAGCACCTTCTCGGCGTCAGCCAGCACCGCCTGCCAGCGTTCGCCGGTGCCGGGCGGCATCCTGAGGCCAAGTCCCGAGGTCTGGCGGTCGTTCGGCACCCATTCGCCTGTGTCGTCGGTCTCGATCGCGACGAGGGACCAGAAGCGGCGGTTCTCCTGGATCATCGCCAGGAGATGGCCATGGGCATCCTGCGCAAGGCCCTTGTCGGGCGTGTTCGAAAGGGCGTGCAGGACCATTGCCGCCCGGTCCACCTGACGGCCGAACATCATGTCCATTGCATTGCGGGGTGGGGTTGTGCCCCAGAAGGCGTAGATCTGCTGCGACGAGTCGATCACCCGCTGGATCGCGGGTTCGGGGTCGTATGCCAGCGCGGTCGAGGCGAAGCCGGACAGGAAATGGGTGTAGGCCGACAGCCATGCGGCGTCGGCGGTGTCGAAGGTGATGACCGGATCCTCGACCCGGACGCCCATGCCGCGACCGCCGCCGAGGGCCATGCCGGTGACTTCGGCGAGGCTTTCTCCGGCTTCGCGGGTGCCGTTGGCGTTGATGTCGAACCAGAGGTCGCTGATGCGGACCGGCAGCGAAAACTCCTGGTCGCCAAGCTGCGCCAGGGCCGTGCGGGCAGCGTCCATTTCGGCGTCGAGGTTGCGGATGAGGGCGGTGAAGTCGGCGGCCTGGAAGGGGATGGCGTCGGGGTTCTCGGGGATCGGCAGGCGGAGGATCGGGAGTTCGGACCAGTCGGCCTTGACCCCGGTCTTCCAGCGCAACTGCAGGGCTTGTTCGACGCCGCCGAGGAAGTGGAGACCGGCCAGCGCGAAGAGCTCTTCGCTGGTGGGGGAGGGGAGCGCAGCGAGGCGGGATTCGGTCGCCTGCAGGCCGGTGCTGGCGATCTCCTGGCTTATCGTCTCGGCGGTGACGGGAGTGGCGAGGAGCAGGGCGAGGGCAAGTGCGCGCATGGGGGACTCCGGTTTCCGCACAAGTGTGGGCGGGCCTGCGGCGCGGCGCAAGGTGGGGAAGCCCTCAGGTCGCGGACCACAGGACCTGCCCGCGCGGCAGGAGTGTCGGGAGGCGGGTGGGGGTGAAACCTGCTGCGGCGATGGTGTCTCGAACGGCGGCTTCGGCGACGTGATAGGGCGGGCGGTCGGGGTGAGTGACGACGCCGTCGGGCTGGCGGGTGGCGCCGGGGGCATCGGAGAGGAAGACCGTGAACAGGGTCGCGCGGAGGTTCGGGAAGCGGCGGAGGTTCCGCAACGCCGTGGCGAGGTCGGCATGGGGCAGGTGGGTGAAGACGCCGAAGGCGATGGCCAGCGTGATCGTGTCGGGGATGCCGGGGTAGGCGAAGGCGGCGTCCTCGATCAGGTGGTCGAGCGGCAGGCGGTCGGGGTCGGGGAGTTCGCTGAGCCGTCCGTGCTGCATCAGGGCGAGGGAGGCGTCGGTGCCCCAGTAGTGGCCGGGATCGAGGAAGGGGACGGCCTTGTGGCCGAGCCGGAGCGCGCCGCAGCCGATGTCGAGGAGGTGGTCCTCGGGCGTCATGCCCTGGGCGAGGAGGGCGGCCATCTGGACGCGAGCGGTTTCGTCCCAGCGGCCGCCGACGATGTCGCGGTGGCGGCCCCTGGCGATGGCCTCGTCATAGAAACCGGGGGCGAGGTAGGGGGATGTCGGTCTTTGCGAGGGGGGGCGGGTCAGGCCTTGGGGTCCTTCTTCGCGGCGGCGGCAGCCTTCATGCGGGCGAGGAGTTGTTCGGGCGTTTCGCGCGGGGGCTTCACCGACTTGGGCGCGCCCTTCTGGGCATGGTCGGGGCCGCGGAGCGTGCTGCGGGAGCCCTTGGGGTTGCCGGATTTCGAATAGTCCATCGGGGCGCCTCCGAGGCTGTGGGTCTGGAAGGGGGATGCCGGATTTGTGGCGGCGGGGCAAGGGGTGCGTGTGTGTCCACGGTGGACAAATCCAGAGATGTGAATGATTCCAAAAGGTTGAGATTTTCCATTAGGGCTTTGTTAGGCATCCTGGATCGAGTGTTCGGGGCTTCCCTTCGCGCCTCGCTCCCCATCCCTCCTCTGCCCCGCTCCCCATCCCTCCCCCACCCGGGGGAGGGAGGCGCGTCGCGGGAGAGCCGGGTACGGGCGGGGTCGCCGGTGGTGTCGGTCTGAAACCCGATCGGCGGGCGAGAACGGGCAGCAGGGCATGCATCCCCGGGGTGCCGGTCCCGAAGGCGGAACCGGATGCGATCAGTTCAGGAACACCATCATCAGCCCGGCATCGCCGCCCATCAGCGCCTCGAACCGGCGCAGGCTTGTGGCGGTCACCACGGGGCCGTGTTCCAGGTAGGGGACGGCGGCCCAGCCCTGCGCCCAGCCGATGATCGACATGGGCGCGGGGTCGTCGAACATGCGGCCGAGGTTGATGCCCTGGCCGGTGGGCCCGCGCCAGTAGGGGATCAGGAGACGGCCCTGAAGGAGGGCTTCGCCATCGGCCAGGACGCCGAGCCAGGTGTCGCCGGTGCCCGCAGGCAGTTCGAGGCCAAGCGCGGAAGTCTGGCGGTCGTTCGGGATCCATTCGAGGGTATTGTCGGTCTCAAGCGCGACAAGGGACCAGAAGCGGCGGTTCTCGGCGATCATCGACAGGAAATGATCCTTGGCGGCTGTCGCTCGGGCGGCATCGGGGGGCTGGTTCACCGCGCCTTCCAGCATGGCGAAGGCGTCGAGAAACTGTCCGAAGGAGGCATCGAAGCTGTAGTTTCCGGGACTTGGCGGTGCCACCCTGATCGCGGCGCGGGCGGCGATGACGCGGTCGATGCTGGCCGCGGGGTCGTAGGCGAGGACGGTGTTCGCCACGCCGGACATCACATGCGTGTAGGCCGCAAGCCAGGCCGCATCGGCGGCGTCGAAGCGGACGGTCAGGGGCGGCGCGGCGGGGTCGGGCGCCTGCCATTGCCAGCCGAGAAGGACCGGGCCGAGAATGGCCACGGCGTCCTCTTCAGGCTCGCGGGTGCCGTTCAGGTTGATGTCGAATCAGAGGTCCGAGAAGGTGATTTCCAGGCCGAAGTCTTCGCCCGGCGGCAGGGTGGCCAGGGCGGCGCGGGCGGCGGCCATGTCGGCGTCGATGCCGGCGAAAACCTGGCTGACCACTGCGCCGCTGAACGGCTCGGGCGCGGGGTTGGGCGGCACGGGCAGGCGCAGGAACGGCAGGCCCAGCGCATCGCCCACGTTGCCGGTGGCCTGATCGGCCCCGCTGCGCCACTGCATCTGAAGGGCGCGTTCGACGGAACCCAGGAAATGCAGCCCGCCGATGGCGAAGATGTCTTCGAGCGCGGGTTCGGGCTGGGCCTTGAGCCGGGCAAGCGTGGGGGCGATGCCTTTGGCGCCGATCTCCTCGGACAGGGTCTGGGCAGCGGAAGGGCTGGCGAGGGCGAGGAAGGCGAAGAGGACAGCTTTCATGGGCAACGGCCTTTAACTGGGACAGAAACGCAGAATGCGCAGCCGGGGGCTGCGCATTCAAGGTCAGGTTTGTCACATAGGCTCAGGCGAGCGTCGGGTCGATGCCCTTGCAGGCGGTCACGAGGCCCTTCACCGCATCGACCGACTTGTCGAACATGGCCTTTTCGGTGGCGTCGAGTTTCACCTCGACCACACGTTCCACCCCGCCCGCGCCGATGATGACCGGGACGCCGACGTAAAGGCCGTCAAGCCCATAGGCGCCCTTGACATGGGCGGCGCAGGGCAGAAGGCGCTTCTGGTCCTTGAGGTAGGCTTCGGCCATCTCGACGGCCGAGGCCGCGGGGGCGTAGAAGGCCGAGCCGGTTTTCAGCAGGCCCACGATCTCGGCCCCGCCGTCGCGGGTGCGCTGGACGATGGCGTCGAGTTTTTCTTGTGTGGTCCAGCCCATCGCCACGAGGTCGGGCAGCGGGATGCCGCCGACGGTGGAGTAGCGGACCGACGGGACCATCGTGTCGCCGTGGCCGCCGAGGACGAAGGCGGTGACGTCTTTCATCGAGACGTTGAACTCGATCGCGAGGAAGTGGCGGAAGCGGGCCGAGTCGAGCACGCCGGCCATGCCGATCACCTTGTTGTGCGGCAGGCCCGAGAATTCGCGCAGCGCCCAGACCATGGCGTCGAGCGGGTTGGTGATGCAGATCACGAAGGCGTTCGGGGCATGGGCCTTGATGCCTTCGCCGACCGACTTCATCACCTTGAGGTTGATGCCGAGCAGGTCGTCACGGCTCATCCCCGGTTTGCGGGGGACGCCGGCGGTGACGATGCAGACATCGGCCCCGGCAAGGTCGGCATAGTCGTTCGTGCCCTTGAGCGCGGCATCGAAGCCCTCGACCGGGCCGGATTGCGCGATGTCCAGCGCCTTGCCCTGCGGCGTGCCCTCGGCGATGTCGAACAGGACGACATCGCCCAGTTCCTTGAGCGCGATCAGGTGCGCAAGCGTGCCGCCGATCTGACCGGCGCCGATGAGGGCGATCTTGGGTCTGGCCATGGGAGCCTCCGTTGGGATTAATCGAGGGTGTGGGTAGCGGCTAATGGCGCGACTGTCCAGCCTTCGGGCAGTTTTGGTATACTATTGTATGCAGAATTTTCCGCCTTTCGGGTCGGCGCGGAAGGGGTTAGCGGTAACGCTGGCGGAGGGCGCGATGGAAGGTCTGGGTTTCTGGGTGGCGGCGGTGGTCGCGGCGGCCCTGGTGGGGATGGGCAAGGGCGGCGTTCCGGTGGTGGGCATGCTGGGGGTACCGGTCCTGGCGCTGGTCATCAATCCGGTGGTGGCGGCGGGGCTGCTGCTGCCGGTCTACATCGTTTCGGATGTCTTCGGGCTGTATGCCTACCGCCATGCCTTCGACCGAAGGGTGCTGGCCATCGTGGTGCCGGGGGCGGTGATCGGGATCGGCATCGGCTGGGCGACGGCGAGCCTGGTCAGCGAGGCGGCGGTGACGCTGGTCGTGGGTGCGATCGGTCTTGCCTTCGCGCTGAACATCCTGGCGCGCAAGCCGGTGGCGGCAAGCCCGAAGCGGGCCGAGGTGGCGCCGGGCCTGTTCTGGGGCGCCGTGACGGGGTTCACCAGCTTTGTCAGCCACGCGGGGGCGCCGCCCTGGCAGGTCTACACGCTGCCCCTGGGGTTGCCGAAGGCGGTTTTTGCGGGGACGACGACGATCGCCTTCGCGATCATCAACGCGGTGAAGCTGATCCCCTATTATGCTCTGGGCCAGCTGAACCCGGCGAACCTGAAGGCGGCGGCGGTCCTGGCGCTGCCGGCCATTTTGGCGGTGTTCGCCGGGGTCCGTCTGGTGCAGCTGATGCCGGAACGGCTGTTTTTCCGGCTGGTGGTCTGGGCGCTGGCGCTGATTTCGCTGAAGCTGATCTGGGACGGCGCCCGCGGGCTGATCTGACCCGAAAGCTGCGGTTTCCGCCGGGCGGGGGGTGATCGCGGAGCCGGTGCGTGGCAGCATGATCCTGCGGTGACCGCTGCGCCCCCCACCCTCTCCCTCCCCCGCGAGGGGGGAGGGAAGTGCCCGGGGTCCGGCCCGGAAGGAGAGAACGGATGCTGCCCGATACCGATACGCTTTACGCCAGCCTTGCCGCGCGGGACGGACGGTTCGAGGGGCTGGCCTTCGTCTGTGTGGCGACCACCGGGATCTTCTGCCGGATGACCTGCCCGGCGCGGACGCCGTTGCGGCGGAACGTGGTATTCAGGCCTTCGGTCGAGGATGTCCTTTCAGCGGGCTTTCGGGCCTGCAGGCGGTGCCGGCCTCAGGCGGGATCGCCAGCGGCGGGCAGGCCGTCGGTCACCGCCTCGTAGTCCGAGCCCGAGGCCATCAGGCACATCCTGCCATCGGGCAAGGTCATGGTGATCGACCAGGTGCCGGTTTCCGTCGAGGCGTAGACTTCCATCACGGCGGCCTGACCGGCGAGGCCGACCGAGCGGCGCGTCTCGCCGTAGCGGTCGGCGAGCAGCGCGGTCACGGCCTCGCGGCTGTCGCATTGCGGGGCGCCGTGGGCGATGTCGGCGGCGGCGAGCATCGCGGCGAGGCCGAAGGAGAGGGCGAACATCTCTTGGGTCATGAGCGGGCCTTTCTGGCGGTCTGGATGCGTGAAAGGCTGCCGGTCCTGGGCTGACAGGCGGTTAACACGGCGTTCCCGCGCTGCGGTTGCCAAGGGATTTCTGCGCTGCGGCAGATTTCATCTTGCCGTTTGTGTCTGATCCGTGTTTTCAAGCGCAAGAATGTTGCGCTGAGGTGAGTCGTGACCCGTCCCTATCGCTCTGTCCTGTACATCCCGGCCGCGCGCGAGCGGGCGCTGGAGAAGGCCCGGGAGCTGGCGGCCGACGCGATCATCTTCGATCTGGAGGATGCCGTGTCGCCCGAGGAGAAGGGGCGGGCGCGGGAGTTGCTGGCCCATGTCCTGCGGGAAGCGGATTACGGCGCGCGGGCACGGATCGTGCGGGTGAACGGCCTTGGCACCGAGTGGGTCGCGGGCGACCTGGCGGCGTTCGGCGACCATCCGGGGGTGGATGCGGTGCTGCTGCCCAAGGTTAACGCCCCTGCGGACCTGGACGCGGTGGCCGACAGGGTGCGCGTGCCGCTCTGGGCGATGCTGGAGACGGCGAAGGGCTGCCTGAACGCGGCTGCCATTGCGGCGCATCCCCGGCTGGAGGGGATGGTGATGGGCACCAACGACCTGGCCAAGGAACTGGGCGCGCGGTTCCGGTCCGACCGGCTGCCGCTGCTGGCGGGGCTGGGCGCCTGTATCCTGGCGGCGCGGGCCGAGGGGCGCATCATCGTGGACGGAGTGTTCAACGCCTTCAAGGACGAGGCGGGGCTGCGTGCCGAATGCGAGCAGGGCCGCGACATGGGGTTCGACGGCAAGACGCTGATCCATCCGGCGCAGCTGGAAATCGCCAACGAGGTCTTTGCTCCCAGCGAGGAGGAGGTCGCGCTGGCGCGGCGGATGATCGCGGCCTATGCCGAGGCGCGGGCGCGGGGCGAGGGGGTGGCGGTCGTGGACGGCAGGATCGTCGAGAACCTGCATGTGACGACCGCCGAGGCGCTGATCGGCAAGGCCGAGGCAATTGCGGCGCTGGCGGTTTGAGGGCAGTGTGCGCCTGATGAACCGGCTGGAGGCATCGCATGACACTGATCGTTCTGGGACTGGCGCTGTGGTGGGCGGCACATCTGTGGAAGCGGCTGGCGCCGGCATCGCGGGCGCGGGTCGGCGACCCGGGCAAGGGCATCGTCGCGGTCGGCGTGCTGGCCGGCGTGGTGCTGATGGTCATGGGCTATCGCGGTGTCGGGCACGTCGATCTGTGGTATCCGCCGCGCTTTCTGGTGCATGTGAACAACCTCCTGATGCTGTTCGCCTTCTACCTTTACGCGGCGAGCGGCATGAAGACGCGGATCACCGGCGTGATCCGGCATCCGCAGCTGACGGCGGTCAAGACCTGGGCGGTGGCGCATCTTCTGGTGAACGGCGATCTGGCCTCGGTCGTGCTGTTCGGCGGGCTTCTGGCCTGGGCGGTGGTGGAGGTCATCCTGATCAACCGCGCCGAGCCGCGACCCGCGCCGCCGGCGCCTGCCTCGATGGGCAAGGAAGCGGGCGCCGTGATCGGGGCCGTTGTGGTGATGGGCGTGGTGATGCTGATCCACAACTGGCTGGGCGTGCCGCCCTGGGGCTGAGGCAGGACCGGGGGTTTCACACCCCCCAGCCCATTGGTTTCTCGAGCCAATGGCGAAACCAAAGGGCTACCCCGTGGGATATTTGCGGACAGATGAAGGGCAATTCCAGGCGAATTGTCAGGGGCTTGGTGAGGGAATGAAGCTTTACCGTTTCTTGAGCGCGGACGACACCTCGGCCTTCTGTCACAAGGTGACGGCGGCCTTGAACAAGGGATGGGAGCTGCATGGCTCGCCCACTTACGCCTTCGACGCGGCCAATGGCGTGATGCGCTGCGGGCAGGCGGTGGTGAAGGAAGTGGCGGGCGATTATCACCCGGAGCTGAAGCTGGGCGAGCAATGAAGACCAATCCGGGACGGTTCTTCGAGGACTACCGCCTGGGCGAGGTCATCCGCCATGCGGTGCCGCGCACGGTGGGGGCGGGCGAGCGGGCGCTCTACCATGCGCTCTACCCGGCGCGCGGGGCCTTGTATTCGTCGGACGAGTTCGCGCGGTCGGTGGGGCTGAGGGCCTCGCCGCTGGACGATCTGATCGCCTTCCACACGGTGTTCGGCAAGACGGTGCCCGACATCAGCCTGAACGCGGTGGCGAACCTCGGCTATGCCGAGGGGCGCTGGCTGAGGCCTGTCTGGCCGGGCGACACGCTGCGGTCGGAGAGCGAGGTGATCGGGTTGAAGGAGACCTCGTCGGGGGCGACGGGGGTGGTCTGGGTGCGGACGAAGGGCATCAACCAGCACGGAGATGCAGTGCTGGAGTACGTCCGCTGGGTGATGGTGCGCAAACGCCGGCGGGAGGTCGTGGTGCCGGTCCATGTGCCGGAACTGACAGCGGCGGTTTCGGCTGAGGCGCTGGTGGTGCCCGAGGGGCTGGACTTTTCGCGCTATGACTTCGGGCTAGCGGGGGAGCCGCATCGCTGCGGGAATTACCAGGTCGGCGAGGTGATCGACCATGTCGATGCGGTGACGGTCGAGGAGGCCGAGCACCTGCTGGCGACGCGGCTGTGGCAGAACACGTCGAAGGTGCATTTCGACGTGGGCCAGCGCGAGGACGGGCGGCGGCTGGTCTATGGAGGGCATGTCATCAGTCTGGCCCGCGCGCTGTCGTTCAATGGGCTGGCCAATGCGCAGATGATCGTGGCGCTGAATGCCGGTGCCCATGCGAACCCATGTTTCGCGGGCGATACGGTCCGGGCCTGGTCGGAGGTGCTGGACCGGGCGGAGACCTCGGTCCCCTCGGTCGGCGCCTTGCGGCTGCGGCTTGTGGCGACGAAAGGCCGGGTGGGCGAGTTGCGCGGGCCGGACGGGAAATACCTGCCGGAGGTGCTCTTGGACCTCGACTGCTGGGCACTTGTGCCGATGTGAGTCGGGTGCTCGCACCAGGTGTGATCACGCCCAGAAAATTTGTGATCGCAAACGCCAGAAATTCGCCACCGATAGCGACAACATGTTGCAGTTGCGGCAATCCGCGCGTGACATGGGCGAAATCCGCGCTATGCAGAGGAACGAGTGACAGCCTGGCGCCGGTCTTCGGGCGGCGCCGCCAGACGTGAGGACGGACCATGGCAGACGCAAAGCGCCCCCCCGTGCAGGTCGCGCGACCCCTGTCGCCACACCTTCAGATCTATCGCTGGCAGGTGCCGATGCTGACCTCTATCCTGACGCGGATCACCGGGCACGCGCTGATCGCCGGTGTGGTGCTGGGCGTGTGGTGGCTGCTGGCGGCGGCGACCTCGGAGGCCTATTTCGCCACGGCGAACGCGGTGGCAACCAGCTGGTTCGGCGATCTGGTGTTCACCGGCTCGCTCTGGGCGGTGTGGTATCACTACCTGGCAGGCCTGCGGCATCTTTACTACGACGCCGGCAAGGGTCTGGACATTCCCACGGCGGAAAAGCTGGGCTGGGCCTGTATCATCGGCTCGATCGTGCTGACTGTGATCACAATTCTTCTGGTACGGTGAGGCTGCCATGCGCTACATCACTCCCCGCAAGCGTGCCGAGGGTCGCGGAGCGGCCCATGCCGGGACCGAGCATCACTGGTCGATGACGGTTTCCTCGGTCGGCCTGGCCTTTCTCGTGCCGGTCTGGCTCTATGTCTTCGGCCGGGCGCTGGGCCAGAGCCGCGAGGCGGTGGTCCAGACTTTCGGCAGCCCCTTCCCGGCGATTCTGACGGCGCTGGTCCTCGTCGTGGGCATGCGGCATTTCGCCATGGGGGCGACAACGATGATCGAGGATTATGCCCGGGGCACGGCACGGAAGATGCTGATCATCTTCGTCATCTCGCTGGCCTGGGTGATCGCCGCGACGGGGCTGTTCGCCCTGGCCCGCATGGCGCTGTAGACCATGTCCGAATACACCGACTACATGATCTACCAGACCAGCGCCCGGGGGCTTGAGCAGTTGCGCGCCGAGGTTGCCGCGCTGGCTCCGCCGGGAACCGTGATCTATCCGCTGACCAGCGGGACCGGTGATGGGCCGGACGCTGCGGCAGCAAGGCTGACGGGTGCGCCGGTCTGGGTGGCGCTGATGTCGCCGGAGCTTTCGGCCGGGTTCAACCCGAGCCGTGGCGGGAAGCTGGCCTCGATTCAGGTGCTGGAGGATTTCGCGTCCTGGCGCATCGAGGCGCGGTGCGGCGGGCAGGAGCCGGTCGTGCTGTATCTTGGCGGACCCGACGGCTATGCGGCGGACTGGTTCGGTTACAACGATCCGGGCTTCAAGAGCCTGACGTCCGCGCTGACCAGCGCCGAGGTGACCGCGTTGCAGGCCTGTTTCGACCTGCCTGCGGCAGAACTGGTCCCGCTGATGGCCTATGGCCGGGTGTGGGATTTCCTGACCGCGATCGATGCCCCGTCCATGCAGATGGCCGATCAGGGGCTGATCGCGCCTGAGGACTTTCCCGACACCCTGCCCATCGCCTTTGCGTGGGAAATATGGCCCGAAACCTACGACCAGGACATGTGATGACCGCCTATCCATATGAAGTGCATGACTATGATGTCGTTGTGGTGGGGGCCGGCGGCGCGGGCCTGCGCGCGACACTGGGAATGGCCGAACAGGGGCTGCGGACGGCCTGCGTGACCAAGGTGTTCCCGACCCGCAGCCACACGGTGGCCGCGCAGGGTGGCATCGCGGCCAGCCTTGGCAACATGGGGCCGGACCACTGGCAGTGGCACATGTATGACACGGTGAAGGGCTCGGACTGGCTGGGCGACACCGATGCCATGGAATACCTCGCGCGCGAGGCGCCCAAAGCGGTCTACGAGCTGGACCACTACGGCGTGCCATTCAGCCGCACCGAGGAGGGCAAGATCTACCAGCGCCCCTTCGGCGGGCATACGACCGAGTTCGGCAACGGCCCGCCGGTGCAGCGGACCTGCGCGGCCGCCGACCGGACGGGGCATGCGATCCTGCATACGCTCTATGGACAAAGCCTGAAGAACAACGCGGAATTCTACATCGAGTATTTCGCGATCGACCTGGTCATTACCGATGGCGCCTGCACGGGCGTCGTCGCCTGGAAGCTGGATGACGGCACGATCCATGTCTTCAACGCGAAGATGGTGGTGCTGGCGACGGGCGGCTATGGCCGGGCCTATTTCAGCGCGACCTCGGCCCATACCTGCACCGGCGACGGCGGCGGGATGGTGGCGCGGGCGGGTCTGCCATTGCAGGACATGGAGTTCGTGCAGTTCCACCCGACGGGGATCTATGGCTCGGGCTGCCTGATCACCGAAGGCGCGCGGGGCGAGGGCGGCTATCTGACCAACAGCGCGGGCGAGCGGTTCATGGAGCGCTATGCGCCGCACTACAAGGACCTGGCACCGCGCGACTATGTCAGCCGTTGCATGACGCTGGAAATCCGCGAGGGGCGCGGCGTGGGGCCGAACAAGGACCACATCCACCTGAACCTGTCGCACCTGCCGCGCGAGTCGCTGGAACTGCGCCTGCCCGGCATCACGGAATCGGCGCGGATCTTCGCGGGCGTGGACCTGCACAAGGAGCCGATCCCGGTGCTGCCGACGGTGCATTACAACATGGGCGGCATCCCGACGAACTATTGGGGCGAGGTGCTGAACCCGACGAAGGACGACCCCGACGCGATCTTCCCGGGCCTGATGGCGGTGGGCGAGGCGGGCTGTGCCTCGGTCCACGGCGCGAACCGGCTGGGGTCGAACAGCCTGATCGACCTCGTGGTCTTCGGCCGGGCGGCGGCGATCCGCGCGGGTCAGGTCGTGGACCGGGCCGCCCCGGTTCCCGCGACGAACAAGACCGAGGTGGACAGGGCGCTGGACCGGTTCGACGCGCTGCGCCATGCGAACGGAGCAATCCCGACGGCCGAGTTGCGGCTGGAGATGCAGCGCACGATGCAGGCCGATGCGGCGGTGTTCCGTGCCGAGGAGACGCTGGCTGCGGGCGAGCGCAAGATGACCGAGATCGCGGGCAGGATGGGCGATCTGAAGGTCACGGACCGCAGCCTGGTCTGGAACAGCGACCTGATGGAGACGCTGGAACTGACCAACCTCATGCCGAACGCGCTCGCCACGATCTATGCCGCCCATGCCCGCACCGAAAGCCGCGGTGCCCATGCACATGAGGACCATCCGCACCGCGACGACGCGAACTGGCGCAAACATTCGCTGGCCTGGGTGGACGGCAACCGGGTCAGGCTTGACTACCGGCCAGTCCACACCGACCCTCTGACGACGGAAGCCGAGGGCGGTATCGCCTTGGCCAGGATCGCCCCGGCGGAAAGGAAGTTCTGATGCGCGCCCTGGCCGTTTCGCTTGCCGCTGTCCTTGGTCTTGCCGCCTGCGATCCGGCGGAACTGGTGCAGGACACGCTGAAGCGGACGGCCCATACGGTGGTGTTCCCGGTGGTCAACATCGACATGCCGGCGGAACCGGCGCGGAAGGCCACGAAATGCATCCTCGATGCGGCCAGCGAGGACGAGCTTCGGCTTCTGGCGCGCGACGTCGGCGTCGAGGCCGGAACCGCGACCAAGGCGACGATCCGGCAGATCGCGCTGCGCCCTGCGGCACAGGCCTGCTTTGCCGCCAATGGCATTCCTCCGGTCCGGTGACAGGATGAAACGGCTGCTGCATCCCGCCCTGTCCGTTGCCGCCCTGCTTGCCCTGACCGCATGCGGCCCGATGTCGCTGGCCGAGGCCGAGCGGCAATGCTTCGAGCGCGCCCGCCTGGCCAAGCAGCCGCGGGGGGAGGTTTCGGTCGGCGTCGCCTCGGGGGGGCGCAAGTCAGCCGGCCTGGAACTGAACATCAGCTCGGACTACCTGATGGGCCGCGACCCCTCGGCCGTCTACGAAAGCTGCGTGATGCAGAAGGCCGGCGAACCGCCGAGCCGCCCCCTTTATGCAAGACCCGACTGGAAAGGCTGAGACATGGTCCAGTTCTCGCTC